>CAZLHM010000015.1:0-47398 GCA_964559555.1 uncultured Candidatus Bathyarchaeia archaeon
GTCAGACGGAGCTTGGCCCTCTGCTGCTAAGCGCTTTCCACACCACGTTGAACGAGCTGGCAAATTCTGACCTTGTTCACCTGTTCGTAGATGCTGGCGATGACCTAGAAACAGTGATTCGAAAGATCACGACCCCTCATGAGATCATGAATAAAGAGATCCACGACGTTCCCGTTCTCATTTGCATCAACAAAGTGGACCTCGCGACCCGTGAACATTCAGACAATGTGCTCGCGGAAACGCGTAAAATATTCGTAGCAGAAGAAATACTGGAGATAAGCGCGAAGACAGGAGTCAACGTACCGTGTCTTCTGCCGACAATCCCCGAGAGACTCACTGTAGCGGCTCCGAGAAGATGCTCATGGACCACCAGCCTGGCATCTCAAGATACTGAAATCATGTCCAGCAGCTATCCTGAAGTACATGCGTCGGCATGCAAAGGCGCAACGTGGAGAAAGGTAGCATGCCACATAAATTGAGCAGGGCAGACTACGTGATGCGAAAGCGACAGAAGAAAAAGCAACGCATGAGGAAACGCACGAAATCAAGCAGAAAAGCCTAGCCTTCAGATGATCCCCGCTCGCCTTGGGCAAGTGTCAAGCAGACTGCCCTCTAGGCTTAGTCGCTCAAGGTTTTTAGACGGGAAACTCGTCGCACTCAAGCTTCAACCTCATCATTTTCTACAGTTCTGCAATAACACTGAAAGTCATCCGAAAGTCCACCAAACTACAGGTTGAGATCACCAACTTGCGAGAGAGCGATTTGAACCTGATCGAGCGTAAATTGGGGATAGTGGACCGGGCGTACACCATGCTCTAGGTTCAGATCACCAGCTTCGCGTCAATCTCACCCGATCCCTCCCGATCCGCCGCATACTTTGACGGGGTTCCTCTTTCCGCGTCCTACCCAGTTCCAAGGTTCAAATCCGGCGGTACTCTCACTCAATCGGGTGGGCGTCCCAAAGCCCATTATGCCAACCCCAAATCTGATACGCGACGCTTTTGTATCCCTAGCAGCATCTCTACGTCTCGGTACTCTTCGCGACTTGACCTCGGAGGTAGGCTCGCACAGCATCCGCGACCACCTCATCCGCCGTCGCCTGCACATGATGACCACCTATGAACCGCAAGACCTCTTGGTGGAGCCTGTATGGGACGAGAACTTCGATGTGCCCGTTGGCGAACCCTTTGAAATTCTCACGACAGAAAGGCCTATACGCGTTGTTGGTACTCTGGTACCCGAGTGACCTATGGCCCAAATCAAGATCTTGGCCTCTCAGGATACCATCGACAAATTCAAGAGAATCGTTCTTGCGAAACATGGCAAACTCGAGCTTAGTGCAGAGGGAGAGGAAGCGCTAAAACTGTACATCAAGCGGTATGAGCGTCTGCTAGGCGGACTTTGCCCTCCCGACCAAGACCCGCTGACACGGATCTGCGGGATAGGGCGTTCCTCACGCCGGCACAATGTTCTCAAAGACCTAGAAAGACTCGAGTCGGGAGAACTTTGATTTTCATCGATACAACCGTCTGGGTGGGCGACGCTGACCTAAACGATGATTTCCACGACTCATCTCATGAGATTATAGAGTGCGTGAGAACAGGAAAGACTCCGCTTGGGCTAGTTACGGACTTCGTCATTGATGAACTTGTGACCATTCTTGGAAAGCGGAAGGGGTTTGGTGCGGGAGCAGCTAGGGATACTGGAAGAGCCATCCTAGAGTCGCCTCGCATTTTCACTGTTTTCGTGGATGACAGCACTCTTAGAGCAGCGCTCTCGGTCTATCCCGCTTACAACGGCAAGTTGAGTCTAACCGATGTGGTCACAACCGTTGTCATGAAAAAATACGGAGTCCATGACGTTTTCTCCCACGATAGTGATTTCGATAGAGTAAAGGGGATTCGTCGTTTGACTTCTCTCTAACACGCCCGCGTCATTAACAAGATCGTCAGCGTTTCTCAAAGGAGCCCTCACGCCAAGTTCACCGGGTTAGCGGTGCAATATTGCAGGATTGATAAGATACATTCCGGCAGTCACCTCACTGCCCAGTTGCGTTAGTGGTTGAGCCGCCACTGCACTTCGTGGTTCCCTTCGTGTCGTTCAGAGGAAGAAGGGCTCGATCTCCTCAAAGCTGGGTTCACTGATCGCTCTGAGGATTGGATGTCACCTCAAGTAATCAGCGGCCTTGTGTGCCCTTAGCGCGGTTGAAAAGAGATTCAGAAGCCAGTAGCCAGCAGCAGGTTTCCTGTTGACGACAGCGAGCGATAGTCGGTGTCGCACGGAAGCTTCTCGTCTCGATCTACCATGTCCTCAATCGCAACGAAACCTAGGATTAGGAACCTGCAACGAATCGTCGAGTCAAGCCTCCAACAAGAAAGAGACAATCAGCCATAGAGCTCGGAATCAAACCCCAAAGGATTTTCAATGGTGGACGGGGCGTACACCACACTCTAGGTTCAGATCACCATCTTCACGTCAATCCTGGCATTGGACTCTTTCTCATGGTTTGACGCCCCGAACGCTTATGCTCAGAACTGATCCTGCGAGGTCTTGTATCTCATCGTGTTGTAGCCCTGATTTCTCAATGATTTCTTTCGCCGTAGGATCGTTGCCTATGACCTCGACGGGATAAGGCGTCTCATCAACTGTCTCTATTCCGCTAAATCCTACGGCTCTTATGGCTGCAAGGTACTCTTCCTTCTTGATCGCTCCAGCGACACAGCCAACGTAGGCTTCCACGGACTCCCTGACCGAGCTTGGTAGCTCCTTCGTTAGAACCAAGTCTGAGATCATGAATCTCCCACCAGGTCTTAGAACTCTGAATGCCTCATCGAATACTCTCCTCTTGTTTGGAGCCAAATTGATGACGCAGTTTGAGATGACTACATCAACGGAGTTGTCTGCGGCTGGAAGGTTCTCGATCTCTCCAAGTCTGAATTCAACATTCTCATAGCTTCCCTTCTTGGCATTCTGTCGGGATTTCTCTATCATCTCAGGCGTCATGTCTACCCCGATGACTCTGCCCCTCTTTCCCACTTTGTTCGCAGCAAGAAAACAATCGAACCCAGCACCTGATCCAAGGTCCAGAACAGTTTCTCCTTCCTTCAGCGATGCGATCGCTACAGGGTTCCCACAACCTAAACCAAGGTTTGCTCCTTGAGGTACCGCATTGAGTTCAGCATCCTTGTATCCAATCTCCCTGCTCACACTATCTGGACTACAGCAACTGGCAGTATCGCCTGCAGCACAGCACGACCTCTCTGTTCCAGCTAGTTCACCATATTTCTCTCGCACAATCTTCTTGATTTGATCATCTTCCATCTACACACACCTCTGACCTCATTTCTCGAAGGTCCCGCTGATCATCGGTCCGAACGCTTCTTGCATCATCGATGATATATCTTCGACTCTGACCGGTTCTTTGGCGATTACGGTGATGCTGGCTATTCCCTGGCTACAACATGACTGTGTTTCTTCGTTTCACGTCGATATCGACGAAACCTGTTCTCTTGACCAGGTCGAGGTACTCATCTTCGGGAAGTGCGCCGGCTGCGCATTCCGGCCACGAATCTACGTCCGTTCTGGTCACGCATTGCTCCCGGACACTGGGGTTGTCAGGATCGATCTTCAGGGTGCATTCCATCATAGTATCTGAAATGATTCTTGAGGAATTGAAGAGGGTCAGAGAGATCTTGGAAGCTCGAAGATTCTGACCGTTGCGTGCATCACTTGGTGCGCAGGCACAAGACGTGCGAGTTCAATGATAAGACAGTTCAATCGAGGTGGAGTGTTCCTGGAAATCCATTCACTCAAGATCTAACTGAAGGTTGTCCTGTTTGTGCTCATGGTCTTAATGACTATCCGGGGTTCGCTAGGTCAAGGTGGCCACCCGATCAGTCCACCAAACTATGGGTTAAGATCACGAACCTGCGAGGGAGTGATTTGAACCTGATCGAATGTAATATTGTGGTGGACCGGGCGTGACCTGAACTCGCGTAATGTCCTTCAAGCGATCGTCTGAGGATGTACGAAAGGACTCGGATGGTGTTTGTGGCGGGTCCTTTGGAACTCGAGCCCAAGATACCACGGCCTTCATTGCTCCTTCCAGGGATTTCGAGTGGGCTTCGGGCCCTGCAAACATGACTTTCGCTCGCTAGAATTCTTGGGTGGCGGGAGGTATGATATACTTTATACTGGGCCGCCGGTATACCTGCCACTCGATCGACAATTGAGTTCAGCCACCACGGTGAAAGTTTCGAAGGCAACCTTGACAGAACTGGAGAGGCTGCGTGAGCAGCTCAACGCTCGCAGCTTGGATGAGGCAATAAGATCGCTCATCAAGAGGCACAGGTTCCAACTGCTGCAGGGAACACTTGGGGTCGACAGAGGAAAGATCAGGGCGTTCACCGAGGAAGACAGAGGCGAGGACCGCTGAAACTCGTCGTGGATTCGTATGCTTGGCTAGAGCTCTTTCTGGGCGGTCGAAAAGGGGAGAAGGTAAGGAGAATGATGGTAGAGGCAGACGAGGTAAGAACTCCCGACATTGTCCTGGCAGAGATATCAAGGAAATATGTGAGGGAAAGAGCTGAGGGCAGGAGAGTGAGGTCCAGACTGGAAACGATCACATCAGCCTCACTCGTAACGCCGGTCGGGCTTGAGGTGGCCATGAAAGCTGGAGAAGCATTCCTCGAACTTGCAGAAAGGGCCGCGAAGCGGAGACACAGAACCCCAAGTCTGTTCGACGCCATCATTCTGGCTACAGCCCGCGTGTATGACTCAAAGGTCCTGACTGGAGACGAGCACTTCGAAGGGCTATCAGAGACCGTTCCAATCTAGGTAGTCGACTGGCGTCCAGTTCTCATGATTCAAAGCCCAACCTAAGTCTGCCATACAGATCTTTGACAGCCACTTTCTCAACAGGCTTCTCGGTTCTGCCAATTCGAATGACATCGCGAGTGCGTTCTGACCTATATAGAAAACCTTGCACGCCCTTAATACGGAGCCAGTTGTGTACACGGCCAAACTTTCAGGAGAAGAAGCTTGCTTCACGAAGTAAGGTGGCACGGGCGAGCCGGTCAAGGCGTGATCACATCAAGTAGACTACTTGCTCAGGCAGCGTTGCTCGAAGGGAAGTACGTACAGGCATTTCCGGAATTCGGCCCGGAACGCCTTGGTGCCCCGATATCGGGATTCACAAGGATAAGTGATGAGATCATAGAAACCAGGAGTCAGATTTACAATCCGGGTTTCGTTGTCGTCTTGGATTCATCACTACTCGGAATAGTGAATGTGACGAAGGGACTCCTTCCTGAAGGGAAGGTCTTGCTGAACTCTCCGAAGCACTCGACGGAGATGGCGGCAAAGCTGTCGCTGAGCGAGAATCAAGTTCGTACGATAGATGCGACCCATTTGGCGATGGAAATAGTGGGTCGACCGATTGTTAACACTGCAATGCTCGGAGCTCTGGCAAAAGTCGCTCCGCTCGCTTCTTTGCAGTCGATGGAAGCGGCGATCAAGGAGCGATTCTCGGGGAGTCTCGCCGAGATGAACGTTGAGTTGATTCGTCGTGTCCATAAGATGGTGCAATGAAGCATGAGCGTCGAAGAACGGAAGCCAGGATGGAGCTCGCTCCCGATAGGTGCGGTATTGGTAACCCCGGGATCAGCAGAGCGCAATAAGACGGGAACGTGGCGATTGAAGCGTCCTGTCTTGGACCCGAAGAAATGCACGAATTGCTTGCTCTGCTGGATCTACTGCCCGGAGCCCGCGATCCTCAGGGCGGCCAAAACGATCGAATTCGACTATGAGTACTGTAAGGGATGCGGGATCTGTGCAGGCGAATGTCCGCTGAAAGCGATTTCCATGACGGAGGAGACATGAATTGGAGAAGTTGGTTTCACAAAAGGTCGTGGGCATGAATGGCGATGAAGCCGTGGCCTTCGCAGCGAAGCAGGCCAAGGTTGACGTTGTGGCTGCCTATCCCATAACCCCGCAAACGATCATCGTCGAGAGGTTCAGCGACTACGTAGCGAACGGAGAGGTCGACACGCAGTTCATATGCGTGGAGTCCGAGCACTCCGCGCTTTCTGCATGCGTCGGCTCCGCGTTGTCTGGCTCTCGAGTCTTCACTGCCACATCGAGTCAAGGCCTAGCACTGATGCATGAGGTACTCTATCTCGCATCTGGTCTGCGAGCCCCAATCGTCATGGCCGTCGTAAACAGAGCCCTGTCGGCTCCGATCAACATACACAACGATCACTCCGACATGATGGGATCTAGAGACTGCGGATGGATCCAGATCTACGCGGAGAATGGACAGGAGGCATATGATTGGACACTTCAAGCCTTCAAGATCGCAGAAGACCACAAGGTCCTGCTGCCGGTGACCGTGAACCTAGACGGGTTCACCATATCGCATGCGATGGAAGGCATAGCCGTACTAGAAGACGACGATGTGACGAAACTGCTCGGCACAAGGAAGGCGATGTACAAACTCGACACAACGAACCCGATGACTTTCGGGCCACTGACACTTCCTGACTACTACTCGGAGTTCAAACGCCAACAAGTCGACGCGATGGACAACGCGCCACCAGTCATAGAGGCAGCAACAAAAGACTTCGGCAAGATATCAGGGCGACAATACTCGGCTGTTTCCACTTTTGGACTCGAAGACGCTGAAGTTGCTGTCATGTGTCTGGGGAGTATCGCAGGAACAGCCCGGACCGTGGCAAGGAAGATGCGAGAGAATGGCAAGCGAGTCGGCGTGATCAAACTCTGGCAGTACAGACCGTTTCCAACCACGCAGGTTGCCAACCTGCTCTCGAACTTGAAGTGCGTAGGTATACTAGACAGGTCAGTAGCCTTCGGAGCCCCGTATGGTCCGCTATGTAGTGACGTAGCCTCAACGAAGGTACTCACGGGAATTCAGACGAAGATATTCAATGTCATCTGTGGCCTAGGCGGGAGAGATGTGAGGCCAGTGGACATCGAAGCTGTCTTCGATAGAGCGTTACGTCACGCACGGGGCGAACCAGTTGAGGAACCGGTCTCCTACGCAGGAGTGAGAACCTAGATGGTGACCTTGAAGGAACTTCCAACGGTAGAGCTGTTCGGGCCGGGGCACAGAATGTGCACAGGATGCGGACCTGCAGCCACAGCACGCATTACGATGAAGGCCCTAGAGAAACCGGCGATCATCGTAAACGCGACGGGTTGCCTCGAAGTAGCCACAACGATATATCCAGAGACAGCATGGAAGGTACCTTGGATTCACACGCTCTTCGAGAACATCGCAGCAGTAGCTTCGGGAATCGAAGCCTCCATGCGAAAGCAGGGCAAGATCGATTCAGTCGACATAGTCGCTTTCGGTGGAGACGGCGGCACCTTTGACATAGGAATTCAGGCCCTTTCAGGCGCCTTGGAGAGGAAGCACGATTTCACCTACATCTGCTACGACAATGAAGCGTACATGAACACGGGCATACAGAGGTCAGGAGCCACGCCCTTCGGCGCCGCCACAACGACGACACCAGCAGGTTCCAAGATCCCTGGGAAGGAACATCCGAAGAAGGATCTCATCGGTGTATGTGTCGCACATGGAGTGGAATTCGCAGCGACCGCTTCGTTGGCATATTGGAATGACTACATTACGAAGGTGCGGCGAGCGGCGGCGGTGAAAGGGCCAGCAGTGATACATGTTCTCGCGCCATGCCCTCTCGGATGGCGATTCGACACAGCCGACACAGTGAAGCTAGCCCGGCTTGCAGTCCAAACAAGGTACTTCCCATTGTACGAGGTAGAGCAAGGTAGGTACAAGCTCAACGTGAAGGTTCCGAAGCCAATTCCGCTAGAGGAATTCCTGAAACCTCAAGGGCGGTTCAGGCATCTTTTCGCCCCTGAATCTAAGCCAGCGCTAGACGAGCTGAAGAGACAGGTCGAGAGTAACTGGAATAGGGTAGCTCAGCGCTGCGAAGAGACAATGAAACAAGCATCGTCCTCACCCAGCTGATATCTTTGTGGATCAACCTACCTTGAAACGATTATATGCAGTTCGTTCTTCATAGGGACGCGCGAAGCTGAATGCAATGCGGAAAAAGCAGATAATCGCCACGTGTGTGCTGCTCCTTGTTGCCTTTCTCGTGGTCTTCCCGCCACTCGCAAGCGGCAGCGTGACTGTCGCTCTATCCTCTTCTTCATCTGTTCCCGCGGAGCACGTCTACGTCACGATAGAGACAATCAGCGCGCACAGAGCAGATACTCGCGAACCTTCTGGGTGGTTCCTAGTCTCGAATAGGTCTGTCCGCGTCGACCTTGCCGTTGCCAACCTCAGCCAAGCCATCGGTCTCGGGTCCTTGTCGCTTGGCGAATACGACACAATCAAACTGAAGATAACAAATGCGACTATGGTCGTCAACAACACGTTCAAGAACCTTCAGCTTGGTTACGAGGACTTCACGGTATCAGTCTCATTTTTCATCCAACTCGGCTCGAAGGTTTCCGTTCTCCTGAGCGTCATTTCAGACATTGAAGAGGAGACCGGGGGCGGTCCTACTCTGACATTGACATTTAGTGCGACCCCAACATCATCTACATAGAAGCGATGTAGATCGAAACTCAGAAAGCGAAGAACCGGAAATCAAGGAGGACGTCGGAGGGAATCAAGTTGGGCATACTGGGCAGGGACAAACTTGTCGAGCTAGTAAACACATTCAAGTCCGTCTACCCGTTTGACTTCAATCTCCTTGATGGCGATGGATATGTTCTCACTGTCAGGGATGAAACCGTCCTTCACTACCTGGAGCACAAGAACCTAATCTCGCATGAGGTGGTGTTCACTCCTCCGAGCCTCGTGGCTCACTTGACGGCCAAGAGTCGATACGGGAGAATGGGCCTCTCGTTCTTGAACGCTGCCAAGGTGCATAGTGGTTTCGTGGGCAGACTCGCTCTGGAGCTCGTGAACTTGAGCAATGATCGTCAGCCGATTACGATCAAGCGTGGCGACCCCTTGATGCATATCGAGTTCATCACAAGAGAGGGAGAGCCCTCTCCCTACCAAGGTCCGTACATGTTCCAGTACATGAACGACGACGAAGCAACCCTATACAAGGGGATATTTCAGAAGCATTTCCCGACTCTCTTCTCTGAAGAGACGCTGGCTCGCATGACGCGAGATCGTATCGCCTGCTAGAGTGCCTATCTTCGTCTTCTAGGAATCTGTCTACGTCGTGATCTGTAACTCCAGCTCGCTACGACAGCAAGAGCAAATATTGAGAGAATGATGACAAGCATGAGAAGTGGCTCGAATCCGCCGCCTACATCCATGATTATTCTGTTCCCCTCAGCCTTAGCGTTGGCGTCTACAGAGATCGATCCATTGTAGCTGTACAGCGCACGGTGTGAGAACGCTGCGGTTGCTCTCGGTACGACCTTCATCTCAAGGTCGATAGCTGGGCCGGGATCATAGATCCACACCGTCGAACCTTCGCTCACGTTGAATGTTCTCTTCCATCTCTCGAACTCAAGAGTGAGATTGCTGAAATCCAGCAGAGTGACATTCCCTGCCCTATCCGTCGCCACTCTTGGCGGCAACTCGTTGCCTCTAGACAAGTATGTGACGCCGGACACGGTCTCATTCAGAGGGGGGCTCGTGAAGTTCACATATCTCTCAAATGTCTGCCTGATGTACGCGGCTCCTATCCGGTTATAGCTGAGGTTGCCGATCTTGAGATCCTGAGGGATGCTGAAGGATATCCAGGAACAGTAGATTGTCAACAGGTCGCCCTTTCGGGACGACACACCGGTGACTTCGAAACGGATCGTTGAGTTGATCCAGCCCGCCTCAGATGACAACTCCCCTGACAGTGAAGACACAGAGGCGTTCTCTAGCTTGCTCTTGAGAGCCTCCTCAAGCGCAGAGGTCAAGTTCTGAGCCACGACGCCGGACAATGCTTCACTTAGACTGGGCATATCAGTAGCATTCTGAAAGAAACGAAGTGAGAGTTGCACTGACACTCTTTCACCGTGTATGGAATAGTTGATTGATGCTGCACTGGCATTCGTAGTTGACCGAGAGAGAACGAGTATGATGAGCAGCAACGTCGTTAGCAGTGATCGTCGTTGCATTAGGTAGTCTCCGTGACTTTTCTCTGAAACGTGGCGACACGCATTGACTCAGTCCATATATAAGGTTCTGCCGTAACGGGAAGTCGCGATCTACTGAATCTTCATCTTATTCTCGTCCCCGGTGGGACATCTTGGGGAAGGACAAGCCAGATCGGTTTGCCTTCAACGTCTGCCGCTAGAAGCATGCATTCAGACTTGACCCCGGCGACGGTTCTCGGTTCCATGTTCGCGATGACTGCCACCAATTTGCCGTGCAGGTCTTCGGGCTGATAGTATTCAGCTCCACCCAATATCGCGCCGGCCGTCCGGTCGCCCAAGTCTAGGGTGGCTCTCATGATCTTCTTCATGCCGGCTATGCGTTCCACCGTTACTATTCTTGCCGCTCGTATGTCCAGTCGTTCAAAATCCTTCATGGAGATCACCATTCTTCTCACGCTCCGAACAGTTTGATGATCTCTTGTGCGACCGTGAGACTCTCAAGTCGTTGACACTCGTGGGTCTGGGCACCGATGTGGGGCGTGCAGACTGAGCGTCCGCCCGATAGAGTAGTGAGTTCTCTTTCCCAGTCCTCCTTCGGCGGCTCGTCGTGAAAGACATCTAACCCGGCTCCTGCGACTCTCTTCTCTTCTATGGCTGCGAGCAGGGCCTTTCCGTCAACTAGGTCCCCGCGTGAAGTGTTGATGAGCAATGATCCTTCTTTCATCTTTCGGATCTTGGAATCGTCTATGAGGTGATGAGTAGAGGAGGAATATGGAACATGAATCGTTACTATGTCTGCCTTCTCGAGTACGGCATCGAGTGTGGAACAGAGTTCGAACCCGATCTGTCTTGCCTTCTCCGTCACATCGACCAAATCATAGCCGATTATGTTCATTCCGAAGCCATGCCGAGCGATTCGTGCCACTTCGCTGCCTATGCGTCCTCCAATCCCGACGATGCCAAGCGTCTTCCCGCGCAGTTCGTGTCCCATTAGCTGGGCCTTGGTCCATTTGCCCTGTTTCATTGTCGAGTCGGCTAGAGGGATCTGACGAAGCAGAGATAGCATCAGTCCAATGGCCAGTTCCGCGACACTGCCCGCGGGAGCTCCGGGAGTCGAGACAACTGTGACGTTTCTTTTCTTGGCAGCATCCAGATCGATGTTGTCCAGTCCGACACCTGATCTGGCAATCGCTTTCAACGATGTTGCAGCTGAGACGACTTCCGCTGTGATCTTTGTTCTTCCTCGAACCACGATGACGTCGAAGTCCTGAACCTCGCTCAGAAGCTCCTCCTTGGTTATCGTCGGTCTCTCAGTCACTTCACAGCCTGCATGCCGAAGCAGCCTCACTCCGTCTTGATGAATCGGATCGCACACGAGCACTCTAGCCGGCAAACCCATCTCCTGCACTGACAGCAACCTGTGCCGTAATAGCGTTTGCCGGAACCGGTATCTATCCTACGGAGCCGTCGGGAGGATGATGCCTGCCAAGAACAATACAAACCCGACGATGCCAAAACAGATCCAGAAATCAACTTGTCGGGACCGGTCTCTCCTGATTTCCTCCGAGACTGCGTGAACCGACTGGCACCACGGAACGCCTATCGTTCCTCGTTGGGGAAGCACGGTGGTTCCCAGTACTCCAAAGAACATCATTACACCTCCCTCGGCGAGTAGCAGGAACGAGAGGTTCGAGAGCATCTCCCGTTTGGTCAGCAGACCATAGAACGCCAATCCAAAGAAGTCGGCGAGTACTATGACTGTGGCCACAACGGCTATTCTGAAGGCAACTCTTGCCAGCGTCTTTCCGTAGGTCGCAAGATGCTCCCAATGGCGGATCATTGCGAACTAGGCTTTCCTGAAACGATCTTTGAGCTTCTTCAAGACTTGGGGGAGAGTTGTGTATTCCATCTCTTCAGGTCCGAGTCTATGCGGCATGAATGGACCGTGTGATCTCATGTAATCTGCAACGACGTTTGCTGTCTCCCTGGCCTTGTCGAAAGCCGGGTCGGCAAAGAGATCCAACGGACCGACGAGCTTCCCATTGGTGACTTGGAAACCGAGACCCACGACTCTGGGGGGGCCGTCAAAGCGAGTGACTTTGTTCTGGGTATCTTCGACACTCACGGGCATCAAAGGGCCGTGGTGTGAACCGCGCATCCAACCCGCCACGAGGTGCGGAAAGGTGAAGGTTTCCAAGACTTCTCCTACTGCCGGGAGCCCATGCTGCGCACGTACGATACAGACCGGGTCATCTTTGCCAACGTATCGTCCCGCGATCAACGAGAGGCGTGTTGTACTCGCAGCAGCTGCGGGGAGTCCGTCGTTGCGGCGGACTTTCTCTATGACGTACCTGCTTGGGGTTCCTATCAGAGCAAGAAGGTCGTACATCTCTGCGGGGCATCTCAGTTCCACTGTGACATTGTCGACGACATCAAGGACTGTGAAATTGAAGCCATCGTGCAACGCGGGATCGACTATCAGTCCGGCGGTGTTGAACGGATCCGCGAAGATCTTGAAGAGCGGGAGGTTCCATGCTCCTGGCTCGGTTTTGTCGGCCATGAAGATGAGGACTGGATCACTTTGCCTCTCGATGAACTCCAGTTCGGCGACGCCGGGACCCATCCCCTTGATATTGCCGGAGAAGGCTTCGGATAGGAGATCCTGACCGGCAGCGTATAGTTTGAGAGGTTTCGAGACTTTCTCTGTTACTTTCTTGAAGCACTCCCAAGCCAATTCATGAACTTTGGAATGACCCTCTCCATTAGCATGAGTCATTATGAGCTCAAGGTCGTCTCCAGCATGCGTCACGTGATAGTCAGATATCGTTCCGCTTTGACGCGCCTCTTCCAAACATTCGCGCGCGACCTCAAGCTGTTTCGGGTGAACTGTCACATGACCCGATAACGAACCTACGTCCGCCTTGATCACAGAAACTGTCGTCATACGACTTTGGCCGGACAACAGCCCTCAAGTCAGCGTATCTTCGATTGATTCTATATTACAGTTCTCATGGGCTGCGGATCGAATTCCAAGTCGCGTGAAGCCTTAAGTTCACGTACCTTGGTGCGTGTTGGTTCGGGGTTAGTCCAAGAAATGGCTCACAGCGAGGTCTCAACTCCAATCATTCTAGTCAATTTCAAGTGCTATCTTGAGGCGACCGGAAAACGGGCTGTACGGCTGGCGAAATATGCGGAGGAAGCCAGCCGGAAGTTCGGCGTGACCGTTGCCGTGGCGCCCCAAGTCGCGGACATAAGGCTCGTCTCGGAACAGACAGGAGCCCCGGTCTTTGCTCAACACGTGGACGCAATTCGGCCTGGTTCACATACCGGCCACGTGCTTCCAGAATCTGTCCTAGAAGCCGGCGCGTCGGGGTTTCTCGTCAACCACTCCGAGCGAAGGCTTCAAGCGAGCGTCATCGAGGACATATTGTCAAGGGCCAGAGAGCTGAAGCTGACGACCGTCGTTTGCGCGAATACTTCGGGAATCGCGGCGGCTGTGTCATCTCTTGAGCCTGACATGATCGCAGTGGAGCCACCGGAGCTGATAGGGAGCGGGGTCGCTGTCTCGAAAGCAAGACCTGAGGTGGTTACTGACACAGTCTCCAAGATTAGAAGGATCAACCAAGATGTCATCATTCTTTGCGGTGCGGGGATCACTTCGGGGGAGGACGTGAAGGCTGCGTTGGCACTTGGCACTGAAGGGGTTCTCGTTGCGAGTGGGATCGTGAAGGCTAAGGATCAAGCAGCAGCAATCAATGACTTGGCTGCGGCCTGTCGTTGAGGATCTGAATGCGTCTCACTCATATGATCGGATAGTCGCCAACTTATCTATCAGTGCCTGAGAATGTAGCGCCGCTCGGATGTGCGCTCGGTGGATTTCCAGCAACTGCTCGAGGAGAAACGGAGTATCATAGACGGACGCATCGACGATATCCTGTCATCGGGTTTTGAGCAGAATGAAGCGAGTGAACTCGTCAAGTACACCTTCAAGACGGGCGGAAAGCGGCTGAGGCCGATAATGGTCCTCCTCTGTTCGGAGGCTGTGGGCGGAGATGGTAAGTCATCACTGAACGCTGCTGCTGCGGTGGAATTCGTACACGCAGCCTCCCTGATCTTCGACGATCTAATCGATAAGGACAGATTACGAAGGGGCGCGCCCACTCTGAACGTCGCATTCAATGACGACAGGGCGATTAGCTCAGGGCTCTTCTTGGCTTCCAAGGGAGTTCAGGTCTTGTCCGAGTACAAGGATCCCAAGATCATGAGAATGATCTCTCTCGCCCTCGTCGACTTGAGCAAAGGAGAGATGCTTGAGGTCATCTCCGACATCGCCATCGATATTGAACACTACCTCAACATTGCAGACCTCAAGACCGGGTCTCTGTTCGGGGCGTCTGCCGGAATCGGTGGCTTGGTAGGGGGTGGGTCCCGAGACGAGATCGATGCGCTCTACAAGTACGGTAGAGCAGTTGGTGTCGCGTTTCAGATTCGAGACGACATGATGGACATCAGGGGTCAATCTGAGTCGTCCAACAAGGAAAGGGCGAACTTGGTACTTGCACACTATCTCGGCGAGACCAGCCGATGGGACCGTGTAGCTGAGATCTGGAACCAGAAAGGTCACGGTGCCTCGACGGAAGCGCTGCGCCAAAAAGCCCTTGCGTTTGCGAAGAGCGCCTCCGAGGAATATGTTCAGAAAGCGAGGTCTGAGCTCTCAACCCTGAGAAATGGGAGCGGTAAGGAGGCGTTAGTCCATCTAGCTGAGTTCGCGTTCGAGAGAGAGTCGTAGACGCGCACTAGCCTTCCGAGAAGTTCTCGCTTCCGCATGTCTTGCATTTCCACTTGTATACGATCTTTTCATCTTTGAGGACGAGTTCGGCATCAGTGGCGTATTGGCGTTGACACTTCGGACACCAGAGATGTGTCATTCCAGGTGATTTCCATGTCATGTCTGTTCCTTCCACATCAGTACAGAGAGCCGCTTGTCTGACCAAGCGCGCATTCACCTCTGCAAGTTAGGCAATACGATTTATATTGGTACCGGCGAGTCAGCTGGAGATTCGCCGCGACCGCAGCGAGGAAAGTCGCATGGGACTTGACGCATGGAGCCTTGTGTTGATCTTCGAAGTTGTGGTCTTCCTCTCCATGTTTCCTCTGCTGGTGTTCGGTTGGTTGATGGGGGCGAGGGGACGGGATCCGATCCGTGATGCGCCCTTCGAATCCGGTCAACCACGCATGGGGGAAGCGCGGCGGCGCTACATGATGCAATACTACCCATATCTCATCATGTTCGTCGCCTTTGACGTAGTCACGATGTTTCTATTCACGTGGGGTCTAGCCTTCTCGGCGATGCCGTTTGCACAGGGCTACCTTTTCATCATCTTCCTAGTTGTGCTCGTTGGGCCTCTGTCGTATGCCCTATACCTTTCAGGGAAACGGGAACTCTGGTGACAGGATTGCTGGCGCTGCCCACACTTCACGATATCTTGGGCTTCGTCCTGCGGATCATTACCTCAAGAACGTTTCTTGAGGTCATCATCTTTCCAGGTTTTCTGAACGTGATGCTCGGAGCGGCCTTTCTTACCTGGTTTGAGAGGAAGGTCATTGCTCGGGTTCAGCTTAGAATCGGACCGTTGTACGCTGGCATGTCGGGCATTCTACAGCCCATAGCGGACGGTGTCAAGCTGATGTTCAAGGAGATGATCTTCCCTGAACTTGCTGACATGAAGTTACTCATGGCCTGTGCTCTCGGCTTGATGCTAGTCGCAGCCGCGCCTGTAATAGTCATACCATTTGGAGAGGGTTGGGTCATCGCTAATATGGACGCCGGCTTGATCTTCGTTTTTGCGGTGATCTCACTCTTCCCTAGCCTGATCCTGTTGATCGGTTGGGGTAGCAACAGCAAGTACTCCTTTCTTGGGGCGTTGCGATCTCTGTTTCAACAGGTCGCCTATGAGATTCCGATGTGGCTCTCGGTCCTTGGAATAGTCATGCTCACTGGAACCTTGAACCTGACTGAGATTGTGCTAGCTCAGCAACGTGTGTGGTTCATTGTGCCGCAGATCCTGGGTTTCGCCGTCTTCTTCACGGCGGTACTGGCTGAGCTCGAGAGGATTCCATTCGACCTTCCAGAAGCGGAAACTGAGCTTGTGATGGGATGGATGACGGAACTGTCCGGCGTGGCCTTCATGCTGGGATTCCTCGCAATGTACACGAAACTCTACTTGATGTCCGCGCTGATCACAGCGCTGTTTCTTGGAGGATGGTCTGGTCCCTCGATCTTGCCTCAGCCTGTGTGGTTCCTGATCAAGACCTTTCTTGTCGCAGCTGTGATAGTCATCATCCGTGGCACCTTTCCAAGAGTCAGGGTCGACATCTTACTTCGAGCGGGTTGGTCGAAGTTGCTTCTGATTGCGCTCGCAAACGTGTTCGTGACTGTCATCATAATCTGGCTGGGGTTCGGATCGATGTGGGGGATCTAGCACGCCGGACATCGTTTTCTTGGTGATAAGCGGCCTTGTCGTCGCGTCAGCAATCTATGCGCTCGAAGCGCACGAGCTTGTCTACGGGGCAGTTGGACTTGCAATCTCGCTGATTGGCGTAGCAGGCCTGTTCGTGCTCCTCGGCGCTGACTATCTCGCAATATTCCAGGTCGCAGTGTACGTTGGAGCGGTTGTAGTCCTGATAATGTTCACGATCATGTTAGTCCGCAGGGAACGTGGAGAACCCCTCGAAGTTGAAGAGCCTATCAGACTTGGACGAGCTGGTATCTATGTCGCAGTAATGGTTGCATTGGCTGTGGCGGCCGCGATGGTCTTGATTGTGCCAGTCTCGGTCGAGGCGCCCGAGTTCTATCGGCCTCCAATTCGTGAGCTGGCCAGCTCTCTCTCAGCCTCACATGCCGTTGCACTAGTTGTGCTCGGGTTTCTGATCGTCGCGACGGTCGTCGGCGGTTTGACCCTCGCCAAGGTTGAACGGGAGGAACGATCTGGTGGAGCCGCTTAGCAGTTACATCATACTTTCCGCAGCAATGCTCGGGATAGGTATCTATGGTCTTACCTCAAAGCGCAGTGCCATCCGTCTCCTCTTCTCCGTCGAACTCATTGTCAACGCAGCGAACATCAACTTTGTCGCTTTTGCGAGGTACTCCAATCCGCCCATCCTCAGCGGATGGAACGTGGTATTCTACTCCATTGCAGCCGCAGCGATGGAGGCAACCATGGGCTTAGCATTGATTCTTGTCGCGTTTAGGCTGAACGGCACGATCGACATCAGGAAGCTCAATCGCCTAAGAGGTTAGCATTTGTTCCCTCTACTTCTGGGAAGCATTGTTCTCCTGCTCGTGACGGTGCCGGTAGTCTGGTCACTCTCACGACGTATGTCTGCACAAGTCGGGTGGGTAGCTGCAACTTCGCTGGCACTTTCGACCACCATGATAATGCTCTCCGCTTGGTTGGGAGACGTTGTGGAACTGTATCGGTGGGAACCAATTGGGTACTTTGGCTTTCGTGCAGACGGACTCAGCATCCCAATCGCGTTCACGGTGAGCGTCCTCTGTACGGTAATCTCGATCTATTCCATGCCCTACATGGTTCACAGGATCGGAAAGGGATCTACAGAGTACGGCCTCTACTTTGTGCTGTACTTGCTATACGCGACGGGGATGATCGGCTCCGTCCTCGCCACGAACTTGATCGAGTTCTATCTGTTCTTCGAGCTGATGCTGATTCCGTCCTACTTTCTGATTGCTCGCTGGGGATACGGGGATCGGGACAGAATCTCGTTCATGTATTTCATGTGGACCCATGTAGGAGCATTAGGTCTGCTCGCCGGGATTCTCACTCTGTGGTCCGTGTCGGGCACCTTCGACCTCTCGGTCTTGGCCTCGATATCGATTCCCGAGCCCTACAGGTTCTGGATCACGATCATGATCCTTGTCGGTCTTCTCGTCAAGATGGCGGCATTCGGAGTTCACATTTGGCTTCCGCATGCTCACGCGGAGGCTCCCACACCGATCAGTGCGCTTCTGTCACCAGCGATGATCGGGATCGGCGGATACGCGGTCGTCAGGATCCTCATGACCATATCGCCTGAGTCGATCGGGGGCATTTCCTTCCAACTCAGCCTCTGGGCGCTCATCACAATGGTGTACGGCGGGCTGATGGCCCTTGTTCAGGACGACATCAAACGCCTAATGGCGTATTCAAGTGTCAGTCAGATGGGGTACATACTTCTCGGGATCGCTTCTGTTCAGGTCCAAGGGGTCTCCGGCTCCATGTTCCATTACCTGAGTCATGGCATGGGCAAAGGCATCCTCTTCATGGTTGCCGGGATAATCATAGTTCAAGCGCACGGGATCAGAAGCATATCCAGACTTGGAGGTCTGGCCAAGAGGATGCCTGTCACGGCGACTGCGTCTCTAATCGGTTTCCTAACGATACTGGGCGTTCCACCAACAAGCGGCTTCATCTCAGAGTTCCTGATCTTCTTTGGTGCTGTCCAGTCTGCAATGGAACCACTTGCCCTCCAGAGACTCATCATAGCAATAGGCGGCGTTGTATCCACCGCCATCACAGCCGGCTACACTCTGTGGACCATGAAGCGTGTCTTCTTCGGAAGCATGCCGGCCGAGATAACTCGAATTGAAGAAGCCCCGCTGACAATGACAGTGCCGCTACTTGTGTTGGCCGTTACAGCGATCATCCTCGGGATCCTTCCGGATCTCGTGATTGGTGGGATACTCTCTCAGATTTCGACCATGATACGGTGAGACTTGCACGATGAACACTCTGATACCCTGGCTGGTCTGGATTCTTCCGATGCTCGGTGCCGTACTTGTCGTGCCCGCGTCACGGTTCAGCCGCAAGGCTGGAACAACCGTTGCTGTTGTGTTTCCTTTGCTGGCCGCAGTATCCGCCTCAACAATGATCCCGTCTGCGCTCAATGGGGAGACAACTGATCTTCAGGTGGATTGGATCCCGTCGCTTGGGATCAAAGCCGGGGTCCTCGTTGACCCGTTGAGCGTTCTGATGTCGAATGTCGTGGCATGGGTCAGTTTTCTGATCGTTGTGTACAGCGTCGGCTACATGGAGAAGGAAGCGTCGCTGACTCGATACTGGTTCTTCATTGACTATTTCATCGGAAACATGCTGCTGCTCATACTATCAGACAACTTGCTCCAGCTCATGTTTGGATGGGAGGGGGTAGGCCTCTGTTCATACGGGCTGATCGGATACTGGTACTCTGACGATCCCGACAAGTGGGTCGGCTCCGAAGGTCACAAGGTGTGGGGAATTCCAATGGCGTACTCTCCAAGCCACGCAGGGATCAAGGCCTTTGTGATGACGCGAATTGGCGACATTGGATTGCTCGTGGCGGTATTCATCATCTACGCGACTGCAGGAACCGTGAACCTTGTGGAACTCTCCAAGAACATCAGTTGGGCCGGTGATCTAGCAAGGGTCGGCCTCCTTCTGCCTACAGGGTTGTTGATGTTCTGGGGGCCCATTGGGAAGTCGGCGCAGATTCCCTTGCATGAATGGCTACCCGATGCAATGGCGGGACCTACGCCGGTTTCTGCATTGATCCATGCGGCCACGATGGTGAAGGCGGGCGTGTACTTGGTAGCGCGTACTGGCCCAATGTTCTTCAACGCCGTCGTGACGTATGGACAACCGTTCACTTTCTTCGAGATCGTTGGCTGGATCGGGGCAGCCACTGCGCTCATCTCTGCGGCTCAAGCACTGGTAGCGAAGGAGCTGAAGAAGACGCTCGCCTACTCGACAACCTCTCAGATAGGGTACATGATGCTCGCGATCGGCGTCGGCGGCATGGGTCTGCAATTCGCTGCAGGATACGCAGCGGGCATCTTTCACTTCATGAATCATGCCATCTTCAAAGCCGCGGCCTTCATGGCAGCAGGCGCAGTCATACACGCGTGTGAGACTCGATTCATGGACGAGATGGGTGGCATCGGGTCAAGAATGAAACTCACGTTCGCTGCGATGCTAATCTCCGGTCTAGCCCTCTCCGGCGTTCCCCCATTCAGCGGCTTCTGGAGTAAAGATGCCATATTGCTCGTGACGTGGGAGACGGGAGAAATCTGGCTGTACCTGATCGCTGCTGTCACGGCCATGTTGACCTTCATCTACAGTCTGAAGATTCTAGGATGGGTATTTCTGGGGCCGAAGAGCGCACACCTGAGAAGACTCGAAGAAGACGGACATGTTGTTCATGAAGCAAAGCCGATAATGTACGTTCCCTACCTCGCGCTTGCCGCGTTGGCGATTCTTGTTGGCACTCTAGGACCTGTCGTCGAGGAGGGCGTGGCGTCGTTCTTGCAGAGCGGACTCGTATTGAAGAGTGGGGAGACGCATGGATCTCTGCCCGAGGCTTTCCACTACGTTTCGCCTGAGCTTGTGGTGATTGGAACGACGGTGTTGGCGCTCGCATTGGGCGGAGCAATCGGATACGGTGCATACATCTCGAGGAAGATAGACACCTCACGGATCTTGGCAAACCCGGTACCCAGAGCTCTCTCCAACTTCTTGTGGAACAGGCTCTACGTGAATCCAGCGTACTACCTTGGTTTTGTGAACGGCACCTTGGCCCTAAGTGGATCACTCAGGCACTGGGTTGAGTCTGGGTTCTTCGACCGGATCAGTGGTGCAGTATCGCAGATGTCGGTCGGTTTCTCGAGGATTGGTGACAAGTTTGACCTTCGAGTTGTCGACGGCGCGATCAATGGCGTTGCCTCGACTGGTGTCGTTTTCTCCCGCACGATGAGGCGGCTTCAGACCGGAATCGTGCAGCAGTACTTGCTCGCCTTTGGACTGGGTTTGTTCGTCATAGTTGTGGCAATCGTCTTTCTTGGATGGTGATCAATCGTGGCGGGCTTTCTCTCAGCTATGATCGTACTTCCGATGGCCGGAGCACTTTTGGTCTACTTGCTTTCACGTGTTAGCGAGAAAGCCGCCAAGTGGCTCACTTTGTTAATCTCTGCTCTCACGCTTGTCCTGGCACTCGTGATCTTCGCGGAGTACAGACAAGCCAGCGCGGGCTTCCAGATGATGGAAAACCTCGCTTGGGCAGAATCCTTCGGTCTAACGTTTTCGCTTGGAGTTGACGGAATTAGCCTTCCCCTCCTCATAATCTCCGCACTTCTGACGACGCTAGCGACCGCGGGGTCTTGGAGGGAGATTCACTTCTCAACAGGACCATACTACGCACTTCTGCTCCTCTTCGAAGGTGCCATAGTTGGCGTCTTCACGTCGCTGAATCTGATACTCTTCTACGTCTTCTGGGAACTCGTCCTAATCCCGATGTTCTTCTTCATCGGAATCTGGGGAGGACCAAAGAAGAAGTACGCCGCAATGAAGTTTCTGATTTTCACTCACGTCGGGAGCACGGTGATGTTACTTGGGTTCATCGCGTCTTACGTGTTCTCTCAGCCGCACACGTTTGACATGATCACGCTCTCAAGCATGAGGCCTCCGCTCGTGCTTCAGATTCCGATGGCTGTTGCTGTCTTCTTTGGCTTCGCCGTCAAACTCCCTGTCGTTCCGTTCCATACGTGGCTTCCAGATGCTCATGTTGAAGCTCCTGCGCCGATCAGCGTTCTGCTGGCCGGACTCCTATTGAAGATGGGAGGGTACGGCTTCGTCAGAGTCATGCTCGGCTTATTTCCGGAAGCTTCCCGAATTCTAGCTCCGGCGCTAGTGGCCCTTGCGGTGTTGACGATGTTCTACGGCGCCATTGTTGCGATGATTCAGCAGGATCTGAAGCGCATGATAGCGCTGACGAGCATCAATCATATGGGCTACGTGTTGCTCGGCGCCTTTTCGTTCACGGCAATGGGACTTTCCGGAGCAGTCTTTCAGATGTTCAATCACGCCTGTGCGATCGGTCTCCTATTCCTCATGTCAGGAGTCATACACGAGCAAATGGGCACTAGAACAATTCAAGAACTTCCCGGGTTTGGAAAGGCGATGCCGATCACCGCGTTCCTCCTGGTGCTTGGCTCCCTAGGTGCGATGGGCTTCCCGAGCTTCGGCAGCTTCATCAGTGAATACATGGTCATCCTATCTGCGATCCGAGTGAATCTCGTGCTTGCCATCGTAGTGCTGGTTCCGGCAATCACCGCTGGCTACTTCGTCTGGATGCTTAGGAGGGTCCTGATGCGATCGCTCACACAATCCGTCGCACAGAACGAAGCACCAACATTCGAACTCGTGACCCTTGCGGTCTTCCTCATTCCGCTCTTACTACTCGGGATCTACCCATCTCCGCTTCTTCTGATGATCAACTCGACGGTGAGAAGCCTAGCCTACCTGGGCCTCGTATAGCTGCGGGCAGCGCGGTCCCAGACTAGCGTGCCTGCGCGGTTTTCTTCCTCCAGAAACGGCCTCTCTCGGCTGCTAGCCCGGCATGTCTACGCTCCCATGACATGTGGTCAGTGTAGTCGTCAGAGCAGAAGTGTTTCCCGCAATAGCTGCATTTGTGAAGATGTTGGTACTCTTCACCGCACTTGTCACACTTTGGCAAGTAGCACTTGGCCCCGATTTACAACTCAGGTAGGCGACAATAAAACTGTGACGCCTCAAGCCTCAAAGTGACTTCAGATCTCGTTCACGCGGAAGTCACCTACAAAGTGACTGAGCTGCTCCTAGATGTGAAGTCTTAAGAAGATCTCATGCCTCGTCTCATCGTTCGAGCGCTGGGGCCGAAGCAATGCTACTCCCTGCGAGAATGAAGCGAATAGAGATCATAGTCCACAAAGACTACTACGACTCGGTGATGCGATATCTTCGAGAAGCCAGAGTCCTTGAACTGTTGGATGTCAAGGAGATGATGAGAGGATATGAAGGGGCTGTGTCTCCATGCCCCACATCAGAGAGGCTATATGAGCTCGTCTCGATAGGATCGAAGATCACCAGTCTCATCAACGCCTTGCATGTCGGAACGGCGCAACTGAAACCCGTACAGGTGACACGTTCGCTTTCGGAGGAAACGATATCCAAGATAGAGGAACGGCTTGCGTCAATCGAACGAGACGTAACAGCTCTTACCTCCGAGACCCAGGTCTATGAAAAGATCGTGGAGTTCGCTGATTCCGGACTGAGTCTCAGCGTAAAGGAGATCATGAAGATCTCTGACCCGAATGCACCTGAAGGAAGACACAGACTCGAAGAGATCATCTTCAGAATCTTCGACGCTCTTGCACCAGCGCAAGCAGAGCAGCCAACCGTCCCGGCAGAGACAGCTCAGAGAAAAGACATCATAGAGTCAGTCAGACGTGCCATTGCGGACCAGTTAGCGCAACTGTTGGCTTCAGGCAAGGGCGAAAGAACCATCATAGAAGCCCTCAGTGACAACCTCGACCTGATGATCCTTCCAGGATCAAGCGCTCGTGATCTAAGATTTGATCCAAGGAGCAGGATTGAGGTGGCACGTGAACAAGTGCATGAACGAAATCGTGCACTGCAGAAGCTAGCGTCGGAGAATGCAGAATGGCTGCAAGTCACTGGAGAGCTAGTCAATGCAGAAAGAGTATTGGAAGAGGCGAAGGCGCAGTGTGGGAAGACCGAGTCCACTTATGTCATTGAGGGTTGGCTTCCAGCCAACAAGATTCCCGATGTTCAGACCAGTCTAGGTACCGTTTCGGAGGGACACTGTGTAGTCCAAGAATGGTCCGGAAAGAACAGCCCTACGATGCTCAGAAATCCGAGGGGAACAGGGCTCTTCCAGCGTTTGACGCTCGGGTTCGGTACCCCTGCTAGCACAGAGATAGATCCAACAATTCTCTGGATCATCACGTATCCATTGTTCTTCGGCCTAATGTTCGGCGATGTAGGTCACGGTCTGATATTCATGTTCGTCTCAGCTGGACTGCTCTTCGCGAAGAAGAGGGGCGTCCGCTTCGAAGCGGAAAGCCTCGGCGGACTGGGTGGCTTGTTCAACATGATACTGGAGGGAGCAGGGCTCCTCGTTCTGGGTGGTGCTGCCGCGACCGTCTGCGGTTTTCTCTATGGGACGGTCATGGGGAGCGAAGAATGGTTCCACAAACTGACTGGTTTGGAGGGTCCGCTGTGGTTCGACCCCTTCAAGCATCCCATGACACTCCTCAAAGTTTCTATAATCATCGGCATCGCGCACGTGTCGTCTGGTCTGATCTTGGATATTGTGAACAAGGTGAGGAACAGGGACTACCAAGACCTACTCGCGGGGCCGGGTCTTTGGCTTTGGTTCTACTTAGTGCTCGGGTACCTGATCCTCACATACGGTTTTGGTCTCATCTCGTATGCGCTTTCCAACATCGTCATAGTTCTTGTTCTGCTCGGTCTCCCTTCAGCATTGATGCTCGCGGCGAAAGTCCGAATGGAAGGACCTTTCGAGGGGGTAGGTCATTGGATGGAATCGATGCTGGCCTCCATCTCTCACACAATCTCATACATGCGAATCATGGCGATGAAGATGATACACGACGTGTTCAGCCTGCTTTTTCTAGGCATTCTCTTTTCCTTGCCCATCTACGTTGGCGTGCCCATCTTCGGGCTCCTCACGATGGTGATGATAATGATTCTTGAGTCAGCGTTCGTCTTCCTCCAAGACCTAAGGCTTCACTGGGTGGAATGGTTCCTGAAGTTCTACTCTGGCTCAGGAACTCCGTTCAAGCCGTTTGGTGTAGAGCGTACGTACACGAGAGTGTCTGTCGCCGTCTAGGGCTTTCATTCACGAGCTACAATAGGCTGAATATGATGAAGAACATGGCCAGCCCATAGATCGCGATCGCTTCAATTAGCACGATGTAGAGAAGTGTCCTGCCGAGCAATTCGGGCTTCTCTGCTATTGCTCCTATTGCTGCCGCACTGGCGGTTCCAAGCCCGACACCTGCGCCCAGTGCCGCTAGGCCTGCTGCAATGCCTGCCCCGACGAGGAAGAGCCCTTTGTCGGAGATGGCTTCAATCTGCTGCGGGGATGTCTGTTGGGAATAGGAGACTGCAACCATCAGCGATATCGCAGCGCTAGCAGTTGTCATGGCGAGCACGACGTACAGCATTCGTCGAGACATGAGCAGCACGCTAATCACGCGGTTGCGGGTTAGTCCGCCAGCCAATTATAACGCTTTCCTAGAGTACCAATGACTCCCTTATCCTATCGGCAGTGAGCATGTCGCGTTTGCCGGAAATTATCGATCTAATGTCCGAAGCTTCATACGTCATCAGATACGCGAAAGCGAGCGGCAAGCCGGCACAGAAAGGAAATCCGGCAAACGTCGACAAACACCTTAACGCATGCCGCCTTCGAAGCGACATGTCAAGAGGATGCAACGAATCCCCATCCTTGAACGCCTCGAGAAAAGGCGCAATAGACTCGACGTAGACGGTTTTCGTGAAAGCTCGCAGGGCGTTTGTCGTTGAGGTGCTGTTTACAGACTCCGAAAGCGCGCCTCCTAGCCGATACTCAACCGGCACTAGAACGCGTTGGATCTCCTCGCTAGGGACTCCAAGAGCTTTTGATCTGGCCACAAGTAGCAGATTGACCATGTCAATATGCTCTCCAACCAATGGTCGGGCAGACTGTTTGTCGATCGAATCTGGCATGTCAGTAGCGGCCCAGATTCGCTGCAGGGAATACCTGTCGACCATCGCTTCGATCAGAGGGAGAGGCCTGTTCTCGGCTAGGGCGGAGGAGATCTCCCCATACAATCTTGGAACCCCTGCGCTTTGAACAAGGAGTTCCACGTTTCTCGTCTCGACAATATTCCGCAGGACATCTCCCTTGACACCTGACACAAGGATCCGACCTAGGGCTTCACTCTCCCCTGGAGCAGAGATTAGTCTCAAGCCCAGTTTGAGGAATTCGAGATGTTGCCGGTTCTCGAGCTCAGCTAGGACCTGTCCGCAGTCCGCGGGGCACAGACGCGCGAGTCTGTGCAGTACACCCGTTACCTTGGCATCGATGAGGTCCTGCTGCGAAGTCTCATCAAGTGATTCGCCGATTCTTGTGGAATCTTCGAAATAACCTTCCTCTCTGAGAATTGACGTGCATTCAGACGAAGTCGAGCATCTCAGCAGGCGATCGTATCCTTCCTTTCCGAGCATCTTGGATTTGACAGCTCTGATGGAGGTTGATACTTGTGCATACTTCGATGCCCGTGAGTTCGGCAAGGCTTTGAGTCCGCTCCGCTGCGATTGGACAGTATCAGGAACCGAAGAGAGTCTTTGATATCTCGGTGAGGAGTCGCGGTTCCATCAGCTCGAGCCTTGCCTCGAACGTGCAATCGGCGCGTATCCTACCGTCCTCCGATGTGAGAACCGCTCCACCTAGAGTGTCAATTGCCGTATCGCCCGGTCCAACCTTCTTGTTTGTGCGCACGGTCTCGCATGCCTCTCGAATAAGGCTGGTTGGGTCGAATCGCCGTATGTCCTTGTCCGACAAGAACACCCTCACGGTTTCTGATGGGATGGTCTCTATGCTCTGGGCAATGACCTTCACGAGAAAACCGCGATAGGCATGTTCGTTCTGCACGAATCTGATCAGATCTCCACGGACCTCATTCAAGACATTGCGGACAAGTTGGTTCTTTGCGGCCAAGTACTCGAGACGCGCTTTCTGTTTGGCTTGACTTACAAGTCGGTTTCTCGCCGCTTCGGCCTCGGCCCTAGCCTGACGAGAGATCTGGTCGGCTTCTCTGACCGCCTCTGTCTTCTCTTTCGCAAGTGTCTGTTCGCACTCGCCATGTCCCTGCTTTCTGATCTCATCTGCCTTGATCCTGCTCTCCTCAATGATACTGTCAACAAGTTTCTCTAGCCCCGAACTCAACGATCTCGCCTCCTCTGGTCATGAAAGAAGAAGATCGATCGCCTTCTGGATCGCTTGGCTTCGTCTAGCCTGTGACATCTTGGGCAACGCCTCGATCTGGTTTCTTGTGTCAGACGTTACGCGTTCCGCTTCTTCTGCCCCTACCCTCTCGGCTTCCATCATGATTGTCTGTCTCTGTCTGGCAGCTTCTTGCAGGATCTGTTCTCTCATAAAGGCGATTCTGCTTGGAAGCTCTCTTTTCATCCGAGTGACATCACGCTCCGCTTGGTCGAGAACGTGTTGGCTCTCCTTCTCTGCCTCGGCTATTCGCTTCATGATCTCAGGTGAGGACAACGCTCTTGCTCTCTCCCTACGAGTCTCCCTGAATCGTGCTCCCCGAACAGCAAATAGCTTTTTTGAAGTGGGGCTCTTCGTCTGTCCGAATGAACTAAGCCCTTTATACATCGACCCCTCAACAAGGGCCTCTCTGCGGGGCTCCAGCGATGGACCTGTTGACCTTACTGCTGCTTGCTCCTCTTCCGGTCTTCGGAATGTTGGCCCCTGCCGCAGACCAGCTTTCTCATAGAGTCCGCCGGAACCTTGTACCGTACTGGACGCTGGCAGCGCTGGTCATCTCGTTCGTCTCATCCGTGGGTTTGCTGATTCAGTGGGAGCGACCGGCCACTCTATTGTACGGGGCGCTCTCCATCGACCCTCTGTCTCTGCTATTCGCCGCTATCTTTCTGTTCATTTCAGTGCTTGTTAACTTGACTTCCCTGTCTTACATGAAGGGGACCGAGAATCCCCTTGCCTACTATGGTCTGCTTCTG
Organism: uncultured Candidatus Bathyarchaeia archaeon; assembly: GCA_964559555.1. Lineage (GTDB taxonomy): Archaea > Thermoproteota > Bathyarchaeia > 40CM-2-53-6 > 40CM-2-53-6 > CAVPLU01. The sequence continues at coordinate 27,738 of CAZLHM010000015.1, forward strand.
TTCTCGACGTTCGGGATGATACTTGTAGGCCTGTCGGTCGACTTGGTTGTTCTCTTTGTCTCGTGGGAATTGATGAACGTGCCCACCTACGTTCTCACGGGTATCCTCAAGAAGGATCCAGCTTCGAATGAAGCGGCTCTCAAGTTCTTCTTGGTGAGTGCATTGTCCTCAGGTCTGCTCATCTATGCCATATCGTTGCTCTTCGGGGCGACCGGAAGTACGAACATTGCGGTCATAGGCGAGAGACTCAGCACGGGTCATCTCCTTTTGGAGCCGATGACAATTCTCGCCGTTGCACTCTTCATTGCGGGGTTCGGAATGAAAGTCGCTGCTGTTCCTTTTCATATGTGGATACCTGACGCCTACGAAGGCGCACCAACAACCATAGCTGCACTTCTTGCGGCCGGAACGAAGAGCGGAGGATTCGTGGCACTGATGCGCGTATTCCTCGTGTCTCTCGCCCTCTTTAAGGCCGAATGGGCACCGGTATTTGCTGTGGTCGCCCTCCTGAGTATGACGTTAGGAAATGTGGCGGCGCTTGTGCAGCGGAGTTTCACACGTCTCCTCGCATATTCCAGTATCGCGCAGTCCGGCTACGTTATGATCGGCCTCGCCGCTCCAACGACGCTTGGAATAAGCGGCGCGTTGTTCCATATCTTGAATCACTCGATCATGAAGTCAGCAGCTTTTTTTGCGGCTGCTATGATCATCATGAAGCTTTCGACAACCGCCCTGGAGGGATATGCCGGCCTAGGCAAGAAGATGCCCTACACTGCCTTCGCTCTGACCGTGTCGCTGCTTGCGCTCGCCGGAGTTCCGCCCCTGAACGGGTTCTTCAGCAAGCTTGTATTGTTCACTGCGGCCATTGATTCGCATCTCTTCTGGCTTGCGGTCGCTGGAGTGCTGAATAGCGCATTCTCGCTCGCGTACTATGGGTGGGTGATAAAGCGAATGTATCTTGACGATCCGAAAGACGCCACGCGTGTTACGGAGCCTAGACTCTTCGTCGGAGTGCTCGCCCTATGCGTCGCGATCATCATCCTAATCGGTGTCTATCCTGAGCCAGTTCTCTCCCTGACGACGCGGATTGCCTCTTGGCTCTAGGCCTTCTCGAGCCGGCAGATCTCACTCGGTGCCTCTAGCGTGCGGTTGATGGCTATCTCACCTATGATCTTTGAGTACTTCACTATCTCCGCGAGGTTCCAGGCGATTTGTCTCAGGCTGACAGCCAGACTGACGTCCTTCACCGATGTGAGAATTCTCTCGGTGAGTTTGCGTTGCTCCTTCATGGCGACTTCTGTGCTTGCGATCGCGTCGTTGGCAAGCTTCACGTCTAGCGTGAGCAACGCCTTCATCATCTTGTCGGAAATGGACTGTGCGAACGCACTGAACTTGGAGATTCCGTCGAGTATCGACTCGCTGGCAAGGCTAAGATCCTTCATCGCCAGTACTTCCTTTGCTATGTTCTCGGCTGAGTCGGCCATTTCCTCCAAGGTCTTCACGACTATCCGGTTGCCGGCGACATGCGTCGGTGATTCAATTCCAATCTTGGAGCCCACGCTCCTGTCACGGATTGCCAGAAGGAGTTGTCTAACGACAAGCCAGTAGATTCGATCAGCCTCGGCTTCCATGTGCGAGACCTCATTTGCCAAGTCGGGGCGTCTCTCGACGAGTGCCTTCACGGCAGCTTCCTGAATCGACGAGACGACGATGTGAAGTCTACGGATCAATCCATAAACGGGGAATTTAGTCGGGTCGACAAAACTCTGGACAGTCACTTGCCTCAGGGTCTGCTCGACTATGCCCAAACCTGTAAGCCGTTGCGTTGCTCGTCTAGTCTCTTCAAGGTGTTCTGTTTTCAGCTCACGTTTTGAGATGACTTGGATTGTGTCGTGACCGAGGATATAGTTGCCGGTTATCACTCGCGTGAGAAGATCTGGCTTGTCGCACAGATCCGCGTCGATGATGCACTTCTTCGCTTCCTCATGCTTCTGTTCCAAGCCACTGAAGACCCGGAGTGACCCGTCGTCTTCGCGCTTGATGGTGACCACATCACCTTGTTTCAGATTGACTTCTTGAACCCAGCTGCGTGGGAGGGACACTGTCAGCGTCGAGTATCCGACCCGCTGAACCTTTCTGGCTTCCACGTGTCTTGCCTCTTTACCATATTTACTGCCCGTACCGCACCACGGATTTATATATCATGCGCTTTCGAATTGACCAATTCGGATTCTGTACGATCCCTAGAAAGGCAACCACTTATCTCACTCGTATCGAATCTCTCGGTCCTTTAATCGAGATTTCACGATGATTCAGAATTGCGCACTGGCGAGAAGTACCACGTGGTCGTCGTAGGTGCCGGGCCAGCTGGGTTGCATGCCGCAATCGCCGCCGCAGAGCAGGGCGTGTCCGTCCTTCTGTTCGACAAGAAGACGACGATCGGAGTCCCGGTGAAGTGCGGCGAGTTCTTTCCTAGCAAAGATGTGATGCTGGACCTTCTGCCCGGAACACGGCAATTCTCGGATCTCTACGATGTACCATCAAATGCCATCAGCAACGATTGCGATACGCTTCGGATGTACTCGCCACGAGGAAAACGCTGGGAGTTCTCGTTTGATGCACGTGTTCTAGACAGATCTACCCTCGAACAACTCTTGGCCGAGAAGGCTCACAAGCTTGGAGTTGACATCAGACTCGGACGACCGGCTCGTGTCTTCAGACACAGCAGACAACTTAGTGTCGGTCCAACAGAATCGCAGTCCGTTGCAGCTGATGTGATCATTGCCGCAGACGGATTTCCTTCAACCACCGCATCGTCTGGGGGGATCTCGAGTGATCAGTACGTCCATCCAGGGAATGTCGCGACAAACTACCAATACCTCATGGAAGACTTGGATATCGAGCCCAATGTGACAGAGATGTACACAGGCACATCCATAGCTCCTGGAGGATATGCGTGGATAATTCCGAAGAGCGGTTCATCCGCCAATGTGGGAATCGGTCTTCGAACGACATTCACAAGATCTGTAAAAGGGCGGGATTTCTTGGACCACTTTGTGCGCACATATCCACCGACCGCCAGTAAGCTGTGCTCGGGGATGACTCGAACGATGGCAGTGGATGTTCTGCCCGTTGACGGGACAGTGTCGACTACGTACACAGACACGATGCTCATGGTCGGGGATTCGGCGGGCATGGTGATGCCGACCAACGGAGGAGGAATTCCCACAGCCATGGTATCAGGACGAATTGCGGGCGAGGTAGCGGCACAGCATGTGCAAAGCGGTACGCCGCTTTCGCAATATGAAGACAGATGGAAGGAAGCTTTAGGCCGCGAGGTCACTGCCTCGACGCGAATGAGGCGTTTCGCCGACTACTTCATGGTTAATGATAGGCTCTTCGATATGGCGTTGAGGATTCTGCGTACTGGCGGAATCAAGAAAGTGTTGACCTGCAAAGTCCCGACCGGGCTACGCATACTGATGTGGTTGCTGGGATACTAGTCGGTTAGGTGAAACTCACAAGAATGCTCGGTCGAGGATCATGGTCAGGAACAGCAGAAAGAGGTATGGGCTCGAGACTTTGAATGCTTTGTAGGCATTCGCCCTAGTTGGTCTCATGAATAGCCTGATGTTGAACACCAAGACAACTGCTCCTAGAACCAAAGCTGAGATAGCGTAGATCCACCCGAGACTTCCGACCCAGTAGACGGCCAAAGAGAATGGAATCATCAACACAACGGTTGCGACGATGCAGCGCAACGCTGCCTTCTCTTCCATCACGACGGGAAGCATCGGTATCCCAGCGCGGGCGTAGTCGTCCTTGCTGAAGATCGCAAGGCTCCAGATATGGCTCGGAATCCACAGTACAACTAGGGCTGCAGCAAGTATCGATAGTAGGCTGATCGTTCCGGTGATGGCGGTCCATCCAAACATTGCAGGTAGACCGCCGCTGAAGCCTCCGAGGATTATGTTCAGTGGGTTGCTCCTCTTTAGCAGCAGGCTATAGACGACCACATTGTCAACGACGCCAAGGAGTAGTATGATGAAAGAGATCACGTTGAGCAAGAGACCCAGCACTAGGCCGCCGACAACGAGAAAGAGACCCCAGTACAATGCGCGTTCGGGAGGAGCAATTCGCCCGGTAGGGATCGGCCGATGACTCGTGCGTCCCATAATCGCGTCTATGTCTCTATCGATGTAGCAGGTGAGGGTGTTGCATCCGGCTGTTGCAGCCGATATCGCGACTAGTGCAACCATGATGTGTGGCAGTGACACGACGTTCATGGACATTGCCGCAATAGCCATCGTTGCAGCTGAAGTGAAGACGAGGAGGAGCACTGTCTTCGGTTTCGTAACCTCGACATAGTTCATGACGCTACTCAGAGACGCCATAGGCCTCACAACAGTGGCATTTCGGTTCCGTCGTCATCACAGGGTTGTGTCCGGATCACTCGCGCTCGATACCGAACTAACTCACTTAAGTCTTCAGCTTCGACGAAGCCTGTGCGAGCGATGGGTGTTTCCACACGTCTGGAACCAAGAGCCTGAGCTTGCGCTGATCGAGGCTGAGGAATCTACACTATGTCATGGTAGAGCCTCTCGCACAGGGAAGAGAGCCTCGGACTCAGGCGTACAGGTGCTTCGGCCACGCTCGTTATGTCTTTGAACTCATTCGGAAGGCTTTGCACCTGGACCTTTCTACGTTCGCGGATCTCGTCGAGAGAAGGAATCCTGTGCACAAGGTGACCCTTCTCGATCATTTTCTCGAGGAGTGGCTGGGCCCCCGGTTCCGGAGGCGGCTCATCATCGATTGCCACTATGTCCTCATCAATGTACCCCGCTCTCGCGTATACGCGGTGTATCTGCTTACGTTCGGGAATCGTGACTTTGAATGGGCTCAGTTTGACACGCGGAATGGTTCTTCTCCCTCGGCGGAGCTCGACGAGTTTGTAAATCCCAGGAAGGGCGGGGTCCTCTCTTGACGTCGTCAGTTCGGTGCCAACGCCAAAAGCGTCGATAGGAACACCTCTAGACACCAAGTCGTGTATCTTGTATTCGTTGAGGTCTCCACTGGCGAAGATCTTTGTGGAGGGATGCCCCGCCTCATCGAGTATCCGTCGCACTCGCGTGCTCAGATCGTAGAGGTCACCACTATCCAGTCGCACAAGTGTTGGAGAGATGCCCAGACTCGCCGCGTTCACTGCTCCTTCAATCGTGTCATAGGTGTCTATCAGAAGTGCCGTGCTCTCCGGAAACGTTCTATGATAGGCTTGGAAAGCTTCCCGCTCCGAGTCGAACGCCATCACAAACGAGTGAGCCATTGTTCCATACGTTGGGATTCCCAGTTCGTACCCGGCCAGAAGGTTTGATGTGCCAACGCATCCGCCAATATACGATGCCCGCGCAGCCAAGAGCGCCGCCTGTGGCCCGTGGGCTCGTCTGGATCCGAACTCAACGACGTCTCGGCCCTTTGCCGTTTCAACTACTCTAGATGCTTTGCTTGCGATGAGGGTCTGGAAGTTGATCGTTGTGAGCAGGTACGTCTCAACGATCTGGGCCTCGATTAGGCTGCCCTCAACTTGGACAAGCGGTTCTCCCGGGAATAGGACTGTCCCTTCAGGAGCAGCCCACACGCTGCCTGTGAACCTGAGATCCTTCAAGTACTCGAAGAACGCGTCGTCCACACGTCGAAACGAAGGATGGTTTCTCAGAAACCTCAGCTGGCTTTCACTGAAGCTTAAGTTGAGAATATAGTCAAGAGCCTGTTCGAGACCCGCTGCAACAATGTAGGAGAAGTTCTTTGGAAGGTGTCTCGCGAACAGTTCGAAAACAGCCTCCCCGGGGACTTGGTTGTCAAAGTAGGCAGCCGCCATCGCCAGCTCGTAGAGGTCAGCGAGCATCGCAGCATTCGACCTTGTTACAAACAGTCCCTTCGGTTTCTGTAACCCCTGCATCTCGGACACGCTTGACCGATCACAGATCATGCGAAAGAAGCTCATAAGCGCGTCAGATTTCAAGACGCAGCGAGGCTGGACATGGACATGAAGCATCCGTCTGACACTTCAAACAGCATCAAGCTGTGGGACAGTGCTAGGGTTCTGCTCTTCGCATTCTGGCAGACATCCTGAATTCGACGATGGTGTTGATCTTCTGCTCGGCGTCGGAAATCTCGGAGATCTTGGTTCTGATAGAGGCAGGCAGGTCTAGTCGTCGAACTGGCGGGGCTCCCATATCTCTGCCGTGAAGTATCGGCCTTACCTTTTCAAAGATCCTCTCCAAATCCTCGTCGACTCGCTCCTGTCTTCGATCTGCGATCTCTGCGATTTCCAGAAGCTCAGGGTCGCGGATGAGCACTCTGCGTGCGGGTCCCCCCGCATTTCTCTGAGGATGCAGGAGAGAAAGCACGTTCCTCAACACGGCTAGCGCTTGTCTCATGCATCATCACGTAGTATTGCTTCGCAAGACGCGAGAGTTCTTCCCCGTTGACAGCTGAGATCAAATAAGCCTTGAACGGTCACAGGTAACGTACATGACATCTGCGGATTCGGTATCTTGGCGACAGTGTTCGCGCTGATCAGCCATTCTTGCCGACTTGACCATCGATGTTGCACGTCTAGAAAGACATAATTATGTCAGGTCAGTATGCCGTTAGAAAATTCCGCAGAGGTCCAAAGTTTCCGATAAGAGGAAAACCCGATGAAGCGTGTTGTGGCGTCTTTTCTACTGCTCCTTGGACTAACGTTCGTGACCTTGACCCTGTACCTCGGAAACGCGGAGACCTTGGCGAAGGCACTCCAGTCCTACGCGGCTCCATTTCCATGACCGAGGAAGCTGAGCCCCATGTCCGAAGAAAACAAACGATCGCGGAAGTTCAAATATGGAGTGCCCCGCTTCGCCGTTCAGTTGATTTCGCTCCTACTGCTGAATGGATTGCTGCTTGCACAGCTTTACCCAAGCTTGAGATTGGAGAGATATCTGATTCCTTTTCCGATCCTGCTGAGCATAGATGCTCCAACGAACCTTGTCTACGGAAGCCTAGACGTGATACAGGTCGCCCTTGCGAGTCCCGTGGCACCGTGGGTTGCTCTTGCTTTTGTGTTCATCATTGGCGCAGTGTTGGGAAGGGCCTTCTGTGGGTGGGTTTGTCCCATGGGTCTCATTCAAGACATGGTAACGATGATCAAGGGTACGGTCGGTCAAGTCAACGTTCGAACTCACGAGAGTGGAAAGCGTCTCAAATACTTCATCCTGGGATTCGCGTTGCTCATCAGCGTCTCTCTGGGCATTTCCCTCTGGATGGGCATTGGAGAGGAATACAGACAGTCGCTGTCTATCTTCTCGGATGGACCACTGATTCCTCTAGCTCCTGAGGGCACACTCTTCTCGACCGTTCCTAGAACCATACTCTATGTTAGAGAAAATGTGGCTCCAACGTTTCTTCAGAAGCTTTCGCCGGCACAGCTAGGAGAATGGATTCGTTCCATTCCACTGCTGATTGTGGCGGAACTCCTCATACTCGTCGCGTTCTTTTATGGGGCTTATAGAGTCCCGCGGTTTTGGTGCAGATATCTGTGTCCAGTCGCCGCAAAGATGGCTCCATTCCAGAAGTATAGCTTTCTTGGTCTAAAGAGGGATCCCGTCAAGTGTAGCAAGTGTCCACACTGTGAAGCGGCATGTCCGATGCAGATCCGAATCCTCTCGCTGCCTTGGGAGAAGTTCAACGACCCTGAGTGCATCCTGTGCGGAGACTGCGCGGACGCTTGCCTTCAGAACTCGCTTGCCTACAAGTTCCCCTGACCATTTCAGATAGGCTCCAAGAAAGTGGTCATCGCGCTTCATTTGAGCCTTAATAGCTGAGCGCCCGTATCCTGTTCAGGGTCAAGTTGGCAAAGAAGCGTTCTACCTCTCTGAAGGACTACTACTCTCGCCAAGAAGTGATGCGGGAACTAGGTGCCAGAGGGCAGGAGAGACTTCGGCAGGCCTCTGTGGCAATAATCGGCCTCGGAGGCCTAGGTGCGACTTCGGCCGCGTATCTTGCGATGGCCGGCGTCGGAAAGATACGGCTCGTCGACCAAGACACAGTCGAGACTCACAACCTTCAGAGACAGATCCTGTACAGCATCAACGATGTAAGAAGACCCAAAGTCGAAGCCGCAGCCGAGAGACTGGCCACCCTTAACCCGCAGGTGCGACTCGAAGCGATTCCGGAGAATGTGCGAGACGCAAATGCAGACGAAATAATCTCTCATTGCGACTGTGTTGTGGACGGGCTCGACAATATGGCGACGAGATACATAGTCAACCGCGCCTGCACAAGGAACTCGATTCCCTACGTCTTCGCAGGTGCAATCGGGATGGAGGGAAATCTGTCGATCTTCAGACCTCCTGCGACGCCGTGCTTGGAATGCGTAATGCCCGACTTGGACGACAAGTTTCTTCCCACCTGCGAGACGAGAGGCGTGCTGGGAACCACGCCGGGAAGCATCGGCGCATTAGAGGCGACTGAGGCAATCAAGCTGCTAGCAGGGATCGAACCCCTGTTAGAGGGAAGGCTCCTAGTCTGTGATCTTCGAGAGATGGATTTCCGCACAATAGAGATTCATGTTCGACGGGACTGTAGGGTCTGCCAACTCAAAGAACCTCCGCCAGCGATTGGGCAGGAGAGGCTTACATGGCTGTGCGGCCGGAACACCGTGAACGTCAACCCGGCCAGACCGGTCAGTATAGAGCTCAGATCCATTCCCAGGCGCTTGGGAAGAGGCACAAAGATTCACCTGCGAACACCGATGGCGGTTGTCTTTGACTTCGATGGCTGCGAGGTGAGTCTATTCAGGCACGGCCGGATGTTGATAAAGGGCATCGAATCTGAGCAGAAAGCGCTCCAACTCTACGGGAGGATACTAGAGAAAGTGGGTGCAGCCAAATCCGGTCGGTAGACATGATGACCACTCAGACACTAGGCGGGAGCCCAGCAAGGAATCTCCAAAGAGGGAAAGCTGTCTGTCTTGTTTCTGGAGGGATCGATTCCCCCGTCGCCCTCTGGCTGACGATCGCGGCTGGAATTGAGCCTGTAGGTGTGTTCTTCGACAGCTACCCACTGAGCGACCGCAGAGCCAAAGAGATCGCCCTTCGGGCGATCAGAATAGTACGGGAGCGGGCCGGCTTGTCACCAATAAGAACCTACATCATCCCACACTCGCCAGACGCATCGGAGATAGTCTCCTCTTGCCAGCGAAACCTAGCGTGCGTGCTCTCTAGGAGAGCGATGTTCAGGATCGCGGGTGAGATTGCCCATCAAGAAGGCGCCGACGCCGTAGTAACAGGGGATGTTGTTGGCCAGAAGGCGAGCCAGACGCTACATAACCTATTCGTGACGGATTCCGCCACCACAGGTCTTCCCGTCGTCAGGCCTCTGATAGGCATGAACAAGGACGAAATCGAGCGGCTTGCGAGAACGATTGGGACATTCGAGACATCAATCAGCCCTGGCGTGGCAGCTTGCGGAATACCAACCCGAAAGCCAAGAACTCATTCACGCCTTGAAGAGATCGCTGAGTCGGAGAAGCGACTGGATCTAGACGGTATGGTGAGACGCGCACTCGACAACGCCGAGATACTAGAGGTCTAGGCTAGCGATTCTCTACAGGCTCACTCGCAAGCATCCTCTCTGCCACAATTCGAGCTGCATTCTCATCAGCAACGTTCCGGATGATCATGCGCCCATCGTCGATTACTGTAACCTCAATGTCGTCCGACCGTCTGACCACAACAAGCTGAGGAGTCCACATCAGAATCTCGCAGTCCCCACGCTGCTCAAGCGAGAGCTTGAACTCTGAGATATCCACTCTCAGCCTACGCTTCGGAATCGCTTCGTAAGCAGCTCCATCTGAGCATAGCCTGATCATGTACATGCGGGACGCCTTCGTCGCTACGTCTCCTTCTCTCAGAACGGACCCGGCCGAAGAATAAGATCTTGCCCAATGCAAGTACGCAGAACTCTGGACTGCTCAATAGACTTATACGCCGAGAATTGAAGTTTCGATTGCCGGGGAAAAAGCCGGGGTTGGTCACGCGCGTCGTGATCACCGAAGGCCGAACGGTTCAGGCGGTGGCCTGCAGAGCCGCAGTATGTGGGTTCAATTCCCACCCCCGGCTCCAAGGGCGAGAACACGCGATTCGTATCTTGTTCGGTTATCAGTGTCACATTCGCTTCCTACCGGCGGATGTGAAATGCTTAAGTTGGGTGTCTCATCCCACCTCAGAGGCGTCATGCATTGGCTCGAAGGCGGCTAATGGCTTCAAGGCATACCAGCAAGTCAATTGGGGTCGTTGTTCTCATTTGCCTCGTTAGTCTGTTCTTTTCCGCGTGGCTTGCTCAGTTTCCCTATGCCAACTCGCTGCAGTCCGACACCACCATATTGGCAATGAACTTCCATATGCGTCTTCTAGTCTATGGCAATTCCAATGGCTCAATGTTCGTGTACAACGGGGCCGACGGAAATCCCCCAACGTTTGCCACGCCGGCGACTACGCTCGTCTCATGCAACATTCGACAGAGCTTGGGGACGTGGTTTCTAGGAATGGATGGATGGTTTGGTGGAGTGGCGTGGATCACACAACCCCTTGCTGAAAACATGACGATTCTGGGAAACGCGAACATGACTGTCTGGATGAGCACACCCGACAGTGCTCCCTTGGCATCTGGTTATGCGTTTGGCATTTCTGAAGTTGACAGCTTGGGCAACCCTGTTGGAGAATTCATCTACAACTACCGCTACGTCAACGGCTCCGTGTTGGGGAGTTCGCCTGCGCCGTTCGAACTATCGTTCAACGTTGATCGAACTTTCGTGAAGGGTAACATTATCGGCTTCTTCGCGCTCGTCGGATCAACAACCGAAGCTTGGCACTACCAAGTCTACTTCGACAGCCTAGGCATAAACTCGTTCGCGAGCCTGCCTATTGTCGCCGTCCCCATACCAGAGTTCTGGCAGACAAGTGGAATAGCGATTGCGTGCCTCGCATTGGCGACTTGGCTCATGTCATGTCACAAACGTCGCAGTCAGTGAGATTGACGCATGCTTCACGTGCGGGACCGCCGCAGTTCTTGAACTGTCGTTTCGGGAAGGGAGCACGAAAAGACAGTACGATCCTCTCTGCCGCTTTTGGCGGGCGGGGCAGGATTTGAACCCGCGACCCCAGGCTCCGGAGGCCTGTGCCATGTCCTGGCTAGGCATCGGGAGAGGCTCACGGCACTCTGTACCCGCCCAGGCCCGCCCGGTTGTCTCACACGACGAGCAAGAAGCCAGACGACTTCTTGGCATCCTTTGGCACGCAGATACCCTGTTCGAAGGTAATTAAGGTGAGTTAGGCGTTTAGGAACCGTCGTAGATGTTGAGGAACGCGGCGGAAACTGAGCATGGCTTCAACCCTCTTGAGATTCAGAGCTGAATGCGCTCAGGTTTTGACGTCCTCTATTTCAGCGCGCTACAATGTTGATGTGCGCGCTCCAACACTACAGGAGCCCCCGTCGCAAGAGTTCGGCCAGCTGGCTTCGTCCATTGCATTCGAACTCGCAAAGACGCTCAAGAACACTCCGTTAGCCATAGCCAAAGAGATCTGTAGTCTGATTGATCCTGCGACGTTCGACCTGATTGCGCGGGTGGAGCCAGCAGGTTCGGGGTACGTGAACTTTCATCTCAACTTCAGCAAGGCGGCTCGTGAGATCCTCACCCAGGCCGTGGCGCAGGGGGGAAGCTACGGATTTGACGCTACAGAGCATCCCAAGAAGATCGTTGTCGAACACACGAGCGCGAATCCTAGCGGCCCATTACATCTTGGCCATGCAAGGAACACGATCTTGGGAGACGCCCTAGCTAGGCTTCTGAGAGCCAGAGGCCACCGAGTCCATACAAGATTCTACGTGGACGACGTAGGCAAGCAAGTCGCCATGCTGGCCTACGGGTACTCGCTACTAGGTGGACCGAGACCTGTCGGAAAGGCCGACCAATGGCTAGGCCTTCTGTACGCGTGCGTGAACTGCGCGGTCGAGATCGAGACGCTGAAGAAGGAGATTTCCCGCCTCCGTGAAAGCTCAGATCCAGAACGGAAGATCCCTCAGCTTGCCAGTGAACTGGACGATTGGACAATAGTCGCAAGTGAACTAGAATCCATTGAACCGGTGCTCTTCCTTCGGACTGTCGAAGCAGTCCAATCAAGGCATGAGACCATGCAAGAGGTCGATCAGCTTGTCATGCGCTACGAGAGAGGTGATGAGAACGCTCGGAAACTAGTTCGAAAGGTCGCGGAGCTCTCTCTTGAGGGAATTCGGGAAACTCTCAACCAGATGAAGATAGCATTCGACAGTTGGGATTGGGAGAGCGATCTAGTCTGGAGCGGAGAAGTCAAGGATGCCATGCAGAAGCTCACATCCACCCCGTTCGCAATCACTGAGGGTGGCTCCCTCGCTCTGGATGTCGACAAGGTTGCGAGGACGTACCAACTTGACAAGACCCTTGGATTCGCTGAGGGATATGAAGTACCGCAACTGACGCTTGTGAGGAGCGACGGCACGACCCTATATGTCGCGCGGGACATTGCGTACTCGATTAGGAAGTCCAAGGACGCCGACATCGTTGTCAACGTCATAGGTTCTGAACAGAAGCTTGCCCAGCTGCAGCTGAAGTTGGCTCTCTACGCACTTGGCGCGAAGCATGTCGCAGATAACCTCATCCACTATGCCTACGGGATCGTTGAGCTACCAGGAGTCAAGATGTCAAAGCGGAGAGCACGATACATCAGCTTCGACGAGATCATTGCCCAAGCAGTTTCGCATGCACAGGACAGGATCTCAACTCGTGATAATTCCACATCTGAAGACGAACGAGCACAGATCAGTAGAACTGTGGGCCTTGCGGCAATAAGGTACGCGATGCTCTCAACATCAAGCGCGAAGACGATCACATTTACTTGGGACAGGGTCCTGAGTCTAGAGCGGAACAGCGCACCGTTCATCAACTATGCCTATACTCGAACGCGAGGAATCCTTGCGAAGGCGGGAGAGATAGGCGAGGTGCAGGCATATGATGCTCTGACTGAACCACTGGAGCGTTTGCTGGTATTTCACATAGGCAAATTCCCGCAAGTCTTCGCAGAATCAGCAGATAATCTCAGACCTGAACAGTTGGCCATATACGTCAACACCTTGGCTGAGAAATTCCACGAATACTACGAGAGAGTTAACGTGCTGAGGGCGGAGAGTGCAAGTCTGCGAGCCGCTAGACTGATGCTAATTCGCGCGCTTAGGATAGTCATCGCCAACTCGATGATGGTCTTGGGCATCGGCCTGTCGGAGAGAATGTGAGACGATGAGTGCAGGTACACGGTCTCAGAGACATTCTAGCTTCATCTCCGAATCAGGAGACACAACACGCAATGGGCGCTTGGTGCTCAGACTGAAGAAGTTGATGTCTGTGGATTTCCATCCAAGAAGTGACAAGTATGACCATGCTTTCATCTATCTTTTCCTTGCAAGCGCGGTCCTCAGACTCATATGGCTTGACAGACCTGTCGGCTTGCTTATCTTCGATGAAACATACTACGTCAATGTGGCAAGGATCCTGCTGAGATTACCTCAGCAACCGGAGGTATGGCCTGCTGCCATTCCCGGGATTGATTCTGTAAATCAAGAGCATCCTCTTCTGGCAAAGCTTCTGATCGCCCTGTCGGTCGCCATCCTGGGAGACAATGGGTGGGGTTGGAGGATTCCAAGCGTTGTGTTTGGTCTTCTCGCCATTTTCGTACTCTATCTGCTTCTCAAGAAAATGTCGAAGAATCCTCTGATCGCCTTGATTGGATCATTCCTGTTCAGTTTCGACACCCTCGTCTTTGTGCACAGTCGAATAGCAACCTTGGACATATTCGTATCGAGCTTCATGATCATAGGTTTCTACTGCTACTTCTCCGGGAGGCTGAAGCTCAGCGCATTCTCGATGGCGCTCGCCACGCTCTGCAAGATAGGAGGGTTCTACGGAGCTGTGACCCTTGGTGCGTTCCACCTCGCGAGAGAGTTGCTCTCGAAAGGCAGGAAGCCAGACTGGCAAGGGCTCCTTGCGGTGTTTGAGAAATATGCCATCGTCTACCTTGGTTCTTTCATCCTTCTCCTAGCTGCGCTCGACTTCTTCTGGGCTGGCTACAAGAACCCCTTCGAGCACCTCTCGTACATCTACACGTACACGTTTGCGCTTAGGGCACCTGACGTGCGAGCTCCCAACGATATCTGGAGTTACCCTTGGGAGTGGCTCCTGAACCAAGTCAGGATTCACTATGCGGTCGTGAACGTTTCAGTGTATACCGACGGAACGGTGACACGAACGTATCCGAGTGTGGATTTCGTGGGAGCCATGAACCCGACGGTGCTCTTCCTTGCGATCCCCGCAGTCTTGTATAACGTGTACAGTTACTATGAGACCAAGAGCGATTTCTCCCTGTTTGTGGTCGCGTGGTTCTCAATGACGTATCTTCCTTTCATACCAGCGGCTTTCTTCGGTCACCGAATCATGTACATCTTCTACTTCCTGAACACGATTCCCGCTGTCGCGGCCGGGATCGCTAACATGATCGTTGAACAGTCGCCGCCGAGAGTAATCGTCATTGTGTATGTGATCGCCGTAGCAGTCGGCTTCTACACCTTGTTTCCGTTCAAGACCGTACCATAGGACATGAGGATCGCTCGTCGGTGCTCTAGAACTCGTTGAGAATTCGGACTCTCGAGTGGTCGTCGCATTCGTGGATGAAGAAAGAGCTGTGCCTAGGACGCCACGTGTCTGAATCGAGGATCAGTCGCCTTTCTCGATCTTGATGTCTATCGTCGATACGTTCCGTGTGTCTCCTCCCTCACCAATCGCCTGAGTCCCAATGGTGATTTCCTTCACCATCATCTTTCCACCGAAGAATCTTCTTCTCACAACCTCGACGACATCGACAGCGCGACTGATCGCTCTTCCTCGAGCTCGAATTGTAAGGGTCTTTGCCCCGCTTTGGAAGTGCATCATGACCGCGGTCGCGTACGCCATTACAGGCTTCTTTCCAATGAGTATCGTGTCGGGTGGGATAGGTTCTCTCTGGCCAAATGGTGAAGGCCCTGGTGCAGCGGGCCTTTCTGCCATGTTATGTTCACCTCCGAAGTGCTGGGGGTTCCGAGATTGCCGTCGGGGTATACGTTTCGAGAAACCGAATTAAGGCTTCCCATGCAGAGACTCGCGAGTTGCCCGAGACGTGCATGGAAATGACTGTGCCACGCGTATTCTGTACGTCCGACTTCCGACCGCGTGTGACTGGCACACAGGGTTAGACTCGCACATTGCTGGAGTACTCTCTCGGACATCTCAAGCTTGTTGACACAAATGATCGAGGCGGTTCTTCTGTGATTGCCCTGAGTCGTTCTGTGGTACCAACAACCATGTCGCTATTTAAGCCTCGGAAGTCTCGACTGTCTCTGGTTCTGCTCCTGCACCCTGATAGGCTGATGCTTGGAGACATGAGAGGGGCTTGATATGAGAAAGCAATTCGCGAGTGTACGCTCTTTTTGACAGATTTCTTTCTAGAAATCTAATGGCAATTGGCCGACCAGACGAAGAACTCACAACTCAGTTTGTAGGTTGCACAACTAAGGAGTGACAATGTTGAGGCATTCCATAAGCGAATGGGATCGACAACCCATCACCACACGCATAACGAGCAGAGTGCACCGCAGCGGTTCACTCAAGGAACGCGTTGATGAGGCGATCTTTCGCCTGCGTGTTCAGGAGAACCGGCTTGAAGGTGCGGCTAGCAGAATGCAGCACCACGACAAGGAGATGTTCGACAAATGCGTACGAGCGCAGATGGACAAAGACACAGCCCGCGCAGCCATGTATGCAAACGAGTGCGCACAGGTCAGGAAGATGGCAAAGGTCACGCTGCAATGCCAACTTGCACTCGAACAAGCGGCCCTAAGAATGGATACCGTTCGGGAGTTCGGAGAGATCGCCTACATGATGGCTCCTGTGGCTGCAGTGGTCAAATCTGTTCAGGGACAGATCACCGGCATCATACCCGAAGTTGGGTTCGAACTCAACGAAATTGGGGAGATGCTCAACGGTGTGATGTATGAAGCAGGCCAAGTGACGGGCTCAGACTACTCAGTGGAAGCTTCGAGCGAGGAAGCTCAGAGAATACTCACAGAAGCGGGCACACTGGCTGAACATAGAATGCAGCAACGCTTTCCAGACCTGCCAGCAGCACCGACCCCATTGCCTCAGAGAGGAACCGAGCAGGGATTCCAGTAACCTCACTCTGGAATTCCATCGGGGGTCGAGCAATGGTCCTATTGGTTGAAGATGTGGGGAAGTTCCTAGGCAGGGATGTTCAAACCCCCTACAATCTCCGTGTTGGCAGGCTGATCGGTGTAGACACGAACATCAGGAACGAGGTCACCCAAGTAAGCATTGAACAGACGTCCGGCGTGCTCGCAAAGTACCCCATCACACAGGTCAAGATCCAAGACAAATCGCTCGTTCTCTCTCCAGAGTGGAAAGATGAAGCCTGTGACTTGCAGAGGGAGTATCTCACGGCGTCGAAACGCATGTTTGCTCTGAAGGCGCTTGTCTCTGACGGCGATATCGACTCTGAATCATACAGGGAGATGAAGAGCGAGTACGAGAACGCCATACATGCGATGGAGACGAGACGACTCGCGCTCGTTGATTCACTCAAAGAACGATCCGGAAAGCTCGAAGACCTGATCAGGCGGCTACAGCTCTCTCTGACAGACAACAAGCTTCTCTACTCCTCCGGAGCTGTGGAAGTGGCTGCGTACAAGGACGCATGTCAGATCATACACGAGATGCTGCAAGCGTACGCGGCTGAGAGGAAGGATCTTCAAGGTGCGATCGAAGGACTTTCAGCCTTAGAGCGAACCCAGCTGACAGAGGAACCGAGATCTGAGAAGGCTGAACACAAAATTCCGGACTTCGTTGTTGTGAAGATTCACGAAGAGACGCCTGCCTAGGTGGGTAGGAACTTGTCGATAGTCAAGAGAATCGAAGAGCACCTCCATCCGGTGCCACTGAAAGAGAAGATAATGGAAGCCCGTTCGAGGCTGGGCATTCAGAAAGAAAGACTAGAGAGCATGGCGAACAAGATACAACAGAAGGACCGGGAGCTCTTCCAACGGTGCATCGGAGCAGAGATGTCAAAGGACTTGGCACACGCCAGACTCTACGCGAATGAATGCGCCGAAGTCAGGAAGATCGCGCAGGTTGTCCTAAGCAGTCAGCTTGCATTAGAGAAAGTCATCCTTCGTCTCGAAACGATCCTAGAGTTCGGAGAGGTCATGACAAACATGAAACCGATCGTGGGGGTCGTTGCAGAGACCAAGGGAAGAATCGCAGGGATCGTTCCACATGTCGCAAGCGAACTCGAACAGATCAACTCCTTACTGGGCGACCTCAGCTTGCAGGCTGGGCCGATCATAGACACTTCTGTACAGATAGATGCGGCCAGCGATGACGCCAAGAGAGTCCTTGAGGAGTCATCGACCATTGCCGAGGAGAGGTTAGCCCAAGCATTTCCGAAACTCCCGGAGCTCGCGATAGAGCAGAGAAGCATGGAACCAGTGCCTGTTCTCGCGACGGGCAACGAGTCCGGGATCGAGCAACGCGTCTATGATTTCATCAAGACCCATCAGGGGAACCTCCACATCCCAGAGGCGGCGTTCGCCCTCGGAGCGTCGCCGACTCAAATCAAGGAAGCGGTTGACCGGCTAGCGAGTGAGGGAAGAATTGTCATCGAGTAACACACCCCATCGGGGACAAAACACTGTCCAGACGTTTGGCATCTCTCCAACGACCCCGTCCGAGCCGACCTCTGCTTCGCAGGAACTCGAGAACCTAGCCCTGCGGTATGCGAATGAAGCGATTCAGTTCGACCGTCAAGGCTCGAAGGGAATGGCGGTATCACGCTATCAGCGGGCAGCGGAGGTTCTGCTCAAACTCTGCTCGTTGTATCCTGACGCTTCGCTCAACAAAGTGTACATGGAGCATGTTGAGAACTACAGGCGAAGGATCAAGGAACTCAACGAGCATGATGGACGTACTGAGGCCGCTCGTCGTTCTCAGCTCACCACTGAGCAAGTGGAACGATTCTCACCCATCGAGAAGCCTAATGTTCGCTGGAATGATATTGCGAACCTTCACGATGCGAAGAGGGCCGTCGAGGAATCAGTGATCTATCCCGTCAGACGCCCAGACCTATTCCCCTTGGGATGGCCTAGGGGCATACTATTCTTTGGCCCTCCAGGTTGCGGCAAGACTCTCCTAGCTGCGGCCATAGCGACGGAGATCAATGCCGATTTCTTCTGTGTGGATGCGGCAACCGTCATGTCGAAGTGGTTGGGTGAATCGGAGAAGAATGTCTCAAATCTCTTTCATGGGGCGAGACGGACAGCCGCATCTGGCCGGCCTGCAATAATCTTTGTCGACGAGATCGATTCCCTCGTTGGAATCAGGGCCGAAGAGGTCGGCGGGGAAGTCCGGACCAGAAATCAGTTCCTGAAAGAGATGGATAGCATCCTCGACAAGTCCAATGCCATTCACGTATACGTGGTCGGAGCAACCAACAAACCATGGGTACTCGACGAGCCCTTCATTCGACGTTTCCAAAAGCGAATAATCGTCCCTCTTCCGAACGCCGAGGCTCGAACTGAACTGATCTCGATCTACTCAAAGAACCTGAACATGAGTGAAGACATTAGCATCGAAGAGATCGAGCGGATCACAGAAGGGTTCTCAGGCAGCGACATACGAGACATACTGCAGGCTGCACAGATCAAAGTGGTCCGGGAGCTCTTCGAATCCAAGGATAGTTCCGAACGCTCACGACCGCGGCCCATCTCGATGCAGGATATCCGCGACGTGTTGCGCAAGCGTCGTCCGAGTGTCTCATCGGAAATGCTCCGATACTACGACAAGTGGCATGAAACATACAAGGCGCAGTGAGAAAATGCAAGTCGCAACAGACTCAACAGATTTGAAGATACTGGCAGAACTCGTCATGAATGCCAAATCTTCCTTTGTTGATATCGGAAGGAAACTTGAGCTTCATCCAAACGTGGTCGCATATCGAGTGAACAAGCTGGAACGCCTCGGGATCATAAGGGAATACACGACCAAGCTTGACCTGGAGAAGCTGGGTCTCTCGGAGCAGATCTTTGTGGCCGCAAGCCTGCCAGGCAATTCGGAACGGGAACGTGTCCTTCAGGAGATAGCTTCGATGCCGCAGACGATCAAGGTCGTGAGCTCTCTTGGGGAACCTGAAAGCATCCTCTTCCTCGTCGGGAAGAACAAGGCGGATGTCGACAAGACGATGTGGAAGCTCAGAAACATGAATGTCAAGATTGAGTACACCGGCTCTATCATACGTACATACGAAGAAGGCGGTCTCTGTAATTTCCTGAAACTCCTCGCCAGAGAGTTCGAGGAAACGAAGAACCACAGACAGCCTGTCATAGCACAATAGCTGCAAGGAGGGAAAGACGATGTTTAAGGAAAACAGATCGATGGTCAATAGAGTCAAGGAAGCGTTTCATCCGACACCAATTCGTAGACGCGTAATGGAGGCACT
>CAZLHM010000016.1:0-42235 GCA_964559555.1 uncultured Candidatus Bathyarchaeia archaeon
CTTGTTCTCTCCGCGCTCTCCTTGCTGATTCCATGCCTCATCTTCGCGAGAACTATGAACTGCATTTCCCACACGACACCAGAAATGTCTTCGACAGGTCACTTAACGTTTGCCCGGAAAGCAGTCAACATGCCCCGTATCGATGCAAAAGCTATATCTCATGGATTGGCAACCTTCCATTCAATTTGGTGAGTGTTCTTGTCAAAGACTCCCAGAACTCCAACAGGGATAGCCGGGCTCGACGAGATCTTGGACGGAGGAATACCTACGGGAAGGGTTGTACTTGTCTTGGGAGGGCCCGGAGTAGGGAAGACTGTGCTGTCCACGCAGTTCCTTGTGAACGGTGTCAAGACCTATCGTGAGAACGCGGTATTCGTTAGTCTAGATGAGAGTAGACAGCACTACTATTCGGAGATGGAGAAGTTCGGTTGGAATCTCGATCAGCTTGAGAAGGAGAACAAGTTCGCGTTTGTAGATGCCTCCCCGATAAGGAGCATTCCGGGAGAGGTAAGAATTGGGAAGACCACGATCGGAAAGAGGGACTTCTCAATGCTCAGCCTGATCGAGGCGATCAGAACCGCAGTGAAAGGGATAGACGCTCGCCGAGTGGCGATAGACCCAATCGCCTCTCTCGTATTTCAGTACCCAGACCCGGTCGAGAGAAGAAACGCGGTGCTAGACCTCATGGAAGCCATGGTAGGGACGGGCGCAACGTGCATGATAAGCAGCGAGTCACGAATGTCCGGACTCGGAAAGGAGAGAGAAGTACAGCTAGAGGAATACCTCGCTCATGGAGTCGTAATGTTGCAGACACTCCAGGTTGGAAGAGCTCTTGTCCGGGTTCTGCAAGTTGAGAAGATGAGGGAAACCCCAGTCGACATGCAGCCGCACCCGTACAAGATAGCCGGCACCGGAATAGAGGTATTCGCAAAAGAGAGCGTATTCTAGCTCATCGATCTCGAGCAGATAAGCGGCATTTCACAGAAGCCAGCGGACCGAAAGCCCTAGTTGCGTCGACTGCGGAATTCCGCAGGGGACGAACTACTCCAGACCCGTTCGAAGAACTCCTCGTGCAGCTCGACAAGCAGTCTGTTTATCGTCCAGATGGCGAGATCGGAACCACGATCAGTCCTGAAGTCCTCGGGCTTGCTCTCGATCACGACAAGCTCTCGAGCATCAACGGAGACGAAACCAACTCCGAAGGGTTTCTCAGCGCGTCTTAACTCAACGACCTCAGAGAACTCTTCCGCTACCCCAGCATTCTCTGACGAGATCGGGGAGAGAACTCTCACAACCGCGCCTCTCTTCCTAGCCCCTTCAAGTGTCTCCGAATGAGCCTTGTATGCCCGGATCAGCCCTGGCGCACTTGCGTAGAAAGTGATCGATTTCGTTGCGTCCGTCATTATCTGGTTTACTTTGTTGATGATGTCTCGTCTGCCTTCTATCTGCCAGAACTCGTTCGTCTCTCTCGGCATCTCTCGCTTGATGTACTTGCTCGACTCATACAACACTGCTAATTCTTGGACTATGGTTTCGGATTCCTTCACGTCGCCTTCAAGCTTCGTCACCAGAGGCATCAGGAACTGACTCGGGGATGAGGGCACATACAGCTCCGGTTTCCCGGGAATCACTTGCAGTAACCCCTTGCGTTCCAGTTCTCGAATCGTTCCGTAAGCCTTGGTTCTCGGCACCTGCCCGAAGAAACTGATCTCGCTTGCTTTCTTAGGTCCCATCTTCATCAATGTGAGATAGATTCTGGCCTCGTACTCAGTCAAGCCCAAACGGCGCAGCGCCCCTATCTCTTTCTCCTCAACAGCCAACGATCACTCACCGTAGCAACAGACTATGGTGAACCTAATGTAGTCTCCTTCGACGCTGTCTCGCTGGCGATGAGTTTTATCACGTCCGACAACTGAACCGCGCTGTTGCCCACTACGACTTGAATGTTGTACATCTGCGCTAGCTTTCCGGTTTGCGGAGTTATCATGGGCTTAGCGAGGAGTGTTGCCTTGTCGGGTTTGACATCGAGGATCTTTGCGAACAGCGAGAGAACAGCGTCAGCCTCTGTGGTTGTGTCCGCGCATATGTCCAAAACCCAAGTCTTGTCCTTTCTGGAGGCGACTACATCGAAGTTGTAGTCTATGCCAGATTCTCCTTTGAGTACGCCGGGGGCGCTTGCCGAATATTCTGCTTCTCGCAAGGCGTCGGCGACCGCCCTTCGGATCGAGATGGTCTCAAGTATCTTCGGAGAAGCAAGTTCCGATTCGCTAGGCTCCACCGAAGGTGGCGGGGTGTAGGTCTCCTGCGCCGATTGTGATGCTGCCTCACGGGTCCGCTCAGCAAATGTCAGTCGTTGGCGTTGAGCACCCAATCCGAGAATTCTCGCCTCCAGCCTACGGATTGAGAAGTTCGCGCTATCGAGAACTAGACCCACGAGGATGGAGAAGAAACCCGAGATTATCAGAACCGAGCTGAGCAACGCTCTTCCGAGGAAATGGAATGTACCTCTCTCTAGAAACTCCGCAACGACTGGGGTGGAAGTCAGGCTGCCCAGCGCTATGAGGAATAGACCCAAGCTACCGAACAGAAGAAGCGGATTGTAGTCTCTCAAGAGCAAAATCGTGGCAAAGTAGATTCGTAGTCCATCAACCATGGGCCTTAGCTTCGTCTTGCCCTTCCGGATCGAGTATGTGATGGGAATCTCGACTATTCGTCCGCGGGCACGCACGGCCTCACCCACAAGCTCGCTGACTGTTGGAAACCCAGATTCGAAGAGAGACATCCTTTCCAACAGGTCACGTGTGGCCGCTTTCATGCCGCTTTGGGAGTCCTTCACGTCAGCTCTAAAGACGATGTTGCCTAACCAAGTCAACGCTTTGTTTCCGACAAGATTCAGCTTCGTGATGGATCCTTTCTCTCGCTTCTCGGTCAAGCGGTTCCCGTTGACGAAGTCAGCGACACTGCTCAGTATCGGTTCGATGACTTTGGGGATGTCCGCGGGATCATAGGATCCGTCTCCATCTAGGGTCACGATTACTTTTCCACTGGCGTGTGTGAAACCCTCTCTGAAGGCTGCCCCGACTCCGCCCCTGTGGGTTTGACGAACTACGACCGCGCCAGCTTGAGCCGCCAAAATAGCTGTGTCATCAGTTGACTTGTCGACTACAATTATCTCATGGGAGTAGCCATTCAGCGCTCTCTTGGTGGCCTTGATGACATCAGAGATCCCCTCACGCTCGTTCCTAGTGGGGATTATGACTGAGAGCAGCATCTGGTTTACCGGTTGGTTCCTTTTCCAACATCAAGATAGAGAGACGTGGGATATATCTTCATGATGAACACAGAGGTGCTCCGGGGACCTCGGTCGAGACTTCAGGATAGCTAGGAACCCGGTGCGACTACTCCGTCAGTACAAGGGACTCGTCATGTTGAACCAGAGCTGTACCCAGGCTATCCTACGTTCACTGCCCGTCGACCAGCCAAGCTGTAGTGAGTCAGACTGGGCTTCCCAAGTCCACAGTTCGATGATGAACCTGAAGTTGTAACCGTCGACTGCCATCACGTTGGCGACTCGGTAGGTCTGATCACTTATCTGCAATTCAAGTACCCACACGTAGCCGTCCACCACTTCGGCCTCTGTGATCTGCCAGAACAACGGCATCTCCCACGTCGCATTGTCCTGCAGGAATTGCCAGAACTCCACTACAAGGAAAGCAGACGAAGGTTGGGCACCAACCTCGTCAGGCGGTTTGGCAGTCTCGTTACCGAGTTTCAAACGGATCGCGACAAGCTGGACCGTTCCCATGAAGCTCGTCACTCCGACATGCCATTGGACTTGCTCCCCTAGTCCAATGTCAGGGTCATTGTTCGGGTAGTAGTCCGTTAACAGCCGGTTTGCGCCTAGAACATAGAGTTGTAAGAAATACTCGCGTTGGTGCGGAATCGAAGTCGCATAGGCTACCGTTTCAAAGACTACGAGAAACGCTAGGAATACCCCGATGAGACGACGTCTACTTCGAAATATGAGCGGGCTCATTTGGGTTTGATCCTCATTTGAAAAGTGCGTCTAACGCGGTACTTCCAAGACAAGTATGCTGCGAGGACATAGGCGAGCATTGCAAGAAAAGCAGCCGCCGCGCCAGATGCGAACATAGTCATCTGTCTTGTGAGATTTCTCCCAGAGGCGGCGACTCGCAATTCTTTGGCCTGAACCTCAACCACACGCAGTGTCTCGTCGATTTCAGCGACGAGCTGGGCTCGTCTCTGCGTCTCCCATTCGGGTAGGTTTGATGCTTCTTCGTCAAGTTGAAGCGCTCTATTCAGAAGAAAAAGGAGATGCGCAACTTCCTCTGAGCTTGCACCAGCCGATTCTACCTGAAGTACCAACATGAGTGCCCCGGTGAAGCGTGGTTGAAGCTCCCCGGCTGGCTGGGATGTCACTCTTATGGTCTGGGCTGCAAACAGGGAGAGGACTGCGAGGACAACGCATATGACTGCGAACCTGCGAGGCCGTAGCATCTCACGTTCGTTTGGGTAGAGTACCCACATCAAGATTTAGCGCTAGCGTAGGGATCAACGCTTGGAAGACAAGAACCCTGATGCAAAGAACTCCAAAGACGATCAGTTGGCGCAGCAGGCCCTGGTTCTTCTCAAGAGGAGGGGTTCAATGAGCGTCGAGAGATTCTATTATGGGCTTCTGATCGAATCGCCATCATTAACCAGGGACGTGGTCACGGACCTCGTCTGGCAACTGGCCAGAAGAGGACAGGTCAGCCTCGAGGACGTCTTGCCCGCGACAAAGTCATTGCGTTTGTTTCTTAGACAATGGGATAGGCACCTCTCATTCTACTTCTCTCTCTCCTTCACGCTGTTGACGCTGTTGATCGTGTATGCAGTCCCATCTGGTTCTTCTCTTGTGCCGGTCAGGTGGGTGATCGGCTTTGCCTTCGCGCTGCTAGTTCCAGGTTACTTGGCTGTCGAAGTGCTCTTTCCTGAGAATCGTGGACTCTCAGGAATTGAGCGTCTTGCCCTAGGCGTCGGACTAAGCTTGGTCATCATCGTATTCACAGGACTGCTGCTGAACTACACGCCGTGGGGACTCAGACTCAACCCGCTTATGATGTCCTTGGCGACTCTTTCGATTGGACTGGCGTTGCTTGCGTTCGCGAGACGTTTCGGATTGTCCGTGGCGATATTCGAGTTGCAGAGACTAACCGCCATGGCTCCGAAAGCAGGCACAATGCATCCCGTGCGGAGAGTACTTATCAGATGGTACAGGGCTGCTCCTTGCCCCTCGTGTGGTGCCCGACGGATTTTGCCAGGAATGCGCTATTGCGACAAGTGTGGTAGTCTTATTCGGGAGCAAACCGAGACCTTACAAGAATGAGTAGCCCTTGTCGTCTGTTAGTGGGCAGATAGAACAGCTCTTGAAGTTCATGGATCGATAAGAGGCGGATTGGTCAAATGCTCCAAATGGCCACCCGAGAGGCATGTACTCCTTTCTGTAGACTCAGAGTGTTCGCCGGACGACACATACATGCCTCGGTGTCGTCGCACGATCTTGTGCTCGAAACGATTTAATTTCGGGTCAGAGGAGCCATCTTGGGCTGTCCGAAAAGCAACCGGAGGTTACCAATCAAAGGCATGCCGCGAGCGGAGCCGAGGAACTAAGGACACACCGTGTGGGCTCAACTGGGCTAGAAGCAGGATGCCCGTGAAGGGAGGGTTGGAGTTGGCAGAACTCTTCTGCGAGAACTGTGGGCAGCGTTTCCCAGAAGACGGTCCGCAGATGAAGTTCTGTGACAGGTGCGGCAGCCCATTGTCCACAGTGCCCATCATCAGCTTGGAGGAGGACCTGACAAAGCTTAGGAGTCGTTACGGCGAAGTCGAGCGGCTACGACTAGACGTTGAACGTCTCCGGCAAGAGGCAGACATGCAACGACTACGACAGGAGAAGGTTCGACTTGAACGGGAGAAAGTGTCCCTAGCTGAGACTCTTGAGGGAATCACTAGACTGGGCGGACCCTTCAATGAGATCGAGCGTCTGCGTCAAGATGTCGAAAAACTACGCCATGAAGCTGAGGTTCAACGACTACGTCAAGAGAGAGTTCGACTGGAACGGGAGAAAGCATCGCTCACCGAGACGATCGAAGGGTTCACAAAGCTTGGGGGACCATTCAACGAGGTCGAGCGCCTACGCCAAGATGTTGAACGCCTAAGACATGAAGCTGAAGTTCACCGATTGCGCCAAGAGAAGCTACGCCTAGAGCGGGAGAAAGCATCTCTCAGCGAAACCCTCGAAGGACTCACGAGGGTCGGCGAGCCGTACAGCGAAGCCGAACGCGTAAAGGAGGAACCAAAGGCTGAACCGCTGGTCCGAGAAAGACCGCCCTTGGAAAGAGAGAAAGCAGTTCTCGCCGAAACCGTTGGGGAACCAAGTAAGGTGGAAGTCCCGCTCACGGAGATCGAACGTATTCAACACGAGACAAGAACTAGACCACTCGTTCAAGAGAGAATCCCGTCTGAGGAAGAACAGCGACCATCGACAAGAACTCGAGCTGCTCAAAGATTCGCCGGCCTCAACCGTAGAGTGGGAATAGGGATACTTCTTGCCTCAATTGGAGGGATCACTGGGATCCTCAGCTACATGATGAGAATGACCCCTATGGTTGCTCTCGGTGCCGGATTCCTGCTGATCGGAATCATTGTGCTGTATCTCCCCGAATCCGGCTCACTAGCGAGCACAGTCGCATCTGATTCCGTGGTTTCATCGCTTCTGAACATGGAGAATCTCTTGGAAGACTTGGATCTGAATGAGAAGGGGATCTACGTACCGGTCTCAGGGCTGGGTGTTTCTCCGAAGGTCTTCGTGCCGCTCTCACCGGACACGAAGAGACCTCCGGCTGGACTGACTGAGAGTAGCAGAATGTTTGTCACAGTCGGCGAGAGTCCTCAAGACAGAGGCATACTGCTTGATGCTCCGGGAAGCGGGCTCCTAGCCAGTCTTGAACGACATCAACGCTTGGATCTTGCGAAGGTTCAATTGAAAGATCTGCAAACGAGTCTGAACTCGGGGGCCAGAGTCCTCGGAATAACGAAGGTCACGAGCCTCGTCCACCAAGGTCTTGGCGTCAGGATTGAGATGGAATTGAACGATACCCTTGAGTTCGAGACAAAGCTGAGAAACCTCATTCCAAGGCTTAGCACGCAGATTGGCACACCTATTCCCAGCGCAGTTGCAGCTGGTGTGTCAAAGACGACGGGCAAGTACGTGAGAATGAACAGTTCCATTCTTGATATTCCCAATAGGAAGGTCAGCCTGATCCTTACCCTGAGCCCCTGACCGAGGCAAACGGAGGCAACTGGCTAGTGAACAACGTGCAGGCATTCCTCATCACATATGCGTCGTTTGTTGCCTCAACAGTATTCGTGCTCAGCTTCTTGACCCCGGATAGGATCGACATTTACTTAGCTTTCTTTGTGGTTGAGTTCTTTGTCGCATCCGACCTCACATCACCGTTTGGTCCTGCAGATCATCGCAGGAAAAGAATCCTAGGACTAGTGATGCTCGTCATATTCACGGCAATCGTAGTCCAGAGAATCCTCGAACTGCTCCGATAGGGAACTGTCATCTCATGAGTTTACGGTAGACCGCGAACGCCGCTCTTGCGAGATTCATCTTGAGAGGAGATTCGATCTTCCTGAACCAGCCGAAATTGACCTCACGCCCCCCAAACCGCCTCTTGAAATCCCTGACTCCCCATTCCTCCTCTGGGCTGCCCGCGCCGCAGAAGTCAAACACCTTATACTCGTTCTGAATTGCCCACTGAAACACGTTCCAGTGCATCACCTCGT
Source organism: uncultured Candidatus Bathyarchaeia archaeon (assembly GCA_964559555.1). Lineage (GTDB taxonomy): Archaea > Thermoproteota > Bathyarchaeia > 40CM-2-53-6 > 40CM-2-53-6 > CAVPLU01. The sequence continues at coordinate 7,855 of CAZLHM010000016.1, forward strand.
TCGGATACAAGTGAACGTACTGTCTGAATGAGGCGGCGTAGAAACCATACATTGTATCGTGATACATCAGACACAGCAAACCTGCTATGGGTACACCATCGCTTTCACAGATGAAGAAACGAGCCAAACCCTTGGGCACAAGACAATCGAAGATAGCTCTGAAGAACGTGAAGTCTTGGAGCGGGATCCTCGCCTTGAGGAAGACTTCCTTCAACATCTGATAGAAGATCTCAACGTCTTTCTCTCTGCCGCATCTTGTGATCAAGCCGTCGCGGATCGCTCCTCTTATCAGGTTCCTCTTTCTCTTCTGGAAACGTGCAAACACGCGATCTTCTCCGGGTGATAGATCAACGATGTAATTGATGTGATCTTGGAAGGTGTAGCCACTCGACTCGTACGTGCTCAACAGCGGACCAGGGTCACTGACGTTCTTCACCTGCGAAAACAGCACCTTACCTCTAACGAACCCATCATGAGCAGTTATGAGAAGTCTGGCAACCTCTTGGTCCTCATCTGAAACCAGCGGACCTCCCCATATGGTTGATCGATTTGAAAGGAGCCCTCTGACGCCGCTACCGTAGCGGCTCATACATGACAGAAGAATCCCTCGTATTTCGCCATTGCTCAAAGCCGCGAGAACCATTGGGTCATGGTACTTCGTGGCTGAGTACACGTGATACATATCGGGGGTTTGAAATATGGAGCCATTGGGATGCGCTAGGACAAATCGTCCCCACTCGCTCGGGTCGACATCTGTCACAACCTCAACCGCACGCACGGGGATTCCAACCCCCTCCTTGCCTGTTTTCCTCTATCCTCCGCTCCTGAGTTGCCATCTTATGTCCTCTTCGGCAGATGTGCTCAATCTGTAGGGAATTGAGCAGTTGGGGAAAGACGATGCCGAAATGGAGTCCAACAGGCTCGTCGGTGAGGCAAATCCTTTTTCAAATGTCGACCTGACCTACAGGTGATGAACGAGATCCTTGATTCGCCGAGCAGATCGAAGAGCCATCGCTTTCGTTCTTGGTATGCGCCGTGAAGGCTTGGGCATCACTCGAAGTCTCGGTCGCGAGGGAATCCAAGTCATTGGAGTGGATTCCTCTCATGGCTTGGCTCCTGGCTTGAAATCTACCTACTGCAAGCCCTTGCTTGTGCCAGATCCTATGAGAGAACCAAGTAGAGTGCTGAAGATGCTCTTAGAGGAGGCATCAAAGACCTCGCAGGATGCGATTCTGTACCCCGCCACGGATGCATATGTGCTATTGACATCTTCCCGTCGTCAGCAGTTGGAGGAGCGTTTTCTGTTCTCGCTACCATCTGATGATGTTGTCCAGTCTTTGATAGACAAAAGACGCCAGTACAAGCTGGCGACTAACCTCGATATCCCATGCCCTCGGACGTACTACCCTCAGACCATGCAGGACGTACGATCGATAGGGCTGGACATGGAGTATCCGGCCATCATCAAACCTCGGGATGCCTACTCTTGGTGGCTTGTCTTTCACAACAAAGGCTTCGAGGTAAACGATCCCGAAGAACTAGCTGAAGTGTACGAGAACGTGTTCGCGACAAGGCTGGAGGCGCTCATACAGTCAGTTGTTCCCGGACCCGACAGTAACATCTACGAGGTCTTTGTCTACATGTCAAGAAAGAGCCGCCCATTGGCATCACTGGTCGCCAAGCGGATACGTCAATATCCGAGATTCGGTCACGGGACCTGTCTAGTGACCGTGCACGAGGCTCGCGTTCTTGGAATGGCACTCGATATCCTTCAGCGCATCAGATACAAAGGCTTGGGATCTGTTGAGATCAAGAGAAGTAGCCGAGATGGAAGCTATGTCCTGATCGACGTGAATCCCGAACTTCAGACGCAGAGTATACTCGCAACAGCAGCCGGCATCAACCTTCCCCTTCTGCAATACCTGGACTTAACCGGCGAGAGCATTAGCCAAGGCGAAGGATACGCAGATGGCGTTAAGTGGCTCGATGCTGCCCAAGACTTTCTTGCCTTCTGCCAACTGAACAGAAAGGGTCGCATATCCATGCTCGACTGGGTCAGATCGATACTGGACGTGGATTGTCATGCCTATTTTGCCCGCGATGACTTCAAGCCCTTTCTCAGCGAATACGCATCAAAGCTTGCACGCTTCGCGCCCGAACTCGTTAGAGGATTCAGTATGCTGCGAGCTTAGCTGATGCACTCTCCCCGCGGACCTGAGACCAACCAATTGGAGAGTGTTGAAGCGAATCAACTCGTACCGCCACGAGCCTCGGTTTAGGGTGACCCGGCGACGCGATGTCGGGCAGAGTAGATCTTGATCGCAAGAGAAGAATATGTCACGGCCGTGACAAACATCAGGAAGATCTGAGGCCAGTCAAGCGCCACCAATACGGCCATAATGGCGTAGTTGACATGCCCGAACTTGTCGGGAGATACTCCTTTCTTCTCTTGTGATGCGCTGCTAAAACGGTAAGTTATGGCGTATGAATAGAGAAGTGTCCCGCCCAAAGCGAGCAAACCAAACAGGACCGCCGTCAAGGAACTGGATTGCCCGAAGGCCAATAGTGTGATCGCCGTGTACAAGCCAACATCCTTCAATCTATCTGTCACCTCGTCAAACCAATGCCCAAACTCACTCTGCATGTTCTTGAACCTCGCAATCTCGCCATCGCAGAAATCCATCACATATGCCACAAACCAGACCACGATGCCCAATATTCGGAAGTAGTAGGTTGGATGCAGAATCATGACCGCACCCATCAGTCCTATGAATGTTGAGAGGAGAGTCACCTGGTCAGGTGTCACTGGCGTGTGAACCAACACATAAGAGAGCCTTATCGAGGCATTCGAGAAGATCATCGCCATGTAGTTCGTGTAGGAAGCTTTCTTGGCCTGCATCTCGAACTGCTTAAAGTCCAAGCTCACATCTCCTAGAAGAGACTAAGACTCATCTGCGACCGATTCATGGCACAAGTTCCTAGTGGTTTGCCCTCACACATCACTCTATGAATCTTACTCGACTTACCTTGCCCGAGTCTGGCGTCCCCGTATGAGAAACGATTTCATGCACCTTCGAGGCACTCTGCCTAAGATCCTCCAACGTGTCGATTTCCAGCCAAGGCAACCCCTCGGTCCAGATTACACCGAGGATGCTTCTCCTTGCCAATGCTTTCAACACTTTTGTATAGAATACGCCCAATTCTCCCCGCTCGAAGAACGACTCGACCTCGTTTCTGAAGACCTTAGCCGCCTCGGAGCCGAAGCAACATACTCCGACGTATCGACCCTCGCCGACACTGGAGCTGATCTCTTCTCCAATCTGTGCTACTTCATCGTGAGACTTCGTCAGTATCTTTGTTTCTTCTTCAGGGATCTGCGACATCTTTTCAACTAGCACCCAACCACGATTCGCATCATTCTTTGAGGCGAGTCTCGCGATTAGCGCAGGATCAACAAGAACATCGCAGTTGTGGATCAGAACGTCCCCTTCGATGTATTCTCGTGCCAGATAGAGAGAATAGATGTTGTTCGTCGTCTCGAATCTTGGATTTCTGATGCACACAACTTCAGTGTCTGACTGCCACTTTACGCGCGATGCCAAACCCTCTACCGTGTCGGAGACCGCCTCATAGTGAGGGCCTAGTATGATGACAACCTGAGAGAATCGTGCTGTAGCGCTGACCATTCTCAGGACATGTGAGATCAGAGGACGGCCCTGTAACGGTATCAGGAGCTTAGGCAAATGCGCAGCTCCTGTAAGACGAACGCCAAGACCAGCCGCTGGGATTATGAGGCGCATCTAATGTCCCCCAGACTCAATGGCATTGCTTCTCTTCCGTTCACGCAAGTGAAGTATCGAGTGAAGCCCCAATTTGGAGTATAGGAAGGCATGAAGAACCCAGATGAGACATCTAGCTAGGATCGCCTCCTTGAGGCCTTGGCTATTGGACGATCCCATTTCGGCGACGAGTTCACGAACACCAAGCGCCCTTTCTGACTGGTTGGTAGACGCTAGCGTGGTTATGCCGGCCTTTGCTTTCGCACCTCGCTGCACGCAAATTGCCGTGCCTTCGAGAGCGGGAAAGATCACATCCACCTGCGAACCTAGCCTGATCCAGCCCACTCGATCACCCTGTTGCACACGATCTCCTGGAGATACGCGGCAAACGATTCTTCTAGCGAGATGGCCGGCTATCTGGACAACCGCGACTGAGAGCTTCTCCCCTTGGATGAACAATGTGTTGCGCTCGTTTGTGCGCTGATTGTGCGTCTCACGATCGCTCAATGGTTGAAACTCGCCAAGTTTGTGGACCACCGAGGTCACAGTGCCACCCAGCGGTGCTCTGTTTACGTGCACGTCCAGAACCGACATGAAAACCGAGACTAGCCAGAAGTTGGGGAGTTCGTTCCATCTTGCAGCAGTGGCTGTTTCAGGCAGGTCTCCAACTCCCGTTTGTTCAAGCAAGTCATTGAAGGTGAGCTTCTTGACAGCTGAAACCTCTCCATCAGCGGCAGATAGTATCCAGTCTGGCATCAGTACGATCTTTCTCTCAGGGTCGCGACCAAAGTAGGCGATTGCGATAACTAGCGTGATCACCGCTGAGCCCGCCAGCCCCACCAGTGCGGCGAGCCAGGCAGACTCAGCCAATTCAGGGATTCTCCTTTCTCTCTACGAAACACGTTGTTCAAGTTCTTAGCCTTGTCGCGTGAAGCACGCCAGATGCGTTCCCTTCACCGATCTTTTGTCCAGACATGCTTAGGCCTTCTTGAGAAGAACAGCAAAATTCCGAGCAACGCTGCTTCTTGCGTCCGAATGAAAGCGGCGATGGTGCTTGGTCGCTGGTATCTCAAGATCACGCCCAGTGTCACAAGAAGAGCTCCCGCAAGAAGCAGTCCGCTCAGACCGAACTCAAGTAGGAGCCCTCCGAACAAGAGAACACCACCTGCAGCAATCAAGATCGGCGAAATGGCTAGCATGAAGAAATTGGATGGAAAGACGACAAGACCGTATGTCCCGTACCGAGGATTGAGAAACATATCGATGTTCGAGAGCATCACTTTGATGATCCCATAGGCTCGTCTCGCTCTCTGGTGACGAACCACGCGCACATCTGGGGGCCGGCTTTCCCGGAACACGATCCTATCATCGACGATACACCGATAACCTTTCTTTCGTATCTTCACAAAGAGCTCGGTGTCATCTGCAGCGGAATCTGGTGCAAGTGGATCCATCAGTTCCCGTCTGAAACCAACAAATGCCCCATGCGCAATCAAGGTGGAATCAAGCCCGGACTCGCCGGATTGGAGTTCTGTCAACAGCCCCCTGTAGGCGCCTTCCGTCAACATCTTGTAGGAGTCACTGTAGACACAGGAGACTCCGCCGATCCTTGGATCCGAGAAGTCGCCCACAAGCTTTGTGAGCGCCTCCCTGTCATTCGACGCAGCGTCAGCGTCGCTCTTCACGACTATCTCGCCTTTGGAGCTGGAATATCCTGTGTTAAGCGCTAGGGCCAGTCCCTTCCGCTCTGTTTCTCTTATGAGACGTATGGGAAACTTGCCATGATAGTCTTCTACAAGGCTGGGCGTGCGATCACTGCTGCTGTCGACAACTACTATCTCGAGTCTGTTCGCGGGGTAGTCTAGCTGCATTAGACTGTCGAGCTTCTCCAGAATTGTGGCTTCTTCGTTGAAAGTAGGCACTACTATCGAGACTGTGGGCAGGTCTTTGACCATGTCCGATTGGGCACGAGTACCGTGCGACCTCGTCAACACTGCGAGGCAGATCACGCTGTAGACGGCAAATGTTACCAGAAACGCGATGGCCGCCAAGAGTAGTAGCACGGTGCAAGGCCTCTAGGTCTCGTTCTCAGAATAGATCCGGAATCCTCCGTTGGACATTACCTTATCATAGTGGCTTGAATTCAGTCCCTCATTGAGGCTATCGACGCTAGTTTGACCCTCTGAGTAGAGTATCCAGCTCTCAGCCTCATAGTTCAGTACATAGTAGGAGCCCGGGCCTTCTGCATTCCATTGTCTGTATAGATCGATGTAGTAGTGCCAAGAAAGCTCGCTCACGGGAGCGTCTACGGAGGCATTCACAAACGAATGGTTCGCAAAGAAACATTCACCTTGAATCGTCGAGTCCGGAACGAGAAGGAACGCGTCTTGCCCGTAATGTGCAGGCAGATGCAGGACCAATGCCACGAGCAGAGCACCAACCACTGCCACTCGTAGCAGGCGCCTATTCATGTCAAACAATCTTCCCGCTCCATAGCTGAGAGGAATGACGGCAAACGAAAAGATGCGAGCAAAGAATTCCTCGACGTAGCCCGCTAGCGAAATGACTACTGCTCCTCCTAGACCTGCGATCCAGAGAAGCAGTTGAAGCTTTCGTCCATCATACCATAGTATCAGATAGAGGACGAACACTACGAGCAACATCGGCGCATAGAGTTCGGCAAGATGCGAATATGTGGTCGCAAAGCCTGTAGTCGGGGAGAGTATGGGTCCTCCAGCACCGGCGACGCGTGAAGTCAGCTGTGTCGATTCAAGCTTCAACAGACCCCATGTAAACGGCCGAAACGCGAAGTAAGCCCAGTATGTCAGCACCACCAAGACGGCAGGAACTAGGACCCACATCGTCATCGAGGGTGGATCTCCAAGAAGCGCTCCCAACCGCAATCTCCGCAGTAGAGGCTCCGCTATCCTCCATCCAACCAGCAGTGCTGTCATTGCTGCTAGGGTGAGGAAAGGACTGAAAGCGTGTGATACGACCATGGCCATGTAGAAAGCCATCAGCAACATGAAATCAATGCTCGAGTTCGATTCAGATGCAAAAACGATTCCGGCGAGCAGCACATAGAACAGATACCCCATAAGAGAAGTGTAGATGAGAACCCCTTGATGGTAGAAACAGAACACAACCAGAAGCGCTGACAGAAGTGACGCTGTAGGGGTCATTCTTGTGCGTCGGAAGAAAAGAAAGCCAAGCCCGAACAGGATCACGTTGTAGATTACTCCAAACATCCTCACAACTATCTCCGAGGGTGCCCCTGTCACGACCACTAATGATGAGAACAAAACCGCTGCTCCGGGAAAATTCAGGTAGACGTTCTCCGAGGGGTTGAACCATCCTGCTTGTGATATGCGTTCTGCGGCAATCATGCTGAAGACATCACGGGGGTTGGGCTGCGTCAGATCGCCGAGTCCGGGAACGAGGATAATCAGAAGGACAGCCGACACCCAAAGGTAGTTCCCGACATTGCTCGCCAAGGCCAACAGCAGTAGCACGACAGATAGTCCTACTGCGAACCAGTAAGAGAGAGGAAGCACTTTCATGAAGCCTAGTGGGAATTCACGCGGAACCCTTACGATCGCCGCTGTCAGCGCTTGGTACAAGACGACGGCAATGGCCGCCACAAGAGCAGGTGGGAAGACGGTGCGTGCAAAACGCTCGGCGTGACTCTGGCGTAAGCGCATTACGTGATCGTTAGACTCGGGTTCGCTTGATCTTTAAAACGATTCCTGAGGTTGGCGCTAGTGCCCCCGCTCTTGTCTAGTGGTTCTGGGCTAGGATCACGTATGCTGGGCGAGCGATTCCGCTTGACTGGATCACTATCGAGTAGCTGCTGATCGCCGTCCATGAAGGGTTGTACTGGTCGTAGCTGCAATCCCAACCCCAGCTGAGCCAGCCGACGAGGTTCGCAATCCCTTTGAATATTTCCGTGTACGTCTGATACATGTTCGACTGAACCGCATCGTCGCCGGTGGAGTAGCCGAACTCCGTCACTTGGACCAACTTGCCGAGAGTGGCAGCCTTTTCCGCGGCGCTTGTCAATCCGGCGCGGTACTCGTCGAAGTTGTTCCAGTAGACGTTGTTGGTTGTGCTCTCGCTCACGTATGCGTTCAAGGAGATGAAGTCAAGCACGCCTAGGAGCCTAGCGTCCCATGTCCAGTCCCGCTCGAAGAGAGCGGCGACGTAGCGAACGGTCACGGGCTTGCCGGTGACTTGCTTTACGACCCCCGAGAGCTCAACGGTCAGGTTGATCCAAGCAGTCTTGCGCCACTCGTCAAGCGGCCAGAACCACGGTTCGTTCAAGACCGCGTAACTCCAGATGTTCGGAACATCCTTCAACTGCGTTACGGCCCACTGAACCATCGCTACGTAGGCGGACGCGATATCTGAGTTCAGTATCAAGTTCATTCCGACACCCACATAGCTGGGATTACTCCACGCGTCGCTGCTGCCGATCAACGTGTGGAAGTCAATCATCACCTCAATCCCATACTGAGCGGCAACGTTGCTGACACGGATCACGTTGTTGATGAACTGTTGGTTGTAGACACCCTTCGCTCCCTCAAGGCGGTACCACATCATCACAATCACGATTGCGCTGATCCCGTCTGCCTTGAAACGTGCAAAATCTCGCTGAAGGGTCTCCGTCGGCGTATCATAGCGGTGATAGAGGGTAATGTAGTTGACACCGACACGTCGAGTTGGGGGAGCCTGAAGAACAGCCGCGTCTACCTGTTGAACAACAACATTGGAGACCGCTGCGGTGTACTTCTTATTTCCTGCGAAGGTCGCCCTCAACTGAACTTGGCCTTCGAGCCTAGGCTTCCAATTCACGGAGAACCTTCCGTCGATCCCAGTCGTGGCCTGGGCGATGAGGCTCCATACCGAACCGTCCGGCGAAGACTCCACACGTACTTTCTTCGTCGTCAACGCGTTCCCTGACGCCGTCAGCTGACCAGTGATCGCGATGGTGTCGGTCGTCAACGCAGGATTCGGAGATGACCGGATCGTCAAGGAGCTGACCGCTGCTCCCTCAACCATTTGAGTAACATTCCCTGCCATCAAGGCAAAGAGAACGAACACGAACATTACGCGAGACGCCTTCGCGATGCCAGCGGAGACACGGTAGCTCGACACGGCTCATTCGACCGTGCAAGGCTACCTCTACCGGACAACCTTGGTCTGGTGTAACCGAGGAACCACAAATCCGGTTACAGCCTCATTATTCATCCGCGATGGAGCAGGAGACGATCAGTGAGCGTGAAAACGAGATCTCCCGAACTTGAGAGCACATGCCTACGGGAACAGATGGAGGGACCATGGCCAAACATCCCTGCACAGCTCCCGAGGTTCTCGTCAGTATTCCTGCGCAGACAGAACTTCCCGTAGTCACTTCAGCATGAGGCCGCGCTAACCATCAGATCAGGAGATGTGTCCTCATTCTTCCGACTCGTCTTCCCTGAGAGATTCCCAAGTTCTATACTTGATCTCTGCGATACCACGTCTCATTCTAGGTTTGGCGTACCAACCTGCGTGTATTACCAGCGAAGGCACCAAGATCAGCAAGGCAACAAGCCCAAGAAGACCTACAGAGACTAACCTCACCGCATCAAAAGAGATGATATGCTCACCATCGTAGGAGGACTCCTTGGGAGCGTTCGTTGCCTTCTCGGCCCATTCCATTGCCAATACGTACTCTCCGCTGGCCAGGCTCTCATATGCATTTGAAAGCAATGTGAGCTGCCATCTCGTGAGATTGCCCTGCGAAGCAAGCAATTGTCGCCTGACTGACTCGACATATTCTTCGGCAAGGCGGTAGTTCTGCTCCTCCTCCAAGATCGTCATCTGCAGTTCAATCACTCTTTCGAGTTTGTTAAGCACGAACTCGTAGTGATCCACCGTCAGATTGGCGTGCATCGAATCCACCAATGCTTGCACTTCGTCGAGGCGAGTCCGGCCTATTGAGCTGCGAACAACGGACTCTTCAAGTTCCGTAAGCACGAGCGCGGCTTGCTCATAGTCCAACTCAGCAGCCTTCTTGAGTTGAGAAACTGCTTCGGGCCTATCCATGTAGAAGAAAGCGGTCTCTTCCGATCTTGCGTCGATTCTCAGAGAGTGACTGTCACTGTCCCAGACTGAGATGCAACCCACACATCTGACGGCTAGCGTCGGCAACCCACTAGGCACAGACACATACACTACAGACTCCGAGAATGGCAAAACTACAAGCTGAAATCGAGTGCCGTTCCATGAAAACGCAATATCCGCTTCAGAGTAGCTGACTGGGAAGACCCTGGTCATGATGGTAATGAGCGAGTCTGACGCATGTCCCTTACCGTCGAGCAGCCGAGCACCTGCGCTCGTTTCTCCGAGAGACCAGTATGCCCACCCGATCTTATATCGATCAAAGGCGCTGAGTATGCCGGCCAGATTGTCAAGTGAGTCTTGATCTTTGATGTCAACAGCTGCACCGCCGAACTCTCCCACCCAAAGCGGTATGTTCCAAGCATTCGTGCTGACATTGTGTATACGTTGGACAACGTTTTGCAGGTATTCCATGGGTCCTCGGACGTACATGTGGGGCGAGAAGATGATGTTGTCTCCCTCCGGCTTGAGAAGTACATGTTCTCCAAGAATCGCGGTTGCTTCGACTGGCTCAAAGAGTATTGAATGCCTCGCATCAACGGAGCGAATCTCCGAGATTGTCCTCGAGTAGAAGTCGTTCAAGATAGCCGCGAATTCATTCCATGGAATTCCGCCGGCATACGGCTCGTTTAGAAGATCGTAGCCAAACATTGCCTCTTCATCACTGAGCGTGGAGGCCAACATCCTCCATGTCATGATCAGCTCCCTCTGCAAAGCATGATCATTCCAGAATCCGATGTTTGCCTCGTCTATCGTCTTGAATCTCTTCAATATCCATGAGGGGAAGCCGTCCAGTCTGAGTTGATGCATGTCTACTACGACGTAGATCCCTCTCCGTCCGGCTAGGTTCACGATTCTTCGAATGGACTCAGCGTATCCGCTGCTGTACCTTCCAACAGATGGCTCCAGTCGCGCCCACAGAATAGGAAGACGGACCACGTTGAACCCCATCGATCCGACCGCATCGAGATACATTGCGTACCTGGATGCGTCGACATATGATGAATCAAGCGGGGGTAGATTTGCCCCGCGTAAGATCATGGCCGCGCCGTCCTCTCTGACAATCGCCGAGCCCTCCACCCGAAGCCACTGAACATTTCCAGCAGAGACACTAGGGACACAAATCGTCAGAGGAAGCAGCACCAAGAGTAATAGGAATGGAGCAACCAATAGACTGCAACGCGGATTGCGGCCATTGAACGAGCCGGTCACCATCATTGGCGATTGAACCTAGACTTCCGACAGAGCGTCTGATTAGCCGAGGCTTGTCCGCGCTAGCCTACACTGTGATCCATCTCTCGGCTCTTAACGTCTTATTGACATTTGCATTGGCGGTCAATGGAGTACAGTTCTTCTATCTCTACCCGCGCAGAGCAGAGACAATCCTCCCACCGCTGACCCTACACGCAGTGGTATGGCTCGGTTCTGCGATATTCGCTGTCGTTGGACTCGTTGCGCTTTGCTTCGTGACGCGTGGTATGGGGCAAGAGCGCGTTCCTCGGAGGTTCGTCAGGGCCATGATGGATGCGTTGATTGGAGTGACCTTGCTGGTGGCGCTCGTGTTTCCAGATTTCGTGCCTTTGTGGTGCTTGGGAGTCATTGCGATGACAATCTGCTGGGTACGTTTCAGGTCGGGAATCACGAAAGTGGTTGGAGACAAATACCAGCTGTTCAAGTCGTTTCTTGCCTCACTTTTCCTGATTGGAGCAATCATAGAGATCTGGAGTTTAGCCCGGTGGTCATATGCCAGCGTAGCTCCGTTCTCAACATTGGGAAAAGTTGGAAGCGATTTCGAAATGAACCTCACATATTCGACCTCTTCACTCTTTCCAGTTGTCTTTGTCGTTGCTTGGCTTTCCCCGATCTGGATATACATCGTAGTCCGAATGTATCGCATTCTGCGTAAAGGCAAACTTGCGGCATCTGACGTCTCGACTGCCGTCGTGGTTCAGCGGGGAAGACTTGGACTTGAGGACCTAGTACCTTTACTGGTGATCATTTCGGTCTGTGTCTTCGTTGGGTTCTACACATACTTCAGTGATCCTCCATGGCTGGTCGGCACAGACGCCTATTGGCGGTACAGAGACCCACTGCAGCGACTGATTGCTTCAGGCGATTCCGTGGTGGACGCCGCAGCAAGTGAACGACATGGATTGTATCTCCTGATCCTGTATGGAATTCATCTGGCAACTGGACTCTCACCGTTCGATATCGTGAAAGGCTCACCTATGGTGCTAGCAACCCTACTGGCGCTTGTGACGTATCTTTCAATGGTTAAACTGCGGGGCAGCCGTACTGAAGCGTTCTTTGCAGCGCTCTTTTCAGCGACCTCGTTTCCCACAATACTAGGGATCTTCGGATCAATTCACGCCAACTGGTTCGCACTAAGTATGACACTCGTAGCCCTCCTGATTCTCGTCTCCTCAGGGAGCCCGATTAGAACCGTTGTGTGGAGGATGATCCTGGCTGCATTGTGCGGGGTGTTTCTTCTGGCGCTGCATCCTTGGTCATGGGGGATCGCCGCCCTCTTCATGATTCCGGCGGGCGCCTTCTTTTTCACGAGGAGAGAGTGGAAGGTTACTGGATCGTCGCTTCTCTTCGTAGTCTCAGGATTGGTCGCAGGAGGGCTTATTCTCATTGCCGGTAGCGGTATCGAGAGGGCGAGATTGACCGAGATGATTGGAGACTTCTGGGAACCCGTCACTGGACAGTCTACTCTACTCCGTACTCCTGAAATCATCCTGACCGCACTGAGAACTTGGGCGCCTTTTCTGAACCCCTTGCTCATGATTCTGGCAGGAATTGGTGTGCTGTTCTTGACTCGCGAGTTGTCTTCAAAGTACAAAGTCTTTCTTCTGAGCTGGATGACTATCACAGGTCTCGGTGCATTTCTAGGCGTCGTTCTTGAAACAGAGGTCTGGCGAATCTGGTATGTTCAGCCTTTGTGGATTCTTGGTGGAATTGGTGCTGGCAGCTTGGTTCAGGGGATCGAGCTGCGGAACCGTGATGGCATATCTGGCCCTTTGGCATTCCAAACCACAGCGATGGTGCTCGTTGCCGGACTGGCAGTCTTCATTTTGGAGCCCATACTTGGCACGGGGATCTTCTACTTCGCGGCAGTCGCGCCGCTCTTGTTGTGGCTGGATCGGAAACCGGTTGATGCTCATGCAATCTACTCGGCTGCACTTGCTCTGTTCGTTCTCGTGTTCTTTCTGAACCAAGCCTTGCGAGGCTTATACCCTCTGATAATGGATCCGCATAACTTTCGAGAACATCCTGCGATGTTTCCTGGCTGAAACACGTGCGTACTGCCCCACGGACGAGTCATGAGAAACGTCTTCCTCACAAATCGTTAATACAGAAGTCGGGAAAACCTACCGTTTGGGTTGCCAACTTGAGAATCGGGATCGTTGGAGCAGCGATAGTTGCACTGGTCTTGGTTGTGGGAGCGACTTTCTATTCCCCGCACGTAAGCCAAGGTGAGGGAAACATTGTTGTTGCACAAACAGAGTTTGCAACAACAACCCCATATTGTGTGTATCAATTGGCTTTCCTCGTCGTCAAGGTCCAAGTTTCTCCGGAACAAACGAGCGCAGGGACATCACTCGACATTGTTTTCAAAGTGGAGTACGCAGACGGGTCTCCCGTCGTGCTGTATCCTGAGCTGGCTGACTTCCTAGTCCTCGGCCCGACGTATTCTCGCACATATCAAAGGGTTCCTGTGGCGCCGACTGGTACGCCCGGCGAGTACCGCACATCGATTGGTCTGGCCTCTGACATCCCTGACGGAACCTACAAGGTCTACTGCATTCACTGTACACTCTCTGATGAGGCGCACAACTTTGGACCGAATTCGGACACAAGCTCCGACCAAACCCTCATCGCGACTGACACGTCAGTCTTCACGATAGGAGCTGTTACCACAACCACAGTGACCACCGTCACGCAGCCATTAGGAGGACCACTTTCTACAGCAGTTCTTGTGGGAATGGGGATACTGGCCCTGATCGCTGCTGTTCTTCTCGCCCTACTGGCCCTCCGGCGCCCAACGAGGAAGAAGGAGTAACACCAAACGACCCTATTTGGGCACTCGGGCCTCCTTGCAACACGTGCAACCTGTGAGAGCTAAGTGACCTAGAGGACTAGATGAACTGGGACACATTCTGCAAAGTCGCTTCTGGAGACCACAGTTCTTCATAAATACCATAAGCTCAGACAGCCAATCTCATGGCATTCCAACCTCGGGCGCGGATGCCTCGGGCCTCCACACGGCACGAGAAGATTAGGACAAGGACAAAGACAAGAAAGCGACATCCCGAAGATACATATCAACTGAGTGAAGCGCAGGCTCCGACCTCCAAGGAACTCGTTGACAAGACGCTTAATAGCCTGCATCACATGGGAAATCAGAGATTTCCTGTCGGACCATTCTACGACCATTTCGATCGATGGATGCTGAGCTTGCGGGCCGTCATGTCCGAATTCGAGTCAGGTGAGACGGTCACCATAGACAATCAGTTCACGGAAGAGTGCTCAAGAGTGGTCTCGGAGATCGAAGCACGTCTGCAGGAACGACGAGTAAGGGAGCTCTCACGCGAAGAGGCGATTCGTACGATCAATCAGAATCTCATGGACGCAAGAAGTGATCTCGCACGAATGGAGCGAGAACACGCAGCCAAGATCAAGGAGATCGCAGCTCTTCGAGAACGCAGAGTCAAACCCGTCGCGAGCAATCTTTCGAAACTCAAGGAAGAGCTGAATCGCATTGTGCGGATGAGAGCCGGCTTCCTAAGAGGCATCTCCAAGAAAGCCAAGGCAGAGAAACAAGCAGCGGCAACTCGCAAGCTCGAATCCACCGAGAGAGAGATGGAAGAGGTCGAGCGCTCCTTTGCTGTCGAGCAGCAGAGATTCCAGGAGCAGCATAAGGCAAGCAGACGACAAGTCCTGAAGCGAATTCAGGAGTACGTGAACGAACTTGAGAATCTTGAGACCGGCTCGTGTCTTGATGATGCAGTGGAAATCCGACGAGCCGCATGTGACAGGCTCGCCAACGCCGTGGACGCTCTCCTGAGCAGAACGACACCAACATATGAGACAACGAATGTTCCGACCTGACCTCGCCTCAGCTCGCGCCTTGCGCAGATTTGATATACTGACCTGCAGTATTCGACAACAAAGAGGCAACTAGCAATGCCCTACTGTCCTAAGTGCGGTAAGGAAGTACCAAGTGATGCGAAGTTCTGCACGAACTGCGGCGCTCCACTAGGCGTTGGACCTTCCGCTCCTCCACCTCCTCCGTCCCCAGGATATGCGCCTCCGAGTCCTCTGGCTGATCTCGGCTCTCGCATAGTAGCAGGACTGATCGACTGGATCATCATTGGCATAGTCGCGGCAGTGCTGTTCTTCGTCGCGTTTGCGCCATTCATGTTTGCTGGGGCTTGGATGATGCCTACGTGGGGTGAGTGGGGCTGGTTCGGTGGAATGTTTGGGATCCAGTTCTTCCTATGGCTGATCTATTTCACGTACTTCGAAGGGACCTCGGGCCAGACACTGGGGAAGAGGGTTGCTCACGTCAGAGTAGTCAAAGAAGATGGTTCAAGATGCGACTTTGGGTCCGCCCTCATCAGGAGCATCCTGAGAATAGTCGACAGCCTCCCATTCATCTACATACTCGGCATAATACTCATAGCAGCCACAGACAAGAGGCAGCGCTTGGGAGACATGCTCGCCAAGACGATCGTGGTCAAGGCATAGAACAAGGCGCATTCCCAAAACCCGGGTCGGGAGCAACAGTATCACGGCCCGATCCTACCCAATTCCTCTATCGGCAACAACCTAGGTAACGGGATACATGCTCGTGCAACCCATAGGTGGCATGGAGAAGGAGACATCCGCGACTCATGGATTATGGTATCTATAGATCACGACTCAAGCAATGCCAAGAACTAATGGCTGAGAAAGCCATTGATCTGCTCGTCTTCGCACCAGGCCCTAACATGTACTACCTGAGCGGTTTTCTGGAGGAACCCGGCGAACGACTCTTCATGTTGACAGTTCCTCAGTCAGATGATCCATTCTTCATAGTTCCTGAGCTCTACGAGGAACATGTTAGACGCTTCAGTTGGGTCGAACAGCTCTTCTCGTGGAAGGATTCCCAAGACGCAAGAACCGTCCTGTCAGCTGCGATCAAGGAATGGCTCCCAAGTCGACCATCGATTGGAATCGACAGTAGAATGTGGTCACGCTTTCTTCTCATACTCCTCGCGATCGCACCTGAGGCGAGGTACGAGGATGCATCGACGGTGATGAGCAGACTGCGACTCAGGAAGAGCGCTCGGGAGATCGAACTCCTAGAGAAGTCCGCGGAGATTGCGGATGCGGTTTTTCTCGAGACTTTGAAGAAATGTGGACAAGGCGTGAGTGAGAATCAGATTGCCGCAGAGATCGTCTACGAACTTAGAAGGTCAGGGGCCGATAGCATCGCATTTGAGCCTGTTGTCGCTTCTGGCCCAAATGCAGCGCTTCCTCACTACAGGTCAGGGGACCGGAAACTCATGAGAGGCGACCTAGTGGTTCTTGATTTTGGATGCCTCTACCGCGGCTACAATTCGGACATCACGCGGACAGTAGCGATTGGCGATTGCGACGCTGATAGGAAACAAACATACTCGGTCGTACGATCCGCTCAGGAACAGGCAGTTCAGGGAGCCATCGAAGGAATCGAAGCACAGTCCGTAGACGAACTGGCAAGAGAGATCATTAAGAAGGCGGGCTGGGGACCATTCTTTATTCACCGCACGGGGCACGGCATCGGGCTTGAGATTCACGAAGAGCCATACATCGTCGCTGGCAACTCGATGAAACTCGCAGAGGGGATGACCTTCAGTGTGGAGCCGGGCATATATGTCCCCGGGCAATATGGCGTTCGAATAGAGGACATCATCGTGATTGAGGCGGGAAGAGCACGTAGATTGAACAAATGCACTAGAGATCTGCCAGTTCTGTATTGACCGGTATTAGCAGAATCGCATCTATCGCGACTAGAGCTTCCAGCCCGGGGTGTACGCCCCTTCGTGAAGTCTTTTATGACCCCCAGCCAGACTCGTGCTGCCCGAGGCAGGAACTGGCATGAGCGGGAACGAGTTAAAGGATAAGCAAGCAGTCAAGAATGAGATCACGAATGCCATCAGGCAGAGCAAACAACAACGAAAGGCGATTTCAAGCGAACTGAGTGCAAGAGGACCTCTCACGATTCCCGAGATAGCAAATGCGACCGGACTCCCGCCGGACCAAGTCCTTCAGCATGTTCTAGTGATGATAAAATCGGCGCAGATTGTGGAGATGGGTGAGAAGGACGGTGGGTATGCCTACGACATCAAGCGGTAGCTCTTCAAGGGCGCACCTTGTAGACATCTAGAAGTTGCAGCCTCGTTGCGTCAAGCCGTTCCACAATGATGTTTGAGAAACGTTTGAGTAGCTCATAGCCTAGGTTATGATCCTCTTCGGTTTTCACGCGAAGGCACTTCCCGTCCAGCGCCACGGCTCTTGTGAGTTCAATGGCACGAGCGGCGAAATGCCACCGGTATGGTGGGATGAGCCAAGACCAACCGAGCACGTCACCCTCTCCAACGGTCTCTATGATGATCGACCGGCGCTCGCCCGCATGGATTTCCACAGCAACCTTGCCTTGTCGAATCATGTAGAACTGGTTGGCTTCTTCACTTTCTCGGAATAGGTATTCCCCAGCTTTGAACCGGACGTTCGATGCGCAGCCAACAATAAGACCAAGGTAGCGGGGTTCAAGGCCTTTCAGGAATGGGTGCTCCGCCAATACTGGCTCAAGCGTTTGCATCGTCGCTTCCCGTTCAGCGGGGTGATTACGCTCTCACTTAATTTGCTTTCCTAGATCCCGATGTAACACGCACGATGGCATTCAGGCGACATTTGTCGCGATGCGTGCTCTGAATCTGCGAGCAAATGAGTGCCGCGGGGCCTCTCCCGGCGCTCGTTCCGTAGAAAGTCAGGTCAGTTTCACTCGCGACTTTACAGTCAACGGGAGGATCGCTCCCGCGGTTTGCGTGAGGTGACAGTAGCTTACTGCAAGGTCGCCACAGCGCTTAGCAATGATCATGTCCTCTTTCCTAGACAGCACTAGTAGGACAGCCTTGATGTTTGAGAATCTGTAACCGCGATCCTTGGCAAGTACAAGCCTAGCCTTCACCGACGCCTCGACGTGTACTGGACCAAATCTCATCTTTCCTTTGAAGTAGAGAAATGTGCCGATGAGGCAAGCAGCCAGCGAGGAAAGAAAGAGCTGGTCAGCGCACGCATATCTTCCCAACCCTCCAAAGGCCTTCGGAGTGTCAAATCTGAGATCGAAGAGTCCAGGAAGACGAATCTTTCCGCCGCTCCTTCCATCCCAGAGTCCTCGAACCTCATAATGGAGAACGTCTCGACGGGTCATGTGCCACATCATCTGGCCTGATTGCTGACTGCTCAACACAATTAGCAATAAATACGCATATCGTGAAACAACAACGATACGCGACAACTAGGTGACCTCAGTCATGCGTGTCGATGAGATTGACGTACCCGAGAACCTGTACTACTCGGAAGAGCATCAGTGGCTATCGATCGAGGGAGAGAAGTGCCGAATAGGATTGACCGACTATGCACAGAAACAACTCCACGAGATTGTCTTCATCGATCTGCCCGAAGCGGGCGGAGCATTAAGCGCCGGTCAGGTAATGGGCTCGGTCGAATCCGTCAAAGCCGTGTCTGACATTTTGAGTCCCGTATCTGGAGAAGTGCTTGAAGTCAACAAGAACGTGCAGGACAATCCTGGTGTCATCAACAATAGCCCTCACCAAGATGGATGGATCGCGATCGTGAAACCATCAAAGCTGAACGAAGAACTGAAGTCCCTTCTCCCAGCTGAGGCCTACGCCAGTCACATCAAGGCACTTCTCGAAGCCAAGTAAGCGGCTCAAGAGCCTGCACGTGTGGATTCTAGAGCCACGTACGACTGTGAGAGATAGAATACGTCGGCCAAAGCCTTTCTAACTCGAGAGGGTTCTCCCTCAAATATCAGGTGAAGATCATCTTCAAACTCAACCAATACCCCAAACTGCTCGGCAACCTCCTGAACTCTCCCCTCACCTATGACTTGTTGCAGTGTCAGCCTCGCCCAGGCTGAACCCGAGCCCCTAGGAAGTCCTGGGAAGAAACGGGATTCGCCGTAGGTCATGGGCTGCTCTACATTCTCAAGCTCGGCTTTCGAGAGCCTTTCCATCCAGTACTTTGCTCGCACTTCTCCGAGCTGTAGGCTCGCAGAGATCATCTCCCTCTTCGCCTTTTCCAGACTCTCCTCCAGTATCACTAGCGAGTCTCTTGACCCACTCGTCGAGACTTGACAGGGATCAAAGGGCGATGTGCGGACGAGATGCAAGAGAGCCTTGCAGTCCCTTAATTGGGACGCATCCACTTTGATGTCGCATGCCACTAGCTCTTCAAAGAGCTTGAACAGAACTAGCCAGATCCTTTCCAGCCGTGCGATCGCAGTGTCCGAGGTTGTCAAGTGGCTCGGGTTCTCTTGTCGTGTTGACGTGGATTCACGGACGTGACA
This sequence comes from uncultured Candidatus Bathyarchaeia archaeon, assembly GCA_964559555.1. GTDB lineage: Archaea > Thermoproteota > Bathyarchaeia > 40CM-2-53-6 > 40CM-2-53-6 > CAVPLU01. The sequence continues at coordinate 27,421 of CAZLHM010000016.1, forward strand.
ACATAAGCGTTGTCATCATAGCTAACGTACATCGAATAGCTTGATTCCTAGAATTCCCGACCTCTAATTCGGTTTCTATGATTTATATACACATCACCTAGAAACATCGGACACTACCTCACGGCTCACAGAAACACGGACCCGGCGATTGACCATGATCGCATATTATGCACTATTCTTCGCAATCGGGATCGCAGCCTGCATCTTGTTCGGCTTGTGGAACGTTGCGACCTGGTTCAGGGTCGCGAACTCCTTCGCGCAAAGCATGAAGAACACGGTCAGATCCATATTCAGCCGCAGAATTTTTGGTCTCGCCAAGGCGTTCTTCTCGAACTCTCTTCTGTTCACGAGACTGTCAAGGGAGAGCATGACCAGAGGCATAGTCATCTCAGCCTTTCTCATCAGCTATGTGGGTGTGATCCTCATCAATCACCTCATGGCGGAGATTGTGCCAAAGATCGGGCCTGAAGATCCCATCTCAATCTTCCTCTACGCGCCTTTCCTTCCTGCGTACTTCTTCGAAGTTGTGCCTGCAACCGCTATGGGGTGGATGGAGAACCTGTACGGGTTTGCGGACAACCTCTTCATGGCTGTAATCATCTTCGGCGAGGTCTGGTTTGCCTACCGCAGATTCGTGCTGAAGGAGACGCCTCTCAGAACCGGCTTCGCTGATGTGTCGGCCATAATTCTGACAGTCGCGTGGCTGGTTGCGAGGCTGGTAGGCGAAGGCGTCTCTCTACTGCAATATGACGTGCCTGAGTCTGTTGGAGGCTATTGGTTTCTCGCGTACGGCGTCTCTCAGATTCTGCTACCTTTGAGGTTGGATTTGGCAAGCGTGGCGTATGGCGCGTGGTCGCTATCCGGTCTCCTGCTGGGTCTCTTCATGGTCTCGATACCACTGAACTCGAAGCTCTGGCATATCTTCACGGGGCCGCTTGTTGTCCTCACAAACCTCCCAAGAGGGCAGGGGCCAAAGATCGAGACTTCTACGTCTGGAAGACCATTCTCCGTGAAACAGATGATTGAGATTGATGGATGCCTCAGTTGCGGAGTATGTGCTGACAACTGCGAAGTCTACTCCGAAACAGCGAATCCCGGGACTGTCTACGTGGGGATTCTCAAGACGTTCAGATCGATTATGCGACGGAGATACGGACCAATAGCCAAGATACTCAGCGAAGAGAAGCCCTCACCTACAGAACTCAAACTCTTCTCACGAGGTGTCTTCTACTGCACATTGTGTGCAAGGTGTAGAGAAGTCTGTCCGATTGGGATCGACACACGTTCTCTCGGGAAGTCAATAAGAGAACTCCTTGTCTCCGAAGGCCACTATCCAGCCAACTTCAATCTCATGAGAGATGCGGTCGCCTCGAATCACAATGTTCTCGGTCTTCCAAATTCCGAACGGGCATTGTGGGTTGAATACCTCCCAAACCCCGATGAGACGTTGACCAAGAAAAGCCATGCAGAAGTGGCCTACTTTGTCGGTTGCATGTCATCATTCTCCCCCACCGTGCAAGACGTGCCTGCAGCACTTGCACAGATCCTCCAACACGGTGGCGTAGAGTTCGCGATCCTCGGCGAGAACGAGTGGTGCTGCGGTTATCCACTGGTGTGGGCAGGGATGCGTGAAGAAGCCGAAGAGCTGAGGAAGTCAAACGTCAAGAGAATGACCGACCTCGGAGTCAGGACAGCAGTATTCTCCTGTCCGTCGTGTTATCATGCGTGGACGACCGAGTACCACGTTGACTTCGAACTCCTGCACCATTCACAGTACTTGCTGCGACTCATCAGGGAGGGAAAGATACAACTCAAGCCCTTGAACGTCACCGTCACATATCACGACCCTTGCGACTTGGGTAGAAATTCTGGAGTATACGATACTCCGAGAGAGGTCATTAGGAGCATACCGGGCATTTCCTTGGTCGAGATGCGTTTCAACCGAGAGAAAGCGCTTTGTTGCGGAGGGGGAGGAGACGTGGAGGTCGCCGATGAGAACTTTCCGTCAACCATCGCGAGGCAGTTGATCTCTCTTGCCAAAGAAACCGGCGCTGACATGATTGTGACAGCCTGTCAACAGTGCAAGCGGACTGTGTTGAAGGCGCTGTCAAAGGAGACTCCGGAGCGGAGCCCTATCAAGGTCGTGGATCTCGCCGAGCTCGTTCTCAGATCAATCGAGGCCTGAAAGACTCGGGCTCGACCAAGCGAGCAGTCTTCTTTCATCTTGGCTGCCATTTGTAGGCTACGGGATCTTTGCGGCTGGGGGACCTCCGAATGGAGTCTTCTGCCGAAACGAGAATCGATTCCAAGATAGTTGATATGGCGTTCTTCTATCATTGCTGTAGAACAGATACCAGAGCCTAGCTCCTTGTGAAGAAACCCGCGTCGATACTAGCGTAGTCACCTGACTCTTCGAGAGCACGATTGATTGCGATCTCAGCGATCGTTCTCTGTCTGGAGACGATTTCCTTGAAGCCGTGGATAACCCTCAGAATTCGACTTCGACAAAGAGGTGCTTGAATCATCTCTGATAGACTATCCTCAATCCTGTTGGCGTCCTCCTCCAGTTTCATAATGGTTTGAATAAGCTCGTTTGCTCGGGCAACATCCCTAGTGATCAATGAGCTGATCGCTCCTTCTGAAACCTCGGCGATTGCAGAGTCGAGCCGCGCAATCTCTGCGACAGTACCATTCTGTAAGCAGATACCCAGTTCCAGTACATTCGCGGCTTCCTTCGCGACCGCCTCTGCACAATTCACGACCGCCTTGAGATTGCTCAACACTGCTCTGTCACCCAAGAGCCAGTATTGCGATCGAATCCCTAAGGCCTCGGCCAGCTTTCGATCATAGACTGACGAGAGAAGTTGCCTGACCACAAGCCAATAGACTCGTTCGCCCTCCTTTCCCATTGCCAGCACACTAGGGAGATCAAGAGCAGTTCCCGCGGTGAGCGCTTTTGCCACTGACTCTCGCATGAATGAAGAGATCAAGTGAAGCCGGCGAATGGAGTTGTCCATCGTGGGCTTGGAAGGATCCGCCAAGCTTTGAAGGATGATCAGGTTCTCTGTCCGCTCGGAGACGTGGAGACCTACAAGAGAAAGTGTCAGTCCATCTAGTTCCTGTACGTGTTCGGACTTGAAGCGCGTTCTTGACTGAATCCAGATCATCTTGTGTCCGACGACGTAAGCACCTATGACCATTCTCGTGAGCATGTTAGGAAGTTCGCAGAGGTCGGCATTGATCACGCAGACTCTGGGTGCTTCCTCCACCTCTTGCTTCCCGATCGCAAGTTTGAGTGCACCGGAATCGGTCTGATCGACGGCAAGATAGTCGCCCTGTTTGAGGCTGAAGGCGTTTACCCAGTCTCTCGGGAGGGTGACTGCCAGCGTCGATCTCCCCAGTTTCAGGACTTTCCGCATGCCAGACGTCAGTTGTGCGCACCTCTACGCCACAATGGGTGGTTCATCGGGAGTATATACTAAGTTATATTCCTTAGCCAAATGGCACATATACGAAATGTTCTACGGCCGAAACTATATAGACGCACATACCAAGACCCCGACAGGTGAAGGAAACGTGAACTTGCTAAGCAAGTACGAGTTCCAGGAAAGCCTACTGTACTCCAAAGACCATCTCTGGGCAAGAATCGCCCAAGACCAGAACCCGCAATCAAAGGTATACGTCGGAATGACGGACTTCGGCCAACAGAAGATTGGACCAATCGAGTTCATCCGTATCCTGCCCAAGGGCCGCTACATAAGTCGCGGACATCCCTTCGGATCCGTCGAGTCAGGAAGACGGATCGTGCTTCTACGTGCACCAATCTTCGGGGTGATTCAAGAGACCAACGAGGAATTGAGAGAACACCCTGACCTGATAAACAGTGACCCCTACGGACGAGGATGGATCGCAACCTTCCAGCCATTCCAACTAGAAGAAGACAGGAAGGAACTCGTCTCGCGGCGTGAAGATCTGGAGCGCCTTGTCGCGACGGCACCTCGCTAGCGTAAGAGGAACTCTCATGTCCCTCGAGAACGCCATGGCAGACATCGTGGGAAGTCGCGGAGTGTCCACCAGCTACCTTGAAAGGGCCGCGTACAGTCACGACCTTGCCCCCATTCCCCGCAACATCACACGATTCTTCAACACCATGCCGGACATGATCGTAAGGCCGGATAGTCTAGATGAAGTTGCGGGCATCCTGAAACTCGCCAACAAGATGAGGGTGCCTGTCATACCTCGAGGCTCAGCGACTTGGGGATACGGCGGAGCGGTTCCCACAGTAGGAGGAATCTTGCTAGACCTTCGTGGGTTGAACAAGATCATCTCATTTGATGACGCTCGAGGGCTGCTCACGGTTCAGTGCGGCGTAGTCTGGAAGGACATCCTAGACTTCCTAGAGAAAACGAGATGGGAGCTTCCAGTCTATCCCTCCAGCGCACCTAGTTCTACTGTTGGAGGGTTCGCGGCCACCGGCGGCTTGGGTTATGGCTCTCTGGAACACGGGAGCCTCAAGGAGAACGTCGAATCGATCAAGGCTGTTCTGCCTACAGGAGAGAAAGCCTTCGTTGGGCCTAAAACAAACTGGATCAGCCCGGACCAACTTTTCAGTTCAGAAGGCATCCTGTGCGTGTTTGGAGAGCTGACACTGAGGCTTGTGCCTAGGAGCCACACTGCAATCCCATTCTTGGCATACTTTGATCGTCTGGGCGACGCCGTCGAAGTCGCGAACAACTTGGCTCAAGAAACAAGACCGTTCGGATTGATCCTTCGAGCATTCGGCTTCGTACGAGCCCGCAAGGGAGAGACCCTGACAGGCCCTAATGATGTTGAATCAGGGGCCATAATCTTCGGTCGTTACAGTAGCTCAACAAACAAAGTCGAACAGTCTATGGATACGCTTGCGAAGATGGTCGCCGAGAAACAGGGTATCCTGAGACCCAGAAATGAAGCGGAGTTCGAATGGGGCGAACGATTCTACCCACTTCGAATAAAGAAGCTTGGGCCGTCTGTCTTGACCTCGGACGTAATAGTACCTTCGAGCCAATTGGAGGAGATGATCCAATACGCGTGGCAGCTGGGTCGCCATGCCTCGGTGGATGTCGAGCTTGAGATCATCTGGCTCTCTCCGGATCGCGTACTGTTCTTCCCACTCTTTCTAAGCGACGAACGTCGTACATTCCGGTACCTCAGCCACTCCGCGATAACCAAGAAGCTAATCGACCGCGCGATTGCAGTTGGCGGCCGATCATACGGATACGGCCTGTGGAACTCCTTCCACTTCAAGACTTCAGAGCCGAACAGAAGAAGAGAATTGACTGACATGAAACGCATGCTGGATCCTAACAACATTATGAATCCAGGCAAGACATTGCAGGCGAAGACTAGATTTGGACTCGCGCTCCCCAAGCCCTTGTACTCGGGGTTGCTCGAGACGCTATGGCAGCTGGGAAGGTGGTTCTAAGTGTCTAGGGCGCTACTGTCCAAGCTTCAACGAGAAGACATCTTTGCGTGCGCTCAGTGTGGCTACTGTGTCAACTGGTGTCCGATCTATGACAGGTCAGGTTGGGAGTCCACATCACCTCGTGGAAAGGTCTTTCTGCTAAAGAGAATGCTAGACAGAAACGGTCCCGATGTATTCACTTCGAACCCTCGGATGGCATCAGAATTTGTGCAACGATTGTTCGATTGCACGACGTGTGGTCGGTGTACTGAGAAATGCCATCTGGAAATCAATTTGCTGGATCTTTGGGTCAAACTCAGAGAGATATCGGTCAGAGCGAGGCTGGCGCCTCAATCTGTAGCCGTCATTGAGAAGACACTCCTAGGACCGAAGAACGTCTTCGGCATGGACAGTGCCGCACGCCGAGATTGGGCAACATACACAGGTGCGGAAATCAAAACCCGAGAGCAAGCCAGAGTTGTCTTTTTCGTCGGGTGTGTGACCTCCTACTCAGGTCGAAGCCAAGGTGTTGCACAGGCCATCACGGCAATCCTCAATCACGTTGGGGAGGATTGGAGCATGATGGATGACGAGTGGTGCTGTGGACATCCTCTAGCAGTAAGCGGTGCCACGGAGGCCTATCGGCACATTGCAGAACACAATGTGCGAATCATCGAAAAGATGGGCGCAGAAACATTAGTGAGCGGATGCCCCGGATGCTGCCTAGCATTCCGAGAGGAGTATCCTCGGATACTCGACAGAAAACCAGGCTTTGAAGTCATTCACTTCGCTCAACTCCTCGACCGATATGTTAGTGAAGGCAAGATCGATATTCCGAAACTGCAGGCGAAGGTTACGTACCACGACCCTTGTGAACTAGGTCGCCTCGGAGGGGTAACCGAAGAGCCCAGAAGGGTACTGACTTCCTTCGTCGAGAACTTCATCGAACCTGAGGAAAGTGGCCGCATTGGTAGATGCTGCGGCGCGGGTGGTCTTCTCAAAGCTACCAATGTCACGTTGTCCGGGGACCTCGCCGATAAGCGCCTCTCAATGCTCAACAATACTGGTGCGGAGATCATCACATCTGCGTGTCCCTCTTGCGAACAGAATTTAGGCGAAGCCTTGTCCAAACGACCAGACTCGACACGAATTCAGGATCTAGCTGAGGTCGTCGCCCAACAAATGGGCCTGATGTAAGTAGGGGTCCTAGCGTGACCACGCATCTAGCCGGCACACGCAATCTCGAGGACTGGGAAAGAGGAAACTGTGCTCGATGACCTAACCTCACGGAGTCAATTGGCCTAGTATGTCTATGCTACGCACAAGTGATGACCGCGCAAGTTCAGATTTGACGAATTCCTCTCGTCTGTCGTCGGTCATCCCGACTGCGAACTCATGTGTCCTATGGACGAAATCCGCGAACAATTGAGCCTGCGGATCGTACGATGATGATACTGCTTCATGATCGCTTACAGCCTGCATGACTGCTTCACCAGCTGCTATCCCGCTCTCGATCGCTAGTCGAACCCCTTCGCCAGACAGGTGGTTGCAGAAGCCTGCCGCGTCTCCAACTAGGATTACGTTTCCATCTCCGTACCGCGGGGAGCCGTACGGAATCGCTCCTGCCTCTCTTTTTTCCAACCTTGCAGGCCTGAAGGCAAACTCACGGCGTAACCACTCCTTGAACCTGCTGATGCTATCTGACACGGATGTCGGACTGGCACGAGGCACTCCCGTCCCAATCACGAGGCTTCCATTCTTCGGCACGACATAACTGTATGTCGGCGCGATATCGCCCTTCAAGAAGGCGTAGAAATATTGGCCGAAGTCTCCTTCACCTGACCAACGTTCCTGCAATATCCGCAAATAATCTACGCCTGCACTTGCGTAGATCTGTCGCTGCACGGTCGAGAAGACCCCGTCAGCTCCGATGAGATATCGAGTCGAGAACTCGATCCTATCTCGACCAACCTGCACGAGCGCCTTGATGCTCTCATTCCTTCTGAAATTCAAGAACGTAGCTTCATGCAATATCCTCGCGCCTGAGCTCTCAGCGGCCTTCCGCAACCACTCGTCGAATCGATCACGATCGACGTTCAGAAGTCTATAATCTCTCACGTTGCCTCCATTCTTCTTCCCACTCGGAGGAACATAGAAGAGCCCAATCGTGGCTGGGTAGGACATTACCTCCGGGGGAATCTTCAGGCCGAGATTGTCTAGGACATCGACGCAGACGGTGGTAAGCACACCTCCACATGGCTTGTGCCGATCTACTGGTCCCTTCTCCGCCAATGCAGTATTGAATCCCAGCTGTGAACACTTTGCGGCTGACGCAGCTCCCGCCGGACCTCCACCGATCACTAGGACATCGAAGTTCTGCATTTCCGTACCACTTGAAGAGCTCTTTTCCTCTCGATCCAGCTCAGAAGTTTGGAGACGAGCTCCACTTTGAGCTGCGTTTGAGCTTCAAAGGCTCCATTGTATGCGTCCTCCATCTTCCCCAAATCATAGCAGGTTAGATCATCGATGTCTATGATCATGGCTGGCAGCCCCGCCTCTTCAAGCTCACTCCGATGCTTTGAGTAAAAAGCGCTGCAGCAGCAGCCTATGTACCCCTTCGCCTTGTCTGCTTTCATGATCCTCAATGTCTTCATGAGGTGTTCGAAGTTCTGAATCGTCACGGGTCGGAGGCCAGCCGACTCAGCCAATTCGTAGATCACTCCGATCGAACATTCTCCGCACTTTGCGCAACCCTCCGTCTTTCTATATTCGCAGGAGGGTGGCTTCGCGCAGTAGGGCAACAGGATGTAATCGCAGCCGTCGTCTAACACGCGCTTTGCGTATCTTGTCACTGGATATACGTGATTTGCCTCAGCGAGGCTGAGGCCGAAGCGCTCATATGAGGCTTTGCCAACAGCTTCAAGGATCAAATTCACAACATCCTCCGCGGTTACGCCCGGGACCTGAACTTCACTCCTTGCGAAGAAATCATGGACGATGTTCTCAATCGAACCTTTGTCGTAGGGAGCAAATTTCAGGGCCGCTTCGAGGTCGAGGATCGCTGCTGTTGGAAACGTGAAGAAGTCGCCTGTAATGAGAATGCTCTTGATACAGTTAGCTCTTCTATCTAGAGCTAGCGATACTCGGATCAATCCACCAGGTCGCTTGTCGATGGCCTGGAGAATTGCTGCCTCGTTCAGGGGTCGACGGTCAAGAAAGATCCACTCATCTGACTTGAACCTAGGCAGCCTTTCCCGAAGAAGATCTTTCTCCGGAACGGATAGTGGCGCCTTGGCGAGTTTGATAGCGAGAGCCTCTTCGAAACCTTTCCTTAACGCTTCCTTGATCGTCCTGTAGCTTGGCCGATAGCCTATCTCCCACTTAATGCACGTCACTCTTTCCTTCGCTGACTTGAGTTCCTTATCGCTTAGCTTCGCAATTGGTATCCTTAGCGCGCGAACCATCGTTTCAACGTCAAAGTCGACAAGTAGGGTGCCTTGAAAGAGGAGCGCGTCGCCCGATTCCACACCGCCTGTGCCGGATATCTTTCTACTTTCGACTTCGATGTCGTTCCTAGGCCGAAAGGCGGCGCGTATCCCTATGATGTTCAGTGCACGAATTGGGCCTTCACACATGACCTTGAAGAGTTCTTCCTTGCATTGACCACAGGAAATGGAATCGCTGGAGGCTATGACTTCCCATCCTATGGATGACTTGTCAAAATATATGGTGCCCCCCCCGGTCACTCGCCTGTTTATGTCTATGCGCCTTCTCTTGACGTAGTCTAGTCGAACCTCCTGTTCAACGTCCTGATTGTACCCCACAAGCACGGCCGGGGGATCGAACTGGAGAAAGCGTACCGTGTTGGGAATCAGATGGTCAGATCTGCACTTGAGGATTACATCGTCCAGTGCCATGTTCTCGGCAGCGCTACGTCTCCCCGTGTCAAGGAGCCTCCACTTCTCCATCTGTCACACGTCCTCGAACTACGAGTCCGCGAGAATGGGGTTCATGTCATGCATTCATGCGAGCTGTGTGGACGGCAATATCCCGCCACAGGAGAGAGCAACACTTCTCATGGAACTTGATCCTCAACCCCAGTTTTCCTGCGAATTCGTAGGCATCTTCACTTGGATATGCGATTCCATTCACACCCGCTCTAATCGCCAAGGCATCGGTTTCTGCTTTATATTGACCTCTTGGCCTAGCGCATCCAAGCACCAAGGGAGTCTCCGGCATCAGGAATCTTGAAGCCAACACCACCCGGGCGACATCTGTAGGCACGGTCGGTGAAACGTGTTCCATCTTTGTGTTGCTTAGTGGTGTGAATGCTACGAGGACTACAGCGGCTGGATTGTGTTTCGACACCATCTCTAGTGCTTGCTTCTCACCCTTCAGTTTTCCGTAATGTATCCCTATGACGATGTGAGGGACGGTTGGGACACAGTTCTCCTCAAGTAGTGAGAGCGAACGATCAAACGAACGTACGTCCTCGTTGAGGTGATATATCTCTCTGAGGGTATCGTTCGATCCGATCACGTCGATCATAGCCGCATCGATATCCGCGTGAGCTAGGGCTCTTGCTAGGGATCGGTCCACCAAGCCGGTGTGTACAACAGTGTCAAGTCCAAGCTCTTGCTTGACTCGCTTGATTGTTCGAATGAATTTCATGAGGGGCACAGCTCCACTGCTGAGACTCCCACCGCTAACTAGGCACCCCGTGCCGGCTTGATCCTTGATCTTGGCACACACTCTGAACAGTTCCTCAGGCGTTGTTGCTGCGATCATGCTTTCCAATAGTTGGCCGTTGCAGTGTTTGCAGTTGAGAGCGCAGAACTTGCCTGTCACTGAGATTCCTGGGAAGCTGTTGGCTTTGGTTGCTTGGTAGAATGATGTCTCGTAATGCACCATGCTTGGCACGTAAAAGTGGATCAAGTTGGAGAAGTGCTCTTGAGACAAGTCATACGCTCTATCAAGAAACGACTCCAGCTCACGAGAGTCCGACTGGAAGCATTGTTCCACCAATTCAGGACTGTCATCTTTAGAGCCGTGCTCTAGATTATGTCGAGGCAATTCTCGCAACCTATGTCATCTATCCACACTCTTGGGGGCCTATCAGAGTAATCTCCGAGTTGCCTCTTTGCGATCGAGACATCCTTCTCGTCAGGAATGAAAGGGAAGTTTCTCAATTCGCCGATGTATGCCTGATAAGGCGTGGAATCTGAAAAAGGTCTGTTACAAGCGTTCTCCATTCTCTTCGTCGAGCATCCTGAGATCACGAAGGGCATCCCGCTGTTGATCGCGTCATGGAGCACGCTGTCATCGAGGCCGAAGTCCACCACTCTTCCATTCCCATCGAAGCCCATCTTATCCGCGCAAGTCATGCCTTTGTTGATTAGGTATCGAGCCAGCTGCACTCGTCTATACGACCCGACCGGGGGCTGTTTGTGTCGATGCATCAATGATCCCTGCTCTGGGAAAAAGGAGAAAAGATGAGATAGCGCGCCCTTGTCATACGCCATCTGAATTATCTCAATCATTTCCCGCTCTGTCTCTCCCAATCCCACTATCAGATGTATTCCCACGTTGTGTCTACCGAAGATCTCTATTCCTTCTTGCACTGCCCTCCAGTATCTCTCCCACTTATGGGGCCCTGACACCCCTCGCCCTCTCAACTTGTGGAATAACTCCGGGGTTGCTGCGTCGATCGCTATTCCCACCTTGTCCGCTCCGGCCTCCTTGGCCTCAAGGAGCCAGCCCTTATCGACGATCGTCGGCGTGATTAGTGCGGATATGGCCTCCATCTTGTCGTGCAGTCTCCGTATGATGCTCAGTGTGTCTCTTGGAGCTCTCCTGTGCGTTATCATCGAGACGCAGACTCTTTCCACGTGAGAACAGGTCTCGGAACCAATTCTGTTCATGATTTCGTCTGTCTTGAAGATGGGCCAGTCAACTCGAATGAAACTCCGCTCTCTCCATGACTGACTATCCTCTCTTGTTCGCGATAGGCCACAGTATGCGCATCTACCGACGCACCCATCGGCGTAGGTCAGAAGGAGGTTAAGGCAGTATAACTTCGCATCCCGAAAGAACCTTCCTTGGACAAAGCCCATGGTGATAGCTGCTGCGAAGCTCGTCCTCATGTACTCAGGTGATTGTTCAGTGAAAGACTCGCCTGCAAAGTGCGTGTCCGAGACCAAGCCAAACTCGCTCTTGCGTACACTAGACGACATTGTCTGCGAGCCTTATACCTTCGATTCGTGAGGAGGACATTGATCGCTCTTCCTGCAGGCGGACAACTAGATGCAGTGGAGACCTCAACGGTTTCTTCAGACATCTCCTCATGTGTCGTCTGAGTTCTACTGGCCCCAAGCAGGAGAACCTGTCCAACTCTCATTTCGAGTTCCATGCGCGCTGGAGCTGTGTTTGAATTTCCGAGTGCCACAGTGCAACGTTCTGCATTTCCAAGAAGAAGCTGTGAGTGACCGCACTACTTCTTGAACAGTTTCGGCAGTTCGGTTTGCACAAACTTCTCGATCTGAGCCTGATCTGTCATCAGATTCTTCAGCTCATCATCCAGCTTGGACGGTTGAACTACAGCAAGCCAGCCCTTGCCGTACGGGTCCTCATTGAGCAATTTTGGTTGCGTCTTCAGTGCGTCATTAGACTCGACTATCGCTCCTGAGAGCGGGGACTTCAGAGGACCAACCCACTTGCCGGTCTCCATCGTTCCTAGTGGTTTCCCGGACTCGACCTGTCTGCCTTTTGGCATCAGCCTCACGAAGAGGATCGAACCAGCAGCCTGCTGAGCCATGTCGGTAACGCCCACACGGACGGTCCCGTCTTCCTTCTTCACCCACAGATGGTCTGCCGAATAGAGTAGTCCCTCAGGATATTCGAACTTCTCGAGTATCTTCACCATGTGTGGTCACCTAGCAGAGGATACGTGCAGGGAAGAAAAGCCTTTCCGGCCTACATTTCAGGCGCGGAAGAGGAGTTTGTTTCCTTCGATTGTTGTGAGACCTGTTTCTTTGCGTATCTGTGCATCCATCGTTGCTCGTGCGCTGCTACGCTGATGCTGCTTGGAATTTCTGAACGACCTCATCAACAGGACTCATGTTCAGCTGTAGGCCGAGCGTGGCTCGGTCGAGGCCCATGCAGAGACCCAACAGCTGAGTATAGTAAAAAGTGGGGAATGAAGTATCGGCACCGAGAAGGGCACCAATTGCCTCTTGTCTTGCATCGAACATTCTCATGCAGAACGGACATGTCGTTACCAATCCGTCGAAGCCAGCCGTTCTGAGCTTCTCAAGCTTTGCGCCCGCGATCTTTAGGGAGGATTCGCCTGCAGAGACCGCTATTCCTGCGCCGCAGCAGTCCAGTCTCTCGGGATAGACATCCCACCGTGCTCCGAGAGCGCCTATCAGGGTTTCGAGTTTCATGGGGTTTCGCGAATCGTCTGGCCTGCCAAGCTCACTTGGTCTGAGTGCGTGGCAACCGTAGTGTGCAGCAAACCTCAATCCGGCCATGGGCTTACTGACAACGTTCCGTATCTTCTCCGGGCCAATGTCGTCGTGTAGGACTTCGATTACGTGTCTGACCCTCACTGTGCCATTGTATCGGAGTCCCTCTGACGCAAGTATTGCATTCACCTTCTCCTTCATGGCAGCATCCGACTGCAATGCGTGCTTTACTTCGCACATTGACAAATGACACCCGTTACAGAGCGGGAGCATGTCGAGACCCTGGTCCTCGCACAAAGCGAGGTTTCTGGCGGTCAAGTACGTCCAAGTCAGGTTGTCGAGGCTGTTTAGAGGAAAACCGCAGCAGCCTGCACCTTTGATCTCTACGAGCTCTACGTCGAGCTTGGGCAGCACCTGTCGCGCGGAAAGCTCGCAGGCATACTGCTCAGTCTGCGCATAGCAACCTAGGAATAAACCGAATCTCGTATGCCTATCCTCCGATGATCTTCCTCAAACCTGTCTCACTGAGAGCCTTTGCGAACTTGCCCTGGTCCAGTGGTTTGGACAGGCTTGGGAGACTGAACGAGTTGCGAGAGAAGCTTTCGAAGTCTCGAGTAACGACATCCTGAGGAGGTTGGACTGCTCCTGATTCATAGACGGATCTTGCCATCTTCGAGTATCCTTCAGGTGGCACGACTCCCTCGCGCACAGCGAGGTTTCGAAGTGCAAGCATCACAACCGGTATGTTGACTCCTCTCGGACATTGCTCATGACACTTGAAGCAGATCATGCACTCCCAAAGCGCCGGACTCGAAAGAACCTCCTTCTTCATCCCAAGTATTGCTTTCCTTATTATTGTCCGACTTCGAAGAGAAGTCAGGCGGCCCGAAGGGCATGTTCCCGTGCACGTTCCGCATTGAAAGCATGACTTCACCGCGTCGCCGCTGATTCTAGAGACTTCCTCAATGAAATTCAGATCAAGTTCGCTGCTCTTGATGACCATGATGAAGCGTCGCGCCTCGCAAGTCGGAGGACCGGTGATGTGATATTTCTATGGTAATTATATTAGTATCGCGTGCATGTAGACTATACGCCATGCGTATTTGTGGATTGACCCTCATAAACCGGGATTGCGAGTGACAAGCGTGGAAGTCGTAGACGAGAAACTCAGAGAAGAAATCATGAGCTTTGCGAGGAGATACATCTCCTCAGGTATCGTGGGAATCGTTGGCTGCTTCGCAACAATATCGCGTCAAGTCAAAGAGAAATATGGACCTGAGGGTGAGCGACTACTGCAAGAAGCCTATCATGATGTCGGTGCAAAGATCGGACTGTTCTGGAAGGACAAGCTTAGTCTCGCAAAGGGTGATCTGAAGGAGCTTGACAATGTTCTCATGGGGATGGCACGTGACATCGGCTGGGAGTACAAGATAGTGCAGACATCTGAAGATCGGACAGTAGCTAGAGTGACCTTCTGTCCCTACCTGAAAGGATGGAAGATGCTGGATGCTCCTCCTTACGTCTGCGACTTGTGGGGACATTTCCTCTCAGGAGTCTCCGAATCAATAAACCCGAAGATATCTTTCCGATACAACGCCAGCATGCACAAAGGCGACCCCTACTGTGAGATGATCTTCGAGAAAAAGGCGTGAATCTTTATGACTTCGTCCGAGGCTGACCTCGAATTCATTCTTTCCCAGATTCACGCTCGTCGGCGCGACCCGGGATTCATGCAGGAGGTAGCGAACACCCCTAGGGGAGAAGGAGTCCTCTCGTGTATTCAATGCGGCAGATGCGCAGGAAGTTGTCCTGTCGGAAGGTTGACCGTGAAGTACAACCCAAGGAGACTCATCGAGATGGTTAACCTTGGATTCAAGTGGGAGGCGCTATTCGAACTCTCGTGGCTCTG
>CAZLHM010000017.1:0-40126 GCA_964559555.1 uncultured Candidatus Bathyarchaeia archaeon
GGTGGGGTTGGCTCAACTTTCTGTTGTTCTGTCATGTTCTGCTCACCACTTTCTGCTTCTGTTACACATTGGATGGGACGGGCGGTCCCAATCCGCTGTATACGTTCATGAATAGCGTTGCCTTCCACTTAAGTGTCCTACGTTTGGTTCACCTGCTACTCACACACCTCTCCGCGAATCCTCGACCCTCTTGGACTCGTCTACTTTCCGGCGCGATGAGTTCACGCGAGAAGGAGTCTGCGAATTGCCCGTCGAACAGGAGTTGGCGCGCTTTCTGTCCCCCTTCGTGTTCGGCGGAGTTCTCCGGCAGTCTCGCCCTCAGAACGCTAGCCGTCTCCTCTGCATGGACGACGTGGCAATGCAGGCATTGAAGACTACGGTGACCGAACTGCGGGTGGAAGCGCATATGGATGTGGCCGCGGATCTTGGCATCTAGAGACCGTGGTGTGTGAACGCTACGTTGTGAATTGGGCGGCCGCGTTCTCAGAGGGCGCCTTTACTGTATTGATTGCATCTGATGACTTCGAGTTTACTGCTTCTGCCGACGCTCACCTGCAGTTCCCCTCTAAACGTTCTCACTCGTCCATTCTCAATTTGAACTGTGTCACCAATCGAGACCCTATCTATCTGGGCATTCCACAAGGGCAACCTCATAGACCCGGTGCCATCAGAGATTGTCGCGATCGACAAGGCGAGGGGATCGCCGAACCTCGAGAAGACGTTTCTTGGATTCGATTTCCCAATGACCCTGGCTACTACATTGACCCATCTAACTCTAGCATCTATGTCCTTGATTTGCAGGTCCATCGTTTCCAACGTCTCCATCTTGCCAGCTGGAGTGAATTCGATGAATGGGAAACTTGCGGGGTCAACTTCTGGAAGATACTTGAGCAGCTTCTGGCTAAGGTGTAGCTGCGCGATCACCTTTTGATCTTGCGCTACAAGAAAGACGCAATTGTCCTTTGTCTTCTGGCGGAGTTGGATCGATATGCCATTGTGCGACGATTTTTCATGAGTCCACGCGTTTGGAAAACACATAAGGAATTTGTGCGTGTCGAGTCCGTACTTGTTTGAGATCCTGATCAAATACCAGAGACGAGTCATTTCGGCCATGGATTGGCGTTGGCCGCGGGGTCTCCCCCGCCCATGGTGCAACGCGTCTCTTGGCAGGCCTTTCAACAAGATCGTTAGATATTGGGTGGTCCTGCTCTTTAAGGCCTCTACACACACGCGTCGATGCTCCGAACTGAGACGAAGATGGCTTGAACTTCACGGGTCTAGGCATCGAACGTTACGCGCGACATGTGAGACCACCTCCTTTGTGCGAAGCCAACGGCAACGCCCGTACACTTCTGCGTCTCAAGGTGTCTATGCAAAGAACGTGGCTCCATGAGGTCGTAATCTCCGAAGCGTCATACGGCGTTCGTCGAGTTTCAGTCCACTTGTCCTTTTCCTCATGTCCGCTAGGACAGGTGGTCTGCCGGATCCATGGCCGAAGGATGTGCTCGTTACGGTGCGAACCCTGTTTGCTCTTTGGAGAGATCTCGGACTTCGAATTCCTTTGAGCGAGGGGAATTCTGCGGACGGCTTTTCTCCGACCATGAGGGGTTTGAGCTTGCTGGAGAGCATCGTTTGCCATTTGAGCGATCTTCACCCTAGCTGCCAGATCTGGGAGCAAGACCGAAAATCAGAAATCCTGACGCAGACTCACTATTCTCAGTTGCTTTCTAGGATTCAATGCTTGCCTGCTAGAAGTCCAGGGCTGACTCGGAATCCAAGAGCGCCAGAGAGGGGCGCCATGACAAGAATACCCAATTGACACGGTGGTATGAAGATGAGTGCTGGTGGAGTTGCAAGTCATCGAAGAGAAAGGGCCTGCGCACTTTCGCTAATGTCGACAGCGATCCTACTCTCAACGATGAGCGGCGTGCTTGTCCCGACACCTCCTGCGTGGGCCTCGGGACCAGTCTATGATAAGATCGCCTTCAGCCGGCAGCAAAGCGGCCAAGACTGGGATATCTGGATTATGAATGTCGACGGGACCAGCCAAGCCAAGCTTGTGGATAATACATATGGTGACCGTGACCCTCATTTTCGCTACGACGGAACGAAGATCGTGTTTGGACGATTCATTCCCGGAACGCCTCCGACCGCGGATATCTACGCGATTAACGCTGACGGTACTGGCGAGACAAATTTGACCGGAGCTCTCGCAAAGGATACAGCGCAGCCGAAATTCTCGTGGGGTGGTGCAAAGATTGTTTTCGCGGTCAGTGAGGGCGCAGGCCCGGGGTCGTTTAACGACGACATCTATACAATGAATGCCGATGGTTCAGGCACCGCGGGCGCAGTTACGGGAGGCGCTGACGATGTCTGGCCTAGTTTCTCGCCCGACGGCAAATACATCGTTTTCCAAAGGTATGTCACCTCGCGTACAGATCCCGACCCGAAGTCCAAGATTTGCAGATATTCAGTAGCCACGGGCGCGACCACAGACTTGACAGATGGAAGCGACCTTGATGAAATGCCCGTTTACTCCCCGGACGGGAGATATGTGATTTTCAAGCGAGGCTTCACGAACACGGAGATCTACCGCGTGGATCTGACCAATATGCAACTAACAAACTTGACTGGAACATTGGAGAGCGGAGAAGATGCACCCATGTATTCCTATGAGGGAAACGAGATTGCATATTTTTCGATAACGGCAGGCATTAACTCAGCTGAGATCTGGATAATGAGTGTTGACGGAACCGACAGGAGTCAATTGACAAGCAATAGTGTGGCAGATTTCAACCCGACCTTCTCGCCGGCCCACCCGCAGGTGTGGCAACCGACCCGGAGACTGACAAACAACGTGGGCACCTCCTGGTATCCTTCCCTCGCCGTGAGCGGAACCAACCTGTACTTGGCATGGAGAGACAGCACATTCGGGGGCAACGATGAGATACTCTTCAGGCGTAGTACAGACGGAGGCGCGACATGGGGAGCTGCGCAGCGTCTCACAAGTAACGCAGGCGTCTCTTGCTCACCTTCCGTTGCTGCCACTAGCACCAACGTCTACGTAGCTTGGCAAGACGACACCTATGGGGGCAACCAAGAGATACTCTTTAGGCGAAGCACCAACAACGGAACAACATGGGACCCGATTCGGCGGCTAACAAACAACGCAGGCTTCTCTCAGCGCCCTTCAGTCGCCACGAGCGAAAGCAACGTCTACGTGGTCTGGTCGGACAACACACCCGGCGGCTATGAGGTGTTCTTTAGGGCAAGCGGAGACGGCGGCGCAAGTTGGGGGGCAATTCAACGGCTGACAAACAACGCGGGCTCGTCTGCATCCCCTTCTATCACCACAAGTGGAAGTACTGTCTACGTAGCGTGGCAGGACGACACGTTTGACGGGAATGACGAGATACTCTTCAGGCGCAGCACCAATAGTGGCGCAACGTGGAAGCCGACTCAACGGCTAACGAGCAACGCAGGTGCGTCTATGGATCCTTCCTTGGCCGCAAGCGGCAGTAGCGTGTATGTAGCTTGGTCAGACGATACATTCGGTGGCAACTGGGAGATACTGTTCAAGCGTAGCACCGATAATGGTACGACATGGAGCTCTCTCAAGCGTCTGACAAGCAACACAGGTTCGTCTCAGTTCGCCTCTGTTGCTGCAAGCGACAGCAACGTCTACGTATGTTGGGCGGACACGACATACGGCGGTTGGGAGATACTCTTCAGACGCAGCATGGACCGCGCTGGAACATGGCAAAGAACACAGCGCCTAACAAACAACCCCGGCGTATCAGAGTACCCGTCACTCGCTGCGACCGGAAGCAGCGCCTACGTCGCCTGGGATGACGACACCTACAGTGAAAACAAGGAGATCCTCTTCAAGAGAAGCACGGTCTAGAGAAGTTCGTGCTGGGGCCAAGCTCCAGTAGGATTGCCCCCTGAACCATTCGACGAATGACGTGTCAGGCGTCCTAGTCACGCACATGGCCAGCGGAGTCGCTGAGCGGGTCTACTGGGGGGCAGTCGCACACGCAAAGGTCGGGGTCACCCAAGGGTTTCGTATCGTGGGGCCATCACTCGTAGGATTGCTGGAATCGAGCAAGAAAACACAAGTGCGACCACGAAGACCACGCTCAGCAGTCGCATTGTCTCACCTAACGTTCTCCTCCTAGGCCCGACGAGTTCCGGCGCAACGCGTATCTCATCGACTACAAGTGCTTTCCTTGCGGATGAGACGAGTTCTCACCAGCATGGCTTCTGCCACGCATCCAAGTCGAGGTGTTTCTTCATCGAATTGAAGCTCATGCTGTTCGCTTTAGGGCAGAACCGAGCTACCCTGAGGTTGTACTCGACGTGGAAGACCGCTTTGCCAGCCTCAATGAACGACATCAGTTTCTTGCATTCCTTGTACTCGAAGCATTGCTCGTTGATCGCCCAGTCGAAATAGGGCAATAAATCCAAGACCTGATCCAGATCGTTCTTCAGTCCGATCGATAGACCACGCTTGTGGGCCTCTTCGGCCAAGAACCTGTTGTACGCGATTTGATCGTCGTATGTCAGCGGAAATCCTGAGTTGTTGGTGTACGCGTCAATGTTGTCTGGCTCCACTCCGTCGAATCCCTTCTGCTTGCACAGATCCAAGCGTGCGGTCATGATTGGACCGAGAATATCGAGACGGCGAATGTCTAACCATCTCTCTCCGGGCCAATTTGCCAGACGCCTTCCCAGCACCTCTTTTGGGAACAAATTAGCGTCAGGTCGCCAATTCTCCCAACTTCCAGCACTAATGTAACACACGACCCTGCGGCCTTTCGCATGAAGCGACGCCACAACGTCAGCATTATTTTCGAAGAGGTCAATGTCGTACATCTCTACGTCGTATGATCGATCCAAGGTTCCGGTGAGTTGCCACTGCCAAGTGGTTCTCGCCGACGGGATCCAAATCTCCCCGAAGTCGGATGCTGCACTGCGTGAGATTGCACCAGAGCCGGGAATCGTCAACACAACCATCATGAGGAGACCGGCAATTGCAACGAATTTCATCTTGTGCGATTCTCCGCCCTATTGACGCCATGTTCAAGACAAGACAACATATGCTTACGTTGCTGTCGTGATTAGCTTCATTCTATATGGCCCCGTGTGAGACTTGAGATTTCCTGTAGCCCGACGTCTAGGAGAGCATTCACATGTCGTGCGCGTCCGACTACGCTCGGATCCCATCTCTGATTCCTATGAGCGTCCACCCTCTAACCAAAACAGACCTCTGGCTCTTAGCGTACTGAACCACGAACCAGCGCCGGCATAATTCTCTACTCTCACAGGTTTCACGGTCTGACCGTTTTGCGAGCTGGCCTAAATTCTCGTGGATAGTCTTATATGGAGACTTGGTCGCATGCTTCCATGCCATCGATTGATGGCTAGTGAAAATGAATTGGGTGAAGAGAAGAAAATCACACGGAGAAACTACCTCAAGTATGCGGCCGGTGCAGTCGTTGCCGCAGCAGCAGCAGGTGCCGGAATCTACTACTACTCTACTACAGCCCCAGGACCGCCTACGCCGACCACAACGACGACCGTAGCTCCACCAACTACTACGCCGACTGGAATAGTCGTGACCGGAGCGACCTCCGCTGAAAGGGCATTGAACGTTGCAAAGCAGTATATGCAACTGAACAACGTTCCAGCGGGATACAAGATCGTGGCAGCCATACCGCCACCCGCCAAAGGACAGTGGGACCCGAAGTATTACAAGGAGTTTCTAGATGGGACCGGATTGGTCGTTGAGACTGTTGAAATGCCCTTTGAACAGATCAGATCTAAGCTGACGGCTGAGGCGACAGCCAAGTCAGGTGCGGTGGATCTGTTTCAGATCATCCCTGCCAATTGGATAGCGGATTTCGCTGAGATGGGTCTTGCGCAGAACCTCGACAACTATGTGCAGAAGTACGACCCTGAATTTGACCATGGACCAAACAGGATCATTCCATCCAAGATGGAGAACGAGAACAAGTACCTTGGTCACTGGTATGCCTCGACGCTAGACTACGATGTCTGGTTCCTACAGTACAGATCTGACATAATGGAAGATCCAAAGGAAAAAGACGCCTTCAAGTCTCAATATGGACGTGAACTGAAACCGCCGGAGACTTGGAAGGAAGTAGCAGACATATGCGAGTTCTTCTATCGACCCGAAGAAGGTCGATGGGGCTGGTGGAGTCTAAAGAACCCTGTATGGGAGTTGATAGAATACAAGATGAGGTTGGCCTCACGAGGCGTCCATTATTTCGACGACGACATGCATCCTTTGATAAACTCTGACCCAGCAATAGAAGCGTTGCAGGACGAGGTCGACATACAGAAGTTCCAGCCTCCCGAGAGCTACACAGGCTTCTGGGACCAGATGTACGACTTCGTCTGGAAAGGCAAGGTTGTCATGACATGCGCTTGGACGTCCATGAAACATTTCGCGTATGCCCAGGGCGTGGGAGACCTATTGAAGGGCGCCCTAAGTCCGGGGTATCCTACGAAGGACGGTAGGATAAGGCATGGCGGCATGCTCGCATTGGACAATACGCTCTTCGTGAACGCCCACTCAAAGCATCCGGAGCTTGCCTATCTATTCATGCAGTACTACCTTGATGCCGACGTAAGTGCAAATTGGCTCCCTGATCCAGGTGGATGGTATGAACCTTTCCGGATGAGCCACTTCGACAGCACCAGATATCCTGAACTCCAAAAGATGTGGGGCGCAGATTTCTTTTCAATCATGCTCGACAATGCTGCCAACTGGTTTGTACCTGACCTCACCATGGAAGGCGCAACCAGATACGATGACGCCTTGGACAGACAAGTCAACGCGGTACTCAAGGGGGGCGCAGATCCCAAGAAAGCTATGGATTCAGTCGCGGCGGAATGGGAGATAATCACGGACGAGATAGGCAGAGACAAGCAGAAGGAAGTCTGGGCGCTTATCAAGGACTTGCAATACGGAGCAAAGCTCAAGGAACTGATGGATCCTAACCTGTGACACATCCTTGGGACAGAGCAAGGAAAGATCCTTTCTGGAGAAGCTTTCTAGGATCGTGAATACAAAAACCGGCATAGTGGTAGTTCTTGTAGGTCCCATACAATTCCTCCTTTTTTTGATACTTCTAACTCCTTTCTTGATTGAGATCTTTCTTAGCCTATCCAACTGGAATCCCGCCAAGGGAGACTGGTGGACAGCCAGTTTCGACTTCGGCATGGGCTTCCTCCGGATAATGCAGGACACAAGGTTCCTTCTGGCGATGGGCAGAACGGCCATGTTCGTTCTGTTCGCCGTTGCGGCCGAATTTCTGATAGGCTTGTATTTGGCCAATCTAGTGTCGAAGAGTTTTCGCGGTAGGAAGGCTGTGTTCTCCATTTTTCTGCTACCAATGTTTGTCATGCCTCTGATAGTCGGCTACACGTTCTGGATGATCTTTCAACCTTCGGGACCGATAGACCACCTACTCACGCTCGCGACCGGAATAGACTTCATGAGTACTCGATGGTTGTCAGACGGAACCTTGGCTTGGATAGCGTTGATTGCTACCGACATCTGGCATTGGACTCCGTTCATGTTCCTAATACTATATTCTGGTTTGATCTCGCTGCCCGAAAACCCGATCAGCGCTGCAAAGGTTCTTGGTGCATCAGATTGGCAAGTGTTCAAGGATGTGAAAATCCCTATGCTTAGGAATATCATCATAATCGCCGTAGTAATCAGGGCGATGGAGGCGATGAAACTCTTCGACGAGCTCTATCTGATGACAGGGGGAGGACCAGGCTTCGATACAGAGACCATTTCGATGTTCACGTTTACTACCGCGATAATGAATGCTAGGATAGGATATGCCTCCACAGCCGCCATCGTGGTATTGTTGGTTAGTCTGCTGCTCATAATCACTGCTGTGAGACCGGTTCTGTTGGTGAGGGAGAAATAGGGATGGCTAGGAGCGAACCGGAGACGGCAGAGAGAGCAGAGGTACTAGAAGAGAAACTCGCGAAGCATGGGTATGTCGCGTTGGCGTTGGGGGTGATATGCACTCTCTTTCCGCTATTCTGGTTATTCATGACCTCGCTGAAGCCTCAGGGTGAATGGGTCACTCGTCCCCCAACATGGATACCAACATCGCCGGAATTCATGAATTATTGGATCTTGTTCACAGGGGGCAACTATTCACCACAGGGAGCTGCCGGGCAAAGCTCGATGATCTTGACCTTCACCTCAATAGTCCCCGCATTGATCGATAGTGCGATATGCACAGCCGGGGGGACTACACTTTCGATCGTTGTTGGTCTACTGGCAGCTTTTGGAATAGCTAGGCACAAGATTGGAGGTAACTTTCTTCCGCTCTTCGTGCTTTCTGCCAGAATGATTCCGCCTGTTTGCGCGCTGATTCCGATAGTAATCCTGTATTCCACCTTGCACCTAGTTGACACATACCTCGGTCTCGTTGTGGTGTATGCTGTGTTCACGTTGCCCTATTCTGTCTGGATGATCAGAAGCTTCATCGATGAGATTCCCCCGCAGCTTGAAGAATCGGCGATGGTAGACGGGTTATCTCCTCTCGGAGCTCACTTCAAAGTGACACTCCCTCTGATAAGGGGAGGAGTAATGGCTACAGCGCTATTCATTTCGGTGCTGAACTGGAGCGAGTTCCTGCTCGCCCTAACCCTTACTCATGAAAACATCATAACAGTTCCCGTGAAACTTACCTACTTCGTAGCTTCCATTGCGGTACTCTACGGTCCCCAGTCAGCATTGGGCATCATCGCTGTCGTCCCACTGATCGTGTTTGGATACACTATCCAGAGATATCTAGCTAGAGGATTGACCTTCGGCGCCGTGAAGAGATAGCTTCGCAACAGAGATCTAGACTATGACTGAAATTGCACTAGAAAAGCTACGGAAAGAGTACGGCAGGCTGATCGCCGTAAACGACCTTAGCCTCAAGATTGAAGACAAGACCCTCGTCTCACTCTTGGGCCCGTCTGGTTGCGGAAAGACAACAACGCTAAAAATGATCGCGGGGCTCCTGAGGCCGACTAGCGGAAGAATATGCTTCGATGGGAATGATATTACGGCACTAAGCCCAAAGGAGAGGCGAGTCGGACTAGTCTTTCAAGATTATGCGATCTTTACCCATATGACCGCGTACGACAACATAGCCTACGGCTTGAGAATAAGAAGGCTAAGCGGCACTGAACTCGATAGAGAGGTGAGGGACATCGCGAAACTCCTCCGCATTTCAGACATACTTGACAAGATGCCTCTCCGAATGACGCAGAGGGAACTTCAGACAGTCGCTCTGGCTAGAACGCTTGTAACAAAACCTTCGATTTTGCTCCTGGATGAGCCATTGAGCAACTTGGACGCTGCCTTCAGGGTGAAGATGAGAGCTGAGCTAAGAAGGTTGCAGATGGAGATAAGGCAAACTGTGGTATACGTGACACACGACCAAATTGAAGCCATGGCGATGTCTGACAAGGTCGCCGTCATGAACAAAGGCCTCTTGCAGCAGTGTGGCACACCAGATGAAATCTACAAGAAGCCGGAGAACAGGTTTGTCGCGGGCTTCATAGGCACGCCGCCGATGAATTTCATTGAATGCACCTTCGTGGAAGATGGCGGCAAGGCCTATCTAGATCAAGGAACATTCAGATTGGATGTTACAGATCTGAGATCCATCATAGAGAAAAGCGCAACCGGATCAGAGACGATTTTGGGTGTAAGACCTGAGAGCGTAGGGCTCTGTGAGAGAACGCCGCCAAAAGACGCCATTGAGGTTTCCATTGAGTCATACGAGCCTATGGGCTCGGAATCTATAGTCTATGCGAGATTAGGCAATCACTTCATTCGGTTCCTAGCTCGGCCTACTTTCAGAGCCAAACCCAACGAAAAGAAGCACATTACGTTCGACATCGACAACATTCACGTTATCGACAAGAAGACCGAAACGTGCCTTGTTTAGGAGAGAAGATCGTGGCCGGAATTAGAGTCGAAGGAGTATCGAAAAGCTTCGGGAAACGACAAGTGCTCAAAGATGTGACATTCGAGATAGAAGACAAGGAGTTCTTCTGCTTGCTCGGTCCTCCCGGAGCCGGGAAGACAACTCTGCTCAGGACAATAGCTGGATTAGAGAAGCCTGACAGAGGACACGTCTATCTTGGAGGCGAATGCGTCGATGATTCGCCAGTCGCCGATAGAGACATATCTATGTTCTTTGAATCGTTGGCGTTGTATCCTAACAAGACCGGATTTGAGAACATAGCTTTCCCACTCAGAATACAAAGAGTCCCTGAGAACGAAATCCAAAGGAGAGTGACCGAAGTTGCCAACCTCGTGCATGTAGAACACATCCTCAACAGACTTCCTCGAACCTACAGCGGCGGAGAAGCACAGAGAGTTGCCTTTGGCAAGACAATCGTGAGAAGCGCCAGAGCTACACTACTTGATGAACCGCTAAGCAACATCGACGCTTTGCTAAGGTTAGAGATGCGAATCGAGTTAAAGAGGATTCACAGGCAGCTGGGACGAACTTTCCTCTATGTCACGCACGATCAGGCGGAAGCCATGGCAATGGGTGAGCGCATAGGTCTGATCGATAATGGAGAGATCAAGCAGATCGGAACTCCGGTAGAGTTGTATGAGAAGCCCAAGAACAGGTTTGTTGCGAGCTACATGGGTAGTCCGCCTATGAACTTCTTCGACTGTGACTTTGAAGAAGATAGAGGCAAATGGGTACTGAATGGGGGCTTCTTCCGCCTCGACATCTCCGAGTTTGGCAAACCAGTCAGCGAAAAGTTGAAGGACCGAAGAATAACCTTGGGCGTGCGACCTGAGAATATCCGTGTTTTGGAAGAGCCCCGAAAGAACACGATCGAGGCAAAGATCATGGTTGCTGAGCGTCTGGGGGCGAAGGTCATCCTAGACATGGGCATTACTGGCACGGACCTTTTCAAAGCAGTCGCTCCCCCCGAACAATCAGTCAAGCCAGGAGAAACGAAGTGGCTTGAATTCGACTTGGAGAAGATCCATGTCATGGACAGAGCAACAGGGGAGGTGCTCGTCTAACGGACGGTAATGCTATCCCCGCGATTCTGTGGTTATTGACAGGGTTGATCCTAGTCGCCTATATTCTGAGGCACAATATTGGTAGAGTTCTCAGAGGGGCCCTGTTCGTCTACATAGTCCTAGGAGCCGTCTTCGCAGGCTTGCTAGCCGCTGTCAATTATGAGGTCCTTACTACACTATACCATCTCTGGGTGACCATACTGCTCTTCATCGTCATCATGCTTGTGCTGGCGATTGGAGGAAGATAGTCGAACAAGCTAGATGAGTTGCGTCGGATCACTTCCGATTTCGGAACCCTTACATGCAACACCGCTCGATTGCAGAACATACTAGACGGGCAACAAATGCAGAAGACACGGCGCACGTGGCGCGGTTAAGCGGTGACATGTGTCAGCAAGACGCGTCACGCTCTTCGCGCATGAGCATTTCCGCGACCCACTTCGCCACGTTGCCAACCACACTTGGACACTTGTCCCTGTGAGCGCCTTCTCTCTCGAACTGCTCATAGTCATTGAGATCCCACAAGTCGAAGGATCGTCCAAACATCTTCATCTGCACCTCACGGCAAATGCAGCTCCCATACTCCTGGACGAATCGATCATGCAGTTCCTTCGCAAGCTCAAGGGACTTCAGATGTCGTCCCTCGGCAAAGTTCTCACGAGTTCGACCGTACTTGCTGGACAGCGCCATGACGCCCCCGGCCAAGGCCCCACATGTCCCGTCCGTGGTGAGACCCACGCCTCCGGCAAGAGCGTAGCCGGCCCTGAAGACCTTGTCATCAACTGTCCCAAACACGTCCTGGACGGCCCCGAGAACACACTGAGGGCAGCTTCCATATTTCTGCTCGTATTGGAAAGCGCGCTTATAGACTTCTTCTAGGATTCTCTTCATGTTGGTTCGGACATTCACTGCGCAATCGTCTCTTTTCTTACTGGACTGGTGTAGCTCTCTGTTTTACACCGGCTTGGTTTTTCCTTCTGTCCGCTGGATAGGGCTCCGCCAGTACTAGCGGTCGTGTAGGTAGCGAAGGCTGTTACGTGTCTCTGTCAGGAGTCCTCTCTGTGCGAAGAGGAATCGATGGGTGCCCTCTTGGCGACAGCTATTTGCTTACGAGTATCTCGACGATGCCTCTGGTTCCATCTACCTTGATTGTGTCACCGGTCTTGATTGATTCTGTGGCGACACTGGTTCCAACCACGCATGGTATGCCAAATTCCCTTGACACGATCGCCGGGTGTGCCAGTATGCCTCCTGCATCCGTTACCAACGCTTTGATCTTTGGGAACACGTTGATCCAAGCGGGGTTCGTCAACTTGCAGACCATTATTTCGCCTGGCTGAACCTGGTCGAATTCATCAGGGGATGTGACGATTCTAGCCGTTCCCTCGGCCACACCTGGGGAACCTCCTAGACCTTTGAGTTCCTTGGCTCCTTTCACTGCCTTCTTTCTTCTGTCTAGCTTGTCGGGGAACCCCCATAGGCCTTGCTTGTAGGGCTCCTCGTAGACGGCCCAATGGGTTGCCGTGCCGACCCAATCGGTAGGCGTCAACTTGAAGGCGTCTTCTCTTTCCTTTCTCCGCTGGGAAACCTTCGCCTTGGCATCGAAAGCCTTGGGATTCGCTGCGATCTCCCTCATTTCGTTATACTTGAAATAGAAGATGTCTTCAGGCTCGTTGATGACGCCGAGATCCTTCAGGCGCTTTCCTATCTCAAGGAAGACTACCCTTATTCGCGCATGAGTTCCCTGGTCGAAGTAGAAGTGATGATCTGGAGTGAGCGGCGCCATTCTCAAGGCGAGTTCGACAGCTTCCCGAAGTTTCTTCTTGTCCTCGGTCCTCTGCACTCTTGAGAGCATTTCCTTGACGGCCTTATCTCTCCCGTCCTTCACTCTCTTGACATCTTTTGGATAGTTGTAGTCCATCGCAAGGTATGTGCGGATGAGTTCGATAGCAGGTACCGGGTACTCGCGCCAAGTCGGATAGATGAGCTCGTGAGCGAATACTGCTTTGTGCCCGTAACGATCCAAATACTTGCTGAGATCCCTACGAAGCCTCTTTCCTCCCTCTGACCGCTCGAGATCTTTCAGGATCGCCTCTCCAGTCTTGTCCTTGGACTCCTCGAACATCCTTCGAAGGGAACGGTTGGCCTTCACACCCTCTTTTAGCTTCCATATGCCCTCAATCGATTCCCAATTCTTGTCCTTGATCGAGAGCAGAATCCTGCCTACCTCGTCCTCATCGATCTTACCAAATATCTCCTGGTATACTGCTCTGAATTGTAGAAAAGATTGGAATTGGGCGAGGTTCAGGATCCAATGAAGCTTCCAATGCCTCTCGAAAATGTCGAAAGCCTCCTCAAGTAGCCAAAGCAGCTCCTCCAACGACGCTTTCCGGTAGGGATACTTGTCCAAGTACGCTAGGTTCTTCTCAACCTCGGGAAGGTACCTGTCTTGCCACCACATGAGGAATTTCGCTGCGTAGACCGGCATGATCATGTTGTAGTACGGTCCGGCTCTCTTGGCCTCTTCAGGATCTCTTGGGACCACTGTGGTGAAAACGTAGCTATTCACGATCTTGCCAGGCCACTCTTTCCCGAATGGGGCCCAGAACCTTCTGTACATGTACTCGCAGCATCTGGCCATTGGTGGCTCGCCATCCCACCAACCGCAGAAGTCTGCGTACATTGGAGAAACAGGACGGGGCACATGAAGATCATCGTACCACCAGAGGTGTTTCTTCTCATAGTCGCTTTTCCAGTCGACCGGAAAATTGCTATCGCCTAGGAATCTCTCAAGTACCTTCGAACCCAGAACGTACTCTTCCTTCTCAGCCATCTTTCGTCCCGTCTTCGAATGAGCGTACGTGGAATTCTACAATATTTAATACTTCTCTATCTCTGATAGTCTCTTCAGAACTCGCGTACCTCAACCAAGTCCCGAGAGTTGAGCATGCTCATTCCACCTTTGTTCGCGACGCTAGGTCCTTCTCGCTCCATGCTTATGGCAGCAACTCAGGTTCCGCTCCCCCGACCATCTGAAGTGCAGTCGTCTACCGGTGGCTCGATGAGGAACTGGCCGAAGTGGTCTGATATTGCGTCTGTGTGGCTCTTGACAGAAATCCTTTTTTGTCAACACCCTTGTGGGTGGACGCTCAGGTTGAGGGCGTCGTTGGTTTACGTGACTTGGTTCGAGGAGTTAACCAAGAGGGACATCGCTCTCGCCGGCGGAAAGGGTGCTAACCTAGGAGAGATGGCGTGCGCGGGCCTGCCCATACCTCCCGGATTTGTCGTCACTTCGCAAGCGTACCAACATCTCCTAAAGGAGAACAGAACACGCCGAGACCTCGCGAGGCTTCTAGGCAAGATTGAGGTAGACGATCAAGAACAGCTGAAACTTCAGTCTAATAGGATTCGAGACATCATCATGAAATGTCGAGTCCCAGTGTCGATCAATGATGCTATCCTTGGCAATTACAAGAAGCTCTCTGAACATGCCACTCCTCCAGTGTTCGTCGCAGTAAGAAGCTCAGCGACGGCGGAGGACCTCTCAGGCGCAAGTTTCGCTGGTCAGCAGGATACCTACTTGAACGTATGCGCGGAGGACCTGATCAGCTCCGTTCAGAGATGTTGGTCCTCACTGTTCACTCCGAGGGCGATCTTCTACAGGGAAAAGCGAGGATTCGATCACAATAGAGTCTCGATGGCAGTCATAGTTCAGAAGATGATAAACGCGGACAAAGCTGGCGTCATGTTCACTGTGAACCCTGTAACATGTGAGGAGAACCAGATTATCATAGAGGCGGTTTGGGGACTCGGAGAGGGGGTTGTTTCGGGGACTATTACACCCGATCACTATGTGATCGACAAGAATGCAGGAAAGATTGTCACGGCAGTAGTTGCATCTAAGCGGATCATGTTCGTAAGAGATGAGACGACCGGGAAGACAATTGAGACGAAAGTCCCGCAAGAGAAGGTTGATGCTCAGATCCTAACAGAACAGGAGCTCAGGATGCTCGTAGAGTTGGGCAACCAAGTTGAACGACACTATGGCCAACCACAGGATGTAGAGTGGGCCATTGAGAGAGAGAATGTGTACCTCCTACAATCTAGGCCCGTTACAGGGTTGAAAAAGACTTGAAGGGCAATTCAGCAACTTGAAGTTGTTGACGGTTCCCCAAGGATGCCCTTGTTCGAGACAATGTCGCAGTGAACGGGTTGGTCAGGTCCATTTTCCGGTCTGCAGGATGATTTCCTCACCACAACTTTTTTCCGTATCTGTGTAGATCGGTGCGTTCGCCGCAACTCAATGCAGGCCGTCGTGAGATGTTCCATGCGAAAACGCTCTGAAGAGGTTGCAATAGAAAACGCTAGGATTCGGATAGATGCTCTTTCTGACGAGCATATCCGAAGCGTCGTCGGTGACCCAAGCTTCCTCACCTACAGACTCGGTGACGTTCAAATCTCAACAGAACCAACGAAAGTCGAGCCTGACGTGATATGGAAAATGCAAGGGCAGAGAAACCTGACGTACGAAGATGGAAGGTTGCTGATGGATGGAGCCTATTCTGATGGAGAAGTTCAAAGAATCCTCATCTCGCTCCTTGTGAAGGCCCTTGAAGACATCGATCTCTTCACGTTTCATGCATCGGCTTGCTACTACCGGGGTAGGTGTGTCATGTTCATGAGCGGCGAAGAGAATCACGGCAAGACCATGTCGCTACTGGAGATTGCAGGGCGAGGCGGTGAAGTGGTCGCAGGTGAGAGTCTCATATGTAATCGACAGGGACAGATCGTTTCGGGTTCCAAAGATGTATTCTTGAGAAGCAGGCCAAGGGGAGCGGAGAGAATCGATAAGCCTCCTGCCATGCAAGGCGTGAACAAGTTCTTTGATACCGTTCCCACCTTCAGGTATCATCATGGACCAACGAACACTGATCTGATAGTACTTCCGGATATAGATGGGAACTTCGACGCATTCGTGGGAGAAATGGAGAGCTTTGAGAAGGAGTACCAAACCTTCCATTGCCTAGGGGATTTCTACATTCTGCGCAGTCTCATATCGAGTAGAGTACCTATGCCTATAGTAGACGATGGGGAACATAGGCGGAAGAGAGCTGCCTTCATAGCAGACTTTGCCAGGAGACCTTACTACTTCATGAGAGGCAGATCGCCTAAAGTCATCATTGACGAGCTAGACAAGATCCTCGGCATCACCCAGTAGGTTGCCACTGGCCGAGCCCTCCACCTGCATTCGTCCGCTCGGTTTGAGCCGAGGGCACAGTTTCTCTGAAGCAGCGCTAGTATTTGATCATTTGAAGGCTTATTATGGTCCGAAATCCGATATGAGCGGGTCCCGACAAGTAGGACCGCAATATCCATGTTCGAGACACGGGGCTTGCGATTTTGACTTCATATGATGATCTCCGCGAGAAAGTCGTTAGGACCATTTGCGACAGATGCCACTGCGCATGTGGCGTCATGGCATACGTGAAAGACGGAAAGGTGTTGAGAGTCGAGGGAGATCCGGACTTCCCGCAGAATGAAGGATTCATGTGCCCGAAGGGGCTTGCAGTCACCCAGTTTCTGTATCATCCAGACAGACTGCGATATCCACTGAAACGTACCGGCGAGCGAGGGGAAGGGAAGTGGCAGCGAATAACGTGGGACGAAGCGCTCGACACCGCTGCACATAGATTCAGACAGATCATGGACAAGCATGGGCCACGATCGATCACTTGGTCATGGGGCGACGCTGCCTTCCACTGCTCGAAGGTCACGAAGCAAGCTTGGCTTCGGGCAATGGGAAGCCCCTTGCGATTCCATTCGGATGCTCACTATTGTTACCACCCGATGATGATCGCGAACAATCTCACCTTTGGCGCATCAATCACCTCAGAGACCGGACCTGACTATAGGAACAGTAAGTGCATCATGCTGTGGGGAGGCAACCCTGTCAGCTCGCACCCTACACGGGCGAGGGACATAATGATAGGAAAGAAACGCGGAGCCAAGCTGATAGTAGTTGACCCAAGGTTCACGGAGATCGCTTCCAAGGCCGATATGTTCCTTCAGGTCAGACCAGGAGCAGATGACGCTCTAGCTCTTGGAATGCTGAACATCATCATCAACGAGGAACTGTACGACAAAGACTTCGTGAGTAGATGGTGCGTAGGCTTCGAAGAGCTCAGGAAGCGGGTTCAAGAATACCCAGTAGACAGGGTTGCGGAGATAACTTGGGTCCCGAAAGATGACATACTTACCGCTGCAAGAATGTTCGCCACTCTCAAACCCGCATCATGTCACAATCGAATAGGCTTGCAGATGAATACGAACGTGGTTCAGACGCTTCGCGCAGTAGCTCTACTTGTGGCGATCACAGGCAATGTGGATGTGAAGGGTGGAAATCTGCTTCCGAATTGGCCGAGAGGTTTCAAGGGGCTGGGCGACCTACTCAGAGACATCCGCCTCCCAAACGAGGATGAGGCAATCGGTGCGAAGGAGTACCCTCTCCTGACCGGGTCCAAGTCACTTGCGCTTGATCCGTCTCATCCACCCTCAGTTCTCCACGCAATTCTTACCGGCAAGCCATACCCTGTGAAGGCAGTTTGGGCTCTGAACAATCTGCTTCTTGCCCTTGAAGACACTGAGGAGACGAGGAAAGCCTTGCTTAGCTTGGAATTCTTCGTCGGATCCGACTTCTTCATGACACCCACGTTGGAACTGTGCGATCTGATCCTCCCTCCCTGCACATACCTCGAAAGAGAGGAGAATGAGCACCTATTCTACCAGAACTTTGTGGCTGCGCGACAGAAAGTCATAGACGAAATGCCTGAGACTTGGAATGAGCGTCGGATAGACTTCGAGATCATAAGGAGGATGGGGCTCGAGCTGCCCAAGGAGTTTCATGATGATAGAGAGTACAATGACTATCCACTGAAGGGCATGGGTGTGAAGTTCGAAGAGCTCAAGGCGAGGAGATGGATCGAGGAGCCCATCCGCTATAGGAAGTATGAGGAATCGGGATTTCGAACTCCTTCGGGCAAAGTGGAGCTGTACTCAAGCATCCTCGAGCGATTCGGATACGATCCTCTTCCGCACTATGAAGAGAACCCGGAGAGCCCGATATCAGCGCCTGAGATCGCAAAGGAGTATCCTCTCATCCTAACAGGGGGGAGGCACGTCGTCTACTGGCATGGCATGAACGTTCAACTTCCCTGGCTGAGAGAAATAGTCCCGGAACCCGTCGTGGAAATCAATCCAGAAACCGCGACACAACTAGGCATCAAAGACGGAGACTGGGTTTGGATTGAGGGATCAAGGGGAAAGGGACGAGTGAAGCAGAGGGCATCGCTGACCGAGGCGGTGCATCCACGCGTAGTGCATGCTCCTTCCCACTGGTACTACCCTGAGAGGAGCGTCGAGACAGGATCGCTAGACGCGAACATCAATCAGATACTCTCCAACGAGCCTCCGTATGATCCAATATGCGGTGCATCTCCGATTCGGGAAAGTCTATGCAAGGTCTACAAGGTGGAGGCGTGACGAGACATGAGACGCGTCGCGTTGCTAGTCGATACAGATCTCTGCTATGGCTGCTACACTTGTGAAGTCGCGTGCAAACAGGAGCACAACCTACGTGCTGGGCCTCGGCTGATACGGGTTTCCAAGGTTGGACCGAGAAGAGTGTCAGGCAGATTGACTATGGACTTCTATCCAGTCCATTGCATGCATTGCGGGAAACCAGCCTGCCAAGAAGCCTGTCCGGTGGATGCAATATCCAAGCGCCCAGACGGAATTGTTCTGTTTGACATAGAGAAATGCATCGGCTGCCTCGTTTGTGTTGAAGCCTGCCCCTTCGGGGTACCGCAGTTCAACCCCATCACCAATAGCGTACAGAACTGTGACCTCTGCGTGCAGAGGATCGACAAGGGGCTCGAGCCCGCCTGCGTCCACCACTGCCCAACCGGGGCTTTGTTCTTCGGTGAGGTTGACGAATTCGAGAAGCAAAGGGGACAGAGACGAGCTGAGCTAGTGGTCGTGGACCGATTCAAAGAAACGAGCAAGAGAATAGACTAGACATCTCAGGATTGAGGGGGTCTACGGAGGCTTCGAAGGCTCTTCTTCAATCCGTCTCAACTCGAACACTACCGGGCGCTGAGGATCCGGGCAAAGGTGATCCGCCATGCCCTTCTTGTGCCAAGGGTAGTCAAGTCCCAATCTTAGTGCGCAGATCTTGTACATCATGGACGCTAGCGCCCCATAGCAGATGGTGCCCTTAATCTCCCACTTGTCGAAGACGATCTGGTCGCCCGGCCTATAGTATTGGCAGGGTCCCTTTCCTCCTGTTTCCTCTCCGCCCAATCCATGAACAGACTTGACCGTGGCAATGACCTTGAACGCTTTGTGAGCCAACTTGATTTCTCTCATGTAACGCATCTCTCCAAGCTCCAACCAAGCGTGGCCTTGGTTCTATGTCTCCGATCACATGCCGGAAGTAGCACCGTGAGCAAACTCTCTACCGTTTCTTGGGCGCCCAAGCGGGGATTGGCTTGGTCAACTTCGTTGCCTTCTCGATAGGGACATACTGGATGGCTTTCGTTGGACATTGTTTGACGCACTCGGGTTCCCCACCACAAAGATCGCAGTTCAGCGCAAGCTTTGTTGTCGGGTCGATGAAGATTGTGTGGAAGGGACACGCGTCCATGCACAATCGGTGTCTCTTGCATCTGTCTTCGAGTATCATAACGGCACCGGTCTTTTCGTCTCTGAATATCGCTGAGGTTGGGCAGACCGGGATGACTGGACACTTGCTACACTGCCGGCATACACAGGGCACATCTAGACCGGTCTCATCAGTTCGGGCGACCCTGATTCTTGCCCGGGAGGGGTTATATTGTCCGTAGTGGCGAAAAGCGCACCTGATCTCACAGATTCTGCAACCAGTGCATAGCTCCGGAATCGCTACCAAGATGCTTCGCGAAGTAGTTGCCAAATCATTCACCTCATGACTCAAGCATGCGTTTTCAGTGATTCAAGATCCTTCGCGATGTCCTCAAGGCCTAGTCTGGTAAGCGTTTCTCGCGTAGGTATGCCTGTTCTCGTATCACACCCACTAGCCTTGTAGAACTCATCTAGCAGAGGATCAAGAATGTCATACACACTTCCTTTCTTCGGACCCTCTGGCAGAGGCTCTTCCAAGAATCTCCTTGGGAGCGTGTCATCCTTTCTTCTTATCCCGAGTCTGGCGTTGTGGGCTCTCTCGGTGCTGGCAATTCTCTCGGACACCTCTATGACTTGGCTCTCTGTGAGATGGATGCCTGTAGCTGACGAGTAGAGATTGGTGGCGAGTGTCAGAGCCTTCTTGACCGTGATCTCCGGTGAGCCCGAGAAGAAGATGTAGGGGA
Organism: uncultured Candidatus Bathyarchaeia archaeon; assembly: GCA_964559555.1. GTDB lineage: Archaea > Thermoproteota > Bathyarchaeia > 40CM-2-53-6 > 40CM-2-53-6 > CAVPLU01. Next base: position 20,506 of record CAZLHM010000017.1, read on the forward strand.
ACTTGCAGATCCCCATAGCGTCCGGGACCGCAACTATGTCCTGCCAGTACTTCAATTTCCTCGCAGCTTCTTCTAGAGGGAGGGAATCGAGCCCATAGGCGCCTAACACGGATATTCTGAGGTGGTCTGCCCCGCGGGTGGCCACAGCGTACCTTAGGTTGTAGACCTTCAAAGCTCTCGGATCAACAGTCACACAGTCCATTCCCTTGACGTGCATCGCATATTTCTCAGCGCCTCTCCCTATCGCTTTCGCGGCCTGCTTCACGCCGTCTGCAAGAAGAGCGCCAAACCCTTCTCTAAGAGCGATCTTCCTGATGAGTTCTAGAATCGACTCGTAGTTTCCCCAGCTCAGATCGAGTCCGTCCGTGTCCTTCTTGTCTATGAGCCCTTTTTCATAGCATTCCATTGCAAACCCTATGATACCGCCCGTCGATGCAGTGTCAAGTCCATAGAGATTTGCCAGCTCATTGCCCTTGAGTATCGACGCCAGATTATCGTTGCCACATTTCGATCCAAATGAGACTATTGTGAAATATTCTGGTCCGCCGACGCGAACTCCCTTAAACTCCCCATCCCTGACGACGGCGTATCTGTCACAAGCCCCCGGGCAGTTGAAGCAAGCCCTGCCCTTCAGAAGATACTGTTCGCGCAACGCGTCCCCATCGATCTTCTGAGCACCCTCGAAGACTCCCGTCTGCCAGTTCCTCGTAGCCATTCCGCCGAGCCCGTTGTGTACTGAGACAAGAACAGTCGTCCCATATCCTGGGAGCACATTCGAGCTCTGATCATCAGAGTTGAGGGTTTCCATCAGTTCCTTGATCGCTTTCTCGAAATCTTCGACTTCAGCAACTCTTACATCCTTCGTTCCCCGGACGGCCACGGCCTTGAGCCTCTTCGAGCCCATAACGGCCCCAACGCCGCAACGGGCCGCTGCGTGGTCGAGATTCGCCATAATGCTGGCGACCCTGACAAGGTTCTCTCCGGCCTGTCCGATGGCAGCTATCTGAACCTTCTCGTCACCGAGATCTTTCTTGATGATTCTCTCCGTTTCCTTCGTGTCCTTGCCCCAAGCGTGACCTGCATCTCTTATCTCCGCATGCCCGTCGTTTATCGAGAGATAAACGGGTTTCTCAGCTCTTCCACGTGCTATGATCATATCGTATCCGGAGAACTTCAATTCCGGACCCCAGTGTCCGCCACAGTTTGCATCACCCAGAATCCCGCTCAATGGTGATCGGCACCCAACAACGAATCGACTTGAGGCCGGAGCGCCTGAACCTGTGAGCGGGCCAGTAGCGAATATCAGAGTATTCTCCGGGCCAAGAGGATCAATGGTCGGGCCTATTTCCTCGTACTGTATCCTTGAGGTGAAGCCTCTCCCCCCCACGTATTGATCCACAAGATCCGTTCTCAGGGGCTTCTCGGATACCACTCGATCGGTTAGATCAACTTCCAGAATCTTTCCAACGTATCCTCCTTTGAATTGCATGAAGATCACTCGTTTTCAGATCGGATCATGGAGAGGGCTGCAGTTACCGAGGGCGAGCACAAAAAACCTTTCCTTGGCATCGTCAGTCAAACAGCTGCTATACATACTATGTAGGACATGGACTCTATCGGCAAAGGAGGCTTCGCTCTCCGTATGACACGTATCATCGTCATTATCGGTGCCTTGGACACGAAAGGAGCGGAGTTGCTGTATCTGAGAGACCAGATAGCGAAGAGAGACAAGTCTCCGGTTCTGATAGACGTCAGCTGCAAGTCACATCGCTATGAAATGAGCAAAACCGATATCACATCCTCTGAGGTGGCAGAGGTTGCGGGGTCGAGTGTCGCAGAGGTATCAATTCTTGCCCGAAGAGATGCGGCTTCGGTTATGGCTCGGGGAGCGTCTCTCATAGTAGAGAAGCTGTATCGTGAAGGTAGGTTGCATGGCATCATTGGCCTGGGCGGAAGTGTGGGCACCGAGATAGCTACTAGAGCTATGAGAGAGCTACCGCTTGGGATACCGAAACTCTGCATCTCCACTATACAGAATACCGCCCACTATGTGCGAACAAAGGACATAATGATGCTCTATGCCGTAGTTGATTTGGCGGGCGGTCAGTGCATCAACAGAGTCGAGAGGAAAGTCCTAACGAACGCTGCGAAGGCAATCGCCGGGATGGCGGAAGGAGAGGTTCCTAGCGACCAAGAAAAACCTCTCATAGCCGCCAGCATGATTGGAATAACTACACCGTGCGTTCAAGCTGCCAAGTTGTTGCTCGAAGCGAGAGGATACGAAGTAGTCGTTTTTCATGCTAACGGTGCTGGCGGAGTGGCACTCGAAGAAATGGTGCGCAGCGGATCGATAGTTGGTGTCTTAGATGTAACTACTCATGAACTTGCGGACGAGCTAGTCGGGGGTGTAGGGAGCGCAGGGCCCGGAAGACTCAACGCCGCCGCGGAGACGGGAGTTCCCCAGGTTCTCTGTCCAGGCGGCTTGGAACTCGCCATGTTCCATACGTTGGACAGCATTCCATCCAAATTCCGAAGAAGGCACTTCATTAGACACTCAGAATCCTACACGCTAATGAGGCTAACGAGGAACGAAATTGCGAAACTCGGACAGGTCATGGCGGACAAGACTGTCAAGGCAAGGGCACCAACAACAGTAATTGTCCCGTTAAAGGGTTGGAGTGCCTATGATGAGATCGACGGGCCCTATTGCTGCGACATAGCGGGGAAGAGGACGAACTACAAGTGGCACGACTCCGGAACGAGCAAAGCTTTCCTCGCTGGGTTCGAAAAGCGAATTGACATCTCAAGATCGAATCCCGAAGTGCTCAAACTGGACCTTCATATCAACGACCACGAGTTCGCAAGTGTGGTGGCCCAAACTCTTCTTGCGATGTTAGAAGAAAGATCGAAAAGAGAGAACGCCGGGTGATCAACGTCGAGTGCTTGATTTCCACCGTCTGCTCGCGCACTAACGACGAACAAAACTCGGTTCAAGTGCCCTCCTTCTTGCCGCCTTCGTTCTTCTCTCACTTCTCACGTAACACAGCAGATACGCCAAACCTGATATGATCTCAGATGAGGGCGTTTTTCAACGTAGGGATTCAAAGGTTCTCCATTTGGAGGAACCTAATCCCTGAACATGCTCGGCAATTGGCGGACGAACATGATTAGTAGGCGTGGGCACTTGGGTGTCTCAGGATGGCCCGAAGTACTTCTAGGCGTTTGTCCTTCTTCTTGCTCAGACATTCACCAAGGTTCATCCGAAGCTGGTGCACAGGATCATGGAACCCCCGGCTACGGGTGGGAATATGGCGACAATATCTCCGTCTTTGAGATTCGTCTTCATGCCTTTGAGAGCCTCTATGTCAACGCCGTTTAGCGCTATCACAACCGAGCTATTCACTCGGCCGGTGGAAGCATCGACGAGAGTTCGTTTGAATTCGTCACCGTATTCCGTTGCCATTCTGTCAAGCAGCGCTTCTATTGTGGGCTCAGTTATCTCGAATGCCTGTTCACGCGTCCCAGTGGCCGCTTGTATGTTGCCCAGAAAATGGACGGGTATCTTCAATGTACTCACTCCACGAAAGCTCTCGCGCTATGTATCTCAGTCAGCGACAACTCGGCGAGCTTGGTATCTCGAGGCCTGCCTTCAGCGTTCCAGCCTCTCAGCTCATAGTACTCCTTGAGCATGGGCTCGAGTGGCACCGTCTTTCCAGCTGTTGGTCCCTCACTCAGGGCCTCGTCAGTGAATCTCTTTGGAAGGCTATCGTCCTTTTCAGTTACTCCCATCTTCACGTTGAAGAGGCGTTTTAGATTCCAGATCCGCTCGCCTGACTTGAGGAGGTCCCAGTGACTAGTCTCCACGCCGGTGACCGCGGAATAGGCAGCGGCAAACAGGGTCCACGGAACAACACCACTCGATACGAATTGGCATACACCTAGAGCTGTCATGACTGCAGCCAGCTCTTGATGAAACTTTGTCGCCGCGGCCTTTCCCTCTGTCACGAAGGGCGTCAGTTTCTCTGAATAGCCGAATTCGGGCTGAAGAAGTCCCCACTCCAAATAGAGTGGCACACCTTGAAGATGGCAAGCTCCTCGATTTGAGGTGCTGTAGGCGAGGCCCATGCTCCACCACCGGCGGGGCTCATGCAATGACATCTCCAACCCTTTGACATGCAACGCGTATCTTTCCGCACCTCGACCGATCTTTTCAGCCGCACGTTTGACTCCTTGACCGAGTACAGCTCCGAAGCCCTCATTGTTGCCTATCTGTTGCACCATCTCGATGATCACGTCGCCGTCACCCCACCTCAAGTCGGTGCCTCCAGTATCTGCCTTCGTTATGATTCCTTTCTCAAAGCATTCCATCGCGAAGGCGATTGAAACTCCTGCGGATATTGTATCGATTCCGAGGCGATTGCAGAGGTCATTGGCTTTCGCTAGGGATTCCAAGTTCGTGTTCATGCAGAGAGAGCCGAGAGCGCCGCAGGTTTCGTATTCGGGGCCTCGACCCGAGATGGGCGCATATTTTCCGGACTTGACTTCGACGCCTCTCCAGCACGTGATCAGACCACACATAGGGCACATCGACCTACTTTTCAGAATCGTTTTGCTCATGGTGCTTCCAGTGATGTTGATCGCTTCAGGGAAAGTGCCGGCCGTCCAGCTACGAATTGGCAGCCCCCCCATCTTCTCTAACGATTCGATAGACCTCGCGGTCCCGTCAACAGAGAGACCTTCCACTCTTGCTGGGGTCCAACTCCACGCTTTCGGAGGCTTGACGCATTCATGGGCTTCCTTCGAAAGCCCTCTAAGCTTGCTCTCATCGGCAACCGGTATCTTCTTTGTGCCCCTTACGGCTACTGCTTTCAACTTCTTCGAGCCCATGACGGCTCCCATGCCTGCTCTTCCGCAGACTCGAGACTCATCTGTGACGATCGATGCGTATCTGACAAGCTTCTCGCCCGCGGGGCCTATGCATGCGACGCGAACCTTCTGGTCCTTCAAGTGCCTCTGAATTTTGTGAGCAGCGTCGATTGTCTCATTTCCCCACAGGTGACCTGCCCTTTCGATCTGTGCTTCTCCATCGTGAACATTCAACCAGACTGGACTGTCAGCAGTTCCTAGCACAATTATGCTGTCGAACCCTGCGTGTCTGAGTTCGCACCCGAAGGAACCACTTGCGCTGGATTCGCCCCATATCCCCGTTAATGGTGACTTTGCGCAGGTTGTCCACTTCACCCCGCCGGGAAAGACTCCGACGAGTGGTCCCGCCGTTAAGATGAGTCTATTGGCTGGCCCGAGTGGATCAGTATCTAGTTGCACTTCGTCTAACAGTATCTTGGCCGCTATCCCTGCTCCTCCGAGCAGACTTCGCTGGAGCTCTGGATTCACACTAGCGATTGAGACTTGGTCTTTCGTCAGATCAACGCGGAGAACGTTGTTCATGTGGCCTCCTCTGATTGACATTTCGATCATCTGGATAGGCGAAAGGAGGCGTGATGTGCAACTGGATCCAGTTAAACCTTGACACTCAACGACGACCCGAGGACGCCTGATGTCATCAGCTCAGTGACTCCAGTGAGCACGCGAGGACTTAATAGCCTTACACGAGGGTACCTTCGACCGGATGAATCATGACTGTCAAAGTTGGCGTCGTGGGTTACGGGACGATTGGATCACGCCTCGCCTATGCCGCGTCTCTTCAGAAGGACATGCAACTAGTCGGAGTAGCTGATGTTGCTCCGACCTTAACCGTGAGAGCTCTCAAGGCAAGAGGTATGCCGTACAAGCTTTATTGCATCGACAAGCAAAGGATCAAGAGTTTTGACGACGCTGCGATTCCGGTCTCAGGTACACTTGACGATCTGCTGGACGAGGTTGATATTGTTCTGGATGCTGCCCCCGGAGGTATCGGCGTCAAGAACAAGCAGATCTACATGAAATATGACCGTGCCGCGATTTTCCAAGGCGGAGAAAAGGGGGAGGTCGCAGACGTTTTCTTCCATGGTTATGCGAACTATGAGAAGGGGCTTGGCAAGAAATACCTGCTATTGACCTCTTGTAACACGACAGGCCTGATAAGAAGTGTAGATTGTCTCGATAGGGCTTTTGGAATAGAGAAAGTTGCCGTAACGATAATCCGAAGATGCGCTGATCCAGGCGACACACATCGCGGGTACGTTGACTTGGCTAGGGTCGAGCCTGTTCCAACGCATCAAGCGGTTGACTTGATGGAGATAATGCCTCACGTCAAGGCTACAGGGGTTCTGGTCCATGTTCCCATAACACATGGCCACATCATAACCGTGGTAGCAACTCCCAAGAAGAGTATTACGAAGGAAGAGGTCGTACAGGAGTTCTGTGCGCATCCGAGAATTCAAGTCGTACGAATCGCTGACGGCTTTGCCACGAACACATCCCTGTTTCAGTTCTCCCGTTTTGCACATAGGCCAGCGGCTGATATGTATGAAGTTGCTGTCTACGAGGAAACCGTCGGATTCATCGGCAGCGACTTGGTTTATGCCATATACATTCCGCAGGAAGCTGTGACTATACCTGAAACAATCGACGGGATCAGAGCTTCTTTGAGAATGCAGACCGACCGACTTCAGGCAGTCTCCTTGACCAACAAGCACTTGGGATTGGAACCAAAGATACCTCTATCCTAACATGACGACATGATCGTCACGCTTCATTGCGGAACGAGCCGGTCCTCAAGTCGCCGGAAGAAATCCCTTCGTAGCCACGATCATTGTCAGTTTGGGTCTTGGAACAGCGTCCAAGAATTCCCGTATTTCGCTTCTGTTTCTTGCGAACTGATTGTTTTTTGAATCGACCAAGGCGCATCTGTTTATATCTATCACCACGCGCGACGTGATCGTTCCGCGGTGAGTCTTGGATTGAGTGCCCGGGAAAAAGTCGCGGTAATCGGGGCAGGGGTCATGGGACACGGCATCTGCATGGCTTTCGCGCTAGGAGGTTGTCAGGTAAACGTGGCAGACATAAGTACTGAATCTATTGCACGCGCATCAAGTAGGATGAGTGCTGAGTTCGCAGTGTTGGTAAAGAATGGACTCGTGACCGAGGAAGCCGTCAAGAGCGCTCTGGGACGGATAGATGGGATGACCTCTGTTGCCCATGCTGTGGATGGTGCCGGATTTGTGACGGAATCTATCACTGAAGAGATAGCTTCCAAGAAGAGACTCTTCAGAGATCTTGACAAACTCTGCCCAGAAGATGTCATACTGGCGTCGAACACGTCAACCTTCAGGATCGCCGAGATTGCATCTGCAACTGACAAGAGAAGCAGGGTCGTGGGGACGCACTGGTGGAACCCGCCTTATCTAATGCCCTTGGTGGAGGTAACCAAAGGTGCTGAAACCTCGGAAGCGATCGTTGACAGAACGAGACAGTTTCTTCTCAAAATAGGCAAGGTGCCTGTGGTGTGCAAGGATCATCCGGGTCTTATCGGTGTCAGGCTTCACGCGGCGTTGAATACTGAGGCGGTTAGGATCCTAGAGGAGGGCTTGGCTACCGCTGAGGACATCGACACGACCGTAAGAATGTGTCTGGGTCTCAGATGGGGGATCTTGGGGCCGCTCGAGACGCTAGACCTGGGAGGACTGGATGTGTTTCACGATGCATATCAGAACCTGTACCGGGAACTCGGCGACAGGTTTGGACCCCCCGAGCTGTTCAAACAGAAAGTGGAAAGAGGCGAGCTAGGCGTCAAGACGGGCAGAGGCTTCTACCAATACACACCCGAATCCGTCGAATCACTGATCAGACGAAGAGACGAGTTTCTCGTAAAGCGATTGAAAGAACTGTAATCACCAAAGCGGTAGTTCGTAGTTTGGAAATGCGTTAGCCGAGCCCTTTTGCACGATCGACTGAGCCACCAATTCCCTCAAAGCTGCCTCATTGAAAGAGCTCTTGGATGATTCCCTCTTGACTATCTCGGTGAGGATCCGCCGGCCACCATAGGCAATCTTACTGTGGCTGGTAGCCAAATCGGCTCGAGCCCCGTTGCATCTGCAACGCGCAGGATGCAGTGTTGGACTCCGGCCTTCTCGGCATATTCGTTGAACTGATGCCTAGAGTCGTCTGGATCTCCTATGATTCTCGACTCAAGAAACGTCCTCTCGCTGAGATCGTGGGGTTTCGATTGAGGGTGCTTCACTTGGTAGATCCAATCTCTAACCGTGAGGAATCATCAGACCAAATCTCGACAAGACTCGCTTCAGCCGCCGGGGCACGACATGGGGCTGGGAGCTTGTGAGAAGTCCCTCTGATTCTTGTGTGGTAAGCACGAGCTGACTGTGAGACAGCTCATCGAAGAAAAGGTCCCGAATCCGACGCAGACTCTCCACTAGCTCTGTCTATGATGTCCGCAACTCTTTTCCTTAACCAACTGGAGATCGCCTGAATGCGAGTGAGGTGTGCTGGGTGCCTCTTTCTCTAGGAGAGCGATCACCAAAGGAGATCAGGCAGATCATTAAGAGGAGAGTTGAGGCGATGAAGGATGTCAAGGGCTGCCATGAAGTGGGCGTGCGTATCACGCCGAAGAGGGTGGACGTGACCATGCATGTCTCACTTGACAGTAGACTCAACCTAAGGGAAGCTCACAGGATCGCCTCAAACGCTGAAAGAGACGTAAAGAGAATTCTCCCCAACGCGAGAATCACAATCCAAAGTGAGCCGGCGGGAGATGTCCGAGAGGATATTCGGACTCTAGCGAAGGAAGCGGCTGATCGGTTGCCTGGTTCAAGGGGCGTCCACAATGTCCACATTCAGAAGATCGACGGAGAGCTGTGCGTTGACCTGCATCTAGAGGTAGGTCCAAACATGACTGTGAAGCATGCGCATGAGATCTCCGATGAGATTGAGAGAAAGTTGCGAACCGCCAATCCAAGGATCTCAGAAATCACGATTCACATGGAATCAGCGCCAAATGACATGTATAGGGAGTCGAACGAACCCGACGAGGAGGTCAAACGGTATATCAGTCACTCGGCAAAGCGCTATGATGGAATCAAGAGCCTTGGCCAGATCAAGACTCGTAGAGTTGCCACAGGCAGACACGTAGTGTTTCGGTGCCGTTTTGATCCAAATCTGAGGATGAAAGAGGCCTGCGAGATCACCACTGATCTTGAGAAAGCGATCAAGAGCGCCTATCCAGACATCGAGAGAATCGATATCCATGAGGAACCCACCCCCCGCCCGTAGGTCACCTCGTCCGCTCAAAGCAGCGGCGTGGGATTGTGACGACTTGTCATTGAACCATTTCTGCGCGGGCTAGCCAATCTCTTCTCCGACGCAGAACACCTGGCTATTCTTCGATAATAGCCACGGCGCGGCACCATCCGGCTCCGGCCTTTGATATCTTCACAGGAAAGCAGGCAACCTTGAAGCCATAAGGCCTCGGTATCCTGTCCAAGTTAGCCATCTTCTCTATATGGCAGTACTCTTTTCTACGACCCACATCGTGATGCGAAGGCCAGAGAGCATCCTTCACACCTTTCTTGAAATCTTCGGCCATTTTCTTGAATGGTCTGTCGAAGCCAAAACCGTCGATGCCTATCACCTTCACGCCTTGATCAAGAATCCACTCCGTCGCCTCGGCACTCATGCCCGGAGAAGCATTGGGGTAGTCAGAGAACTCCCATCTCTTGTCTCCACCGGTCATTATCAGTACAATGTCAGCTGGCTTCAGTTGGTAATTGATCTTCTTCAACCCGTTCTTGACATCATCTAGGGTTATGTATTCGCCCCCCTTTCTGTGCCTAACATCGATGACGACTCCGTCCCCGTAGCACCATTCGAGTGGTATTTCGTCGATGGTCTTGGCAGGTTGGCCCGCCACTGTCGGCCCGAAATGCCAAGGAGCATCCAGATGCGTTCCAGCGTGTGAGTGTATCGTCAACTCCTCGACGGCTGGCCCGGTTTCATTAGGGAAGTCATCCGGGGAAAGTCCGAGAGGGCCTCCGACGTATCGACTACCTTCTTTGTGATCAAAGCGAAAGATCTTGACCGGTAGCGGCTCCCATCCAAAACTCACAATCGGGAGACTCAAGTCGATTATCGTCGTCTTTGGCAACGCAACTACAACCTCGGCGCCGTATCAGCCGGCTAGGCGAATATATGGTTTGACCTATCGTCATGCGATGCATTTCTGCTGTTGGAACGTTACTTTGAATCACAGGCGATCCATGGCATGCCCCCAGCAAGATCTTCAAGAGAGTCGCGATCCCAAGACTAGTCGGCGTGAGGCTGAGGCTGAAGCTTGGACTAGAGAATGGTGCTTCACGCGATCGGATTCCCTTCGATCATGGACGACCCGTTCGTTGGAACAGTCCGTCGACGCAGGCGATCGTCTACGCTTCGCCACCCTTCCTTCCCAAATACTTGGTCTCGAATCCTGGAGGTGAAAACGCCCAAAGGACACGCATCTCTTCTTTCCCGTTGTTCGTCAGTTGATGAGGCTGTCCCGGGGGGCAATATATCGCAGTGCCTTCCCCAGCTTCGATAGTCTCCTCACCGACTGTGGCCTGCCCTGTTCCACTCAGGACGTACCAAATCTCGTCCTCTGTTTCATGAGCGTGGGGACTGCTTTTCGAGCCCGGCTCGAGAATGGTCATACCCAACGAAATGTTCCTCGTATGATTGATTTGTGGGCTCAGTAGTACTTTGAGGGTCCTCTTGTAGGGTGCGAGAGCTTCGAAGCTCTCAACCTCATATTCTCTCGAGTACTGCATCGCGCGTCCCTCGCTTCGGTCAAGCCAACTGTGATAACAGTCTTTCGGAACACAGAGAGCCGAACGAGCCGCTACGCTCGCGAGTGTTATCCAGTTGCGCGATCAAACGTCGCGAATCAGATGTGTGGGAAGGCCCCCGAACACTCGTCCCGCAAGTAGGTGAATCCACGATTTGAGCATCGGATGAGAGAGCCTCGATGGAACTACGTCCGGTCTTTAGTTGCTTGCCAAGCACGCAGGACCTGCTCCAGCGGGGGAATGAAGATGTCAAGGCTCACAGCACTTTCATTTCCCACATTCTTGACTTCGTGCTCCTCATTGCTCGAAAAGACATAGAGTTCACCAGGCTTGAGGATCTGGGACTGGCCTGAAGCAACGTATTCCGCTTCGCCCTGAAGGACATAACCTATCTGCAAATTCGGGTGTCTGTGGGCTGCAACTTTCGCGCCGGGGGATGCCTCGAAAAGGCTCACCATCACCTTCTCATCCACGAAGAGAATCCTTCTCGTGCTTCCAGGGAATGGGGATTCCCGATCTATTTGCTCGGCGCGGACAACCTTCAACCTTTCTCCTCCTGAGCATCCCAGATCGCGAGCAACTAGAGGACCAAGGCAGCTCTGCCAAAGAGCTTGTTTTCAGCAATCATAACGTGAAGTCTCTCTACGTCCTCCAACCCGCTTGTCTTACCAACTACCGGCTTTACTCTGCTTGTCTTCACAAGCTCCATTGCCTCTAGGAACTCGTGCTTTGTTGTGTACCTAGAGCCTGTTATGATCGTCTCATTCAAAACCAATTGGCTCGCAGTTACCTCAAACTTGACTCCTGGATGAGTAGCCAAGTTGACGAGTCTGGCCCCTCTTCCAAGGCTGCTCAGGCTGGCGGTAAGGCTCTTCGAGGTGCCTACGAAGTCAACAGCGACATGGACACCCTTGCCATCGGTGAGTTTCTTCACCTGTTCAGGAACATCGGTGGTGCTGGCGTTTATCAAGAAGTCCGCGCCGTATTCCTTCAGTCTGCGCAGCTTTTCATCGTCTATGTCGACCGCGAAGACTCTTCCGCCAAGTACCTTTGCAAGTTGAACGACGTGAACGCCTACACCTCCGGCCGCTCCAACGATCATAACGTCGTCGTCGAGCATGACCTGGGCCCTAGATTTCAGGGCATGAACTGCCGAAGCCACAGCGGTGCTTATCGTTGTTGCTTCAACGAATGGAATCTCGTCTGCCAGTCTGAAGAGGTTGCCGCCAGGAACCAACGCATACTCCGCGTATCCGCCGTTTCTGTGCCTCCCGATCCACCCACCAAAGTTCATGCAGAGATCATTTCTTCCCCCCAGGCAAAATTTGCATTTGCCACAAGTTACGAACAGGTACACAATTGCGCGATCACCAACTTTGAAATCTTGCACTTGAGACCCAATCTCGGCCACCTCTCCAGCGATCTCGTCTCCAGGGATTTTTGGAAGGAGCTTCGGATCTCTTGACATCTCTCCCATCATGAAATTTGAGACCGTTCCTCCGACACCGCAAGCTCTAACCTTCACCAAAACATCATTCGGACCCGGATTAGGAATCGGTACTCTCTCAAGTTTGAGATTGTCCCCCCACTTCTCGACCCAGTTGTGGAGAACCATTGCTTTCATTTCGCCTTTCATTGCTCTTCGCCCTCGCCTCGAACAGAAGATTTGATAACTATAATATGGTTGCCTTCAACTGGGTGATTTCAAGGTCGAGTGCTATCAGGCCGGCTTTCTTTGCGCATAGAAAAGAGACCCAACCAATCCTGACAATGCAATCATGCTGATGGCTAGGAACCCGATGTCGTATCGTGCCACCGTATCGAGGACATATCCGACGAATATGGGCGTGATGGAGGAACCTATGAAGCTGGCCATGTTGAAGACGCCAAAGACAGTCCCTGAATGTTCTCGGCTCGCGGATAGCGATACGCGAGCAAAGACTGGCGGAACGTAGAAGTTGCTTGCCCATCCCACTCCTGCCATTACGAGGAGTCCCATCCATGCTGAAGAGGTGAAGATGAGTACTATTGGAAAGACTACGCACATGGCCATTGATGCGATGACCACCTTTCCTCCGCCAACCTTGGGTGTCAGGACGCCTCCGACGAAGGAGGATATGATCATCATCACGCCAAGAGCCGCAATCATGAATCCCACCTCGACAAGAGAGATGTTCAACCTACGGGTGAGGTAGAGAGGAGCCCATGTCGTGATTCCGACAACGACCGCTAGGCCTGTGAAGTTGATAGAGATCGAACAAAGCAGGTTCTTACTGAGTGATTTTCTGTAACTAGTTCGACCCGCGCTGATCTTCTCCGTGGGCTTCTCCAATCTTGGACCCCCTAGCACGATCCAGCATTGAGCCGCGATTGCGAGCGTGAAGGCACCAGTGAAAAGCGCGCCTATCCTCCAGTTGCTCGCGCCGAGAATCCACGGAATTGCGGCAAACGAAACTATGAAACCTGTGCCCCAACCCGTCCCGAAGACTCCCATTGCACCGTCTAGGTCTCGTGCAGGAAAAGATGATGAGAGCAACTTCGTCGATGCAGGAAGTATGAATCCTGCGCCGGCTCCTATCATCAGCCTCGAGAATAAAGCCAACCCAAAGCTAGACGACAAAGCGAATCCAACACAGGATAGTCCCATCACAAGTGTCGACAAAGCAACAACTCTGCCTCCCCCAAACTTGTCACTCAGGATCCCTGAGGGTACCTGCATGAGTGCGTAGAAGATCGCAAAGATGGTCATCATCAGGCCGGATTGCGTATACGTCAAGGCTAGTTCAGAGGTTACGGCGTCCGCCAAGGCGGGATAGCTTACGAAGTCAAGTGAGAGAGCGACGAACGACAGCGTTGCCGACATCAAGATCAGGTTTAGGCGTCTTGGATACATGCCTTGTCTATCATTGGCGGTTAGCTTGGCTGTGGGAATTTCTGCCTTTCGCCGACGATTCGACCTACAAAGGCCGCTCGAAGCAGCGGGATTTCTGCAATGAAAGGCTTCATAAGCCGTGCCTGTTCCAAGCCATGAACGATCAACAATGTTGTCCAATCCGGTTCTGAGAGCGATTCAGGAGAGGAGAAGCGTATTCAGGTTCAAACCTGACGAGATTGGTCAAGACAAGATCGATGCCATAGTTGAGGCAGCACGATGGGCGCCATCGTTTGTGAACTCCCAGCCTTGGAGCATCATAGTGGTGAAGGACAGGGAGACAAAACGGAAGCTCAAGGAGCTCGCGATAACAATAACTAGCGTCGGAATTGAAGAATCCCCGGTGACATTCGTCGTAACCGTCGACACCAAGAAAGATCCTCACCACTATGTGGAAGACGGAGCGGCCGCGACTCAGAACATGGCTCTGGCGGCTCACAGCTTGGGGCTCAGCTCATTCTGGGTTGGCGTCTATGACCTTTCAGGCGACAGAGCCGCCAGCGAAGAAAAAGTCAAGGCTCTTCTCAATATTCCAGAGGAGCATCGCGTCATATCCATGCTTCCAGTGGGTCTCGCTACGATGACATTCGAGAGAGAAAGAAAGCCAAGTTCAGAGTTTGTTTACTCGGACACATTCGGAAAGAAGCCCTAAGGAGAAGACAGTCCTTCGCAGACCCGATTTACAACCTGAGATATGAGACAGCGCGACCACATCCGCTAGAGCGAAGGCCCGGCTTGTACAACCGAAGCGAGCAGACGGATGGTTCGGATTGCCGACGACGCGACCGTCACATATGAGCCCGGGCAGCACACAGAAATTATGAGAGAGTCTCTTCGACAGAAGTTCCTGAAAGCCGATCCTGGAATCGCTGTTCTGAGCAGTCGCGCAAATGCAAGTCGTTGACAGCCCCATTGGCGCAGTGACAGCAACTATTAACTAAGCGAATCACGTCACCGCATGCCCCGAGGGTTGAAAGGGATGGCAAAACTCAGGGCCGGAAAATATGTGGTGGAATCCCTCTTGGCTGAGAATGTGAAGTATCTCTTTGGGATCCCAGGCGGAGGAGTTGCTCCTTTTTTCAACGAATTCTACGACTACCCGCAGATCCAGACGATTCTCACTCAGCATGAACAAGGCGCTGGCTTCATGGCTGACGGCTATTTCAGAGCGTCGGGACAGGTGGCGGCATGCGCAGCTACGGTTGGTCCAGGCGGTGTCAACTTAGCTTCGGGGCTTCATCCAGCCTATCAAGATAATCAGGCCGTGCTCGCGTTCACAAACAACGTCCCAACCGAGCAGTTTGGAAAAGGCGGAATCCAAGATGCCAGCGGTTGGGGTCCCAGATCCATATCGCATGTAGGGATCTTCAAGGAAGTCACAAAGTGGAGTGTTCTCGTCACGAAGCCTGAGAATGTACCTGAGGTGATTAGACGAGCCTTCAGGATCATGCTCACCGGACGTAAAGGGCCGGTACATGTTGACCTAGCTCAGGATGTGATAAGAGCGGAGATAGAGGCTGAATTCCAACCTCCGAAGAAATATCGACCGATGGGTCCGGTGAGAGGGAACCCGTTACTCATCAAAGAAGCCGCAGAACATCTCGTCAACGCGGTATCCCCAGCAATTATGTCAGGAGGAGGAATCATCGCGTCAGGCGCATCGCCTGAGTTGGTCGAACTCGCAACGCTACTCGGCAGTCCTGTGGCTACCACTGCGATGGGCAAAGGCTCCTTCCCGGAGGATCACCCGCTTGCGGTAGGTGTCGTAGGTCTCTTCGGCCACGCCACGGCAAACACGATCCTTCGAGGAGACAAGACCGATGTACTGCTGGCAATTGGAACGATCTTCCACCAAGTGACGACTACCAGCTGGGTGAAGAACTTCGGGGGACAGAAGATAATCCAAATCGACAACGACCCAACTGAGATTGGAAAGAACTATCCGGTCGAAGTTGGCATAGTGGGCGACGCAAAGGCGGTCCTGCAGGACCTGCTCACTGAGGTGAAGTCCACCCTCTCGAAGCTTCCCCCACCTGCAATCAGGGAGCTTGAAGAGAGAAAGAAGGCGAGGCAGAAGGAGATACTCGCCTTGAAGGGCGAGCTCAAGTATTATGTGGAGCCGGAGAGTTACTCCGACGCAGTTCCGATGAAGCCTCAAAGAGTTGTCAGGGAAATTCGCCAGTTTCTGGACAAGGACGCGATCGTGCTGGCTGATTGTGGGAACAACCTCGCTTGGGTTGAGAAGTACTACCAAGCCCTGATGCCCAAAGGCTTCATCGCAGACGGCGGTCATACGGCGATGGGATTCAGCGTCGCTGCATCCATAGGCGTCAAACTGGGAGCACCCGACCGGCAAGTCGTCGATGTTTGTGGAAACGGGAGCTTCACGATGCTCAGCAAGGAACTCAATACCGCGTCAGCATACAATGTCCCAGTTATCTGGTGCATATTGAACGACATGAATCTCGGAATGATCATTCAAGGGCAGAAGTTCGGTTACGGCGTCTGGGAACCCGAGAGATATATCGCCACTCAGTCATACGTGATGGACTTCGTCAAGTTCGCCGAAGCATGCCACGCCTTCGGGCAGAAGGTCGAGAAACCGACTGAGATCAAGGACGCCCTAAAGAACGCTTTCGACTCAGGCAAGCCCTCCCTCATAGACATTAGAATCGATCCTGACGAAGTCCCCGTGGGCGCGTTGAAACGCTTCGAGGCCATAGTAAGAAAGTATCCTGATCTAGGACAGAAGAAGATGCCAACGAGCACTTTCCCGAAGAAGATAGCATAGCGAACGCACGTCAGGCAGTTGCCGGGTAGGCACGCTTCTTGCTTAGTTTCTCCCTTCTTACACTTGGGATGAAATCCTCGCTCGGACTGTCAAGACCTAAAGGGCAACGCGAGCAGCAGATTCACTTCTTGACCAAAGCCACAGCCCTGATCGGCGACCCAGTAGCGTTGTGAACCTTCAAGGGTAGAGCGACAAACCAAAACACGTGCTTGGGTATCTTGTCGATGTTGGCTAGGTTTTCCATGTTCAGTATCTCCCTTTCCCTGCACACTATATGCATTGGCTGAACCTTCAACTGCGTAACTTCGAGGTACGTGTCTGTACTTGGTGCATCAGCGCCAATGTTAATGGCGCCCGAGTCTGCTAGGAACTCCGTTGCGCCCCGATCGAGCCCAGGGTAGTTCTTCAAGTACTCGAAGGGGTCGTCCCACTTCCTGTACCATCCGGTGTGAATCAATACGACCGAGTTAGGTTTGATTCTTGCCCCAGTCCCCTCCAGCTCCTTCTGCACATCTTCTCTGGTTATGTAGCTGCTGGGTGCTTTGTACGAGAAATCCAACCAAACGCCCGGCGCGAAGAACCACTCTAGTGGAAGTCTGTCGATCGACCTAGCGTTTGGATCCTGAACGACATGATTGATCGAATCCACATGTGTGGAGTTGTGGTCACATGTGAGGAAGCCGACCACTCTGTAGCTGTAGGGGGCTTTGGTCAGTCCTGATCTCATGGTTTCTTCATGCGTCAGATGATCCCACATCACTGTCTTCAAGTGCCCAGTGAACACAGGGTTCTTGGGACTTAGGTCGTGGCTGAGATCCGTTAGGACGTACTTCTCCCCGAAGATCTCCACTTCGGTTTGTTCCCTGAATTCGGGACAGATTGCCTTCAAGGTCGACACGACTTGACGTAGTCTTGGCTAGGCGGGGTTTTTCTCAACATATATTCCTTTCCAACCACCTTCTCATGTGATTGGTACCTCGAGATGAAAGACAACGCCGGGGCAACCACGAATACGATTAGTCTGCGAAAAAGGAAACTTGCGCTGAAAGGTCCGTCCTCTCGATACAATCCAAGAAGAACATGGTTAATGCATCATCTCGGAATTTCAAGAGGAAAGAGCCAACGAGCCCGGGAAGTCCAAGGAGAAGGTAAACGCGATCGAATCTGACAATTCTCACGACGCTACCCTCAGCGTGCACAATGAGAATTTCACCCATGAGTTCATCAATGCGATCGCCAATCATGACGTCACTCTGCCGGCGTGGCTACAAACGCTTATTTGGCGTCGCGGTCGCATCAAAGAACGCCATGATAAAGGAGCAATCTACGATGGCTGAGAAGATGAATGCCTTGGTCCTCTACGGACCAAACAACTACAAGATCGAGAAGGTGGAGATACCGGAAGTCGGCTTCCAAGAAGTCCTTTGCAGAGTCAAGTCTATAGCGATCTGCGGCACCGACCCGCACCTCATTGCTGGAGAATATCCAGGTTTTTGGCCGCCGGGCTATCCATTCACGCCGGGCCATGAATGGGCCGGGGAAATAGTGAAAGTAGGACCGGGCGTCGTCAGCTTCAAGACGGGCGACAGAGTTTCCGCTGAATCTTCCAAAGGATGCGGATTCTGCAAGAGATGCTTGGAAGGAAGATACAACATATGTGCCAACTACGGAAGAAAAGAGACTGGCCATAAACACTACGGATTCACTGAAAGCGGAGGATACGCTGAATACTGCGCGATATCAATCAAGAGCATCCACAGACTGCCCAACAGCATCTCCTTCGACGAAGGAGCACTAGTTGACACGGCGGGGGTCGGGCTTCGCGCAGTGAACAGAGGACGAATCGCACCTGGCGACGTAGTAGCAATCATAGGTCCCGGCGCCATAGGATTGATGACACAGCAGTTCGCTCAAGCCGCGGGCGCAGGCAGAATAATGATGATAGGGTACGGAGACATTAGCAAACCAGGACTAGAGCTCTCTCGAAAACTAGGTGCAGACTCAACGATCGACTCCCAGACCGAGAATGCGGCAAAAATCATCAAAGACCAAACCCAAGGGTTAGGTGCAGACGTAGTGGTGGAAAGCAGTGGAAGTCATGGAGGATACAAGATGCTCCTAGACTTGGTCAGGCAGGGCGGGAGGATCATCTGCATCGGGTTGACTGGAGGAGCACAGATCCCGATACCCATCGATCGAGTCGCCTTGAATGAACTCGACGTCTACGGCGTCAGGGCGAACCCAAACAGTTGTGACGAGGTCATAAGGCTACTCGAGAAGCGAAGAGTGGACTTCACGCCTCTGATAACTCATACTTTCGCATTGACGGAATTCGAAAAGGCCCTAGAAGTTTTCTCGAGGAGAACCGGAGGAGCCATCAAAGTCATGATCCACCCGTGACTTCGAAGGTCTTTGATCACCAGACAAGAAGCGCTCTTTTGAGTCAACATGAGGCGGCCACCTCAGGAACCCTATCCTCAACCACCTTCGTTCGTTGCCATTCGTCGATCTTTTGACGAGCACTCAAGTCCCCCGTCTGGGGAATAGGCGCTCAATATGCCAGCTCTTCGTCGCCTTTTCATGTCATATTCCTCCCCCGGCCTCACGACGTGAAGCCAAGATGGGATCTGATGGTGTGAAGCAAGAAGCAGGATCTCATTGCCTCCCTGACCATTCACACACCCGCAGTGGACTGTCACGACTTAGACAGTGGCGTGCAGGTGCAATGTGCTTCCTCAGCGTTGCAGCCTTGACATAACAGTAGAACCCCATCAACCGGACTGGACTCTATGAGAGGTCTATGACACTTCGCACATCGCATCTCACTCACGACTGATTCACCGATGGCACTCATTGGCACGTGCATCTGTAACAATATAAGAACCGTGGGGAATTGACCAACGCATGAACCGTCGAAACTAGATTCACCACGCCTACAGGAATTCTCCATGCAAATCAACAGACAGTAGTCAAAGCGCCATTTCCGTGCCCTTCCCACCCAACCCTAGGCTAAGTGTTGGCCGACTCTTGGATTGGCAACAATTACGCTCGCCTTCAGGGCGGAAGGTGTGCGGGGGGTGGGATTCGAACCCACGAAGGCCTACGCCACGGGATGACTCACCC
>CAZLHM010000018.1:0-31377 GCA_964559555.1 uncultured Candidatus Bathyarchaeia archaeon
CTTGAAGAAGTAGTCCTCAAGCTTCTTGATCAACATGTGTCTCAGGAACATCTCGTGTCCAATCCTGGGAGCGTTGCTGTACTCATTTCTTCGAGCCACCGCTATCGCCTGGTATGTATCGATCGTTCCGCCGATCCCAGGGAACTTGGTCCTTAGTTCCACGTCGACGCGTGCCTCGCTCCCCGTCCCGCCTTCATGAATGAACTCTACGCCCTCTTCAGAACCCTCTTGGGCTGTCATGTCAGCGGACATCGTGGCCACGACAAGCGAGTGGAGCAGAGGCATGCGCAATAGAAAAGGATACGGGATGGAAGATGCAAATCTGGTCTATGGCGCAGCTCTTTGCCGCACTCTTCGGAGGCCTGCACGCATCGCCTCGAGGATCCTTTCGAGATCCCCTGCGCTATGCGCGGCGACGAGTCCGTGATGGAAGAGTGGAATGGGCAGGGTGTAGATGCCTTCTCGGAGCATTTCCGATTGGAAGATCTTGAAGCGCTTCGCATCAGCCTTTGCTGCTGTTCGATAGTCTATGACCTCTTCATCGGTGAAGTATACCTGATACTGTCCCCCTAGGGATTGCAGTCTTGCCGAGACATGCTCCTCTTCCGCTACCTCGGCAAACCTACTTTCAAGCTCGGCTGACATTTTATTCAGCCTCTTCTGAACCTGTCCGTCTTCGAGAACTTGGAGCGTGGCGTATGAAGCGGCCACGCACACTTGGCTTCCATTATAGACTCCCGCCCAGCCGACCTTGCCTTCTGGCTCAGTGAGTCTCATAATGTCAGTTCGTCCGGCGACCGCGCTCATCGGGTACCCGTTTGCGATGGCCTTTGCATACGTGGCTAGGTCAGGCTCGACGCCGTAGTATTCCTGCGCGCCTCCTGGAGCAACTCTGAACCCTGAAATTATCTCGTCGAAGATGAGCAACACGTCATTGTCGCTTGTGATCTCTTTCAGTCCTTTCAGGTAGCCGTCTCTTGGGCGGGCGCATCCAATGTTGAACATGATGGGTTCTGCGATCAGCGCCGCGAGTTGACTCCGGTTTCTCTTGATGATCCTCTCGGCGCTTGGGAGATCGTTGAATGGCATCACTATTGTTGAATCAACAGCGGCTTTCAGAAGGCCCTCGTTCTCAGGCACTCCATTCGGTCTACTCTTGGGGCCGGCCTTCTTCAAGGGAGGTTTGTGGCTTATCGCGGCCATATCATGCCAGCCATTGTATCCACCCTCGAGTTTCACGATCTTCTGCTTGCCAGTGTATCCTCGCGCTATCATCATTGCCTTCAGCACCGCCTCTGTTCCAGCGTTGGAAAACTTCACCGACTCAGCGCAAGGTACCATTTGCTTGATCTTCTCCGCTACCTTCACGTTGAGTTCCGTTTCCATCCCACACGTGAGGCCCGTCTCAACTTGGTTCTTCACAGCTTGGATAACTCGTTCTTCTCCGTGTCCGAGGACCAGTGCTGACATGTTGATTACGCAGTCGATGTACTCGTTTCCATCAACGTCCCAGACCCTGGACCCTTTGGCTTTCGCGAACCAGATTGGATGAGGCGTCAGAAACCGGATGTTCGAATGAGTACCTCCCGGTACGGTCAGGTTGATTCTTCCGAAGAGTTCTCTTGACTTGCTGAAGCTTTGTTGCATCATGGGCGTGCTCGTCCTCTGTCCTCTTGTTGTACGTCGAGTCGGCTCGTAAGCAGAACCCGAACTTATGCCTATTCCAAGCTTGGCGTGCAATGATTGGGATGTTCAGTACGCTCGTCGAGACGGAAGACAAGAATGTGGAAGCTAGGAAGCGTCCTGCTCCCTGCATCCCTAGGGTTCTATTCTGGCGGTATTTGCATGAATGCTAGCTCTATGTCTTTGCCCTGGTCGCTACTCTTCCTTCTTCTTCTGAGGTTCGCTGGTCTTCTGTCGCCGAATGAATAGCACTACGACTCCCGCACCGAGTACTATGGAGATGACGGCAAGGATGTAGGTGAGAAATCTGTAGAGGCCCAGCTCGCTCACCGTTGTGGAATGGCTTAACTCGAGCTGCTCGTATGCTGAGACTAGTTGGTTATATCTTCCCTTGAGTGATTCGTATTGAGATGAGAGTTCGTTGTGATTAGCGACAAGTGTGTCGTAGTCTTGCTGGAGTTGCTTCTGCTCTGTCAGGAGCTGTTCGTATTCGGGGGTCGTTGCCAAGACGTATGTGAGCGGTATTGTCTCCTGCGAGGATTTCTCAGTCACAACGTAGGATGGACTATAGAGGTAGTACACGGTGTAGTTGTACAGATGCGGAGGATAGACATATGGGTAGTAGGGCCAGAAGTAGGATGGCCCGTAGTAGCCTACCGTTTCCTCCCAGACCTCAGTTACAGTTCCAATCATAGTACTGCGCTGAGCGTTCAGAGGAATACTCACCGTCAGGGTGGTTTGCCAGCTCTCGGCAGTTCGCACCTTCAAGTCCTTGAGAACTGTTGTCTCGCCAGTCTTCGCCAACTGCTGGTCGACGTAGGTGTAGATCTCGATGGATAGTCTGCTCACTTTCTTGTTGGCGTTCGCGGTTGTCTTGGCTGAGATCGCGATGCTCTTCCCTGGTTCTGCTGATTCAGGAAATGCTAGCTGAACTGTGAAGTGATCGGTCGAAACCGATACGCTCCTCTCAGCCTCCGGAACACTCTCCGTCGGCATCTCTGCCTTCGGCTCCACGGCGGGAAACGTGCTGTAATTGACTGGGTAGCTCACGTTCACCGCGGATGGCATCATCATCTGTACGCCCTGAACAGCCAGAAGCGACAGTATCAGGGCAGATGCCAATAGTGGGACCCAAGATCCGGCTGTTGGTCGAGTCTTCGTGATGCGGATCCGTTCTGGTTGCGGACACCATCGGGTCAGGAGCGAACGTCTCTCCTTCATAGAGAGCCCCCCATTATCCCCTTGAACAGATTGTCGGCCAGATGAGAAGGGCTTATTCTGGCCTTGTCTCGGGGGAGAGGAATCCCACGTTCTTCGCTCTCCCGTATCAGTGCCTGTCTACAACTCTCGAGGTTCGTGCACTCAGAGCAGCCCCCTTCCCCCTTGTACCAGACTTGTATACCATTGGCTGCTGAGAACGTCACGAGCACGTCTGTCTTCCAGGTTGAACTGTATCCCAAGAGGAATCCCTTCCTTGGGTCGATTATCCGAATGTCGACTCTGTGCAGTTGTGCGGCATCTGTGAGAGCTCGCGATATCTTGGCATCGATAGCGTTGAAGGTCTTGTTTGTTGTCTGTGGAGTGACTCCGATCTTTCGAGAAACCTCGGCCTGAGTCAGGCCCTGTCTGCGAAGACTCCAGAAACTGACTTGCTTCGGCGTCAGGTATCCTGATCGCATCATGCGCTATGCCAACTTAAGCGTATGTAAGCCTACAGTCACCTATAACCCTTGCCATGATCCTCCCGCCCAGAATCCGGGGCAAGCTCGCATCATCATCACCTCTTCGCACAGAATCGACAAGCCTTTAAGGCGAGTCGGTTGCAGGGACTTTCGGCGAACGAATTGGCAATCATAGGCTACGAGTGGCTTATCGTGTTGGCGATCATCGTGGTACTGTTTGTGTGGGGGCCACAGAAACTTCCGGAATTCGCCAGGTCAATAGGGTTAGCACGCAAGGAGATTGAGAAGGCATACAAGGAAGCAACCGTCCCGTCTTCGTCCCAACCCGCTCCCGAGGGAGACGCCCTGATAGAAACTGCCAAGAAGCTGGGCATCTCGACTGAGGGAAAGACGAGGCAACAGATCTCCGACGAGATCGTGAAGGCGAAGTCCGCGGCGTGACTGTTCCTCGCTGAGCACTACCCATCAGCGGCGACAGTCCATAGGTAATTTATCTCTCTGCTCTCGAGAGTTGAGGACGAACTCTAGAGGAGAGAGGAAGCACGTCGAAACCTGAAAGGCCGAGCAACGCCGCTATGCCTTTCTGGGATCACGTCAACGAATTGGCGAAACGGCTAAAGACTGTCCTGTACGTTCTCGTCGTTAGCACGATTCTCTTCATGGTGCTCCCATCAGACCTCAGCTTTCTGCGGAATCCATTCGAGTTCTACGATCCTCTCGTAGCATGGATTCTTAGGCAGATAAGGGCGCAAGTGCTGCCGCCCAATGTGAGGCTCATCGGTTACGAACTGACGGCGCCTATGGAGCTCTACCTTGTTGCCTCGTTTGTCATGGGATTTGCCGTCACAATTCCGGTGTTGTCATATGAGATCTACCGGTTCGTTGACCCAGCCTTGTATTCGCACGAACGCAGGGCGGTGTATCCTTTCGTCTTGTCTTTCACGACTTTGTTTGTCGTGGGCTCGGTCTTCGGTTACTCGATCCTGACTCCCTTCATGATTTGGGCTCTCTTCCCGTTCTTCACAGCCGTTGGCGCAGAGCAGGTCGTCTCGATAATCGACTTCTACACCATGGTCTTCGTGTCGACCATCATTTGTGGGCTGATCTTCACTTGGCCCGTCTTCTTCGTTCTTCTCGTGAGATTTGGTCTTTTGAGGACATCGATGATTCGGAACAATCGCAAGTACGTGTACGCAGCAATGTACATCATCACAGCCTTCGTAACTCCCGACGGTGGTCCCCTAGCCGACATAATCCTGTTCCTCCCCATGCTAGCACTGACGGAGACAGCAGTATTTGTTGCAAAGCGATACGAGAAGCCCGCTCCGGCATCGAACCTGGCAACAAGCCCCGGCTGCAAGTTCTGTGGCTCAGAGCTCGAACTTGGAGAGGTATTCTGCAAAAGGTGCGGAAAGGCTCAACTCTAAGCACTTCTGCCCGCTTCGTGTCTCAGCAAGAGCTAAGTACGTTCTATCTGTCGTAGGCTGTCGATCGTTTGCGTAGAGGAATACTCCATGGGAAGACTGCGTTTTGCAACGGGTGCACTTGGAATCATCTTAGGCTTCTTCGTCTACCAGTATGGGTTCTTTCTGACTCTTAATCTCTCGCAGACTCTCTCAGATTGGAGCTCGGCTTTGATTGCGTATCCTGTCTCGCTTGAGGTGTTGGGAGCAGCACTTCAACTCGTCGGAGGAGTCATCGCGATCTGCGGCCTCCTGCTATGCATATCGTGGATCGGATCCCAAGTAGGCGGCAAGCCGGTGCCAAGCGTCGTTCTCAGAACTGCGCAGCCACTTGTGCAACCCGCCTCTTCCGTGCGGAGATGTAAGTTCTGCAACGCGGTTATGGATCCCAACGTAGCTTTCTGTCCAAGATGTCAGCGTGCGCAAGGCTAGACCGCGGAACGCAGGCATGCACCAATGCCTCAGGGTGGCTTCCAAGGGAGCCTACTGAAACGATTCAACTTATCCGTATTCTTCGCCTCGGTCGGTTTTGCTTTCATCTACTTGATACCGGCTTTCGCTGAACAGCTCGGCGCGACCTACTTAGAGCTCGGCGTCATAGGAACGGCTCGCTCCATACCGTACATGTTCCTCCCGGTAGTCGCAGGCTACCTTGGAGACAAGTTCAACCGATATCGTCTCTTCCTCTCAAGCATGCTTGTCGCCGGTCTAGCCATGCTCTTACTTGCTGCGACCAACACAATCGAGACCATAGTCTTGGTTCAGGTAGTCCTTGGGATGGGTTTCTCGTTGTTCTGGCCCCTCTCAGAGGCACTGGTTTCTGAGGCCGCGCCGCTCGAGACGCGCACTCAGGCCTTGGGGATATATGCGGTCGCTTGGGCCTCCGGATTTCTAGTTGGTCCACTTCTCGGAGGATTCGTCGCAAGCGTGATTGGATTTCAAATGGCCTTTCTGCTGGCAGGGGCAGTCGTCGTTGCAACCGGCGCAATTTCCTTGGCAACGATTCGGTGGCCAGCGAAGAAGCAAGCTCACAAGGCAGAGGGCTCAACGCGTACGGAATGGACACTGGTGTGGAAGTTTTTGCCCGTGCTTATCGCACAGGTTCCCTACGGGATCGTCTTCGCGTTCATCGTCTCCATATTCCCGGGTTACGCGATCCAGGCAGGTCTGACAGCATTTGAGGTCGGCATCCTCGCTTCAGGTTTCGGTTTCGCGAGGATTCTGATGTTCTCAGCGTCTGGTTCATTCGAGCGACTAGGTGAGACAAAGAGCATGGCGTTGGCTTTCGTGGGAACCGCTTGCGTTCTTCTAGTGATCCCAGTGAACAGCAGCCTCCTTGCACTGCTTGTGGATTTGTGTGCGATAGGGGCCTTCATCGGTATCATCTATCCGCAGACCGTCGGGTACATCGGCAAGGGCGCTCCATCAGCGAACTTGGGGTTCGCGATGGGGCTTTACGAGACGGTTTTCGGGATCGGCTTCGCCGCTGGACCGATCACGTCAGGATTTCTGGCGCAAGTCACGAGTCCGGAGGTGGCGTACGTTGCGCTCTCAGTCACGGCCGTTTCGGTAGTCCCCATTCTCCTGCTCGCAAAGCCCACTGGCAATCCCTGAACATCTGTCAGGAAGACGCGCTCATCGGGAAGTGTGTTTGCTTTCGCCGAACGCTTTCAGCCCTATCGTCATTTGTCTATTGTCGCATGAACTGCTCGATCCTGTTCGCTGCTTCATCGATGACCTCAATCGGAGGTAGGAACACCGCTCTGAAGTGTCCAGCACCATACGTCTCATCGAATCCGGAACCGTTGACTACTAGAACTCCGGTCTTTCTCACAAGGTCGATCACGAATTCCTTGTCAGATCTCCATCGCCCGGTAAGCGATATCCTAGGGAAGATATAGAAAGCCGCCTTTGGCGTTGCACACGTGAGGCCCTCAATAGCCCTAATTCTGTCGAGGAAATGATCCCTGCGATGCTTTAGAACTCGTACCATTCGCGCGATGTGTCTCTCTGAACCTTTCAGAGCTCTCACGGCCGCGTATTGGATGGGCGTGACGGAACAGAGGCGTATCCGACTCTCTCTGGCGATTGCGTCCTTCAGTTCTCCAAGGGTCGCTGTTGGATCGTGGAAATACAAGTAGCCAAGCCGCCAGCCAGTCATCACATAGCTCTTAGAGAATCCGTTCAATCCAACAACTGGAATATCCTTGGCGAGAGCAGCTGTGCTGGTAAACTTCGAATCGTAGGTCAATCGGTCATAGATCTCGTCTGAGGCGACAAGTAGCTTGTGTTCTCCGGCAATGTCCAACATTTGTCTGAGGGTCTTCTCATCGTAGAGCGAGCCGGTGGGATTGTTCGGATTCACGATCACTAGGGCGCGGGTCTTCTCGGTTATCTTGCTGCGAAGATCATCCAAGTCCGGGAGCCAATCGTTCTCCTCGACCGTGCGGTAGGCAACCGGCGTTCCACCAAAGAACTTCACGAAGGAAATGTAAGGTGGGTACGTGGGACCCGGCAGCAGTATCTCATCGCCTGGTTGGACTAGCGCCCCTGTCAGGAATTGAATACCTTCTGAGATCCCTGATGTTACAATGATGTCTTCTGCAGAAAGAGGAACCGAGTTGGCGTTCCTCTCCTTCTCAGCGATAGCCTCTCTGAGGACCCGCATGCCTTCGGATGGGGCGTAGTAGTTGTGGCCGCTTTCTGCAGCTTTCGCGAGGGCTTTTCTCACATGCGAAGGGGTCTGGAAATCAAACTTGGCCGGGTCACCGATGTTGAGGTAGATCACTTCTCTGCCCGATCTCTCCACTTCTTTTGCTACCGTGAGCATGTCTCTGATTGCATATTCGATGCTGCGCGCTCGGTCCGCAACGCGTACTGTCCCGGAGGCCAAACACTCTGCACCCCGAGTGAGCAACCCCAACCATGTACTTGATGGTTTTGTCCGCGAACTCGCAGCAAATCTAATGGTCTCCTGCTGCATCCGCTGAGGAGAACACGACGTGACGGGGGAGGCGGGGATACCCAAAGGCAAGCATGCTTGGCAAGCCACGCAGACTCGGTCGGTCACGATCGTTTGCACGCTGTTCTTCCTAGCCTACTTGGGGAATTCTCTGTGGTTGAGCCTGTTTCCGAACTACCTGCTGAGACTCGGCATGAGTTCCGTGTCCATAGGCGTGACGCTGATGGTCTACAACGCCTCTCTCAGTCTGGCCTTCCTGCCCTCCGGTAGACTATCTGACAGTCTTGGCCGACGGCCGATGATTGTCGCTGGCTCGGCATTGCTGGCGTTGAGTACTCTCTTCTTGGGTCTTGTCAACCAGCCAAGTTTGACGCTTGCAGCAGTAGTGGGCTCGGGAATAGGGCTTGCACTATTGGTTCCCTCGGGAAACGCCCTAGTTTCCGATATCGTATCTGGTCACGGTTCCGGCCTCGTCTTTGCCTTGTACCAGATTGCGACTCTCTCAGGAGCTGTCGTTGGGTCATTCACCGCAGGGCGACTGGCGGAGAGCATCGGATTTTCGAGCATGTTCTTTGTTAGCGCTGGGTTCGGAGGTATCACTTCAATCCTTGGCTACACCACGATTCCCGAAACTCTAGCAGCGAGAACCGGCAAATTCGCTTCCGCAGTTACAGAGAGCCTGCGTTCGTCAGTATCCGGGACTGCGAGAATGCTGCGATCCAACAGTGAACTCGCGATTCTCACAGGTGCCTTGGTTGTACACGTCGTGAGCTTCTCGATGATCAACCCATTCATACCGCTATTCGCGGAGAAAGGCATTGGTCTGGACATCGCACAGGTCGGCATGATCATTGGCATATGGAATGCCGGAGTCGCAATTGCGCAGATTCCGTCAGGGCACCTGACCGACCGTTTCGGCGCCAGAGCGTTGCTGCTAGTGCATTTTGTACTCTCAAGCTTCAGCTGGACAATCTATGCTTGGTCCTGGAACTTTGAATCCGGAATCGCGGCGATGCTATTCTTCGGCGTCGTCGCAGCCTTGGACATGCCCGCAAGGCGTACGTTGATGATTGAATTCGCGTCAGCAAAGGCAGGCAAGGCTACAGTGATCGGCTCCCTTGACGCCATCACAGGGACTGTCGGAATAGTTGGACCTGTGATAGGCGGACTCGCATGGGCACATATAGGCTATGCAGGACCGTTCGAGTTGGCCGGCTTGATCAACGCATTCGCATGCTTACCCTTGATCGTGGCGATGCGTAGGCGAGTCAGCTCACATTCTCCATCATCTGCTTCGGGCACATGACCGAATGGAGGATGGAGTTCCCGTGACAGAGCACTCCAACACGTGGGGTAGGCTCAGAAACGAGATCGTACACTGTACCCGTTGCCCAAGGCTGGTTCGGTACAGAAGGAAGGTTGCTCGCGAAAAGAAGAGACAATACATGAACTGGAACTACTGGGGAGCTCCCCTCCCCGGTTTCGGCGAGATCTTGGCTGAACTTGTGATAGTCGGGCTAGCACCCGCCGCACACGGTGGCAACAGAACCGGAAGGATGTTCACTGGCGATGGATCGGCTTCCTTCTTGATGCAGGCAATGCATCGAGCAGGATTTGCAAATCAACCAAAATCCGACCATAGGGGAGACGGCCTCATGTTGACGAACGCTTTCATGACTGCAGCAGTCCGTTGCCCGCCGCCTCGCAACAAGCCTTCCAAGAAGGAACTGATGAATTGCAGCGCCTATCTCGATCGAGAACTTGCCCTTCTTTCAAGAGCCAGAGTGATCCTAATGCTCGGTCACATCGCCTTCAAAGGCTGCCTGCATCATCTGAGACGGAAAGGACTCGATGTCTCCGGCTTGGTCTTCAAGCACGGCGAAATCTATCGTTTGCCAAAGAGTTCTTTGGTCTTGATCGTATCGTATCATCCGAGCAGACAGAACACCCAGACTGGAAGGTTGACCCACGAGATGATGGATCGTACTCTGCAGGATGTGAGGATAGTGCTAGAACGAGACGAACGAGAAAGTCGCGAGATCGTGAATTGCTGAGAAGATTGCATTGATTGTCTCGCTAAGACTCGCATTTTCTCACAAGTCTTTTATACGGTCCGACGGCTGTCTCGTCTCCTATCCTAGTGATACGCATGGAACCCTCGAGGAAGCCACTGAACCTCTTGGTGAAGAAACTCAACTCGGACATTTCGATTCGTCTGAAGAATGACATCGAGTACCGAGGTAAGATGATCGACTGTGACAGTCACATGAACATAATCCTAGATGGAGCGACAGAGTGGAGGAACAACGCGCCTACGGCAAACTTCGGAAATCTGATCCTTCGCGGAAGCAACATTCTCTATGTTTGTGTGGATCAGGCGCGGCAATAGACACCCCAGTGCGGAGCGGCTGGGACCCGGGGGACTCGGTTCCTATCATCAGAGGCAAATCTACGCGTGATCACCATACTAGTCGCGGTGGACTTGTTGCATTCTCGGCTTCCTGAGCAATACTAAACAGGACCCTCCAGCAGATCTATCACGCGATCGGATCGGAGCTTACGAGGAATGCCGAGCGAGCTTCAGCTACAGTCTGAGCGCGAGGTTTGTCGGGAGATAGTGCGTAGGTTCTTGCTTGATCCGGAAGAAGCTCAGAGGGTGGAGCAAACCAAGCTCGATATCGCCAAGAAGTACGGCCTCAACGGCATCCCTCGAAATTCCGATATACTTGCAGTCACCTCGGTCGGTGAACGCCGGGTTCTTCTCGAACGACTTCGGCTAAAGCGTGTCAGGGGCATCTCAGGCGTTCACGTCATCGGAGTGATGTCGTCGCCTGAGCGTTGCCCACATGGCAGATGTGCATACTGCCCTCAGGAGCATGACGCACCTACAAGCTATACGGGATACGAGCCTGCTGCCATGCGCGCGAGGCAACATGATTTCGATCCCTGTGCCCAGCTCTCTAGCAGGTTGGCTCAGCTGCGGGCCATCGGTCACCGGGTCTCTAAAGTTGAAATTGTCGTTCAAGGTGGAACTTTTCTCGCCCGTCCCGTAAAGTACCAGCGGAATTTCGTGAAAAGATGTTTCGATGCCCTCAACGAAGAAGAAAGCATTTCCTTGGAGGAGGCCA
This sequence comes from uncultured Candidatus Bathyarchaeia archaeon, assembly GCA_964559555.1. Taxonomy (GTDB): domain Archaea; phylum Thermoproteota; class Bathyarchaeia; order 40CM-2-53-6; family 40CM-2-53-6; genus CAVPLU01. The sequence goes on from CAZLHM010000018.1 coordinate 10,919, forward strand.
AGTCCAGAGCCGAATCGAGCAAGATCAGAAATGTCGGACTCACGTTTGAGACGCGGCCGGATTGGGCACGCGAGAGACATGTCGACTTGATGCTTTCCTTTGGTGGCACGCGTGTCGAGATTGGAGTGCAAAGCCTAGATGACGACGTTCTCACACTCGTCGGAAGGGGTCACTCCACACAAGATGTAGTCGAGTCATTCCGTGTTGCCAAGGACGCCGGCCTCAAGGCTGTCGCGCACATGATGCCTGGCTTACCTGGCTCGACTGCAGAAACGGATCTACACGGATTCAAGCGGCTCGTTTCCGATCCAGAGTTCAGGCCAGACATGCTCAAGATCTACCCATGCTTGGTAGTGAGGGGCACTATGATCCGCGACTGGTGGAGCGCTGGCACGTACACACCACTCAGCACAGAGGATGCCGCGCATCTGATTGCGAACGTGAAGGAGTTCATACCACCATGGATGCGAATAATGAGGATTCAGCGAGAGATACCTGCAAGGTTAATCCTGGCAGGGCCAAACAAAGGAAACCTACGCGAAGACGCGTTGGTGCTTCTGGGCAAAAGAGGAAGACGTTGCAGGTGCATACGTTGCAGAGAAGTTGGTCACCGAAGAATGAAGGAGAACATTGAGCCAGTAGTTCGAGAGGTGAGGTTGACTAGGACTTCCTATGAATCATCTGAGGGAACAGAGTTCTTCCTGTCGAGAGAGGATCTCGTCACAGACACGCTGATAGCGTATCTTCGGCTAAGGATTCCATCCCCATACGCTCACAGGAAGGAGGTCCGTTCGCGACGCTGCTCGGTCGTGAGAGAACTCCACGTCTGCGGACCAGTCGTCCCCATTGGAGAGCATGACTCTGATTCTTGGCAGCACAAAGGTCACGGAATCTCCCTTCTAGAAGAAGCGGAAAGAGTGTCGAGGGAAGAGTGTGACATCACGAAGATCCTCGTCCTGAGTGCGCTCGGCACTAAGAGGTACTACGCCAATGCCGGCTACAAGCCTGATGGTCCCTACGTGAGCAAAGAGCTCAACTAGCGTTGGTCGTTTACACAGGTTTTAACTCTCGCCCCACTGTGTGCAAGATCAAGGACAGACATCAAGTGAAGAGTATGCAGGATTACGCCGGATACAGAGGGCAAGTACTCAACCTGATCAGAGGCGCCGGCGCCCGTATTGGAGACAAGGTCAGGCTCAGCCGGAATGGAGAATCAATCGAAGGTTTACTGATGCCCAGAGCAGCCGGCAGAGAGGAGACGCACATAGTCCTGAAACTCGCGACGGGCTATAACGTGGGAGTGAGAGTTAGTGAAGGCTCGAGGATCGATGTAATCGGGGCAGGTGCGAAGCCGGCTCTAACTAGACCGGCGAAGCCACCGTCAGCCAAAGATCTGCCGAGAGTGACAATCATCAGCACAGGAGGCACCATCGCGAGCCGAGTCGACTACCGTACAGGTGCCGTGGAACCGGCACTAACAGCTGAGGATCTCTACACATTTGTTCCCGAGCTCGCATCAGAGGCGAACGTTGAGGCGAAGATCCTCTACAGTGTGTTCAGCGAGAATTTCACACCCAAGCACTGGAAGGAGATGGCGGAATCAGTTGCCAAAGAGATCTATTCCGGCGTGTCAGGGGTCGTAGTCGCGCAAGGAACCGACACGCTGGCGTATTCCTCAGCCGCACTCAGTTTCGCGCTTCAGTCATGTCCCGTTCCTGTCGTCTTGGTTGGGGCGCAGAGATCATCAGACAGACCAAGTTCTGACGCGGCCACGAATCTAGTAGGTGCGGTGAGTGTGGGGGCAAGGGCTCCCTTTGCCGGCGTGTTTGTGGTCATGCATGAGTGGATGTCTGATGAAAGACTTCTGGTTCACAGAGGAACTAAAGTCCGGAAATGCCATACCAGTAGACGCGACGCTTTCAAGTCAGTAAACGCGGGCCCGATAGCGCGCTTTCACATGGGATCAAAGAACCTAGAGTTGCTGGAAACCGAGTACCATAAACGCGGATCCTCTCAGTTGACCTGCAAACCGATCTTCGATGATCGTGTTGCGCTTGTGGAATTCTATCCGAGTTCTGACCCCGGTATCGTCGACTACTATGTAGGGAAAGAGTACCGCGGCTTGATCCTTGAGGGAACTGGGCTTGGCCACGTCGCTACGAATTGGCTCCCGAGCCTTAGGCGGGCAGTTGAGAAGGGGATGTTCATCGGCATGACTTCACAGTGTCTCTGGGGAAGAGTGAACATGAACGTGTACTCGGCAGGTGTCGATCTGCAGAAGGTCGGCGTGCGTCCTCTGGAAGACATGTTGCCGGAGACGGCGCTTGTGAAACTCATGTGGGTACTGGGACAAACATCAGATCCAGCGCAAGTGGCACAGATGATGTGTACCGACATAGCCGGGGAGATCAGTCCGAGAAGACCGGGAGGTTTGCAGAATGACGGATCCAATTGACTACGCGTCCATAGGCCTGAAGGTTGGCATCGAGATTCATCGTCAACTGGACACCGGAGGCAAGCTCTTCTGCGACTGTTCAACCATGATGTCCGAAACGGAGCCGACTCTCCGCTTTCTAAGACGGCTGAGGCCCACACAGAGCGAGCTTGGGCAAGTGGATCCCGCGGCGCTTTTTGAGTTCCAGAAAGGACGCACAATAGCCTATGAGTCAGATGATCAGACAGCATGCCTAGTCGAGATGGATGAGGAGCCTCCAAAATGCCTGAACTCCGAAGCCGTGGAGATCGCGCTTGCGGTTTCGATATTGACGCATGCAGAACCTGTTGATGAAATTCACGTTATGAGGAAGATCGTGATCGACGGATCGAACACAACGGGATTCCAAAGAACGTGCGTCGTGGCCGTGAACGGTTGGATCACGATAGACACAAAGAAGATCTCAATTCAACAGATCTCACTTGAAGAAGATGCGGCAAGGAAGATCGGTGAATCAGACCAGACAGTAAGCTACCGGATAGATCGCTTGGGCATCCCATTGATTGAGGTATCGACGGCGCCGGTCATCGCATCGCCTGATGAAACGCAAAACGTTGCGAAGGGGATTGGGGATATCCTCAGGGACACAGGTCGAGTAAAACGAGGATTGGGAACGATCAGGCAGGATCTCAACATCTCAATTCGGGACGGAGCCCTGATCGAGATCAAGGGAGTCCAAGAACTCGATCTACTCTCCAAGGTTGTCGCCTATGAGGTTCAAAGGCAACTGGGGCTTCTGCGAATCAGGAACGAACTAGCGGGACGCAACGTCAAGGAAGCCGACCTTGTAGACAGCTTCGTGGACGTGTCGTCAGTCTTCAGTCAAACAAAATCGAGCTTGATCAGGCAGACTTTCGATTCCGGCGCATTGGTACTAGCTGTGAAGCTGCGCGGCTTCCAAGGCCTATTGGGCAGGGATCTGATTCCTGGGCTTCGTCTAGGAACGGAGATGGCAAGCAGAGCTGTCTTCTGGGGACGTGTAGGTGGGATATTTCACACTGACGAGCTTCCCGACTATGGTATCTCTCAAGAGGAAGTTCTCGCCTTCCGGCAAGAAACCGCTTGCGGAGAACTCGATGCCGTTGTGTTTGTTGCTGATCGCGAAGACAAGGCTAGGGATGCTCTCGTAGCGGTCATCAATAGGGCGCGCGAAGCACTGGTGGGAGTACCCACAGAGACCCGGATGGCCAATCCAGATGGAACGACCCGCTACATGCGGCCTAGGCCTGGAGCGTCGAGAATGTATCCGGAGACCGATGTTCCCCCAGTAGAAGTCACTCCGACGGACTTGACACGGATTCGAGCAGCACTACCTCCTCCTAGGGAAGTCATCATGAAACAACTTTTGACCGAGTTTCAGTTGAATAGGAAACTAGCAACGCAGTTGATCGAGTCAGATCACATTGATCTGTTTCGTCGCGTCTGCTCACAGGGTGGCGTCGCGCCTAGTTTCGTTGCCACTGTCGTGACTGAGAATCTCAAGAGCCTTGCTAGGGAAGGTCTGCCAATCGATCAGCTGAGTTCCGAACGTCTGGAGTCTGTCTTCGCCGCAATCCGAAAGGGGATCGTAGCGAAAGAGGCAACCGTTCCCCTGTTGGCTTGGCTTTCCAAGAACAGCAGCTCAACGGTTGAGGATGGAATCAAGGAGCTCGGTGTGCACATGCTTTCAGAAATAGAACTCGTGAATGTTGTGGACCGTGTGATCACTACAAATTGGAAGTTGGTCGAGGAAAGAGGAGAAGCGGCCTACGGAAAGCTCATGGGGTTGGTCATGAGTGAGGTTCGAGGTTCGGCGGATTCTACGGTAGTGGCGAGACTGATCAGGAACAGGATCGAAGAGAAAGAAAGAATGAGTGATTGAACGGGGTGGAGGCTACTTCCACAATATCTCTTCGTCCTTCAGCACATTGAGTCCGAGCCGCTGGAATCGCTCCACATCGTGTTGAAGGAAGAGAGTGAGGGCGGTTTCTGTGAAAGATTCATTGAATGGTTCGCCGCATACGCTGCAGACCTTCTCGTCCATCGCGTTCCTTACGTGCTGGCCATAGAATCCGTTCGTGAGGACGGCGACTCCCATTTGACTATCATCTGGATGACTGTCAATGTTCGAGCATTCGAATACCATCCATGTATTCCATCTCTCTTCGCCCAAGAACATCTACCCCTCTATTCCATATGTCCATGACGCAACAATAATAATGCTTGCGCATCACAGGCGTATGGTGTCACATCGCGAAGGCAGGTTCATTCAAGGAATTCGACATCATCCAGTATTCCGTCTTGATCTGCGTCCACGCCGGAGACTACGCGGGCTACTATCTCCCGATTGAATACGTTGCCTGAGGCGATATCTTCAGTGTACTTGACGAACGCCATTATGGAGGCTTGAGTCCCGAGGGTCTCGTTCCCTGCAAGAACAATGACCCTCGAATCAGGGTTCATCGGATTGCGGATCATCTGAACGGCCCCGTCTTGGGGCTCGGCGTAGGTTCTCTCAGAGATTGTTGACATCATCACGTCGGGGCCTGCCAGTTCGTATGTGATGGGCAGGTACTCGTTCATCATCATGGATATAGTGTTCAGTCTTGGATTTCCAACTAGGATGAGGTTGCCTAGGATCTGCTGTTGCGTGAGTTCAGTGTCAAGCTTCACTATGTTCATTCTGGCGACTGGGAGCAGTGATCCGATAAACAGAGCAAGATAGATCGCATGGTATCCCCCTAGGTCTCTCTCGCGGAAGATTCCGTGCTGATCGGGACTTCCCACGACAACATGCCCGTCAAATACCCCGTTCGCAACGTAGGGGGCTAGCAGTCGAGCGCTTACCTCGGAAAGGCCGCTCTCGTCGGACGATATCGTCCCTTCTTCCCCCCTCGATGCAATCACCGCGAGTGCCCTGTGCTCTGCGCGATAGTATTTCGCCACCGCGCCTCGCCGGCGTTCCCGGCGTTGCAAGCGTATGAAGCCCGCCTTCTCCAACTCCTTAAGGTGGTAGCAGATGACTTGTTGGCTAGTGTTGAGTTTCTTGGCTAGTTCCCTAGCACACTGGTCCTCGATCACGAGCTCTTGGAGGATCTTCCATCGCATCGGTTGAAGCAGGGCTTGAGCGGGTCTTGGATCCTCGAAGATTTTGACTGGTAGCGGGGGGCCCGCTCGCCTATCCTTGAGCACTAAGTAGGACATTGAGACCTACTCTCCCATCATACGGATTGCTAAAGTCGTTTCTTGACTATTCTATGCATGAACCACAAATGCCCTCGGGGTTTGATGTGCACGAGCTACGTGGTGGAGCGTGGAAGGTGGGATCGAGGAGGCGAATACCAACATTCGAGTAGATACGCGATTGTGCGTAAGCCTTATCAAGAGTCCGACAAGACTGACGGCGGGAAATGCACCGTGAGCATCTTCGCAAACGGGGTCGGCAGACAGGTCGCGTTCGTCGCTTCCATGGGCGCGCTAGGGAATGTGCTAGCGCTTCTCACGGTTTCCATTCCAACCCCGATAAGTCAAGTCGCACCTGACTTGTCGCACGTTGCGACACTGATCGTCGCACTGTACTCAGGCCCGGTCTTGGGAGGAATCACAGGGGCACTGGTCAGCATCGTTCCGTTCTACCGCTTCGGAGTCACCGGATGGTTTGGGCCGATTGTCGGCTTCCTTATCATCCCTCTGAAATCGTTGACGGGGATCACAGCGGGACTTCTAGGTAGAAGGTTAAGACCGGCTCTTGCGACCCTGCTAGGATATGTACCGGAGTGTATCGCAACATATCTTTACTTCATGTTGGTCGTTCCTTTCTTCCTTCCGGAGGTAGCACCATACGTCACAATCGGGTTTGTAGCAGTGGTTCTGACAAAGGCATGGTTCGAGCTGACCATCATTGCGATAATAATGGAGGCAATCAAAAGACGGGACGTTGTAGCCCGTTTGATTGCCGTCACGAGTTGATTGCTCGGGTCTCTCTATCGGATGGTCAGGGGGATCTTGGCATGCGATCGATCAGATCCTCGTTCGAAGGACCAGTACCAATCAGTGTAACCGGGATTCCGATCGCATCCTCCACTTTCTTGACGAAGTCTATGGCAGCCTTCGGAAGATCCTCGAAAGTCTTCGCTCCAACTGCATCAGGAAACACGACATCCATCTTCGTGATCGCCGCTTGAGTAGCACCGTTCAGGTGAACCGCTTTTTTCGCCAAGTCAAAATTGAATGGAGCCGCCCTCCGTGGTCTCCTCGTTACTGTGCCGAATTCCTGCCAGCCTCTCCTTTGGGTTTCCTCTTCTGTCAGCTGTCCTTCCAAGTGCCCCTCTCCGACTCTCGTCACGAAAGCCTTGAAGACGACAATTACGTCATCGACGTTTGTTGGTCCGATTCCCACATCAGAGCATATCGCCGAAGCGGTGACATCCTTGCTAGTGCAATATGGGTAGGTCCCGTGGTAGAGTGACAGAAATGTGCCCTGAGATCCCTCGAGCAACACAAGGTCTTTTCGGTCCAACGCTTTGTTAATCTCTTCTGACACGTCCGTTAGAAAGCCGGAAAGTCCGGGGATATCTTTCGCGAGCTGCGCGGTTCTGAGGGCTCGGTCAGCGTTGCATGCGCCTACTCCAGATTTCGTGACGCCTATCTTCTTCGCAAGATGTTCCGATTGAGTCTCTTGCTCTATGTGTCTCTGTTCAATTGCGGCGCACTGGCGGTCTAGCCCCACTCTGCCCTTGGTTTGTGTGACTTCGACTTCTCTCAGAAAGATCTCTGGATTCACGAGGACCCCGGGACCAATCAGAAGTCGTGATTCCCTCGAGACAAATCCGCTGGGAATCATTCTCAGAGAGTAGGTCTTCCCCTGAATCTGCACAGTATGTCCCGCATTCGGGCCGACTCCACCCCGAGCGACAATCGCCGGAGCATCTCTGACAGCCAGATATGCTGTGAGTTTGCCTTTTCCTTCATCACCGAAGAAACCGCCCACGATGACCGTACACGTCACACGTGTTCCCCATCATGGCCGAGCCACTCTACCCTTAAGCCTTTTTCGAAGAAACTGTCCCTTCAGAGAAGAACTGGATTTGACGGGCGAAAAGGAATCAGTTCGCCCGTCGAAGATCCTCACAGCGCCGGCTGAAAGCGCTCAGACATTTATGCCTCATCATCAACGTAGTGAATGGACGGCCAAGGTCTATAGCCTTTCTCGCCTCATCGACCGATCCTATGAAATGCGGGAGAGGTCCACGAGTTGCTCCTCTTGTAGCTCCCTAACACAAGCCGCTCCCAGCAGGCTCAGTGCAAACCGATCTGGGCCTCCTTCCCTGCTCGCCGTAACAAGGCCTCGTGCTTCAAGGTCCCTGAGCATCTCAAGCACTCCTGACGCCAGGTCCGGCAACCTAGCAGTGAGGTCTTGAATGGCCACGCTGCGTGATCCCAGAGCCTTGAGTTGCCACATTGTCTGGAGGATCAGGAGGTCATTGCCTGAGAGATCCGGCTTCATGGCGGTGAACACTCTCGGTCACTTGGGAGGGAGTTCTTATGGGTTAGGCGCGAAACTCTGGTGTACTATGATGCGAACATTAATATACCTAGCCATGTTGGTATGGGAAGGCGTTGAGCTCAATGTCTTCAGGCGAGGACACCGCGACGTTCCTAGACGCATTGACACGATCCCCGCAGCTGAAAGTGCTCAGCATCCTCGTTGAGCGTCCGCAGGAGGAAATGACGAAGACCGAGATTGCTCAGAAGGCGGGAATCGGTCGAACGACCCTCTACCGAGTTTGGGAAGACCTAGAGAAGATGAAGGCGATAACCCCATCTCGACATGTCGGGGCTGTCACTCTGTATCGCCTGAATCCTCAGAGTCCAATCGTTCAATCGCTCATGAACATAACCAGAGGACTAGCATCTGTCACGACGGCCGTAGGCAAGATTGAGGAAATCAGGGAAGTCGAGAAACTTGCTAGAGAGGAATTCGGAAGAGAACTCCCTCCAAATGCCAGTGTTCTCATTAAGCTCCAGAACATGAACGCACTGGACGAATCAAAGGCCGTGCAGTTGTCTGCTTTGAGACTGTCGAAGGCAGAGACGGACTCGCTTGAGAACGTTGTAGGCGCAGGTCTAGCGGAAAGACACGGTGAAAAACTCAATCTCACACCAGTGGGTTCCGTCACCGCTCGTGGTGCGTCGAAGATTTGGGGAGAATCGCAACGGGAGTCGATTCAAGAGACCCTCGCCTCGGCGAAGGTGGCCTTGGACCTCATCAACCGCGAAATAAAGAAACTCCAAGGAATTGTCGAGAAAGACTAGCCGGCGCTCGTGGTGCATCGATTACTAGGCTGATGCCCTCATGACTAGCTAGCATCCTGCAAAGGCTTAATTTGCGTCCAGACAAGCGACTGACTTGTCTTGGGGCACTTGTAGTGACAAAGTACGTCTTCGTAACCGGCGGAGTAATGTCCGGCGTAGGTAAAGGGATAGCAGTAGCATCCATCGGCAAGATCCTCCAAGCACGAGGATCAAGAGTCACCGCACTCAAGATCGATCCCTACCTGAACGTCGACGCGGGAACAATGAACCCTCTCGTCCACGGAGAGGTTTTTGTCACAGAGGACGGCGGCGAGGCCGACATGGACCTCGGCACCTACGAGCGGTTCCTAGACATTAACCTCTCTCAGATGCACAATATCACAACTGGTCAGATCTATCAAGCCGTCATCGAGATGGAGAGAAGTGGGAGGTTCCTCGGCCATTGTGTCCAAATCATACCTCACGTCACTGACGAAATCAAGCGAAGGATACGAAACGTTGCTGAATCAACCAAGGCTGACATAGTGCTGGTGGAGATAGGCGGCACAGTAGGAGACATCGAGAGTCTACCGTTCCTCGAAGCTGCTCGACAAATGAGACTTGAGGATGGCTTCCGTAACGTTGTTTTTGCCCACGTCACCTTGGTTCCTGTTCTGAGCGCGGTCGGCGAGCAGAAGACAAAGCCGACGCAACATAGCGTCCAAGAACTGAGAAGGATCGGCCTGCAACCCGATCTCATAATCGCCAGAAGCGGTGAGACACTCCTACAGGGGCCACGGAAGAAGATCGCGTTGTTCTGCAATGTCGACGAGGCCGCAGTGTTCTCGTCGCCGGACTCGAAGATAGTGTACGATGTCCCACTCATCCTCGAAGATCAGGAGATGGGCAGCTTTCTGTGTGAGAGACTGGCGCTCGAGAAGAGACGGCCGAATTGGGATGTGTGGCGTCGAGCTGTTCAGGGCTTCATCAGCCCGAGAAATGAGGCCACGATAGCAGTATGCGGCAAGTATGCAGAACTAGCAGATTCATACGTCAGCGTCAATGAGGCTCTCCGACACGCGGCAGCGGCAGCCGATGCCCGAATCAACCTGATTTGGGTTGAGACAGAACAGTTGGAGGGTCAAGAACCCAAGCGAGAGGCCCTGTCCAGAGCTGATGGTATCCTAGTACCTGGAGGATTCGGGCAGAGAGGCAGCATCGGAAAGATCAACGCAATACGGTATGCGCGAGAGAGCAACGTCCCTTTTCTGGGGATATGTTTCGGTTTTCAGCTAGCGACGGTAGAGTACGCACGAAGCCATGGATTCGAGCAAGCCAACAGCACAGAGATCGATTCGACGACACCGTATCCTGTGATAGACTTGATGCCGGAACAGCAAGGTATCGGGTCAAAGGGTGGGACAATGAGGTTAGGCGCGCATGAGATTAGAATACAGCCCGGAACACTGGCCGAACGCATTTACGGCCGTCGAAGGGTCTGGGAGAGGCATAGGCATCGATATGAGGTGAACGCCGATTATGTATCGAAGCTTGAGCAGAGGGGGCTCGTCTTCTCTGGCAAAAGTCTGGACGGTCGCCGTATGGAAATCCTAGAGCTTCCTTCACACCGTTTCTTCATGGCAACACAGTTCCACGGCGAGTTCCGGTCCAGACCAATGAATCCATCTCCTCCGTACTACACTTTTGTGAAGGCGTCGTTGGACAGGAAGTTGGGGAAGCCACGGGCCACTGGACTTTCCGAAATCGGCCGGTAGTACTGTGTGCGCAAGATGGTTCTTTTCTCGTAGGCGAGTCTGAGCGGTTCGTGAACTATGTCTTCTGAGCAGATTGCACAAACGTACCGAGCGCTGAGTCCCGCTGACCTTCGAATCTTGCTCGGAACCGAGCTGGGAATGGCAAGCCGAGAGTACGTCCCAGTTTCCAGAATTGTCCGATACGCCAACCTTCTCGAGGAAGAGGTGGTGAAGCATCTTCCGAGTCTCGTCGACAAGCGTTTGCTTGCTCAAGGCAGTGCGCGTTCGCTGGGCTATGTTGGTTTCAGAATCAACTTCCTCGGCTATGACTGCTTGGCGCTCAACGCCCTCGTGAAGCGGGGTGAGGTCGAGGCACTAGGACACGCACTCGGACTCGGTAAGGAATCGGATGTGTACGATGCCAAGGGCAGGGGAGGTAATAGAATCGTTCTGAAGTTCCATCGGTTGGGCAGGACGAGCTTCCGGCAGACTCGTCGTGCAAGAGGATACGTTGCCGACCGATCTCACACATCATGGATGTATCAGGCAAGGATGGCGGCGACACGCGAGTTTTCCGCAATGAAGGGTGCACTACGAGCCGAGGTTGCCGTGCCTAAGCCGCTTGGTCAAAACCGGCACCTCGTCGCCATGGAGCTATTCCAAGGTACTATCCTGTCAAAGATCGTTGTCCTTTCGTCCCCTAGAAATATGCTGCATCATATCCTGATTCATTTGAGGCGATTGTTCTGTGACGCGCGTCTTGTTCATGGTGACCTTAGCGAGTACAACATCCTGGTCGACGACTCAGGGCGATTTGCCTTCATCGATTGGCCCCAGAGTGTTCAGAGGACTGATCCGAGAGCCCACGGACTCTTGAGACGAGACGTCTGGAACGTTGTCAACTTCTTTGTGAAGAGGTTTGGTGTAGATGCCTCTGTGGAAGATGCGCTTCGCTTCGTGAAGGCCAAGAAGAGACATCTCAAGACAATCTGAGAGCGCGAACACTCGTCTCGAAACAATCCAGCAACAAACGCAGAGAATTCTGCACGGTCAGCCTAGCCCTTGTCAAGAAAGCCAAGCGCGACTACTGCGGGATTAATTGTGATCTCTCTCAGATCGTGGAGTCTCATCACGACTCCTCTTCTTTGAACTTCGAATCCGAGGCTCTTGGCTATCCTCAAGGCGGTCTCGTTTGATTCGGGCACGGATACTTCAAGCGGCCATTTTCTTGCAAGTGAGATTGAGAACCGCAGTAGCGTAGCAATGGCATCCTCGCCTCGTTGCTCAGATATCGCCGGGCCGATCTCGGAACTCCGTTCGTAGTCCTTGACAAGCGAATATCCAACAACATTCGACGTCTCCGCTATCCATGCCCACGCATTCGGGAACTCATTGAATAGACTTCGAAGGAGCCTAGTTCTGTCAGCTCCAAAGGCCCGCTTGTCAAGGTTGAGAATCCCACGAAAAGGTGTGCGCTCCATTCTCTTTGCAGGCTGAAAGGCCCCGATGGACATTGAGAGAGTCACGAAACCATCGAATGCCACGAAGCCCAAGCGCTCATACATTGGTTGGCTCTCCGGGTATGAGTTTAGGGCAATGCTCATCACGTGAGAACGGCGCAAGTGATCGATCGCTGATGCAACGAGACGGCTGCCCACTCCCTTCCTGCGATGACTCCTCTGGACTACGACGTTTCCTACCCAGCCGAGTTTCTTGCCATAGGAGATGGCTGTGGTGAATCCGATAATGCGGGTGTCAAGTGCGGCCACAAGACAGCCTCTTGGTTCGAGGAGACGCATCCTCCTGAGGTCTCGTATCCCAAACCCCCAGTCCTCTTCGCCTGTCAGCCTCAGAATTGGCCGGAGATCGCCGGTCCTGATAGGCCGAATTTGCAGCAAGGGATCCGTCGCCGGCAAAGCTACGGATATGCCCTGTTCAACATTCGCGGAAATGCCGCAGCATCGCGGATATGCTTCAGCTTGCAGATCCAAGCAACGGTACGTTCGATACCCATTCCGAATCCAGAATGTGGTACGGTGCCATACCTTCGGAGGTCCAAATACCATGAATACGGTTCGGGATTGAGATGTTCTTCTTCTATCCGCTTCATGAGCTGCTCGTAGTCGTGGATGCGTTGACCACCGCCGGTGATCTCTCCATAGCCTTCCGGAGCAAGCAGATCGACTGACAATGTCACCTGCGGTCTCTCAGGGTCTAACATATGGTAGAACGCCTTAACGCCCTTGGGGTAGTGGGTTACAAAGAACGGCTTAGCGAAACTCGCCGTCAGGATCTTCTCCTGATTGTAGCCTAGATCCATCCCCCACCTGAAGGTCGGATCGCTGGCACTAACGAGTTCGACTGCGTGATCGTACGTGATTCGGGGTAGTGGACCCTTGAGTTCCGCCAGTTCCTTGGGATCTCGTCCAAGATCGCGCAGATTGTCTGCACCCCGACAGGCGATACGATGACAGATGTGCAGGAGGAGTTCCTCCTCCACCTTTATCAGACCCTCAAGGTCGAGCCACGGCTCTTCCAGTTCCAAGTGCCAATACTCTGTGAGGTGACGCCTCGTTCTGGATTTCTCCGCACGAAATGATGGAGCCAACGTGTAGATCTTTCCGAGGCTCGCTATCATCGCTTCGGCATAGAGCTGCCAGCTCTGGCTCAAGTATGCCGTTTGATCGAAGTACTTGACCTCAAAGAGCGTCGAACCCCCCTCCACTGCTGCGGATACGAGTGTCGGGACTTGGATTTCCAGATACCCGTGCTCTCTCAACCAGTCGCGTGCTTCCTCGATCAGAAAGGACCTGACTCGAAGGATGGCTTGCATCTTCTTGCTGCGAAGCCAGAAGTGACGATGGTCAAGGAGAAACTCCGGACCGTGATACTTCTTCGCGATCGGGAAGTCCTCGCTTGCGCGATGTAGCGTCTGAAAGCTTGAGATCCGCAGTTCGTAGCCGCGTGGAGCTCTTGGGTCTTCAGCAACCTCACCCTCGATTTCCAAAGTTGACTCGAGAGGGGCCGCCTCCAGCTCCTTGAACTTCTCTTCGCCCAACTGGTCTCTCTTTGCGGTGCATTGTAGGAGCCCTGTGCCGTCTCTCACGATGAGGAAGAGGATACCTCCGCTAGATCGCCTGTTATGGAGCCAACCTCTCACCCTCTCCTTTGCTCCGCTCGCTTGGCCAGATAGGATCTCTACAATATTGACGAAACCGCTCATGATCCTGTATCTCCCCCTGAAATGAATCGAATCGTAGACTCGGTGGTGTGAATGAGGCTAGAACTGGCGCAGGTTAAAGCGCTCACCCATCAAACGCGCTCACTCTAGGTCATTGCGCACTGGACGATATTTAAACCGTCACGAGGTCGTCGTCCAGAAGACTCCTCGAGGTCACTGGCCTATCAGTAAACTACTTCGGCACGTCGTGTCGCTTTGTTAATAGCCTGAACGCGGGTACATCGTACTCTATCAGTGGCTAGGTTGGCAAAGGAAGAGGATTCGGAGCTCAAGCGTCTCGCCGAAATGAAAGCGTATCTCGAGAAGAAGATCGCAGACACTGAAAGAGAGACTGACCGCTTGAAGTCCTTTCTCGAAGTTGTCGACTCGCTCTTAGCAGAGAAGAGCTTCAGACGCGTCAAGATCACTGCAGAAGTCCCACCTACCGCGCCACCAGAGAAGCCGGAGATCGCGATGAAGCAGACCACAGAGATATGGCCGGTGAGTTCTTCTGAGGGAGTCCACCTCGCAGATATTCAGGTCAGAGAATCGGAGCTTGTGCTCGTTCCTGATCAGAACGTGAGGTATGATGTGACTTCTCCTCCTCTGAGGGCATTTCTGGTTGCACGTGTGCTCGATCCCATGCACATGAAAGACCAGGAGCTCGCAAGGTCCGGACAGCTGGACCCCGACAAGCCCTTGGTCTACGAAATCGAAGACGAAGGTGGCCTATTGAAGGGTCTCCGAGTTCGCAACTATGGAGACCAGAGAAGACTCGCCGAGCTTAGAAATGCAATCCGGTGGACTATTCGCCGAATGTACGAGAAAACGCTACAGGCCTGATAGAAGTGTGTCCTCAGGGATTTGGGTTCTCTACCCTAGGCGATCTTTTCTCCTCATTTCCGAGCTTCTTGGGGTGAAAACATCTACCATTGATTCGGATATGGTTTGCCGCTCTCCTACCCTAGGTGATTTCATCTTGCGTCATTTCTGAGAGTCAGATCATCGCGGCATAGATCAATACAGTTGTTCGACTACTTGGGGATTCTCGAAACGTCGTCCACAAGCTCGGCCTTATCCATTTACAGCCGAATTCACAGATGATGTGGTTCGCCTCGTGCCGCTCATCGTTGCGCGAGACTTCAGACGTGCTCAATCTGGCCCAGGCGAGTCTGGAGGGCACTTTTGCTTGTGGCTTGCCGGGATCGCACTTGCTTGCAGGCGTTCCTCTGCTTTCCGGAGGGTCTCCTTGGCGTTCTTGTAGGTGAGCCGTTCTAACGCCTCAGGGTACGGCAACCACTCATAACCAACGTGTTCTCCTGAAATCTTGACCTTCTCATCTCCGTAGGCCTCCACGAGGTAGAAGACCACTTCCTTCGAGACTGTTCGCCCCCGTCTTCTATAGAAGTAGTTGATCCGTTCTCTGAAGTCCGTCAGCAACCGGACATTCGCAAGGCCTGTCTCTTCCAGTATCTCTCTCCTGACAGTCTCCTCCTCGGATTCCCCCTTCTCGACATGGCCTTTTACGAAGTCCCAGTGTCCCGCTTCGTAATGCAGAAGCAGATATCTGCTGCTCTTCCCCACCCTGATTACGACGGCACCACAGGATTTTTCGTGTTCCATCTGGACTCCACATCCCGTCCGTGCCCATCTATCACGGGATAGCCTTCTGGGTATAATTTGTGCTTTGGTGATGAACACGCAGACCACGCCAAAGGGCCATCTTCAAAAGGCCTTCAGGACTAGGAACGAGACCACCGTCCCGGCGATGGGCCCGACTGTCCACCCCGCTAGGATATGCTGAACTATCCGCTTGTTCGTGATGACCATTCGCTTGACCGAGGCCGCACCGCTCATTCCACCTATCACGACCTGTGACACAGAAACGGGCAGGCCGAGCTGTGTGAAGAGATGCACAGACAAGGCACCCCCGAACTGAGCCGACAAGGCGGTCGACGGATTCAAACCCACTAGGTTGTCCGCAACGCTTCTGACAGTTCCTCTGCTCAAGAACGCCACACCAGCCGCGGCGCTCAGCGAGAGGATCAGCGACAACAACAAGGGATCGCCTACACTCTTCGGAAACAGCCCAACTAGTAGGCCCACGGTATTGGCCCCCAAAGTGTACGCAGCGTAGAATCCTGCAATCAGAGTGAGGCTCGCATAGAGTCTATTCAGGGTGATAACGTCTCTCGCATTTTGTCCTAGCTGCAATACCGCCCTCTCGACAATTGCCGACGCAACGTACGCCACGACAGGTGACGCCATCCATGAGGCCAGAACCTCAACGGAATAGGTTCCGTCGACTGGGACCCCTGTGGCTAGGCCGACTCCCCACACCCCGCCAACCATGACCTGAGACAACGAGATCGGAACCCGAAGCGCGGTCACCAATGCCATGACCATCAAGCTACTGACGAGGATGGCGAAGAGACCCGAACTTGATAGCCCCGGGAGAAGGCGTTGACTCAGCACGTTGGAGAGCTTGAATCCCTCCAGAATTGTTCCGAGCAGAATGCCCGCCAACGCTATGGCTATAGCATTGGTCAGCTTTGTGATTCCGGCACCTAGGCTTGCTCCCAAACACGTTGAGAAGTTGTTTCCTCCAAGTACTGCGGACAACATGACGGTCAGGACAAGAGCGATGTGGAGACTGAAATCTGCATTCACGAGAGACTCCCTCAGAAAGCTGAGCATCGCAGAGCGGAAGCTCGGTTGAGAATGTCAGTCTGTTCGAAGCCACTGCGGATGTTTCGTCATCTCATTTGTCTTGGTCTTGACATCTGTGTTCTTGTTCAGGAGCCCATGTTTCTCGCAGTAATAGACGGGTTCAGTCACTCTTCTCGCATCCGAGCCGGCGAGTCTGGTCATTTGTCGTCCACATAGTGGGCATCGCATCGGAGTTCAACCTAGGTCTCGGACCGAGTCATTACGAGACAGCACTTCAGCAGTCTGTTAAGTTGATAGGTCTTTCCTTGAACAACCGGTGCTTGCACTGATGATGTAAATCCGCCTGACAATTTACGATATTGCTTTCACGACGATTGTTATGACTAGGTCCGAGGAGTTCTCTGCGGCATCTGCAACATCATCTAACTTAAAGATCGATTCCTTGATCTGCAAGTAGGCAAGGACATCGATCTCGTGCCTGTGCGCAGAAAGCCTAGAGACTAGCGCCGACTTGATCTGATCGACTGCTTCTTCAACGTTCTCCACTTCAAGTGCTTTCGCCACGGCAGATTCGGCATTTGTTCGGAGACATTCCACAGACTCAGCCAGAGTTGCAACGCATTTGTCAATGCCCTCTGCGAATTGTCGAATCGTTGGGTCACCGGTGTAAACGTACTCGACAACGTCAGGCTCCATTGGAACTTCGGACAATATACGGGCAGCGTCCTGACAGGCGTCTGCGATCTCGTCCACCCTCTCGACCAGATTCAGGAAGTCTTCCCTCATTCCTGCGAAAAAGGCTCCTTGGGCAATCTGAACGACCGCTTCTCGATGGAGATCATCAGCCATCTTCTCGTATCTTGACACGATTTCCGCTTGATCCCGGACGAGTGCCCAGTTCGCTTGCTCAATGGAATCGACGATTTTCCTGATCTCTCTCACGCATCTCTGAACCATCGAGAGATGTTCAGCAATGAGGTCGAGTACCCTTCTCTCTTTTCTGCCGCCGAGACGAAACTGCCTTCCGAGAAAGGATGTCCAAAATGAGCGAACCATTTCCCTTGTCCACTCCATAGGATGAGCGGAGTGAGCCTCATTAGGGATAGGATCTGCAGATGCGTAGAGTCGGTCGCTAACTAGCTAGAATCAAGCAGAGGCTGAGACGGAGAGGAGGACTAGACCCAACCTCTCAGTTTCATTGCTTCGGCGACTCGTTGCACCGAGAGCATGTAGGCCGCCATACGCATGTTGACGTTGTGCTTCTGATGCATCTCGTAGACGTCGTTGAAAGCCTTGGTCATGATCTTGTCCAGTCGGTCGTGAACTTCCTCCACTGGCCAGTAGAAGCCGTAAAGGTTCTGAACCCATTCGAAGTAAGAGACTGTTACGCCACCTGCATTGCAGAGAAAGTCCGGTATGTCGAATACCTTATTCTTGAAGAGGATCTCATCAGCCTCGGGGGTAGTTGGACCATTTGCCGCTTCAGCCACAATTCTTGCCTTAATCTGTGAGGCATTCCTGCTGGTTATTACATTCTCAAGCGCGGCGGGCACTAGGATGTCGCATGCCTCCTCGAGGAGTCCTTCGTTCGTGATCGCCTTTGTTCCCGGAAAACCCACCACACTTCCTGTCTTTTGCTTGTGTTGTAGGACTGCGTTGGGATCCAATCCTTTGTCGCTGAGAACGCCGCCTTTTGAATCGCTAACTGCGACAACGCGTGCTCCCATCTCCTCCAGAAGTATGGCAGCGTACGATCCAGCGTTTCCGTAGCCCTGAATCGCGGCGGTAGCTCCTTTGAGCGAAATGTTGAGTTTCTTCGTGGCTTCCCGTATCGTGTATACTGCCCCTCGGGCTGTTGCGTCGCCTCTCCCTTGCGAACCGCCCAGCGGTATCGGTTTGCCCGTGATCACTCCGGGCGCGTTGTATCCTCGGATCTTCGCGAACTCATCCATCATCCACGCCATGATCTGCGGGTTAGTGTAGACATCTGGTGCAGGAATGTCAAGCTCCGGTCCGATCACATCTCCTATGGCGTCAATGTATGCGCGGCTTAGCCTCTCCAGTTCACCATTGGACATCTGCTTTGGATCGCAGATGACTCCTCCCTTTCCTCCACCGAGCGGTATTCCTACGCAGGCGGTCTTCCATGTCATCCAAGCCGCGAGGGCTTTCACCGTGTCGACTGTTTCTGCCGGATGGAATCGGATTCCTCCCTTACAGGGTCCGCGCGCATCGTTGTACTGGACTCTGAACCCTTTGAAAGTCTTGACCTGCCCACTATCCATTCTCACGGGAAACGTGACCTCTACGACACGCTTAGGTTCCCTGAGCAGGTTGTGAACGGCAGGATCCAACTTCAGCAACTTCGCAGCCATGTCGAGCTGCTCTTGAGCAATCTTGAAAGGATTGAGCTCCTCGGCCAATGCCAGATCATCTCATTCGCTGAATCCGGAGCGGTCTTCTTAAGTTCATCCGTTCTCGCTGTTGCGGAATGCGTGTCAGAAGTGTTGGTAAGTCAACTAGCGACTGTAAGAGTTCTACAGATCACGCTCGTGAGGATTTGGTGAAGCTGTCTAACGTCATCTTCTCTTCTGAACCCGGAGCGCTTCTCCCTTCGATGTGATCCTGTATCCTCTTCAGCGTCTTCTCATGGTTCTCTCCCGCAAATCCGAGCATTTTCATCATCTGAATACAGTTCTCGGGCGCATACCCTCGGAAGTGATTGTTAAAGATGCCAAGAGTTGTCTTCGTGCTGGCGCGAACCTCTTGAACTCTCGGTAGCCATTGAATGAGCTGTTCTTCATTGTATCGGTAATCGTACCAGAGTCGTTCACCTCTGCCGTGCCATCGTATGTATCCGATGTCGGAGGTGACGTGAACTTCTGGTGGGAGTAGTGGTTCATCGACTATGCAGTACGCAACGTTGTACTTGCTTAGGATGGCCCATGTGGATGATTCCAACCAAGATGGGTGTCTGAACTCGACTGAGTAGCTGTATCTTCTCGGAAGGGCAGCGAGGAAACCCTCCAGCAGCTGATCATTTCTCTTCAGAGAGGGCGGTAGCTGAACGAGTATGCATGCCAACTTGTCTTTGGCGAGCAGGGGATCAAGAAGCTCGCAGAATGAGTCGAGCTCCGTCTCCGCTTTTTCGTCGAGTCTGAGACGTAGGTCGTGCGTGAATCTCTTGTTCATTTTTGCGCTGAACAGAAACCCTCTCGGCGTGTATCTCGTCATCCCTAGAACTGTTCCTCTCTCGGGGAACTTGTAGAAAGATGAGTCTATTTCGACGGTGTCGAAGATCGACGAATACTGCTGGAGCATGCTCTTCTCTTGGTCATAGAGAGGTCCAATCCATTCCTTATACGACCAACCCGCACAACCCAGACGAATTGGTGCCGAAGACTGTGCGGATTCCACGAATTGTATCACGCCCTCTTGTCGCGCCCTTTGCGTGATGCTCGCTTTTGCGGATTTCGGGCAACCCTTAAAGGAGCTTGCCGAAAGCTTGTCCGAGAGCCCCGGCAACCTGGTAAGAAGTCGTGAGGTACGAGCAGCTAGCAGAGGTCTTTGAGGGAATTGAGGCGACCTCAAAGAGGCTGGAGATGACCGACCTACTAGTCAAGTTGCTCAAGGAGACTCCTAGAGACCTTGTTGACAAAGTTGTCTATCTAACTCAGGGCAAGCTCTATCCAGATTATGTGGGCATCGAGCTCGGGATGGCTGAGAAGCTTGTTGAGAAGGCCATCTCGTTTGCGTCAGGATTGTCGGAAGGCAAGGTTGAAGCCGCATACAAGCAGAGCGGAGACTTGGGTCTAGTCGCGCAGGAGATGCTGAAGAAGAAGACGCAAGCCACACTGATGAGAAGGGACCTCACAGTCGAGACTGTGTACGAAACCTTTGACAAGATCGCTCGTGCATCAGGCGACGGCTCGGTTGACGCAAAGATCAAGCTCCTGTCCAGCCTACTGAGCGACGCAGCCTCCATGGAAGCGAAGTTCGTCACACGAATGGCTGTCGGCAAACTTCGCGTCGGAATCGCTGACATGAC
>CAZLHM010000018.1:31477-33282 GCA_964559555.1 uncultured Candidatus Bathyarchaeia archaeon
ATGAAAGAAGAGATCCCGGTGACCGTCTTCCTTTTTGACATCCTATACGCCGACGGACAGGACTTCACCCTCACACCCTACTTGGACAGGAGGGAAGAGCTCACAAAGATCGTCAGAGAGTCGGAACAGGTTCGTATTGCTGAAGGCTTGCTGACAGAGAATCCAGCCGAACTTGAGCAGCACTTCGATAAGGCAGTGTCGCTCGGTTGTGAAGGTCTTGTAGTGAAAAACACCGGTCCTGCTTCAGTGTACCAGGCGGGTGCTCGCGGCTGGCTCTGGATCAAGTACAAGAGATCCTACAAGGCAGAAGTCGCTGACACGTTTGATCTCGTCCCAGTCGGGGCGTTCCACGGCAGAGGAAAGAGGGCCGGAACCTATGGCGCATTGCTGATGGCGGTCTACAATCCAGAGAGCGACCAGTACGAGACAATATGCAAGCTTGGAAGCGGATTCACAGACGAGGATCTAGAGAAGCTGCCGAGACTTCTCGGCGAAGACATTCTGCCTCATCTGCACCCCAGGGTCGCATCCGAGATGAAGGCAGACGTTTGGTTCACCCCAACGCGAGTGCTGGAGGTGTCAGCAGACGAGATCACCCTGTCGCCTTTGCACACGTGCGCGCTCAACGCGGTGCGACGTGGCAGTGGATTTGCTTTGAGATTTCCTAGATTCACTGGAAGATATCGGGAGGACAAGTCGCCAGAAGACGCCACGACCACCCGAGAGTCGCTTGAGACGTATCACAGGCAGCTCAAGAAGATCGAAGCCGAAACATGATCGGGTTCGTTGGAACAAAGGTTTCACGAGAAGCTAGGCGACGCGTCACTGGAACAAGCCCCGGAGGCATCATCTCACGCGCGGACCGCCATGAGGCTGGGAAGCATCAACAGATTGTCGCTGGGCTCGCTCTCCGTCAGGATTCGCAAGATTCGCCCGTTCTAAGTGTTAGACTTATTCTTTCGGCGTAACAGGTTGGATTCGATCGAATTGAAGACCCACAGGGCGACTTATCTCCTCGTCACGTGCTTGGCGATTGCCGGCATGTTGGTCGCTGGTTTGGTTGCTGGCATTATGATTCTCACGTCTGAAAAGCCTCCTACTTCCTCGATTTCGACTGTTTCACCCACTGTAGTAACAACCGTATCCGCTTCCTCGACTGCAAGTAGTATAGAGACGGCTCTGACCGCGGGCTTTCCTCCTCACCTTCTTGAGTTGCGTGGAGACATCTTGGTGAACCTGGATTCAGGACAGACGATCGAAGTAATCCGATTTCACGACATTGATCTAGTATCCTCATATCCTCACCTGACCGTGAAGGCCGGGTTTCGCATTGCTAGAGCGGAACTGGCGTCCGCCGGGGGGGATATTCTAGGGCTTATCGTCGCGATTCACGCGCCATCTGGTCAAGGGTTTGTGGTCGAGCGTCTGAACGGAACACAGGGCGGCTACCTCTTTGCTCCTATAGATGATCCCGATGAAGCCATTGAGTACGCTCAGTTCATGATGCATGAGACGCCTTCGTCCGTGTATGGCCGAGACTATCGGGAGATCGGGAGCTCAGAGCAGTTCAGACAGACACTGTCAACCATGGAGGAACGCGCTAGGAATTTCAATCTCGACTTGAAGTTCCTAGCTAGTCCTCCGGCCAACTTCACAATCGTGATCCAGAAGGACATGAAGTATGAGGTCAGCCGACTCTATCATCAGTTTCTCGAGAGGGATCGGATAACATGGGCGATCGTGTTGGTCTGGGTCGACGGGCAGATCATCCTCGTAAGTGAACAGACGTACGTGATGGGAGCGCC
>CAZLHM010000019.1:0-2871 GCA_964559555.1 uncultured Candidatus Bathyarchaeia archaeon
AAGACCTCTGCCTCGACCGTGCTGTAGATCGAAATGTCCATACCGTCAATTCTCGGACCTTGAGCCTCGAATTGCTCGAACTGCGCTTGTGCAATTACGGGAGCCGTTCCGAAGAGTGCTGTCTGCGCAACGATTATTGTGGCTAGCACTAATGCTAAGACTATTTTCTTCATTTCATTCACCAATTTCGATTTGGTGATGCGTTAGAGCACCTCTCGGAACCATATTTAATGTTTACCACAAAAGGAAAGGCGAGGGCTTTCTGGCAGTTGTTGGTCCTCGGGCTCAGAATTCGCGTCACTGTCTGTCATCGAGGCTCCTCTTTCGGAAGCTACTCTTATAGATAGGAGACTTCCTCCATCTCACCGTGGAGTTTGACGTAACGGATTGGGACTCAAAGGCTACATCGTTCGTCGCACGATCTACACGCTTATTCTGATCTTGCTGGTTGTGAGTCTCAACTTTGTGATCTTTCGGCTTGTCCCGGCCGATCCACTCACAATGATGGTGAGTGGAGCGAGACTCCAGCCGGAACAGATCGAGATACTCAAGAGGCGTTTTCACATAGGCGAACCACTGTATGTCCAATTCGTCTACTACTTGACGAACTTGGTGCAAGGTGAATTCGGGTACTCCTATCGTAGTCAGCGACCAATCGCAGCGGAGATAATGGAGGTCATGCCTAACACGCTTCTCCTTCTCGGAGTGGCAACCCTTGTGTCGATAATTGTTGGAATCGTCTTGGGAATAGTCGCAGCAGCACGGAGAGGAAAACTGGTAGATGTCACGATTCTGTTTCTAGGCATGACTTTCTTTGCACTGCCAACGTTCTGGATAGGTCTGATGCTTCTGCTGATGTTTGGCTATCTCCTCCCCATTTTCCCCCTGAGGGGGACCGTCAGCGTGCCTGTTCCTTCAGACCCGGTGGCAGCTGTCGTCGACGTTCTCTGGCACCTTACACTTCCGGCTCTTACGCTGATCCTTTTCTTCTTCGCCAACTTCGCAGTTATCATGCGGAACTCGTTGCTTGGCGTACTCACTGAAGACTACATCATGACTGCACGAGCCAAGGGCCTTGACGAGAGAACGGTTCTGTTCAAGCATGCGCTGAAGAATGCAATGCTCCCGATGGTGACCATCATAGCCATCAGCTTCGGAGGGATTGTGAGCGGAGCCATAATCACGGAGACAGTCTTCTCTTGGGAGGGAGTCGGGCAGTATCTTTGGGCGGCCATCGAGGTCAGCGACTATCCAGTCCTGCAAGCCGTCTTCTTCGTAATAGCGGTCGCCACGATACTCGCAAACTTCGCAGCCGACATTCTGTATGGTTTTCTGGACCCACGGATCAAATACTAGGAGGATCACTCGATGTCTCGGAGAGAGAAAACCCAAGCGCAGGTAAGACGGTTCAAGGAATTCTGGGGCCAATACCGAAGAAACAAGCTAGGCATGATCGGACTTGGGCTAATCATATTGTTCTCCATGATGGCCATTGGAGCACCCTTCATCACTCCGTATGATCCTCTCAAATCGACCAACCTTGCAGGATCAAAGGCAGCACCCATTTGGATGACAGCCTTCCCGGGGTATGAACAAGCCAGCAGGAACATGGATCCCATCAACGATCCGTCACTTTCGACAAAAGAGGCATTCAGTAAATGGCAAGTCTCGTCCACTTCGCCCGCGGCATCTGTGGTCTATGCCGGTGACGTGGGTAATCCCGAGGACGTCAAACAGGGAAGCATTGCCTTCCAGTTCTCCCGACCAGCCGGTACCAGCTATGGGAACGTTGTCGAACAGGCCGTGTTTTCCTTCACTAGTACCTATGACGCACCTCAGAGGTTCACGCTCGATCTCTACTATAGGGCCGAAGTTTCAGAGAATGCAATAGCCAAAATCTTCGCTGTCATCCAGAACTCCAACGGCACCGAATACATCATTTGGGACAAGAGACTGCAGGACACGGCGGAGGAATGGCAGAAGCCTAGCCCGAGAATTGACTCGTGGAGTCCACAAGTCAGGCTAAGGCTAACTCAGGACATCCTTGGAAGTGCTGAACGGAAGATCTTCTCATCACCGGGAACCTACTCCCTGATTCTGCGAGTTACGATCAGCGACAATGATGCGAGCAGTGATGCCACTGTTAGGCTATACGTTGACGACGTGAACCTCAGGGGCTATGGAGCTGTTTTCGGATATCTAGGAACAGATCAGTTCGGCGCAGACTTGTTTTCACAACTAATCTACGGCGCAAGGTTGTCGCTTATCATCGGAATACTTGCGTCATTGTTGTCCGTCGTCATCGGAACGGTGCTGGGCCTGGCTGCCGGTTACCTAGGAGGCGCAACAGATGAAGTCCTCATGAGATTCAACGACATGCTACTGGTACTTCCAGGACTACCGCTCCTGCTGGTATTGATCGCGGTCCTCGGTCCCTCAATATGGAACCTAGTGATCCTGATCGGTGTCCTCGGGTTCATGACCATCGCGCGAGTCATCAGATCTCAAGTGCTGAGCTACAAGGAACGCACTTTCATAGAAGCTGCAAGAGCCGCCGGTGCGGGATCGCGTCGGATAATGTTCAAGCATCTGCTTCCAAACGTGATGTCTCTCGCCTTCGCTCAACTTGCTCTGTCAGTACCGGCTGCTATAGTAACCGAAGCTGCATTGAGTTGGCTTGGACTCGGTGATCCTACGGTTCCAACTTGGGGCAGAATGCTCTACCTTGCACACTACTACGGTGTCTTGAAGGAGTGGTGGTGGATAGTCTTTCCGGGCCTATGTATTGCTTTTGTGTCAATCGCGTTCATCTTTGTTGGATACGCCATGGACGAAGTACTGAATCCCAAACTCAGACGCCGATGATTGTTC
>CAZLHM010000019.1:2971-5079 GCA_964559555.1 uncultured Candidatus Bathyarchaeia archaeon
CCGGTCTTCAAGATCGGCGAACAGATCTCCGAGGGAATATTGCTTCATGAGAATGTGAGCGAGAGCGAGGCAAGAGAACGATCAGAAGAGCTTCTTCAGCTCGTGGGGGTTGACAAGTCCAGATACGACAGCTATCCGCACGAACTGAGTGGAGGAATGAGACAGCG
The DNA here is from genome assembly GCA_964559555.1 of uncultured Candidatus Bathyarchaeia archaeon. Classification (GTDB taxonomy): domain Archaea; phylum Thermoproteota; class Bathyarchaeia; order 40CM-2-53-6; family 40CM-2-53-6; genus CAVPLU01. Next base: position 3,139 of record CAZLHM010000019.1, read on the forward strand.
ATCTATGATCGCGATGGCCTTGGCATGCAATCCCGATCTCGTCATAGCAGACGAGCCGGCCACAGCACTTGATGTCATAGTGCAGGCCCAGGTTCTCAAGCTAATGAAAGAGCTACAGGAGAAGCTGAAGCTCTCCATGATACTCATCACACATGATCTTTCGATCATCGCCGAGACATGTGACAAGGTGGCGATCATGTATGCGGGGAAGATGGCAGAGTACTGTGACGCATTAAGCTTGTTCAAGAAACCCTTGCACCCGTATACTCGTGGTCTACTTGCGGCCTTTCCAGATGTCAGAGCGCGGGATGCAAAGTTATCATCCATACCAGGCGATCCACCGGACCTAATCGATCCGCCGACCGGTTGTCGTTTTCATCCGAGATGCTCATACGCCAAGTTCCCGATCTGCTCGAACGAAGAACCCCCAGTGAGGGAGATCAGCACGAGGCACTACGCAGCCTGTCATTTCGCAGGTGAGATCTGAGGGACAAGACATGTCTGGAGACTCACTTATCAAAGTCAAGAATCTGAAGAAATACTTCCCCGTGTCGAAGGGCTTTCTTTCATCGGTCTTTTCAAAGAAGCAGCTCAACGTCCACGCGGTCGACGACATCAGTTTCGAGATAGGAAAGTCAGAGACGCTCGGTCTCGCGGGCGAAAGTGGATCGGGCAAGACTACGACGGGGCGTCTAGTCATACGCCTGATAGACCCGACATCGGGAAGCGTTTTCGTGCAGGGCAAGGATGTGATGGCACTCAAGGGCACCGAACTCAAGAGCATGCGTCGAAACTTCCAGATAATCTTCCAGGATCCATATGAGTCGTTGAATCCAGGTATGACGATCTTCGACACCATCGAGGAGCCGCTGGCCATACATGGAGTAGGATCCTCACCGAGCGAGAGGCAGGCGATGGTCAAAGAAGCGCTGGAGCTTGCTCAACTTGTCCCTGCGGAGCAATTCCTGTATCGCTATCCTCACGAGCTCAGTGGCGGTCAACGACAGCGTGTGTGCATTGCCAGAGCGCTCGTATTGAGGCCGGAGTTCCTCGTCGCGGATGAACCGGTTTCATCACTCGACGTTTCGATAAGAGCTCAGATCCTGAACCTGCTCAAGGAGTTACAGGCTCGACTTGGAGTTGGATACCTGTATATCTCGCACGACTTGGGCTCAGTCCGTTACGTGAGCCAAAAGGTTGCAGTCATGTACCTAGGGAAGATCGTGGAATTCGCCGAGTCTAATGAGTTCTTCGAGAATTCCCTTCATCCATACACAAAGGCACTTGTCGCTGCTGTCCCGGTTCCTGACCCGTCGACGAGAAAGGTCAGAGTTGCTCTAGCAGGTGAGATTCCCAGTCCAATAAACCCGCCCCCAGGTTGTCGATTTCACCCGCGCTGTCCACAGGTGATGAACATCTGCAAGGAGAAGGAGCCGGCCCTGAAGGACCTGGGCAAAGGTCATCTTGTCGCGTGCTTCCTATACCACTCCGAGACGAAGTAGCTGACCCTGCCATCCGCACGAACGAACCTTAGGATCCTTGCCTCACTTAGTATCCTCAGATGATAGTTCGCCAATTGCTGGCTAAGTCCGAGATGCCTTGCAACGTGAGCTTCGGTCAACCCGGGCTGAGCAGCTATGATGCGCAGGATTGATTCACGCGTTCTATCGGCGGATGTTCTGTTCTGCAAAGCTGACGATGTACAGTAGAACCGTTGCCTTGTTCCGTCTCTCCAACAACAGATCGCACCGGATTCCTCGAGCTCTATCAGTCGTCGACTAGTGTGCAAGCCAAAGCACTTCAATTCGGAAAGCGTTATGCCCGGCTGCTTTCCCATTCTGCGAAGTAGCCTCGCCTCGAGTCTTCGACGTTCTTCCTCACACACAACTCCGTTGGACCATCGGACGCTCTTCCCCCATCGGGCGACTTGGTATGTCCCAG
>CAZLHM010000019.1:5179-29236 GCA_964559555.1 uncultured Candidatus Bathyarchaeia archaeon
GACGTTTTCATCAAGTTCCAAGAACACGACTTGCAGGTTTCCATTGGAATCGAGAGTCATCGCTTCCAAACCAGCGAAATATCTTGAATGAATCTCGACATTCGATAATGTCGTGTTACCTTCGCGTGAGAGTCTCGTCACACGTGCGAGAGGTTCATTAGGACTTGGATCTTGGTATGCCCAACCTATCACCACCTCACCGCTGGGGGTCGGCGACAACATGAGCCTACCCACAGTTCGGTTCACATCTTGAAGCGTGAACGTTGCCGTGACGTTGTGCAACAGGTCTACTCTCGAATACATGACACGGGAAGAGCTCGCAGACAGTTCGTCTAGCCAGACCAAGTGGAGTGTAGTCCGATCGGGTGCGATGGTGGCCTCTAGCATTTGTGATGTGCCTCCAGTTCGTGTCACCAGCGTGCGGGTGAGGTTGGCTGATTGGTCATGTCTGGCCAATTTTGCGTAATACGCAATGGATTCGACATCGGTCGAATTCTCTCTGACGCTCTCGGTCCAGACGAGGAACAGCTGCGATTCATAACCTATGGTGATGGATGTCGACACGGTATCTGCCGGCGATTCCAGAATCAGTTGAGGGGTTCCGGAGAGGGCTTGGTTGGCATCGACACTGAGGTAGTATATTCCTCTTGTCGAGCCTCGATTCTGGGGATCCGGCAACGCAAGTGTCGTGTTGGGAACCTCTTTCACCCACACTATGTGGACGTTATCGAAGTCGTCGACGGTCATGTCAACTGAGTCGATCATACTTGAGCTGTCGAGGCGATTTGCTGGACTTCGATGTGGATCCTCTGGGTCATACATCGTGTGCCACAGTGCTTCAGTCCTTGCTCCGTCGAGCAGAGTGCTCTTCTCAACCCATGCGACATGGATTCGTCCTGTGGAGTCGGTAACTGCAACGACTTTCGCGTTCTGAGCGATTACTGGCCAAGAAGAAGACGCGGTGATTGAGTCTGAGGCGCAGAAGACAGCGGGAATCGTCGCCAAGAGCACTGCAGCGACCACGGCGATCTGCGCGACACGCGAGTTGACCAAGCCTCGGGTTTCACTGCGGTCAAGTGTTGGCCTATCGTCATATTCAAGGTTTCGTGTCAACGATTCCGACATCCTTTTCTCTCGATGAAGATGTGATTATCTTTGGGGCGATGATGAGAGCTGGTATTGGAGACTCGTGTGATCGCTGAAACCAGAACCGAGCCCTGTCATGCGACAACGATCCGAACTGACCGCAACGTTTATTTTGAGTCCTCAGTTTGACTCGGAAAGACTCGGCTGACCGGCCTCCTGAGCATGCTGCGCCTTGAAGCCGAGAGCGCACGAGTCGTGTTGAGGAAGGAGAGATGGGCAAGCGAATACGGGTTCAGAGAAGAGGAAGAGGTGGCTCTGTATTCAGAGCACACGTCTATCGAAGAATTGCCCCGGCCCGCTATCCTCCCCTCGTAGCGACTGACATGACAGGTCGCGTGGATGGCACAGTGCTTGATATTATGCACGACCCAGGGCGCGGTTCTCCCCTTGCGCTAGTCCAGTTCACGGATGGAAGGTCGTGTTGTATGAGCGCTCCAGAGGGGATCTTGGTCGCTCAGACGATCTCACGTGGAGCCGGATCTCCGCCCGAGATCGGAAACATACTTCCAATCGGGAAGATCCCTGAAGGCACAATGATCTGCAACATTGAGAGAGAGCCCGGAGACGGAGGAACGGTCGCGAAGGCTTCCGGCAGCTACGCCACAGTCGTCGCACATAGGCCTAGTCAAACACAACTGCGCCTCCCGTCGGGCGCGTCCGTCTATGTTCCTGACAACTGCCGGGCGACAGTCGGTGTCGTGAGCGGATCCGGGCGATCAGAGAAGCCATTTGTGAAGGCTGGAGCGAGGAGATTGTGGCTGAAGTCGAAGGGAAGACTCTGGCCGATCACAAAGGGACAAGCGATGGTCGCTGCCTCACATCCTCACGGTGGCGGACGTCACAAACATGCTGGCAAACCGACAACAGTCTCCAGAAACGCACCGCCAGGGCGGAAGGTAGGCTTGATAGCCGCCAAGCAAAGCGGGCGGTCGAAGAGAAGAATGAGATCGGAGTAGATTTGAATTGACACTGCTCGATCCTCTTGCCAACGCACTCTCGACCCTTAGCAATAACGAGCGCAGGCATAAGCGTGAATGCTTGGTATGGCCCGCGTCCAAATTGATGGGACAAGTTCTACGAGTGATGCAAAAGAACGGATACATCGGAGAGTTCGAATACATCGATGACGGACGATCAGGGAAATTCAGAGTTCAACTTCTCGGGCGCATCAACAGTTGCGCCGTCATTAAACCACGCTACTCCGTCAAGTCTGAAAGGATAGAAGAATGGGAGAAGAGGTACCTGCCTTCGAAAGAAGTCGGGGTATTGATCATGAGCAGCCCGGGCGAGGTCATGTCGCAGCGAGATGCAAAAGACCGCAAGCTCGGCGGCAGACTACTTGCATACGTATACTAGATCATCGACAAGAGCAGATCTAAGATGGTCAAAGGGTCGCGCCGTAATCTCCCCTATCGAAGAAGAAGGAACCTAAGAACCAACTATGCCAAGAGAAGACGGCTCGTACTTTCGGGTCTGCCAAGACTGGTCGTTCGCCCAGCGAACAAACACATCACAGTCCAAGTCGTCGAGGCCCAGCCTTCAGGTGACAGGGTCCTCGTCTCCGCGCATTCATCAGAACTCGACCACTACTCTTGGAGAGGCTCTGGCGGCAACCTCCCAGCTGCCTACCTCACAGGTACCCTTGCAGGATATAGAGCTAGGGGCAAGGGAATTGAGATGGCCGTGCTCGATCTTGGTACGAGACCAGCGACTCTTGGGTCTAGGCTCTTCGCTGCACTCAACGGTGCAGTCGATTCAGGACTGAAGATACCCCACGACGCGGAGGTCCTCCCAGCGAAGGAACGTGTTCGAGGCGAACATATCGCTGCCTATGGGAAGCTACTATCGCAGAATCCAGATGCATACAAGAAGCGCTTTTCGAGCTATCTGAAAGGCGAACTCAGGCCAGAAGACCTCCCTGCACACTTCGACGAAGTCCTTGAGAAAATATCCCATTCAGTTGAGAAGTCGAGGTGAGCATGGCTGAGCAAGAGAGCAAAAACCGCACGACCGCGCCGAGAGAAGAAGGCCGAGAGGCCTACGAGAAAACCCGCCAAGCCACGACGCGCTGGTGCAAAGCCAAGACCACGCCCGCCACCGAAACCCGTGCAGAAGGTCATCGAGAAGGAACCTGAGCCTACGGCACAGTACTTGGTGGCGATCCGCCTCGATGGCACTCCGGGAGTTCGACCTCCAGAAGAATTGACTCTTGACTCACTTCGCATGAAAACCAAATTCAGCGCAGTGTTGCTCCACGACAAGCCATCAATCCGGGGCATGCTTCAGCGCACAAAGGATCACATAACTTGGGCCGAAGCTAGGCGAGAGGACATCGAGCTTCTGCTCTCAAACAGAGCAAAGACCCCGGAAGGCCTCGGGATCACGGACAGATTCGTCAAGGAGAAATGGAAACTCGCCGGATTGCGTGAGCTTCTCTCGGGTCTCTACTCAGGGAAGATACCACTACGGAATCTATGGGAAAAAGGAGTCAAGCCTGTCTTTCGTCTTCATCCGCCCAGAGGAGGCTTCTCGAAGAGCTCCAAGCGAGCGGTGACCACGGAGGGCGAGCTCGGCTATCGCAAGGACGGACTCCACGAGCTTCTAGCGAAGATGTGCTGATTCCTCGCCCTTCTGATCGCCCGTGCAGTTCCCGCTATTCCTTGACCAGAGATCTGATTGGGCAGAGCGTTTCCGTCTCCACGATATTGTCGATCCTAGCTATCTCTTCCGTCACTATTCTTGCTACTCTCTCCGGAACCGGAGGAGTGATACCTTTCTCGAACTCCAGCACAGCAAGCACGTCCGTCTTCCCCAACAGTAGATGCGATTCGGCGACTTCGCCATACTTGATTACTTGATTCATGACTTCCTGACCCTTCCCCATCTTGGCATCTATGAACACGAAGGCGTATGCCCGGCGCTCTGGGTGGGCGAGGTGCATCTCCTTAATTCGAGACATAGCCGGTACAATCGTGCATGTGTCTCTCACAAGAGGCATCTTACGTATCTTGCCAGTCACCAGGTCGAGCAGTCGCTCTCTTGGATCGACTGGTTCTTCCTCGAATGCAAGAGTGGCCATGATGTCCCATTCTCCTGCGAGCAAGTGTGTCTCTCTCACCTGTGACAACTTCATGAGACGCGCCATGAGTGCATCCTCTCTGCCGGTCTGCGCTCGAATCAACTCGAAGGCTTTGACCATTCGCGCCAAGTTCATCACCGTAGGCGGCCGTATTGATCTGACCTAGATATATCATGTGTTGATGCGCAAGTCACTGATACTTCTGGCAATTGAAGCAGTACCATCGGGCGTATTCAGGAATCCAAGTCAGCTGCTTTCCACACGTTGTGCACCACGCAGCTGTCTGGGGGCGCATGGTGCTCGTCGAGGGCGCGACTTTCCTCTTTCGGAACACCAAGTATGCGACGAAGACACCTAATATGAAAGCGCCGATGGCCTGAAGCGTTCCGAGGAATTGAGGAGGAATAAAGCCCACACCCACCAAGCGTGCTCTTCCGGCGGACACTAGGGCATCAGCTGCGTTCTTGACCGCGTCCGCGTAGTTCATGCTCGAATAGGCATCTTCGGCCTGATCCATCTCCCCTCTAGCGTCTGACATATCTCCTGCATTAATGAAGACGAAGGGAGTCTGTGCCAGCAGCTGAGCCGTCTCTCGTAGCAGCAGATCAGCCTGACCCCGGGCGAGTGCGTCCTTGTCGAAGATACTGAAACCGTACTCATACGGATAGTATGCCATCACAGAGGCGACAAAATTCTCAGTCGGATCATAGGAAGTGCCGAATGGATGCATCAGACCGAGCATGTGGCCGACTTCGTGGATCACAGTGTTCGTGAATCCGAATCCTTTCCCAGGCTGTAATGGATCGGCAAAGTCCCCTCTCTTGAAGTCGTGCGACGAGTGACTTATCAGGACAAGATCGTACAGGGCGACACCCCAGATGGTTCTATCGAAGTCTAGTTCTCTCGCCACCATCTCTTTGTACGTGAATCCAAACTCATACTCACCATCGAAGGCAAATGCAAACACCGGGATGTCGAACTCCTGCAAGTCGCGTCTCACCTCCATGAAGTCTTTGATGTGCCCTTGACCACTCTCGGTAAGCCACTCATAGATTGGACGGGCGTCCACTGATGGGGACTCTGGCGGCAAACCATAGGCACCTGGATTCATTGACGTATCGATCATCTTCTCAAGCTCGGGATAGTCACTGGCGCGTGCGTAGCGGGTTTCGGCCGTGAACTGAGCCCAAGGCACCAGTGTTTGCAGTTCTTCGAGAGCGGCGGCTTCATCGAACGTCTCTTCGATTGGCGGATCAGCGGTGTCAGTTCGGCAGTCTATGACCGCTACTTTGATCTTGTATGAAGACGCATAGTTGATGGGGTAGACGAAGTCGGGCGTGAAGAGATTCTGAACGCCACCCCAAACGTAGTCCGACAGGAATTGGTTCAGCCAAGTCCTTCCATAGCTGCTGGAGAAGTCGATGGAGTTCACAGCCGACGCAAGCTGTATCGGCAATTGCTCGGCGGTCTCTTCTGGCCCGGCTGAGAGGTCGGCGAAGAAGAGCCTTGAATGACCACCCCAAGCGGTCATGAACCTGCGGTAGAGTTCGATTCCCAGATCGCTGTCGTAGTAGGTCTTGTTATAGAAGTGTGGGCTCAACACTGAGTGTTCGCCCTGAAACGCTAACCCGAACTGGTCAAAGGTTGTGGAAGGCAGGTAATTTGACAGATCGGCGAGAACAAGCACGTACCCGTTCTCGGGAAAGCCACCGTAATCGGATTCATGCTCGACCAGCCACGCCTCTACCTCATCTGCGGGATAGTACGTGTTGGTGCTATCCACAGGGAAGTGAGTGTAGTTCCAGTAGTAGGCAGTCTTGATCTTGAAGAATGAAATGTTCCAGATGACGTTCTGTCTGAACTCTGTCTTTGCCCTAGAGTGGAGGAACTGAACGAAGTCGTCTGTAAAGGATGTCCCGGGAAAGACAAATTCGTAGTTCAACGAGTACTCCGTGCCAGTACTCACACCCGGTATTTGGAATAGCTGGTATCTTCTCTCAGGAGAATTCCACGTGAGATAGTCCTTGTCAATCAGTGTCTCATCGAATCCGACCAATACGACCTTCACGTCAAATGAGGCGGTTCGCGTTGCGACGATCGTTGGAGTATTCTGCTGATCAGCCGAGGCTGTTGAGAACGGACACAAGACAAGCAGAACCGAGAAAACGACGAGAAAGATATTCCGGGCCTTCAATCTTGAATCGGGGACGCAAGACGAGACTCCCGCTAATAAACGACCCCTAGTCTTATCGATCTATCCGATGACTGGTGCAGTCACGGAGGCATTAGACATCATCACGACGCTCGCGTCCTTCCCAGCGTGTCGAAGGGCCCGCTGGAATGCATTTCCCACGCTTCTCGCCGCCAAGAGACTGTAGCGCGATGCTTGGTGTTCCGGCAGCGTGGACACCAAGTACACCCTGTGTTCCGAGGAGATCTTCTCGAGTGAGTATCCCAAAAGCCTTTCCGGAGTGAAGCTCCTTCGACCTGACAACGGATGATCTCTCGAATCGCGATGCACCGGTGGATATAACGTGCCCACGCCCTCGGGACATTCCGCGACGTGCACTAAGATCCCATGATCCTTGCAGGCTCCCTCTGACATGATCAGGCTTGGCGAGACCTCGAAGAGCGTCCGATCCCACGTCGAGCCTCCAGCACTAGCTATCACGATGTCCGCCTTTCGCTGAATGGGTCTCCTGAACAGTTGGCCTGAAAGCGCACAAGCTTGCTGAAACGTTTCCATATGGTGCCCGACAAATGCGCCGGCGAGTTTCCCGTCAGGTCGCTCTACGGTGTGGATGGCCAAGTCTATTGGTGTGGTCGTCGATACGCGGTGAAGTATCTCGTACGTCGCGTTTCCTGAGAGCACACCCGGCAATCTCGCAGTCTTCAGCGTGGAGCTGAGTAGGACTCTGGCCGTCTTCTCCGAGGCAAGTCCCGGCATCAGGAGGCTGGGCCCACCGCTGTACCCCCAGAATGGATTGACTGCCACGTTTGCGACGACACATCTGATCTCCGCATCGGCAAAAGCGCCATTCAGCCATACTTCCTTGCCGCCTTCTAGCTCTCCGACTTTGATGACGGGCGAGCTTCTAGGGTCGTGCTTCACCGTCATATGACCGACATCTACGTTTCTCATGGGAAGCTCTGGACTGGACCTAGGCTGGGTGAGATCTGGAGCACTCTCGATCAAGATTGTGTGCTCTCGGTTCATCTCTGTGAGTTGCGTGGCCAGAGTGCTTGCGAGCAGCGAGGACGATGCACATTCCGCGTTGAATGCGATTGCTATCTTTTTCGCACTTCTTGCGGCATCATGAAGCGTTCCATCACCGACTTTGTGTTGAATGGCCAATGTAGCGATTTGCTCAGGGCTCTGACTCGTGGATTCTTCGAGAGGTGAAAGGAAGGCGATCAGGTTCTCGTCTGGAACAGCAACCGGCACCTCAGTCGTCCCATACCTGAGCCAGTACTCCAACCCTATTTCTCCCGATCAAGGCGGAGCGCTTGCCAGAGCGCGTCGTCTCAATGTAGGACAACTAATTAAAACAGCGAGGTAATGCTCTTCAAGGTGCAACCACGTGGTGACTAGCCCCCGGAAGAAGAAACTGGGCGCAAGGGCATCCGGTGATCTTGAAGGCGGACTTTGTCAGATTCTCATGAAGACAGGCGCAACAAGGTTCGGGTTATTCAAGCTCTCCAGCGGGAAGCTCAGCCCGTACTACATTGACCTCAGAATCGTACCCGGAGACCCAAAAGCGTTTCGGACCGTAATCGAGCTCTACGAGACGCTCGCAAGGTCACATGTGGGGATGTCGTCGTTTGACAGAATCGCGGGAGTTCCGACAGCGGGCGTCCCATACGCGTCCATCTTGGCCTACAAACTAGGCAAGCCCTTCCTCTATGTGAGGAAAGAACCAAAGTCACATGGTGGCGAAAGAAGGGTCGAGGGACAACTGCTCCCGGGAGAGCGTGTTCTAGTGGTGGATGATCTCATAACGACTGGGAAGAACACGATACAAGCTGCGGAAGCAATTCGTGTCGAGGGCGGACGAGTCGAAGATGCCGTTGTTCTAATAGACCGGCAAGAAGGAGGCGCGGCCGCGCTAGCCAATGCTGGAGTCAGACTACACGCCTTCACGAGTGTCTCGAAGATCGCGCGCTACCTGCTCGATGCCGGAGTGATCGACGAAGAGCAATATGACTCGATTCTCGCTCAGATCAGTCCGTAACAAGCAGATTGGCATAACACGCGAATAGAACAAGGCGACTCTAGTGCGGCCTGTCTATTTCGTCTTGAAGTTGCGAAGCAGGATTGAAGCCGCAGTGTATGGATCGACTTGGCGTTCGCCGATCTTCTTTGCATACTCGGCAAAAGCTTCACTTTGGCGCAGGCTCGGGATGAATTCAAGTTCCAACTCCTGACGTACTGCGGCGAGAAGCTGAGCCTCGCCTTCAGTAAGGCCACGCTTGATTGAGCCTCGTCTTGCGGCATGTTCTTGATGTTCCTGTATTGCGGCTATTAGCTCCTTGAAACCCTTGGCTTTGAGGGAATCCGTCAGCAAGACAGATGGCTGCCATTCTCGCTCATGTCCATAGGTCTGTAGCATGCCCCGGATGTCTAACAGCGTTCTGTTGGCGCCTAAGAGGTCTGCCTTGTTGACCACGAAGATGTCCCCTATTTCCATGAGCCCGGCCTTGAAGACTTGAATCTCATCTCCCCACCCGGGCGACAGAACTACAATGACAGTCTGGGCGAGTTCGACTATGTCTAGGTCGGTCTGACCCGCGCCGGCGGTCTCTACAATGATATAATCCCACGATGTTGCGTCCAGCACTCTAGCAACGTCTGCGGCAGCAAGACAAAGTCCGCCGCCGGCGCCGCGGGTCGCCATGCTTCTGATGAAGATGTTTGATTCCCCAGTGAGCTCCTTCATCCGTATGCGGTCACCCAAGAGCGCACCTCCCGAGAAAGCACTGCTGGGATCGATCGCAACGATAGCGACCTTCTTTTGTGTAGAGCCAAGCTCTCTGGCAAGAACCGCTATGAGCGTGCTCTTGCCCGAGCCGGGAGGGCCCGTGATTCCAACAATGGTCGCTCGGCCAGTCCTCGAGTAAAGTGTCTTGATCGTTTCCTTGGCTGCGGTTCGGTCGTTTTCAACCCTTGATATGAGCCGAGATAGAGACCTTCGATCGCCTTTCATTGCCAGATCTATCAGTTCGCTCAGGCTTTGCTCACGCGTAGGTCCCAATACCCTATCACAACAACCTATCGATCCCGCTCTTATGGGATAAGGAGAAGAACTTAGAATGGTATTCTCGGCCTATATTCGCCATAGACGTCTCTGAGGACATTGCTGATTTCGCCGTTTGTTGCTCCTGCTTTGACGGCGTCGAGCATGGGAGGCATGAGATTCTCCTTGGTGCTAGCCGTTGTTTTTAGCTTCTGCAAAGCCTCATTTGCCTTGTCTTGGTCTCTGGAGCTCTTGAACGCCCGAAGCTTCTGAAGCTGCTTCTCTTCCGCTCTGACGTCAACTCTGTGGACTCTGAAACTCGGAGCCTCCTTGTCAGCGAACTTGTTCACACCAACGACTGTCTTTTCCCCTTTATCTTGTCTGAGTTTGGAATCATAGGCACTTCGCCTGATCTCGCCTTGCATATACCCAGCTTCAATCGCTGCAAGCGCGCCACCCATTCCGTCAATTTTCTTGATCTCCTCACTGACTCTCTTCTCCATCTCATCTGTCAAATACTCTACATAATAGGAGCCACCAAGAGGGTCGACGGTCTTCACCACTCCTGATTCGAAGGCCAGAATCTGTTGAGTCCTAAGCGCGACCTTTACAGCCTCCTCAGTTGGCAGGCATAGGGCTTCATCAAATGAGTTCGTGTGAAGGGATTGAGTGCCACCGAACACTGCGGCAAGAGCCTGTAACGTCACACGAACCACATTGTTCAGGGGCTGCTTAGCTGTCAGGCTTTCGCCGCTTGTCTGAGTGTGAAAACGCATCATCCACGACTCCTTGTTCTGGGCTTTGAACCTCTCTTTCATGATCTTTCCCCAGATTCGACGTGCGGCACGAAACTTCGCAACCTCCTCAAAGAAGTCGTTCTGACATGCGAAGAAGAATGACAAGCGAGGAGCGAATGAATCGACAACCATTCCTCTATCGGTGCAGGTTCTGACATATTCGATTGCGTTGGCAAATGTGAATGCGAGTTCTTGAATTGCATTTGCTCCTGCTTCGCGTATGTGGTAACCGCTGATGCTGATGGAGTACCACCTTGGTACAGACTTCGCACAGTAATCAATGAGGTCGGTGCAGAGCCTCATCGATGCTCTTGGAGGATAGATGTAGGTGTTCCTAGCAATATACTCCTTCAGGACGTCATTCTGAACGGTCCCCCTCAGGAGGTCCGGCGAGACTCCTCTCTCCTGTGCGACTGCAATATACATCGCAAGGATTGTGGAAGCTGTTGAGTTGATTGTCATCGAGGTACTGACTTGGTCCAAAGGTATGTCTTTGAGTAATGTGCGCATGTCGTCAATCGTGTTGATCGGCACACCCACCTTGCCGACTTCTCCTTTCGCTCGGATGTTGTCGGCGTCAAGGCCAAGTTGCGTGGGAAGATCGAACGCGACACTCAGACCAGTCTGACCCTGTTGCAGAAGATATCTGAAACGCTCATTGGTCTCTTCAGCGCTGCCGAAGCCGCTGTACTGCCTCATCGTCCAGACTCTTTCGCGGTACATGGTCGGATAGACTCCTCGAGTGAAGGGAAAGCTCCCAGGTTGAAATCCAGAATCGCTTTCAGAGGCCGGCGGCGTCGAAAGATAATAGACATCAACGGGGATTCCCGAGTCCGTCGTCTGTTCCTTTGCAGATTTCATCCTGCTCTTCGCATCCAGAGCGCTAGTCTCGCGGAACGATTTGGCTGAAGTGCTTATAGGTTCTGCCGATACTGATTCATCACGCCAAAGGAGCCGGTGTCTACATGCCTTCCACTCGCGAAACGGGTTTCTGGAAACAGACTCTGAAAGGTCTGAAGTCAGAGCGCAATAGAGCATCTCTTCCTTTTGGGTCCGCGAAACGGCTCGCAAATGCAGCCGGTAGTAAATGGAAGAGAGAAGTCCTCGATCCTTGGATGTCAGAGAACCCGGAAAGAAAGAACACCTTTGAAAATCTCTCCGGCATTGCTTTGAAGCGACTGTACACGCCTAAAGATGTCGCATTGCACAGATACGTCCAAGACCTTGGCTTCCCGGGAATGTACCCGCACACTCGTGGAATCTACCCCACCATGTATCGTGGCAGGATCTGGACAATGCGCCTCTTCTCCGGATTCGGAACGCCTGAGGACACGAATCGAAGGCTTCGTTACCTCCTTGAGCATGGCGAGACAGGGCTTAGCATAGCGTTCGACATGCCCACGCTCTACGGCTATGATGCAGACAATCCGCGCTCGCTCGGGGAAGTGGGTAAGTGCGGTGTGTCTGTATCTTCTCTGGAGGACATGGAGAGGATCTTTGAAGGAATTTCGCTCGGAAAGGTCAGCACCTCGATGACGATCAACGCCCCAGCTGCGGTGCTCACTTGCATGTATCTCGCTGTCGCCGAGCGACAGGGCGTGACGCCGGACCAGCTCAGGGGCACGGTTCAAACGGACATACTCAAGGAGTACATAGCCCAGAAGGAATGGAACTACCCACCAGAGGCTCATCTGCGCATTATTAGAGACATGGCGGTCTACTCGACCAGAAACCTGCCTCACTGGAACTACATCAGCATCAGCGGTTACCACATACGCGAGGCCGGCGCTAGCGCTCTTCAGGAACTTGCCTTTACGCTCGCCGACGGATTCGAATACGTCAGGCTCGGCGTTGACGCAGGAGTCAAGGTGGACGAGTTCGCACCGAGGCTCTCATTCTTCTTCAACTGTGGGATGGACTTCTTTGAGGAGGTTGCGAAGTTTCGTGCCGCACGTCGAATCTGGGCGCGAGTAATGAAGGAACGCTTTCGAGCCAAGGATCCAAGGTCGCTGCTGCTAAGGTTTCACACTCAGACTTCTGGAGCCTCACTCACTTGGCAACAACCACTCAACAACATAGTTCGAACAGCTGTCGAGGCCTTGGCAGCTGTAATGGGGGGAACCCAGTCCCTTCACACAAACTCCTACGATGAGGCATGGGCGTTGCCAACGGAACAGGCTGCAACAATCGCTCTCAGAACCCAACAGATCATAGCTGAGGAGACCGGAGTCGCTGATGTGATCGATCCGCTTGGGGGCTCCTACTACGTAGAGTCTCTAACAGATGAGATGGAAACGAGGGCGTACGAGTACTTCGACAAGGTTGAGTCGCTAGGAGGAGTGCTTCCAGCAATAAAGGACGGATTCTTCCAGAAGGAAATTGCAGAGACGGCGTACAAATACCAAAGACAGGTCGAGCGTGGCGAGAGAATTGTTGTGGGCGTGAACAAACATGTCGTCAAGGAGCAACCACCAATCAGTACACTAAAGGTTGATCTTGCGGCACAAGAAAAGCAGATGCGGCGGGTCAAGGACCTGCGAGTTCGCCGAGACAACTCGCGCGTCAAAGCCGTCCTCGACGATCTTCGGCGCACATTGCAGGATGATAAGGCCAACTGCGTAGGCGCAATTCTCAATGCGGTGAAAGAACACGCGACGCTCGGGGAGATCGTCGACATCGGCCGAGAGGTATTTGGAGAGTGGAGAGAGCCAAGCATACTCTAGAACCGTACACCCACGAACGTTAACGTTATCAAAGCCAGAAAGAACATACACGCAAAGGTGAATGAAGACGCAAGCCGCGATGGCAAGACCTTCGGAGCCAAAGCCTGCTGCAGGAATCAGAATCCTCGTCGCAAAGCCCGGGCTAGAGTGAGTGCGCGTAGCCAGACGGGCATGACCGAGGCGCTTTAGTCCTCTGCAGAGCATTTCGAGACGCTGGCATGGAAGTGATCTATGCTGGTCTGCTGGCAACCCCCGAGCAGGTTGCACAGATGGCGATCGACGAAGATGTTGATGTAGTTGCGATGAGCCTCCTCAACGGCGCACACTTGACCGCATTTCCGCGGGTCGCATCGTTGCTTCGGGACAAGGGTGCGGGGGATATCATCTTGGTGGGAGGGGGAATAATCCCCGAGGAGGACAAACCCGTGTTGGAGAAAGAAGGAATCACAGGCAACTTTGGTCCTGGCACTCCACTTGGCGAGATAGTCGATCACATCGTTACGAGAGTAAAGAAGGAAAGGCCGCCAAAGTAAGTCACATTCATCCGTCTTCGTTCTCGTTCAGCATACGCTGGCGTCTTGAGTCTCTGGACGACCCTGCGTTTGGTAGCTATTTTTTATCATAGAGCATCCTTCCGTCTGGCTGCGAGGCGAAATCGGTGAGAAGAGTAGCCGTTGTCGCAGGTGGAATTTCGCGATATCAGAGACCTAGGCACGAGACACAGGAGGAGATGGTCGCCGAGGCGATGACGGAGGCCTTAGAGGATACTCCGACTCTTTCCATCAGCGACATCGACAATCACGTATGCTCGTACTTCAGCGATCACTTCGAACAGCAGCTCGCGTTCTCTTGGATTCCGAACGACTATCTTGGCCTCACTCCGAAACCAGTCTTTAGAGTGGAAAACGGCGGAGCGGGACCAGGGACCACGATCAGGGCAGCTTGGGCGTTGGTCGCATCTGGCTTGTCTGATGTGTGCCTAGTGAGTGGTTTTGAGAAGATGGGCGAAGTCTCTTCAGCAAAGGCGAATGAATTTATCGCGCTCGCAAGTGACACTGACTTTGACTTCCCAGTTGGTGGGTATTACACTGGATACTACGCCGCCATGGCGGCTCGTCACATGTACCTCTACGGGGAGACTGAGGAAGACTATGCCCTGATCGCTGTGAAGAACAGAAACTATAGCCTAGACAACCCGTACGCCCAATGGCCTGTGGAATGCGGAGGCGCGAAGATTACAGTCGACGATGTACTGTCCTCTCGTTTGATTGCCTGGCCATTGAAGGTGCTTGATTGCTGTCTGATCAGCGAAGGAGCCAGCGTCATCGTACTGGCTTCTGACAAACATGCCAAGAAGATCACCGACACACCTGTCTGGATAACAGGGCTCGGGCTTGGGAGCGACATGATGAGACCAGGAGACCGTCCTGACAACCCCGGCTTCCATGGAATGTTCCCAAGCGACACGCGCACGTATCCCAAACACGCCTTGAAACCAAGAGAACCGTACCCTGAGCTATCAAACTTCGGAGCGTGCAAATTTGCTGCCAGAACCGCGTACAAGATGGCGCGAATTAGAAAACCGCTCAAAGCCATCGACGTAGTGGAGATACATGATGCCTACGACTCAAGCGAACTGCAGACTTACGAAGACCTAGACTTCTGCAGAAGGGGCGAAGGCAAGACGTTGATCAGGGAAGGAGAGACGTACGTCGACGGTGAAATCCCTGTGAACGTAAGTGGCGGCCTAGAAGGTTTCGGTCACCCTGTCGGTTCGACCGCCATTGGTCAGACCGTCGAGCTGTTCTGGCAACTCAGGCAGGAGATCGGCAAGAAACACAAGAGTGCCGCGACGCAAGTCAAGGGAGCAGAAGTGGGTCTCAATCATAGCCACGCAGGGACCGGGACCGCGATTTCAGTGATGATCATGGAGAGATGAGAGAGTTGGAGCCTGATAAGATCCTGAAGGAGAGGAAACCCGACGAGAAATGGGCTGACTGGGGACGGATCGGAAGATGGAACGTCGTAGGCTACAGGATCATAGAGGGAAACAAAGGCCACCGGCCTGACAAGCTGGAACGATCGCGATACATGATAGTCAATCGCCCATGGGATGTGATGTATGAGCACAGCTACGGATTGGTCTCAAGATTCTTCGAGGGGTTGATTGAGAAGAAGCTTCTAGGCACGAAATGTCCGAAATGCGGGGACATCTTCTGTCCCCCCAGAGCACACTGCTGGAGAAACAAGTGCAGGTTGGCCGAAACCGAATGGGTAGAGATGCCGATGCGAGGAATGCTTCATTCCTTCACCATCTTAGGTTTTGCAGGAGAGGCGTTTCTCTCAGACCTGCCATTCATACTTGCCTACGTCAGGGTTGATGGGGCGAACACACTCATAGCGGGTCGTCTAGTGGGGATGGAACCGGAAGATGTCGAGTGTGACATGAAAGTCGAGATCAAGTTCGTGGACGAGCCAAGCGGGAACCCCATGGACATCTTCTTCATCCCCGCAGGTCAGCCACCTGCCAGGCGTTCAGAGAAGGAGAAAGCGCGAATGAAAAAGCAGCTCGAGCCGATACGCGCTTGGGTTCAAGAACGGTTTGGGCAGGCACGATCGAACGATTAGACCTGTGAGATAGATTATTAACTGAATCGGCACCATGGGCCGCGCCGCACAGTCGTCTCCAATCAAACAGGTAAGGACGATGGCGAAGCCGCTAGCGAGTATAGTCTCCGTTGGTGTCACGAGATTTGGTGCACGAGACGGCCTGTATGCGCGAGAACTCTTCCAAGAAGCTGCGCAGGAGGCCTTCAACGCTTGTCCTGAGCTGTCTCCGAGGAGGGATATCGACGGGCTGTTCGTTGGCCAGATGAGCGAATCCTATGAGCATCAGGCACATGTCGCACCAATGATTTCCGACTGGCTCAATCTGCCGCTGACTCCGGCTTTTCGCACCGAAGCAGCATGTGCGTCTTCAGGCGTCGCGATGAGATGTGCAATCTTCGCGATCCAGTCAGGAGCCCACAATGTCGTCCTTGTTGGAGGTGTCGAGAAGATGACGAACCGGCCAACAGCGGATGTCACCGAGATTCTGGGGATGGCGTCTGATTTCCCGTTTGAACAGTGGCATGGTATCTCGTTTCCGGGAATATTCGCGATGATGGCCACTGTGCACATGACCAAGTATGGCACGACAGAGGAGCAACTGGCAAAGGTGGCCGTGAAGAATCATCAGAACGGGATCCTCAACCCGAAAGCACACTTTCAGAAGATAATAACAGTGCAAGATGTTCTGTCCTCTCGGCCCGTCGCTTGGCCACTGAAGCTCTATGACTGCTCGCCAATTTCTGATGGAGCCAGTTGCATTGTCCTCACGACACCGAAGCTCGCGAAGAAGTTCACCGACACGCCCGTCCACATAGTCGGGTCAGGCCAAGCCCAAGACACACTTGGACTCTACGAGAGAGACGATCCCGCATTCATGAATGCCCCATACTTCGCCGCCAAGAAAGCATACAAGATGGCGAATGTTCGGCCGACGCAGGTCGATGTGGCCGAAGTACACGACTGCTTCACGATTGCGGAGATTCTAGCCTACGAGTCGCTAGGATTCTGCAAGCGGGGGCAAGGAGGAAGACTGGTCGACGCAGACATCACCGCGAGGGATGGAAGGCTGCCGGTGAATACGAGCGGGGGGTTGAAGGCGAAAGGTCACCCTGTGGGCGCAACAGGAACCGCTCAAGCTTCCGAGATCTATCTACAGCTTACGGGTCAGGCAGGCAAGCGTCAAGTAAAAGGGGCAAAGATCGGGCTCACGCAGAATGTCGGAGGTTCGGCGTCGACGGGTGTTGTGCAGATCTACCGCAGAGGTGACTAGGATGACACTCAACCCCCCTCCGACGATAGAGAGTTTCTACAAGTTATGTGCCGAAAAGAAGCTGATGGGAGTCAGGTGCGGCCGATGCGGCAAACTCACAGTACCTCCCAGAAGCGTTTGCACCCAGTGCGGTAGCATTCAACTTGCCTGGACGGAACTGCCGAATACAGGCAAGCTCGTAACATATACCATCATACACATCGCGCCTCCGCGATTCCAATCCCTTACTCCCTACGCGGTTGGCATAGTGGAGTTCCCCGAGAGAGTCCGTCTTCCCGGAATGATAAGCAATGTCAAGCATGAGGAGCTCAAAGTGGGCATGGCGCTGCGAATAGGTTTTGACACCGCCATTCCGGACGACTGGCCGCGTTGGCCACGCTACTTCTTTGAGCCAACATGACTGATGCTGAGTATCAGCGTATCAGGTCCGCTTCAGTCTCCGCAGACGCGGTCGAAGCACTTCCACGACCACGGTAGTGTTCACTGCTCCTGACAGAGTTCCACAAGAGTTCCTCTGGTCGACTTGGGATGCAGAAAGGCGATGAGTTGGCCTTCGGCACCGATTCTGGGTTCTTGGTCGATCACCATAGCTCCGGCTTTCTGCGCTGAGTCCAAGCTTGCCTTAATGTCGTCTACGGCGAGCGCGACGTGATGCATCCCCTCACCTCGCTTCGCTAGAAAGGCAGCCACGGTACTGCTTTCATCGGTGGGCTCGAACAGTTCGATTGAGCTGTCGCCTACCCTGAAGCTGGCCACGCGGATCTTCTGGTCCTTGACTTCCTTGACGTAGTTCGGCTCGAGGCAAAAAACTGACTTGTATGTCTTCAAGGCTTCGTCGAGGTTCGTGACTGCCACACCAACGTGATGGATCCCCTTTATCAAATCCTCCACCGCGGTGCCCCTGTATGCTTCGTGGACATATTATCCTTGGCAACGGAGACACCGGAAGATACTGAAGAACACTCTGGTATCATTCGCCGATTAGAACAACGGCTGCTGCTGCGAGAGCAATTCCAGCCAAGACCCGAGTCGAAAAAGCCTCCTTGAAGACAAGGCTGCTGGCTGCGGCTGTGGCTAGAACTCCAAGGGCGGTCAGCAGACCTGTCAGACGGCCCAGCCCAGTAACAGACAGTGGCACTCCCATCAGAAAGCGAGAGACACCCATCATGATCAAGGCGGCGAAGATTATGGGAGAGAATAGATACCTAGCTGCAAAGCTGTACTCACGCAACGTGTAACCGCTCAAGAAGAACAGAGCGATGCTGAAGAATAGCAGACCAGCCAACACGAGCCCAGTCGTGGATCTCTTGATCTCAAGAAGGCGAGTGTAGTCTATTACACCAAGCGTATTCGTCCCAGACTTGAATAAGACGCTCGCAACTGTGCCCAGTGCTACTATTAGAATCACTGTGATCCAGAATGTCGCATCCAACTTCCTGACCATCCGTTTGACTTCCTGGAGACAGATCTCACTAAGATAATAGTTAGGTCTATCGCGGTGAGTCGGTCGAGTAACCTGAGCCGGCTGTGCTCCTCGTGGCTAGCTCTTCGTCTCGGTCTTCGTCTCTGCAGAGGGTTCGGGCTCCAAGGGTGCCGGGGGAGGGGTTGTCATCATTGTCCATCCAATCCACATGGAGATGACGAGCACCGCAAGCACGAACAGGAGCACCGGCAGACCGACAGCCCATTCGTGCCACCATGGGGGCAGAGACAGTGCTGGGGCAAAGAAGGCGGCAACATATCCTATCGCAATGATCAGTGAGATCGCAAAGATGATTCCTCCGTATGACTGATCCTTGTTCATCTCATACCACTACCTAGCTCGCTCGTATTCTCCTAGAAGATATAAAACTGTCACTAGGCTCTGTAGGCCGGTCTTGTGCTGACATGAATAGGCACCGTAAGCGGCCTAAACGGGCACCCTGATGTCTTCTGCTTGACCTCGGAAATCACATCGTCTATGGTCATCTTGCGTTGTTCGCCAGTCTCTCTTATGCGGACCGGCAGTAGCTCAGCTGATCTCTCGCGGGCGCCGATGACGATGATATAGGGTATCCAGAGCATTTCTGCGTCTCGAACTCGCTTCTCTACAGTCTCGTCAGAATCGTCTATGTCTGCTCTAACCCTTCCCTCATTCAATCTTCTCGCGAGCTCGTCCGCATGCGATAGATACTCCGCTGTCACAGGAATGATCCTTGCTTGGGTGGGAGCCAACCACAGAGGCAGCTGAGGTTTCTTGCCTTGCTGTTCCATCTTCGCGCAGCTGTCGAGGATCGTGAATATGTAGCGTTCGACAGTGCCTATCAGCGCTGTGTGGATTATCGGGGGATATTGCTTCGCGCCTTTTTGGTCCACGTAGGAGATGTCGAATCTCTTGGCGTTCCCCATGTCGATCTGAAAAGTGGCGATCTCTCTTGGTCGATCAAGTTCATCGATTATATGATACTCGATGTTCAGGACCCAATAGTATATCCCCTCGGGGACGAAATTCAGCAGTATTGGCTTACTCTCGAGTTTCGCAAGCTCAATGAAGTATGGCTTGTTTCCTTCGAAGAAGCTTCGTGTGGTGTTGTAGACTGATACATAGTCTCTGTTCAGCTTCGCGATCTCTTCGTAAATCACTTTGTGTGTGTCGACTGACACATCCTTAGAGTTCTCAAGGTCCCGACAGTAGATGTGTAGATCTGGCATGTGCAACTTTCTCACTCTGAAGCAGAGGAGCAACTCTCCGCTCTGCTCAAGGCGATAGCTGTCCGCCACTTCAAATGTGCCAAACGGGATGCTTCGATAACTAATCGTCCAGTCCTTGACCATGGCGAATTGTTGGTGACATGCCGCGTAGCGCATTACAAAGCTCTTCTCGTCAAGATCGATCTTGTATAACCGTGAACCGAAGAGATCCGCATGCTCCTTCACGGGCTTGATTGAGAGGTCAAATATGTTGGTTCCTCTGACTTGGAACACCGGTATGCCCATCCGTCCTGCGAGACTCCACGAGTAATCCGAGATGAGATCGAAGATCAGCGTAGCCTCGGGGCCATACCTCATGTGGCCAACATCGGAGTAGCCTTCCCAGCCGATTCCGAACTTCTTGCAGTAGTCGAGAAAACGAGGCTCTCCGCCTCCGGTGAGCCCTTTCTTCATCGCCTCCTTCTCAACGAGGCTTCTGAACTCCTCTTCTCCTTTCGCGTATCGGTACTCGCCGGGGCGATGCAGCTTGCCCTTGAGGTCCATTACTACGTACTCAGTCTGAACTGGTGCGGCCGCTTCAGGCGGCTTCTCTGCCGTGATCGTACGTGAGAGTTCAGCAAGTGGATGACCCAAGCAGCGCAGTTGAAAGCTCTTGTAGTAACCGAAAGGGCTCCTCTGGACAGTGAACCTCTTCGCTCTCAGGAGCGTTTCCATCGTGGAAACGACCTTGATCGCAGGGTTCCTTGAAGCCAGATTGCTTGACAGATGCGCATACGGGTAAATCATCACATTCTTTGTCTTGACTTGGTCAGCAACTTCGGTGACGGCTTTCACAGCGTTGCTCGCGACCTGTGTTGGGTCTTTCTCGTCGTCCTTCTCGATTGTACAAAAAGCTACCAAAACCTGCTCCATCTTATTGCTTGAACGAGAAGGCTCAAACTCCTCAGGTTCCTCTACCGCTCTATCTCGCACTTGATACTCAAATGATTCTGCGTGAATCAGTAGGACTCGCATTGCACTCCACACTCTTTCATCCCATGAAACGCCATCTCTCGATCTGGCGGTCCTTTTTCAATCGCTTCTTCATCTCTCTATAGTGGGTTCTGCAGAGATACGCGCGTCTTGCTCCTCCGGTCTCGATCTTAGCTTGGGCAGCAGCATCCGGAGAAATCGACCGAACAGCTGTTTGTGTACATCCGAGTACATTACATTTGACTCCCTTTGAGACCTTTCCCAATCTCGAGATGACCTCTCCTGTGGCCTCAAGCTTCTCTTCAACGAATATTCAAGCGTATCCAATGAATCCGACAACCAATTAAGTTCCGACGTACCGAAGGCTTGCGTTCGCGGTCTGGATGCGGGTCACGCTTGCTTGGAAGATTTCGCGAGAAATATGAGAACGCGATGGTGCCGCTCGGCTTGGCTCTGGGGAATGCGGGCATCAATCCAAATGCGCTATCTGTTGTTGCTGCACTACTGGCTGTACCGACAGCGTTGCTATACGCCCGCGGATTGCCACTCGTGGGTGCGTCCGTTGTCTTGTGCTCAGCATTCGTTGACATGCTTGACGGTGCAGTCGCTCGGGCAACAGGGAGGGTCTCAAGGTTTGGCGCGGTGCTCGATCATGTTCTCGACCGATACGTCGAGTATGCTCTTGTGATTGGGGTTGTCGCTGGAGGATTTGCCGGCTGGTTTTGGGGAGTGTTTGCCCTGATCGGTATGATCTTGGCCAGCTACAGCCGGGCAGCTGCAGAATCAGTGGGTGGCTTAGAAGAGTGCACTGTTGGCATCGCCGAAAGGCAGGAGAAACTACTCGTGATCTTGGCTGGATCGTTTCTTGTCGTTCTCTGGTCAAGTGCGCTTGAGTATGCAATGATCTTGATTGGGGCACTTTCTCATGTCACGGTAATCCAGAGACTCCTCTATGCAAAGAAGAAGGCAGGTGGTTCGTGAAATGAGGTACGACCTCATTGCGATAGGAAACCCCGTCTACGATCTGATAACCACTCCAATGATCACGACGAATGGTCGAACGCTTTCCGGATGTAGCACGAATGCATGCTTGGCTGCCAAGAGGCTCGGAATGCAGAACGTAAGGCTGGTTGGAAACGTAGGCCTAGACTTCAGCGAACGGTTCTCGGGGGAGATGAAGCGTTATGGAATCGACATAGTCAATACTGGAAAAGGCCTTGAGACTACTGGTTTTAGTCTCAAATACGATCACAAAGGCGATCGAACTCTGAGAGTCATAGGTAACGCCGGAGAGATACCGATCACGACTGTCTGGAGAGAATGCCAAGAGACTCGCTATCTCCTGCTAGCTCCAGTCCTCTACGAGCTGAACTTGGACTCCCTGATCGAGCTCACCAACTCCACGGAGACGGAGCTGTTCCTTGACCCGCAAGGGCTTCTCCGGCGACTCGCAAGTGACGCCGCTGTGGAACACTTCTGCGATACGCGAAAGTTCAGGCGACTGGTCAGTTCTGTCGATTTCATCAAACCCAACGAATTGGAGGCCAACGTTATTACGGGGCTGAGGGATTGTGCGGAATCCGCACGTGTACTAGTTCAGTGGGGTGCTCGTGCCGCTATTGTAACCCTCGGTGAGAATGGTTCGGTGGCCTGCGATCGCCAAGGATGTCTCGCTATTCCAGCGTACAAGACCACCGCCGTTGATCCAACTGGCGCGGGCGACGTATACGCTGGGGCTTTCTTGGCAGAGTATGGTCGAACAGGTGACCTTGGTTCCTCATGCCTCTACGCCTCGGCGGCTGCGTCCGTGATGGTGGAGAGCATCGGGCCTGATTTTGCAGTCAATGATCAAGAAGTGAGAAGAAGGGCCCAGTTGATCGGGTCCAAGGTAAGACCTCTGTAGCCGCTCCGCTTTCAGAAGGCCTAGTAGGAGAAGCGTCTTTCATCTCGTGCTCTGACTTTGGCAACGCCAAAGTGTACGGCGCATGATATGCAGTAATACTTGAACACTCTCTGACGAGCGATGTAGGCCCCGTGGGCTCGAAGCTCTCGTGCCAGCGATGGTTCGACCAGTGAGACAAAGCTGGTCACTCGCTTCGCCTTGTCACGCGGCACCTGCATGCCGCAGTTTGTGCACTGCACGAGTTCACTGCGGCCCTTTCCGCCTTTACTACGCCCTCTCGACTTCCTTTTCTTTCCCATTGATGTGCCCAACTATGATGTAGATCGATAGGAATCGGCTTAAACATTGTGCCCGAAGAGAGACGTGTTGTCAATAGGATCTGGCAAAGTAGACGACCTTGGCGGCTTTCTTGCCGCATTTGATGCAGTCGGTGAAGACCTTTTCGTCTTGGAATGGCACTATTCGGATCGTCGCCCCGGTCTCTTCCTTGATGGCGTCTTCGCATGCGTTCTCAGAGCACCAGCACGCGCGGGCAAAGCCGCCCTTGTTCTCGAGTGTCTGCTTGAGTTCATCATACGTCCTTGCGTCATGGATGGTCTCCTTCAGCGTACGACTGGCTCTTTCAAACATCGAGGACTGGATCGATTCAAGGACGTCCTTCGACTCCGGAACGACATTGTCGTCTGGAACCGATGACCGCTCCATTGTGTCCCTGCGCACCATCGTGACCTGGCGAGACGCAACATCTCGCGGGCCAATCTCGATCCTAAGAGGGATGCCTTTCAGCTCCCACTCGTTGAACTTCCATCCGGGGGTGTACTGCTCACGGTCATCAAGGACCACCGCAATGCCTGCCTGCTGCAACTGGTCCGCTACGATCCTGGCCTGACCCAAGATCTCGGCACTCTCCGCATTCTTGTAGGGAATCGGCACTATGACGGCTTGGATCGGAGCGATTCGAGGGGGCATGATGAGACCTCGGTCATCTCCGTGCATCATGATCATGGCTCCTATCAGGCGCCAAGAAACTCCCCACGAGGCGTTCCACGCGTAGTGGATCTGCTCGTCCTTGCCGAGGTACTTGATCTCAAATGCTTTCGAGAAATTCTGCCCGAGATTGTGTGATGTCCCCATCTGAAGAGCCTTCCCGTCAGGCATCATTGCCTCGAGAGTTGTGGTGTAGAGTGCCCCAACGAACTTCTCGCGTTCTGTTTTGAGTCCAACAAGAACCGGGATGGCTAGCTGGTGCTCTGTCAGTTCTCTATAGAGCTCGAGAATTCTCATCACCTCTGCATCCGTGTCCTCCTTGTCAGCGTGGACTGTGTGCCCCTCCTGCCAGAGGAACTCGGAAGTTCGCATGAACGGCTTTGTTGCCTTGATCTCAGCTCTGAGAACAGAGTTCCACACATTGATTAGAAGCGGGAGATCCCTCCAGCTTCTAATCCATTTCGAGTACGAATCATAGATGACAGTCTCGGAGGTAGGCCGGACCGCAAGGCGCTCTCCCAACTTGTCATTTCCGGCAAGTGTCACCCAGAAAACCTCAGGCGTGAAGCCTGAGAAGTGTTCAGCTTCTCTCTTCAGGAAGCTCTCCGGGATCAACGCCGGGAAGTAGGCGTTGCTATGACCCAT
>CAZLHM010000020.1:0-28548 GCA_964559555.1 uncultured Candidatus Bathyarchaeia archaeon
AGCACTTGATACATCCGTGATACAGGCACACGCCTCTTATCTTGCTCAAGATTGGTTCATCCAAATCGGTTCCTGACTATACGATACGGCAATTCCGTGCTCTTGAAATACGACTCGCAGCTCCCCAAACGGGTCCATCGAGAGGGATGTCGAACTAACTAGGATCTCTCCGTGGTTTCGTCCGCTTCCCAGGGCGCTTCTTCTTTCTCCGCCGCCGTCTTGCAGCGTAGTCTGCGCTGCTCAATCTAGTGCCGCGCTCCTTCTGCCGCGTTTTCGGTTTAGTTGAACTTGAGCTGATTACCAGTACTTCGCCGCGTGATGAAACGGTCGCTGCGAATTGTGCTCTGACGCCTGCCTCTGTAAGATAAGCGCCTTTGACCTTCCAGGTACCCTTGTTATCAGGGCCCTCGGTCTTCTCCTCGGCGGACATGGAAACAATCTTTCCGTGTGATGTTCTGGTGCCTAGGAAGTACTTTCTCACCACACTTTCTGCATCCTCAGCGTTTCCTATTCGCATCTTCGGTCCAGCTTCAAGCAACTGAGTAGAGGAAGAGACAAGGATTAGAGCGCTTCGGCTGAAGCAGTAACTGTCAAGGACCTTGCCCACTTGATCTTGGTACCAGATGAGGGGACCTTACACTCTTGTAGAGATGAGTTGCACTTGCTTCTCGGCGCTTCAATGACTGCGCAGGCTTTCTATACTTCTGCGCCCTCGAGACGCGTATGCAAAGAAGGCGGCCATGATGGGTTGGTACTGTCCGAAGTGCCGTACCGCGTTCGTCGAGTTTCAATCCAGTTGCCCATATTGCCTTGTGCCTCTGAGAAAGTCAAAGTACGACGACCGGATCTAGCCGAGCGTTCGGGCTTGCCTTCCTCACCCTACCCCTCTTCTGGCCCTTCCTGCTTGCTATTCTCTTCCGGTTCTTCTGCCATCTAATTCCAGTCAAATCCAATCTCCAAGGAAACGATCGATCGCCGTTGGGACCGTACGTTCTCGTTCGCGATTGGATAACAGTTCAGGTTAATTCTCCAAGACGATTTCGAGAAAAGATCCGTGGTCTTGTTGGTCGTCGGAACCCACAGGATATACTAGACGCTCAGTCCTCGGTGCTGTCAAAGCGATAGACAACCCAAGCTGGTTGGCCAAATACGTGGCCGGAGGCAATCTGTGGAGGAAGCCCCCCTCGTCCCTAGCTGGATATGATGGTCATGATAGACCCTGCGTGTCGCTTTGGCACAGTAAGACATTAGTTTGGTTCCACAGCAACGTGAACACGTTCGGCTGACGACTCATGAGTGAAGCACGTTCGTACATACCAAACAGCCCGCCAACGATCAAGGATCAGATGTTGGCCGACATAGGAATCGGTGATCTGGAGGACCTCTTTGCTGACATTCCAGAATCGATAAGGACGAACTCCACACTCCACTTGCCACCCTCAAGATCCGAGTCCGAAGTCAGGCTGCAAGTGGAGGACTTGCTGTCCAGAAACATCTCGACAAGAGAGATGACTTCCTTTCTGGGAGGTAGCGTTTGGCCTCATTACGTTCCGGCTGCTGTTGATGAGATAGTCTCTAGATCCGAGTTCCTCACGTCATATACCCCGTACCAACCTGAGATCTCACAAGGCATGCTCCAAGCGTTGTTCGAGTATCAGAGCATGATAGCCGAACTCATGGGGATGGAGTTCGCGAACAGCTCCTTGTACGATTGGGCGACCGCGCTTGGCGAAGCAGCTAGAATGTGTTCTCGCGTAACGGGCCGGAACGAGTTCCTAGTTCCTCACTACATCCAACCTGACAGGCTCCGGACATTGCAGACATTCTGCGAGCCAGCGGGAATCAGAATAGTGGAGCTCAGGCAAGACAACAGAACGGGAACGATATTGCAGGGTGACTTGCATGAGAAGATCACATCCAAGACGGCAGGTGTCTACCTTGAGATGCCGTCCTACCTCGGTTTCCTTGAATCCCGCCCAAAGCAAATTGGAGAAATCGCTCACGAGAAGGGATCACTGTTCGTCATAGGCGCTGAACCGATCTCGCTTGGGTTGTTCGCGTCCCCTGGCGAACTGGGCGCTGACATAGCGATTGGGGAAGGACAACCTCTCGGCAATCACATGAACTTCGGTGGACCTCTGCTCGGGCTTTTCGCTTGTAGCGGAGAGCGACTGCTGCGACAAATGCCTGGACGCCTGATAGGAATGACAGCGACCAAGGACGGAACGTCGAAGGCGTTCACAATGGCATTGCAGACACGAGAACAGCACATTCGCCGAGAGAAAGCCACCTCAAACATTTGCACCAACGAAGCACTCTGCGCCTTGGCTGCAGCCGCCTACCTGTCATTGATGGGCCCGGTTGGGCTTGAGAGACTCGCGAAGACTATCTTTGGTAACTCGACCTACGCGATCTCAAGGCTCAGCGAACTGGGTAGCCTCAAGGTCCCATTGTTTGATGCTCAACACTTCGAGGAGTTCGTAGTAGGATTTGACGGCGCCGGACTCGAAGCTTCACAGGTGAACGCCAAGCTACTCCAGCGAGGCATACAAGGCGGAATCAACCTCCGTGACCAGTTTCCAGAGCTTGGCGAATCGGCACTCTACTGCGTAACCGAACTACAGTCTCGCAAAGACATCGACCGGCTTGCACACACAATGCGCGCGGTCTTGGAGGAGAGATGATGACATTCAGACAGGCTCACTGGGACGAACCGCTGATAATCGAGAGATCCTCACGGGGACGTGTTGGTTTCTCCCTCGCTCGAATGGAGTCCGCTTCGCTGGATGTGCCGACCGAACTCGTCCGCAAAACGCCACTGAGGTTGCCTGAACTCTCTGAGACGGAGGTTGTCCGACACTACATTCGGCTCTCGCAGATGAACTACGGAGTCGACCTAGGGCTCTACCCGCTTGGGAGTTGCACAATGAAATACAACCCGAAGCTGCTGGACAAGCTCGTGTCAACACCGAAGATCCAAGATCTCCACCCGATGCAAGAGGCCGGAACTGTGCAAGGTATCCTGATGATTCTCTATGAACTCTCGGAATGGCTCGCGGAGATTGTCGGGTTGAGCAAGGTTTCACTGCAACCAGCTGCAGGAGCTCATGGGGAATTTACCGGTGCCATGATCATGAGAGCATTCCATAAGCGGAATGGTGAGCTCAACAGAAGAGACGAACTGATCGTTCCCGACTCGGCTCACGGTACGAACCCGGCGAGTGCCGCTATGGCGGGGTTCAAGGTGGTGCAAGTACCATCGAACAGGGAAGGATGCGTAGACATTCAGGCTCTGCGATCTTCATTGTCTGCAAGGACCGCTGGCCTGATGCTCACGAATCCCAACACGCTCGGCATATTCGAATCCGACATATTGAGAATCGCTCAGCTCGTTCACGAAGTAGGCGGCCTCCTCTACTATGATGGCGCGAACCTGAACGCGATGCTCGGAAAAGCGAAGCCTGGACTCATGGGTTTCGACATCGTTCACATCAATATCCACAAGACTTTCGCCACACCTCATGGCGGGGGCGGACCCGGCGCTGGCCCAATCGCAGTCACAAAGGAATTAGAGAGGTTTCTTCCAGTCCCCACGGTAGAACGTATGGGTGACAGGTATCAGTTGGACTTCGACCGTCCCGATAGCATCGGGAAGATGCGAAGCTTCTGGGGGAATGCCGCCGTTCTAGTTCGTGCCTACGGATACATTCTAATGATGGGAGCAGAAGGTCTCGAAGAAGTGGCGAACGTCTCTGTTCTGAACGCGAACTATCTTGCGAGAAAGCTTGCTCAGATCTCAGGATTGGAATTGCCCTTTGGAGGGAAAACCAGAAAGCACGAGTTTGTCCTCAGCGCATCAAAGCTGGCACGCGAGACAGGTGTCTCTGCAGCACAGCTGTCGAAGAGGTTACTTGACTTTGGAATCCACGCCCCAACAGTCTACTTTCCTCTTATCGTTGATGAGGCGATGATGATCGAACCGACTGAGACTGTCAGTAGAGAAGAACTAGACGAGGCCGCGGTTGCCTTTTCAAAGACGTGTGCCGAGGCATACACGAACCCCGAGGCTGTGAGAAACGCTCCCAGCAACACCAGCGTTACTAGGGTAGACGAGGCAAGAGCCTCTCACCCCAAGACCATGCAGTTCACTTGGAACCACAGACCGAGATCAGCCTGAAGAGCGCAACGTTTTTCCGAAAGTCTAAGAGGTAGAGCAGAATCTGCCGGATCCTCCTTGAAGGTCAAAGTGAAGTTCTTTGCTCTCGTGCGAGAGCTCACGGGCAAGAGGGAAGAGGTCGTTGACCTCGAAGATCAAGCCACCGTGAGGGCGCTTCTCGACCGACTGGTCAAGCAATATGGTGACAAGTTCCAAGAGTACGTCTTTGACCCAAAGTCCATGGAACCGAGAGTACACGTACAGTTCCTGATAGATGGACGCAACGTGATGCTCATGCGGGGTCTTGAAACGACCTTGAAGGACGGCAACAGTTTCGCGATCCTACCGCCCGTGGGGGGCGGTTAGGTTTTGCCGAGATAGGCTGAAGATGCGAATCGACTTCAGGCAAGGATTGCGAGGCAAGTGTTCGGGCCACACTGATACTCGGCCGCCTGTTTAGATCGCTTCAGCGGGTATTTCAGACGAAATACAACTGAAATACACAACGCTATATAAGTCCAGCTCGTTACCTCAGCTCCCACAACCCCGCGCAGTCCATCCACAATCCGGAGCCCCCCGCCGATATGACACTCAACTCGAGTCTGTTCTCTCTCGGCCAACTTCGTTCGCAGTTCCCGAGCGTCGCAATCGTTGGTGTCGGAGACGAAGGTGACAGCATCCTCAGCCAGGTCTTCGAGCATGGAGGTTCAGGAGCGCAATGCATAGCCGTCAACACCGACAAGGCCTCCCTAGAAAATGTCTACTCGCACGAGAAGGTGCTGGTTCAACTTGAGGGAATCGACGATCTGGAGACAGGCAGCCATTCTGATGTTGAAGGAAAGGCTACTCGAGCGTGTGTCGATAGCTTGGCGCCTTTGTTGGCCGGCGCCGATGTGGCATTCATTGTCGCCACCATGAGAGAACCAAGCACGGCTGTCCTTGCCTCCGCGGTCGCAGAAGTCGCGAGACGAATTGGTGCGGTGACTGTCGGAATGGCAATCATGCCATCGCCATTCGAGCGAGAGATGGCATCCGCCTATCGTGGATTGGCAAGAATCAGGAAGAGCTGTAACACTGCGGCGATCGTTAGCATCAATCACCTGAGACCATTCTTGACTTGTTCACAAGACATGTGGGGTGACATGTCTGACCAACCCTTGGTTGATTTAATCTCCGACCTTTCTGGGACGCTTGCATGTCCTAACGTTGTCAACACTGATCCCGTTGCGTTTCGTGAACTCATGGCTCACGGAGGAATCGCGCACCTCGGAATCGCACAGTCGTCTTCCGTTCTGAAAGTGGAAGAGGCAACGGTCGCCGCCTTGAGGCGCCCGTTGCTCTACGATAGCATATCAAGGAGCCGAGGAGCACTTCTCGTTTTGCATGGTGGCTCGGGTTTCGCAATCGAGGAAGCCGAGATGGCCGCCGACCTTGTTACCGAACGAGTTGGCTGGAATACGCCGGTCCTGCTGGGCGCTCGCGTGGATGAGTCGTGGGATGAAGGCGTTCAGGTTTCGATCTTGTTGACTGGCGGGGCCTACCCCTACGTTCCTGGAGGATACCGAAGGTTGCCTTTGGAAATGTATGAGATGGAGAACGATAGTGAAGAGCACGGACTGATAGATGTCGAACTGGATCTAGATCAGCTCGAAGAGTCCTAGAGACTTCGAAGAGTCCTTCCCAACTTGAGGAGCTTCTTGGCCAACGCTGTGGGTCCACCAACGGGCTCGACCTGCCCCGCCCTTATCGCACTCAGGATGTCTTCCATCGTCGTGGAGCGACTCTCCACGGCGGTATAGGCATCGCCAATTGTCTCAGGTATGTGCGAGTCACTTCCACCAACCATAGGCAGCCCGAGACGTTCTGCCGCTCGCCTAGCAAGAGAAGTGTTTAGTCTGAAGAACAGTGCATCGGCGTTTATCACTTCCAATGCATCTGGTCTGGATTCAAGCTGAAAGGGTCGAACGCATGGTGAGGCGAGATCGTATGGGTGGACTACTATCGCGACTCCTCCGTCGCGCTGGATCTCGGAAATAGTGTCGTCAGCAGATTTTCCTCTAGCAATCGGTCCCGTAACTCCGATTCCTGTGATGTGTCCTTGGCGTGTTGAGACCTCGATTCCCGGGAGAATTATTGCTTCTGAGGGTGCCACGCCACTGAATACGTCATGATTTGTGATGGCTGCCCCGTCAAGCCCTCTCTCTTTCAGGACGGCCGGTATCTCTTCTTGGAGCACGAAC
This sequence comes from uncultured Candidatus Bathyarchaeia archaeon, assembly GCA_964559555.1. Lineage (GTDB taxonomy): Archaea > Thermoproteota > Bathyarchaeia > 40CM-2-53-6 > 40CM-2-53-6 > CAVPLU01. Next base: position 6,397 of record CAZLHM010000020.1, read on the forward strand.
GCGTCATTTGAGTCCGTCGTGTGGACGTGCAGGTCAATCTTGAGCTTCATCCGTTATGGCCTGACCTAGTTGGCACCGGCTGGTTACTGCTTGATCTGATCATCTGAGATCTTCTTGAACAGAGGGACCGGTGTCCCTATCAAATGGCCTTCACTCACGCCTATTTCTCCTGCCTCCTTCCAACGAGCGCTGGCAAGGCTTGCCTGAATTCCCAGCTGTGACCAGACTGACTCTGCCATAACCGGCATGAAGGGAGTGAGCATGATCGCAAGAGATCTCACGAGCTGAGCGCATACGAACATCGTCGTTCTTGCATCGGCAGGATCCAGCTTGATCTTATGCCATGGCTCAGTTTCACTAAGGTATAGATTACCCTCACGAGCGACATCCATGACCGCTGAAAGACCTTCTCTCAACTTGCACTGATCGAGCTCCATCTCTGCCTTCTGATGGCATTCTCGGAGCCTCTCAAACACTTTCCTGTCACGATCGGCAAGCTCGCTGGCACTGGGGATTGATCCGGCGAAGTTGCTCTTGATGAATGTCAACGTTCTGTGGACGAAGTTCCCTAGCACGTCGTTCAAGTCAGCGTTTACACGCGCTTGGAATTCCTTCCATGTGAAGTTGGCATCCTTGGTTTCAGGTCTGAGAGCAATCAACACATATCTCCAGTAGTCCGAGGGCGCAACACGGAGTGCCTCGTCCATCCACACCCCGATTCTGTGACTCTTCGAGAACTTCTTGTTGTCAAACAGAATGAACTCAGTCGATGAGACCTGCCATGGTAGGACATACGGGTCTTCTGTCGCCAATAGCAGAGCTGGCAGGATTATTGTGTGGAATGGTATATTGTCTTTCCCGATGAAGTGGACGTTTCTCGTCTCCTTGTCGAACCAATACCTCTTCCAGTCATCAGGCTGCCCGTTCTTCTCAGCCCACTCAACGGCGGCTGAGACATAGCCGAGCACGGCCTCGAGCCAGACATAGATCGTCTTGCCTTCAGCTCCAGGGAATGGCGCAGGAATTCCCCAACGATTGTCGCGAGTTAGCGCTCTTGGTTGCAGGCCTTCCTTGAGCCACCGCTTCGAGAAGTTGCGTGCGTTCTCGGGCAGCTGTGTGTTTGAGTCGATGTATTGATTCAGCGCATCTGTGAACTTCGGAAGATCGAAGAACCAGTGCTTGGACGGTCTGATCGTAGGGGTCGCACCGCAGAATGCACAACGCCGGGACTTCAGTTCCAGTGGATCCAGAACTCTACCGCAACTGTCACACTGGTCTCCCCTCGCGTTATCCTCTCCACAGTGCGGGCACACGCCCTCGACAAACCTGTCTGGGAGGAAGCGCCCACATTTTGGACAGAATGGAAGGTTGACCGTCTCGCTGTAGATGTAACCGTTGTCGTAGACCTTGCTGTAGAATTCTTGAATGAACCTCGTGTGAACAGGATTCTCAGTTCTAGTGTAGTTTGTGAATCGAATCTGATACTTCTCAAGCAAGTCACAGAGCGCAGCATGATACTGGTCTGTGAGCGCTTTCGGCGGAACACCCTTCTTAATCGCTTCAACCTCGATCGGAGTGCCGTGTTCGTCTGATCCCGTGACCGAGATCACATCCTCACCTTTCAGCACCAAATATCGCGAAAAGACATCTGCGGAGAGCAGGTGAACGAAAGTGCCGAGATGGGGGAGCGTGTTGACGTACGGCCATGCCGAACAGACTATCCATTTACCCATTGCATGCTCCTCCGTGGCGCGGTCCTCCTCGATCGGTGAGTTCAACATTACACTCTGAGTGGGTGAGCGGTTGCCTGGTACCTACCTCTCCGGAAATCCAATGGTGCATACGCAGATAGCCCGGTAGATTAACGCTTTTGGTCAAGATGCCGAATGGGAACGGAGAAATAGTACGCGCGCAATGCGGTTTGAAGGAAGATCATCATGAGCGACGAGTACACAAAGCTTCTCGACAGCGCCCTAGAGAAAATACCGAAGAAGACCTCCTCGGGTGAGAGGTTCGAGCTGCCTCGAATTCAAGGGGTCAGGATCGGAAGTCGCACAATAGTCCAGAACTTCAAAGAGATTGCTGACAAGATGGAGAGGGACCCGCACCATCTCCTGAAGTTCCTGTCGAAGGAGATGGCAACGGCCGCGACCATGGATGGAGCGCGTGCAATCTTTCAAGGAGTCTTCAAAGTAGAATCCGTGAACAGGCTCCTGAACATTTACACTCAAAGGTTCGTGATCTGCCCTGTCTGCAAGAGACCTGACACAACGATGGAGAAACAAGAACGTTACACATTCCTCGTCTGCGAGGCTTGTGGAGCAAGATCATCCATATCTGTGACATGAGAAGTGCGAAGCAATGGAAGTCTGTCTTAGAGTCGTCCGGGACAGGAAGGGCGTCCTTGTGGTGATCTGCGACGCCGAACTGCTTGGAAAGACCTTTAGAGAAGGCAAAATGAAACTCGAAGTCACCAAGGAGTTCTATGGGGGTACACTCTGCGCGATCGAGAAAGCGATGGATGAACTCGCGCACGCTGACATGGCGAACCTCGTTGGCAGGGATGCGATCGGGAAATCCATAAGACAGGGTCTCGTTGACCCTGAAGCGGTCATCTACTTCGAAGGAGTACCGCACGTTCAGATCGTGAGATTGTAGAGCCGAGAAGGTCTGAGCATACCTTTTAATCTCCTGTGTTTGTGGACTAGACGATCCTACGAGTGTTGAGTGTGAGCGGTTGGGAAAGAAGAAAGTCCTCAGCGAAGGCCAACTTCGCGAGATGGTAACCCCAGGCGAGGGCCAAATGTTCGGAATTGTCTTGCAGATGCTTGGGTACGATAGACTCATGGTCAAGTGCGCGGATGGACACGAGCGAGTGTGCCGAATCAGAGGAAAGATGAAAAGACGCGTGTGGATCAAGGTGGGTGACGTTGTTCTCGTCGCTCCTTGGGACTTCCAGTTCGAGAACCGCGGTGACATACTCTGGAGGTACACGGAAGCACAGGCTGCACTACTGCGCTCCAAGGGTCAGCTTGCTATGTAAGGCGACAAAGGTGCCTTTTTGTGGGGTGGGCGTCGAAGGCTGAGGAACGACTCAGGCTGAGACAAGCCCGGTACGAGACCACGCGTCTGATGAGGGAGAAGAGGAGCGAGGAACTCGAAGCGCTCGAACAGGTCTTCGACAAGTCCACGCTCATGGTAATCTACCACATGCTCGACACCGGCAAGCTCTCCAAGATCTCAGGTGTTGTAAGATCCGGAAAGGAGGCCAGAATCTATTGGGGGCTAGGGCCCAAGAAGAAAGAGATCGCCGTCAAGATCTACCTGACCTTGTCAGCCGAATTCAGGAAAGGTCGACTTGCGTACATAGAGGGAGATCCGAGGTTTGAGAGGACACGTAAGGATACTCGATCGCTCGTCTATGTTTGGGCTCAGAAGGAGTTCAGGAACCTCAAGCAGGCCGATGAGGCCGGAGTGAACGTTCCGACCCCGATCGCGGTACAGAAGAACGTGCTACTTATGGGGTTCATTGGAAAAGGAGGAGAACCAGCCCCGCTTCTCAGAGAAGTGGTGCTAAAGAATCCTACCAAGACTTACAAGGATCTGACCGTCTACGTGCAATTGCTGTATCAGAAAGCCGACCTTGTTCACGGAGACCTGAGTGAGTACAATATCATGGTATGGCGCGGCCGACCCGTGCTCTTCGATGTCTCGCAAGCGGTCGCAACGGAGCATCCTCTGGCAGACCGACTGCTTATGAGGGACATCTTGAACTTGAACCGATACTTCAACCAGATCGGAGTCAAGACGGAAACCGAGAACGACCTCTACAATCGGGTGGTGAAAGGGGTTGTCAACCAAGACTAGCACAATGATTCCACACGAAAGGATAGGCGTAGTTCTAGGTCGAGACGGTTGCACGAAGACTGAGATTGAACGCTCATTCAAGGTGAGACTGAATGTCAGCAGCGAATCCGGAACGATTGAAGTTATGCCTTCTCCAGAGAATGATGACCCGTCAACGATACTGCGGGCGAGGGATGTTGTCACCGCTGTAGGGAGAGGATTTTCGCCCGAGCGAGCAATGATCCTAATGGATGAAGACATGGTCCTCGACGTTATCGACCTTCGCGAACTGTTCGGCAGAAATGAGAGCGACATCAATAGAGTCAAGGGCAGAGTCATCGGCAGCGAAGGAAAGATGCGCCGACTCCTAGAAGAGATGACTGACACCAGAGTCTCAGTGTATGGTGCCACGATATCGATGATAGGGGACTTTGAATCGGTTTCCGCAGCCAGACAAGCAATCGAGATGTTACTGAAGGGAAAACAACACTCATCTGTGTACAAATTCCTTAGAAAGACAAAGAGCGAAGCCAAGAAGCGAAAGACATTGGAGCTTTGGGAGAAGCCGCCTCGATGAGCTTTCCTTCTCCAACAGCAACAGCCTCGAACGGAGAACGACTTGATGAAGACGGCTGAGGTTTTCCAAGAGATCTCACCCGCCGATTTCTTCTACAGGAACCGCGACATCGCAGGATTTACCAATCCGACTCGGGCAATCTACTCAACAATACGGGAGCTGGTCGAGAACTCTCTTGACGCCTGCGAGGTACACGGGATAGCGCCCGACATCTACATCAGGATCTCACACGAATCGGGACCAGCCGAAGGCCCCGGAGTGTATCGCATCAGAGTCGCAGACAACGGAATAGGCGTTCCGTCCAAATTGATCCCCTCTGCATTTGGGCAGGTCCTCTTCGGTTCAAAGTACAAGCTCAGGCAGACGCGAGGGCAGTTTGGTCTCGGAGGAAAGATGGCTATACTGTATGGGCAGATCACAACGCATTCCGAGGCCGTTGTGATCTCAAGCACAGGCCCAACCAAGATTCATGAGCTCAGACTTCGGATAGATATCCAACACAACCAGCCCGAGAAGATTAAGGAAGTCACGCATCCGAACCCAGATCGTTGGCGCGGCACGATAGTGGAGTTCTCAACTGAAGCCGATTATACGCGGGCAATGCCGAAGATACTTGACTATCTGAAGGAGACCGCGATCGTTGCGCCATACGCCAATCTCACATTCGTGGACCCAAGAGGGCGACTGTACAAGTTCGAACGTGTCACGACGGAGATGCCGGAGCCTCCCAGAGAAACGACGCTTCACCCTCACGGGGTCGATGTCGAGACGATGAATCGCATCATTGACATAACGGACTCTCGGTCGCTCCATGCCTTCATGAAGACGCACTTCCATAGGGTAGGAGACAAAATTGCCCGGCGGTTTCTCGAGTTTGCAGGGATTCCCGCAAAGAAGAATCCCAAGAAGATGACCAACGACGAAATCGTCGCTCTCGTGAACGCGATGAAGAACTTCGAGGATTTCCTCCCACCAGACTCAAGCTGTCTCTCTCCACTGGGAGAGGATTTGCTGAAAGCTGGAATCGAGAAGGAATTGGCGCCTGAGTTCGTCGAAGTCTATCAACGAAAACCCTCGGCCTACTCGGGTTTCCCGTTCATTGTGGAGGTGGGGATCGCGTACGGAGGAGAGATTCCGAGCACCGGTGGGACAGTGCTGTACAGATTCGCCAACAAGATACCACTTCTTTTTGATGAGGCCAGCGACGTGTCGTGGAAGGTTGTGAATTCCTCGGTCGATTGGCGACACTATAAGGTTCTACCGGACATGCCGATTGCGGTGTTTGTGCATATTTGCTCCACGAAGGTCCCATACAAGACTGTCGGCAAGGAATTCATCGCGGATCGACCGGACGTGGAAAGAGAGATCCTGAACGCAGTTCGTGAGGTGGCGAGACGCCTCTCGGTTTTCCTTTCTCGCAAACACACGATCGAACGGGAGAAGAAGCGACTTGACGTTTTTGCGAAGTATCTGCCTAAGATAGCCTCTTTCGCTACTAAGCTAGCTGGACAGAAGAAGGAACCTGACGTTAAACCGTTACTGAAGACAGTGTTGAAGTATGAAGAGAAAGAAGAAAGCAGTGGAGAAGCCGGCGAGGAAGACCGGTCGAATTAAGGAGAAGAAAGGCAAAGTCCTCTCAGCCCTGAAGGGGCTAGGAGACCAGCTCTACCTTCAGCTTAAGCAGAGACAATTCCCATGGATCAGAATGCCAAATCGATCCATCTACAACATACGCTACGACCAGAACTCCCGCCAATACGTCTTGGGGGAGAAGTTCGCCAAGCGAAGTTCAAGAAACATCAAGCACATTCGGCCGCTGACGCAGCTTGTTTGGACCGCGTCTTTCGTCGACGAGCTGAGGCAGCAGGATAGAACCTCAACACTCAGAGACGTCTTCTACTCTGCGCAAGCATACGAGATGAGCTTCGCAGACCAAACGGAGAGCGATAACATCATCACAGATCTGGAGACCGTGATAGGATACTCACGTGAGGACTTCAATGTCTTTCCAGAGGAGCGCTCAGCCATATTCGGCAACTTGACAGTGGAGTATACTGTCCCTGGGTACGAGGGAAAGCGCCTCAACCTTGCCTCACACCCGGACGGAATGATGATCGGCCCTGCTCTCACGAATGCCGAGTTTGCCGAGTGCAAGGCTGACAAGGTGATTGTGATAGAGAAAGGTGGCCTCTTCACACGCTTCGTTGAAGAGAAGGTCCACGACAAATACAAGGCAGTTCTTGTTCACACCGCGGGCCAAGCACCGAGAGCGACCCGATCACTGATCAGACGCCTGAACAAGGAGCTGGATCTGCCGGTCTACATATTCTGCGACGCCGACCCCTGGGGAATGCACATAGCCATGGTCATAATCTCAGGGTCGGCCAATGCCGCTCATTTGCGGGATCTCAATACCCCTGATGCTAAGTGGGCAGGAGTCTACGCTTCCGACATAGTGGAGTATGACCTCCCGAGCGACAGATTGACAGATCTTGATGTCAAGAGACTGTATGAGCTTCAGAAGGACCCACGCTACGAAGGCAAACTGTGGAAGAGAGAGATTGAGACTTTCCTCAAGGTGAAGAAGAAGGCCGAGCAAGAGGCTTTCAGCCGATACGGCCTCGCGTACATCGTCGATAAGTATCTTCCGGCCAAGCTTGAGGAGATGGAAAAATGCTAGACGTTTCGTTAGGCGACGGTGCTCGAGAGCTACGAACTTGGTTTGGGTTTCTCTTCTTTCTTCTTGGCCTTCTTCACCATTCGAGGCTTACCCATTTATCGTTTCACCATGCAGGGATTCGACGCAGGTACCTTATAGGATTGAGGCTTGCCGGAAGTTCAGATGGTTGCTAGTGTCTTCTTGATCTCATCGTAGTCGGGCTGCTTTCCTGGATCTTCAGAAATCCACTTGAAGCGCACCGTGCCCTTCTCGTCGAGAATGAACACAGATCGCTTGGCGACGGTGTAGCCTTTGAAGCCTGCGAAATCCTCATGGAAGACATTGAACTTCCTCACGGTCTCTCTTGTGTAGTCGCTCAGTATGGGGAACTGTAGGTTGTTCGCGTCTGCGAAGGCCCTGTTTGTGAACGGATCGTTCACGTCTATTCCGACTACCTGGGCGTTTAGGCCGTTGAACGCCGCCATTGAGTCCCTAAGGGTGCACATCTCCTTCGTGCAAACGCTTGTGAATGCACCCGGAAAGAACGCTAAGACGGTCTTCTTTCCTAGGAAGTCTCTCAGGGTACGCTGTTTCCTGTCTTGGTCTGGAAGCTGAAAGTCAGGGGGGTTCCGTCCTATCTCAACCGACAATACAGATAGCCTCGGTCGCTCGAGTGAGTTCACGCAGAGTTAACCATTGCGCCAGAAAATGTAAGGGGATGGCGGAGACTTTTGTTAGAAACGAAATGCTCGTGACTCCGTACCTTCTGATCGCAGATCCGCAAAGAGAAAGCTAGCAACAGGTAAATGCCTGAGCTGAGCGAGAAGACGCAAACCTAGAGGTGGTACGGGCTGAAGGCTGTAGTATTCCACGAGCATGGAGGAATAGACAAGCTACGACACGAAGACAGACCCGATCCCGCTGTAAAAGAGAATGAGGTCTTGATCCAAGTCAAGGCCTGTGCGCTGAATCATCTTGACATATGGGGACGCAAGGGCCTACCGGGAATTCAGATTCCCCTACCTCACATTTCGGGCAGCGACATCTGCGGTGAAGTCGCCAGCACAGGCAAGCTCGTAACGAATGCCCGAGTTGGAGACACTGTGATCATCTCTCCAGGTCTGAGTTGCGGTGCCTGCAAGTATTGCCTGTCCGGACTCGACAGCATGTGCCGCTCCTACAAGATCATTGGATACTTGGTTGATGGAGGATATGCCGAACTCGTCAGCGTACCGGAAGTGAACGTGATTCCACAGCCGGAGTGGTTGAAACCCGAGGAGGCAGCCGCTGTCCCTCTTGTCTTCATGACGGCTTGGCACATGCTTGTGACCAGAGCTGAAATCTCACCCGGAGAGAACGTGCTGGTTCTCGGAGCCGGAAGCGGTGTTGGCAGCGCCGCAATCCAAATTGCGAAGCTGCATGGAGCCCGCGTCATCGCAACGGCAGGAAGCGAGGATAAGCTGAAACGCGCAAAGGAGCTCGGAGCAGACGAGACCATCAATCACAACGAGCAAGAGCTTGCTGGTGAGGCGAGAAGGCTCACAGGAAGACGTGGTGTCGACATCGTCTTTGAACATGTCGGCTCAGCTACCTGGGAGAAAAGTATCAGAGCGCTCGCTGTTGGCGGTAGGCTGGTCACCTGCGGAGCGACATCGGGCTATGCTGGGCAGACCGACATCCGATACGTCTACAGCAGGCAACTGTCGATCCTCGGCTCATACATGGCCAGCAAGGGGGAGCTTCTGAGGGTTGTAGAACTCGTAAGACAGCGACGACTGAAGCCAATTGTCGACCGAGTCTATCCGCTCGCTGAAGCCGCCGTTGCGCAGGAGAGAATGGAGAAGCGGGAGCACTTCGGCAAGATAGTGCTGCGACCATAGAACTTGCAGGGACCGGTCAGGTTAGAGGTTTCCCGTTGAGCTCCAAGATGGAAGAGGCTCTTCCTCACACGGTTATTCTGAAGGACAAGTCGAAGGTGCTGATTCATAGACTGAACGGAAGACTTGCAGATGCTCCTACAGATGTCAATTTGCTCCCTACTGACACGATGGTCCGCAGATTCCTAAGCTCACAGCAGAACCTCACAGGAGCAGATGTCGACAAGATGCTCCGACTGAGGGATGATGTAACATACAGCTGACTATTCGCTGATGAAGGCAGAGATCGTCCTTTAGTGCTCAGCGATATGGCGCTTCGGCGTGTAAATGGCGACCATCCCTTTCCAGACCTCTTCGTATGCTCGCCTCATCGTGTCGATAAACGGCCGGCTGTTGGTCCAGAACCCAACGTCAGCACCTGTCTCCAGACTGTCGTCATCTGGTATCCGTTGATAGTACAACAGGTGGTCTCGATCTCCAATCACTATGCGAACAGGTCCCAGTGCCTCCGAGTGCTTGAGCTCTGCGAACGGCAGTAGGAGCCTCGCGCTTCGCCTATTCTCCTTCGTGATAGGCGCGATGATCCGTATTCGCACGCTATTTTGATGTAGTGCTTCCAAGTCGGCCAGTCGATGCTCGGCAAGAATCTCAACTCCCTTCATCGTCGTCCAGAAATCGACTGATTCCCGGCAATCTGTCAGGATTTCCGTAAGTTTGTGACGCACCTCGAGTCGTCCTTTCAGGATCGAGAGTTCCTCTTCCGGTTTGTTAGCTTTGATTGCCTCGAGACGAGCTAGTGCCGGGGTTGCGCTGCTCCAGATTTCGTTGAAGTACGCGCGGAGGGTTCTCACAAATGAGCGACTGCTTATCCATAGTGTGACCTGTTCTTGGTGCTGAGCCACAGTCTCCTCGGTCCCGCCCACGCCCAGCAACGCTTCCGTATCGTCCACGATGGACACTCTTGGCACAGGCCTGCGGTGCAAGTCTAGATGTCGGAAAGAGATCACAGCCTGCGACGGTTCTACATACTTGGCGGAGGATGCGTTGATGTCTGAGATGATTCGTATCTTGCGACCACGCTTTGCCAACATCGCGAGAGCGTCGAGAGTTTCTCGACCTCCCCCTGCGAATTCGGATGGGCTCGCGATCATATCGATCTGAAGTCTGGAATTCTCACACATGAAACGTGACTTCTGTGCTATCCTCGTTCTACCTTCAAGCACTTGGAATCTCTCGAAGGCCGGAGTTCCTGTCTCGACACTGAGGCTTTCAAATACGCGTTCCAGACTGCTACTTCGTTCCTCTAGTGCTGCAAGGGTGTTCTTGCGTTCGGCGAGTAGTATCTCTAGGCATCTTGAGAACGGTGCAGCTTGGAACCTGACGGGTTGTTCTAGGCTTGCCTCGATGAGGCCTCTCTGCTGGAGGTTTCTCAGGATTCTGTAGGTCTCTGTTCGATTCAGCTTGAGGGCTCTGGCAACTAGGCTTGCTCTTTCAGCCCCTCGCTTGACAAGGAATGTGACGACCTTGGCTTCGTTCTTGCTCAAGCCGTACTCGGCGAGTTGGGCCACAATCTCCTCCATGGTGCGGGTCGTATGATGAGAAACGGTCATCCGATCACTCTGCACTCTGTCTGTTGCAGAAGCGACACACTCCTGAATATAAGTCAGCCAACATGCGGCGGCTGTAAGGGGCATGAGATAATGCCGATTGACCAAGAGTTCATGAAGCTCCCGGTCGTAGGGACTCATCTAGACCATGACGTTCGAGGAAAGGTCGAGCCACCCAAGAAGCTCGGGATCCACGGAAAGGTCGTCGCGGTCGACTTCGATGTGTGCATAGCCGACGGAATCTGCATCTCAGTCTGCCCTGTCAACGTGTTCGATTGGTTTGAGACACCCGATTGTGAGACTCCAAACGCGAGCGGGCAAGCGATCCTTGCGGCGAAGAAGGCGGATCCTGCCAGAGAGAACGACTGCATCTTCTGCCGTGCCTGCGAGATCCAGTGCCCAGTCACAGCCATCAAGATCACTGAACCTTGAGGACGGCGCGAATCAAGGGAACCGTACCCTCCACTTTTTTCTTCACTTTCTCGCTCAACTGCTGTATACTCTTGTTCGCTAACCTGTCGTCAGCCGTAGCAACCTAGAAATCACTCTCGAACGATCGACTAGTAGAACCAACTTGACGATGCCGCCCTCGCCGAGCCTCCCAGCGTTCATCGCGACTGTGGTTGTCGTGACAGCTTCGGGAGCGCTGATGCCGGGTCCTCTCTTCGCCGCCAATCTACTCCAAGGAACTAGAGGCGGGGCGAGGTCAGGCTTCATGGTCTCCGTAGGCCACATGCTCGTTGAACTGCCGCTTGTACTGCTCATAGGCTTGGGCATCTCAACCGTGATGAATACTCCAGGAATCCCGATGGCCGTCGGCTTGATAGGCGGATCAGCTTTGATAGCATTCGGCGCCCTTCAGGTCAGAGATGTGACTCGAAGCTCCTTCAACACCGAGCCGACAGAGAGTGCCAAACTCCCGAGCAAATCCCTACTTGTGGGAATAGGACTGACGGGGCTGAACCCGTTCTTCATCGTGTGGTGGCTGACCGTCGGCCTAGGACTGGTGGTTCAAGCGGTGGAGCTCGGAGCTTTGCTCGGAGTCCTGTTGATGTACATTTCACATGTATGGATGGACTACGCGTGGCTAACCGGAACCGCATACCTTTCGGCGAGAGGAAAGACGCTACTCGGGACAAGAGGATACAGATACCTGCTTCTCGCTCTAGCACTGTTACTGATCTACTTTGGAGTCGGATTCATCTCACGCACAGCCTTCGGATTGAACATACTCCCCTAGAAACAGATTCTGGAAGCGAGTCGATGAAGAACTCACCCGGGAGGTCACTATTTGGCAAGGATAGAAAGCCGAGATTCCAATCAATCTAGGAACTGCGCCGGGGGAAATGATCCAGAAGCTGACAAGCGACTCCGGAAGCAGGCTGCAGTTCGGAGATCTTGACTTCCAGTTTCCTCTTGGTGCTGGGAGGCGCTTGGTCTAGAGCTCTCTTGGTCTTGCGTGGAGGAAATACCTTCAATATCTGCGCGATCCGCGCCGACGAGGTCTGAAACGCACGATCTTTCCTTGTCTGTGTTCCTTCACAGCCTCATCCAGTTTTGGCTCGATGGTTTCTTCCGAGGTCGTCGCAAATACATCGGCACCCATGTGAAGGAGCGGATGATATCGCTTAACATCATACAGTCCTGAGAAAGCCTCGCCTCGAGCGTAGGCGGCCTGAACCTCGCCGACAACGAGCACATGATCGCCTCTCTGAAGAGTCTCCGACAACTTGCACTCGATGTGAGCAACGCATTCGCTCACGATTGGAGCATTGGTCTTTTTCGCCTTGCCCGGACTGAGGCCTGTCTCCTTGAACTTGTCGACATCTTTGCCTGACCTCCGCCCACAATAGAGAACTTGTCGTGCGAGCTCCCGTCCGGCGATGTTGACGACAAACTCGCGTGTCTCTTCGAGAAGCTTGTAGGAGTAGCGTTCTCTTTGGATGGCTAAGGCAAGTAGGGGCGGATGCACACTCACGGGCATGATCCAAGCGATCGCCAACGCGTTCGGTGGACCTGTCTTCCCTTGGCAGGAGACGAGGGTCGCGTTGTATGGATGCAGCAGTCGTGAGAAGTCCGTGATCGGAATATCGACCTTGGACATGTGGCGGCTACCTCCCCAACTAGGACCTCTTCGCCGTTCTGGCTTGAACGGCAGCAAGCCTCCTCGTGAGGGCAGCGATCTTTGTTAGCGGAAACGGACGTTCGGTAGTGACGAGGATGAAACCATCCTCCAGATAGAGGATGACAGCGATCAATTTCTCGTGAACAAGGATGGAGTACTGAGGGTCCCCGAAGAAGACCGCTCTGGCCTCAGCGGACTCACGCGCAATCAGGTGCGAAATCAACTCCGGCGTTTTCTCAAGGGGTTCGATGGGCTCGATCTCAGTCCGCATTCCACCTTCAAGTATCCGACCGTGGCTGTCGACAACGGCCGCGAACCTGATCCTCTTGTCGAATCGCATGGCAGAATCATATACTGTGCCCATCAACAATCGCCCCATCAATCAGCGCTCCAAAGGACTAAAACAGTTACGGGAGGAAGAGCTATTCGGTTTCATCAGAAAGACACATCAGACCGGACAGGAGGCAACCCGGAAACTATGATAAGGAGGGAACAGGCTTGGAAGCGGTTCGTCATTGTTCCGGTCGTCGTATTGGCGGTGATCGGATGCTTCCTGCTTCTAGGCTATCTTGCCGCACTTGCTCTCCGGGTTCCGCTCTATCTAGGACTCTCCGCGGGGGCTAGACTGCTGGGCGCTGGTCTGCTCGTTGTTGCCTTCGGGCTCTGGGCTTGGCTATTCCGCTGCAGAAAGCCCGCCGATGTGTTGACATCAACATACTTGACATTCTCGCGAGCGTTCCAAAAGGTTGAGCTGGCGCAGGATCTTGGACGCACCGAACCATTGGTAGTGAAGGGGCCATACAAACTGGTCAGACATCCGATCTATCTCGCGGTTCTGGTCTCGCTCGTCGGTTGGGGAGTTCTAATGGACCTGTCGTTTATCTTGCTGGCGACACCATTCGCTCTTGCGTGGTTTTACCTCGTTGTCATGCCGTTCGAGGAGAAGGAACTACTCGCCCTTTTCGGACGAGACTATGAGGAGTACATGAAGCGGGTTCGCAGGATCGTTCCGATCCCTAGACACCCGTAACTTGAATCGAACGCGTGAGAGGCGTCTAGTTCTTGGCGAAGGCCTCCGGGGTCTGATCTTCAAACAGGCCTCTGTAGTGCCCGCTTCCGAGAGTTCTTTGAAGGATGAGTTGACAGACCGCCGTGCCGGGGAAGATCTCAAGCGGAGACGGACCGAAGTTGCTCAGCTCGAGGACCTGATGGTTCTCGATTCCTGGCTGAACGAAGCTGGCCGAGATGTGTACCAGCAGGCCAAGACGAGAGAACCGACTCCGCCCTTCCAACCACCCGCAGATATTGTCGGGCAGCGTCACCTTCTCTTCGGTTATCCCCAGCACGGTCTCGCTTGGGCTGAGCTGTATGCCTGAGCCCTTTGGTACGCGGATTCCTCGTGTGGCGCTTTTGAAGTCGGTCAGGTCGGTGACGGGTATGCTCTTGTGGGGTGACTCGAACACCCGAAACGCGCTCGCCAAGTGAAGGTCGATCGAAGCTGCTCTCACGCAGTTTGGTCGGAATGGCCGTATCTTCACTCTCCCGGCTTTGATCTCTTTGAGGATCTCACTTCTTGCAAGGACGCTCATGCGCGTTCGCCTGTCTCTTGGTGGGATACTCTGATCCCAGTTGTGATATTTCAAACAAACTAGCTGTGTGGCGGAAACCTATTTTGACTGTAGAAGAGGTCGCTAGAGGCATGGATTTCGTTTGTGAGAGGAGAACGGCGAGATTCTACTCCCCTCTCAAGAACTTCGAGCTTGATGAGCAAGTGATCGAGCATCGACTTGATCCGCTGACCAGCCAAAGAAGCATTGTCCTGAAGGGCAGGCGGGACTATGTGAAGCGATATGTTCAGACGGACGAGCCATTGCTGGTCGACACTGTCGAGCGGACGCGCGGAGCATGCCCATTCTGTCCGGGGAAGGCTGAGACATCGACACCGAGATTCCCGCTGGAGCTGGTGCCAGAAGGAGTGATCAGGAGTGGTGAGGCGAGAACGTTCCCGAGTCTTTTCGCTCACACAGAATTCAACGCTGTCACGGTGATCACGAACAGCCATTATGTCAGACCCAAGGATCTGACAGCCAAGCTTCTCGCTGATGCCCTAGAAGCCACAACACGATACCTCCGCATTGTACATGACAAGAATCCTCACGTTGAGCATGGTGCAATCCTGATGAACTTCCTACCACCCGCCGGATCAACGGTGGTTCATCCTCACATGCAAGCGTTGGCGAGCGATCAGGCGTTCAACATGCTTGCAGAGGTCGACACGAAAGCACGAGAGTACTGGAAGGCGAAGAACTCGAACTACTGGAACGACCTGATTGCAGCGGAGAAAGCCCACAAGGAGCGCTATCTTGGTTCCATCGGCCATTCCGACTGGGTAATGGCGTATTCGCCTTCGGGCTTCGACGAAGTCTGGGGAATCCTCCGCAATCTATCTGATCTCACACAGCTCTCCACAGCCGCGCTCTCGGATTTGGCGGAAGGAATGTCGCGGGTGTTGAACTGCTACGATGGGCGTGACATCAGAAGCTTCAACGCAGTCGTGTTCTCATCGCCATTTGGTCAGAACTCGCCTCACGGTTCGGTGATTCTCAAGATCGCTTCGAGGTACGGATTCCAGAGCCAGAACCTGAATGACATATGGGGGCTCCGATATTTCCTAGGCCAAAGCGAGGTCTTCGACTGCCCAGAGGACGTGGCTTCCCAGCTATGCGAATACTTCAGAGAAGCCTGAGCTGTCTGACAAGGCAGATAAGCAGGTTGTATGAGGGTTCGTGGCTCTACGATTCCGTGAGGAAGGATCCTGAGACTTGAAAGCCAGGAGCGACCCGTCCACTTCCAGCCCTACCGAAGAGTTGGGAATGAGGAATGTCACCAATCTCGGGATCGTGAGTCTCTTCACGGACCTATCGACCGAGATGATATTGGGCGTTCTCCCGTACTTTGTGGTTGTTGAGCTTGGCGCAACGAAGGCGCTGCTTGGGCTGATGGAAGGAGCCGCGGACTTCCTCAACCACCTCTTCCGAGTCCTCTCGGGAGTGGTCTCAGATCGGATAGGTCGGCGCAAACCGCTTGTATTGCTCGGGTACGGACTGTCAACTTTCGCGAAACCTCTGTTTGCTGTCGCGACGAGCTGGACGGACGCGTTCGTTGTAAGGCTAGCTGACAGGGTTGGAAAAGGCGTTCGAACCTCCCCCAGAGACGCGCTCATCAGCGAATCCGTGAAAGAGGCCAAAGGCGGCAGAGCTTTCGGGTTACATCGATCCATCGACCAGCTTGGTGCGATCCTTGGACCGACTCTGGCCTTCATGTTGATCCCCTTCATCGGGACGAGAGGAGTCTTCTGGACCTCCTTCATCCCAGGAGCCATAGCACTCGTCGTTCTCGCATTCTTCGTTCGAGACAGACGGGGACCTGCGGTTGCCTCGAGCGTGTTCAGTAATGCGAGCACTGTTCTCACGAGGAGATTCAGCCTCTTCCTAGTGGTCATGGGAGTCTTTGCCCTAGGAGCCTACAACTTCTCCTTCGTTCTGGTGAAAGCGGGCGCGCTGGGAGTTGACGAGAGGACTATCCCCTTGGTGTACGCGACACTGAATGTCGCGACGGTCGTGGCGGGCCTTCCCTCAGGCGTACTGGCGGACAGATACGGCCGAGACAAGATTCTGGCGATAGGTTTCGGAATCTTCTTCGCTGCGTCTCTGGCTTCGCTTCGTACGACTGAAGGGGCTTTGCTCGCGTTTCCGATAGCCTTCGTCTACGGATGCTATCTCGGAATCTCTGAGACACTACAACGAGCGTTAGTGCCCTCGCTCGTGTCGAGCGAGCTGAAGGGGACCGCCTATGGGGTCTATTATCTTGTGATTGGTTCATGCTCGCTTACCGCGAACCTTGTCTTCGGGACGCTTTGGGATCAGTTCTCGATGACGGTAGCGTTCACCTACAGTCTAGTCTTCTCGTCTATGGCGATCATCGGTATGATTGCTTGGATCGTCTTGAAACCGCGTGTGTGAATCCCACTAGCGGTATCAGCGATTCCAAATCTCGGGTTTGGAAGCGTCATGGATCGTTGTTCAGACTCGCCCAAGCTTCCTGCGCCCGATCTCTTGAGCCATTCTCTTGATTGAAGGGAGAAGCTCACAAGCCTTCTAACCACAAGGTAGCCTACTCCATACTGTGGCATGCATGGGGCAAGAAAGCAACGTCGACCGGCGTTTTGTTGTGGACCTGTTGAAGGAGTTAGTGGCGACAAATAGCGTCAACCCATCAATCGGGAGAGGACCGGGCGAGTCGGAGATCTCGAACGTCATCTACGAGCGACTGACATCCATCGCCGATCTCAAGGTGCATAGACAGCCGGTAGCTGACGGTCGGTCAAACATCATCGCGATCCTGAAGGGTACAGGAGGAGGACGGAGCCTGATGCTGAATGGACACATGGACACGGTTGGCGTGGAAGGCATGACCATCGATCCGTTCACCCCACTCGTTGAGAACGGTAGGCTGCATGCCAGGGGAGCCTGTGACATGAAAGGCGCGCTCGCCGCCATGATTGGAGCGCTGAAATCCATTGCCGATTCGGGAGTGAGACTACACGGAGATCTCATCTTCACCGCAGTCGTCGACGAAGAGTACGTAAGCCTGGGCATGAAGAAACTCATCGAGAAATACCGAGCCGATGCCGCGATTGTTGGTGAGCCGACTGAGATGAAAGTGGCAATAGCTCACAAAGGATTCGTCTGGGTCGAGATCGAGACAAGAGGAAAAGCCGTGCATGGATCGGTTCCAGAGAAAGGAATCGACGCTATCGCTCATGCGGCGAAGGTCGTCTCGAGGCTCGAGAAGCTCCAAGAGAAGCTCGGAGCTAGAGTGCACCCGCTTCTTGGTGCAGCGAAGGTTCACACCTCAACAATACAGGGCGGCACTGACTGGAGCATAGTTCCCGAGCGATGCGTCCTCAGGTATGAGCGAAGGACGCTCCCGGACGAATCTCTGGAATCCGTGATGAGCGAGGTTGATGAGATGCTTAAAGAGATCAGACAGGAGAACGAGGACTTCAGCGCCACAGCTCGAAGCCCGTACAGCATGCCGGATCTGGAGACGCCTCAGTCTGAACCGATCGCTCAGCTACTGGAAGACGCGCTTGCCAAGATCAAGAGCAAGCATTATCCGATCATCGGGCTGCCATACTGGACAGACGGCGCCCTACTCTCCAAGTTGGCCTCAATTCCAACCTGCATCTTCGGCCCAGGCGACATCTGCGTCGCCCATTCAGCAGACGAATACATCAGCGTTGACGATGTACTATCGTCAGGAGAGGTATATACAAAAACAGCTCAGATGTTCTGTTCGTAGGCAGAATCAATTCAAAGGGCAACGGAAACGACCGACAAGCAGACGGACTCGCAAGGCTACGTCCGGAATGTTTCTTTGATCGCAAAGACCGCTAGCCTTGGCTTGCCTTTTTGTCAAGGGCCAGTCTGAAAGTCATACCTCCTTCCGCCCGTAGGCTAGTATGTGTGAGCGACATGAAGAGAGTCGAGCATGCGCTCGGATCGGCGAGTCACAGGAGCGCCCGGGCGGATTTCGAGAAGATCATTCACAACCTATGTCCAAGATGTGGATGTACGGACCTAGCGGTCTATTTCAGGTCAGGCAGTCGCCAAAAGGTTGGCGCGTTCTGTTACTCGTGTGGTCTGGTGGGCTTCTTCGCCCGAGACGACTTCTTCCAACTAGGCAAGATGCCTAACGTACATAGGACGATACCACGCGGCACATTGAGGATAGTAAGCGGCTGAATGAATCCCCACGTCGTCGACCACTCCATTCAAGAAAGAAGCAGGATGAGTGCCCACGGTGGTTCCGGGGCGTGTTCATTCATGAGCGGAGCGTAGAAGGAGGATTTCCAATGCTTGCTTCGTCCTCTTCGCATCCGGCACCTTTCGCAACAACTCCTTGTCTCCTGTAACCAACATGTCGCATTCCAGTTTCTTGAATGCCACGAGAACGTGCAAGTCCTTCTTGTCGTTGAGCCGCGTCAAGTCTTCCCTCAGTTCATCGGCGCTCGGGTTCTCGTAGACTCTGACGCATCTGTTCACGTATGACAACAATACCGAGATTTCATCATCACTTAACTGAAACTCGGCCGCGCTGAGAGCCCCTGTGACCTCATCGAGGACATATGGCGTTGTTGCTAACCTGCATAGGCCAACTGCTCCAAGTCGAATGAGCGTCGCCTCGTTGCCCTCGAACAGTAGGCCGCTGACGAAAGTGTTTGCGTCAACGAAGATCCTTAGCGGTGTCTTTCCAGAGTCTTGCTCGTTCTCGCTCGACAATCCTGTTGACCCTATCTCTCGTCAGGCCTGTCTTCTTCAGCTTCCTGCGCAGTATGCTCAACGATCGTTCGTCGGCTTCGAATGGTCTAAGCACGACCACGTCTCCAACCTCGTCCAGCACCACCAGCGACGACTCTCGCAGCGCCAGCTTCTTCCTGAGCACCTTTGGAATAGTCAGTTGCCCCGCAGAGGTTACCTTGCTGACGTAACTCAAGTCAGACTCCACCCGGAGAGGCCTATCTAATGATTTCTTAGATATAGCCATTCCGACGACTCAGCAGGTAAGGCTCAAGAGAAAAGCTGACCATTGGGTCGGCCCACAACCAAACCTTGGACGGCTGGAAATTCGAGTCGCGGGTGACACTGGAGTTCCCGATTTGCATCTATCCTCGCTTGCCCGGGAGCTTCGAAGAATCAGTCATTTCCGCGACGCGCATCGTCTTGCGCGGACTTGTGGCCAAGAATCGGAAAGTCAATAAATCTAGGCGGCAGTCTTCTTGCGCCTGCCAATCAGGAGTCCAATGGCAAACCCGGCAATCGCTGAGACAGCAGCAACATAGGCTTGGGCGGTCGCATCTGGTATGCGGGTTTCAATCGTACTGACCGCGGTCGTAGTGAATTGCCGCTCCACGGTTATTGTAGTAGTAGTTGTAGTTGTTGTTGCGATTGCGTACTTACTTAAGAGTTCCAAGATGAGTGAACTTAGCCTCTCGCTATCGACATCAAGGCTAACGTTGACGTTGCCACTCGGGTCCTTGGTTACTAGGGTTCTGCCTCTGGTAGATCTCGGTTCCAGGACAACCTTCACACGTGATGTCTGAGTCGTCACGAAGCTGGGGTCCACGGACGCAACTATCGCTAGAGTATCCCATAGGGGCGTTTCGAAGACCACCGGTCCGCCGGGGACAAGGTATGACGAGAACATGCGGTCAATGAGTCGAGACGCTCCGTTGTCGAGCAGTTTTATCCTTTCAAGCAGCTCCGATGTAAGACGCGCTTTGATGGCGGCGTTCAGCCCGACCATCGTGATCTGAGCTCCGGAGCCGAAAACGATGCTCCCCGCTTCTGGGTCTGTGAAGATGTTGAACTCGGCCACGCGAGAGGTTCCTGGCACGTAGGAGAGGTCATCGACTTCTGGCAGGGTGGTTCCTCCCATGATGACTATTCGCTGTACATTCTGGACGATCCGAGGCTCTTTCTGAATCGCCGACGCGATGTTCGTTAGAGGACCTGTGGCGACGAGTGTGAGCTGACCGGGTAGAGACATGATCCTCGATATGATGAGGTCTACTGCGTTCATTTCCGCGATGCTCGATACGGCTGTTGGATAGTCATCCCAGAAGTGAACCCAATGGTCTGTCCAATCCTTTGGGAAGATTACCTCTCCTTTCAGAGGCTTCCTCACGCCTACAGCGACGGGAATGTCTTGCCGCCCGAGGTACTCCAAGAACTTCAAGAGATTAGTTGCAGCAATGTCGACATCTGGGATGACTCCAGGGGCAACTGTCAGCGCCTCTATCTTTACGTTTGGCCACTTTAGCGCCATCATTAGGCCCATGTAGTCCTCTGTAGCAGGGTCATTATCGATGATGAGGATGATCTCTCTCTGCGCCTGTCCAATCTCGCCAACTGAGGCGAAAATCGTACTCGCGGTCAGTAGCAGGATCCAGATCGCCCGAAGAATCAAAGCGCCCAACGTTTGCCAAGAATTCTGTAGGTTGCTTGTTCATAACACCACTGGTTGCTGGTCTGCGTCTATTCCACCGGAAGAGAAGTCATGAACAGATCAGTGGGCCCGGTGGGATTCGAACCACGATTGCATCTTCCTTGACGTTACTTGTGCAGGATCTCTTCCAGTCCTCTTTTGAGTCGTCTGATTCCCTCTTCTGCTCTCTGCTCGTCCACGTTCGCGTACGCGACTCTCAGCGCGGGATACTTTGTACCGAACGCCTCCCCTGGGACGGTTATGACCCCATCTTCTTCGATGAGCTTCTTGGCGATTGTCCAGTCCTTCTCTTTCGTCCTGAGCCTGAGAAGAAAGTAGTAGCTACCCTTTGTGATTGGCATCTCAACCCCACTCACGCCGACCAGTCTCTCGATGAACACTCTCCTGACCTTCTCTATTGATGGCATGAACTTCTTGAGATAAGCCGCCCCCAACGCAATCGCGGCTTCTGCACCGTACTGAAGCGGACTCGGCGGACAGATCGTCAGCGTATCTTGGACTTTCAGCATGTCAGCGTATAGGTGCTCTGGAAATACTGCGTATCCGATTCTGTAACCTGACATCCCGTAGGATTTCGAGAAGGAGTAGAGCAGTACTGTGTGATCAATTCTCTTGTCGAATTCGAGCGCGCTCGTGTATCTGGCGTCATCATACACGAAATGCTCGTACGTGTCATCGGTAATGAGGTACAGGTCCTTCTCACGGCAGAGTACTTCGATTTCCTTGGTCTGGTTCTTGTCGTAGACAGCGCCAGTGGGATTGTTCGGTGACACAAGCACAATGGCTCTCGTAGACCTGCTGACCTTTTCGCCTATTCGCTTCACCGTTGGTTGATAGTCGCTGTCGGTGTCAACGATCACGGGCTTGCAGCCAGCGAGTTGCACAGCCATGATGTGGTTGAAGTAGTATGGCGCGAGGATTATGACCTGATCGCCGGGCTTCGTCACGGAGAGAATCGCATTCGAGAATGCCTGATTGGCGCCTGAGGTCACCATTATGTTGGTTTCAGGGTCGGCCTTCACACCGTTCTCGTTGATGAGCTTCCGAGCGATCGCTTCTCTAAGGCTAGGAAGACCAGCATCCGGAGAGTACTTGAAGCCGTGTTCCTTGTCAAGCGCCTCTGCCGCCGCGAGTACGGCCTCTCTCGGGGGACCAAAGAACGGCACACCCTGTCCGAAATCTACAACATCTTCGGGAACCTTCGATTCCGACAGTAGCTTCTGTATCGGAGCTTCCCGTACCTGATATGTGCGTCCACGCACGGGTTTCATGCCCGAGAAGACTTGCCGTTTGCGATAAAGAGTTGCGGTTAGAACGCGACGACGCCGGCCGATTGTCGGTCTGAGAGAAGGTCAAGTCTTATAGTCATGTGGCTACGACCCCGCGACTGT
>CAZLHM010000021.1:0-28242 GCA_964559555.1 uncultured Candidatus Bathyarchaeia archaeon
CACACTTGCCCTCGGCGGAGCTACCGGAGCCATAGGACAGTTAGCAGTCGCAAGAATGCAGGTTGGAAGGATCAGGAGGATAAGCGGCATAGCCCTCTCAACGGCTGGGATCCTATTCTTCTCCGAAGGGTTCAGGTTCCTATCTTGACCCCTTAGACCATGTCGCCGGACAAACAAACCGGTCTTTCGTGGGAACTCCCAGATGTCAGGTTCCGGCGGCGATTTGGCTACTCTCGCCTCCTATGGTTTGGGGATTAACGCATGCCTACTCATGAATCGATATTCATATTGGACCAGATGATCCGTTGCTGTTTGATGAGAACTGTCAGCAAAAACCTGCGTGTTGGGGGGCAGTAAATGCGCTCACTGCAAAATGAATTCATCTGTTCGGTGTTTCAATCTTTGATTGCTTCGAGCAGGCTCACGGCGTTCCAGAGCTTCACCCTCGTGTACGGCGGCATGTTCGGGTCTTGGCTTATCTCGTCCAGAATCGATATGGCGTTCGCAGCTCGCACGCCCAAGCTGATGCCCGGAGCTTGCAGCGAGTCCATGGCGCTCTTGGCGGCTCGTCTTATGTTCCGCGGGGTGGTTGTGTCCTGAGAGACCTCGTTGAGTACGCCCATGGCTTGCTTTGTTCGTTCCTCATACTCTTCCTTGCGCTTCGCCTTCGACAATGCGTACCGCCCCGCATTTCTGACTCGCTGGTTCACGCATTTTATAGGTCCCGCCTAAAATCTTTCCCGTATTCACGTGAACACTCATGGGCGCCGAAGTCAAACGGATGGCGGATCTTCTGAGATCCGGCGCTGTGATGCTGAAAGAGACATGTCCAGTATGCGCGACGCCTCTCTTCAGGCTTGGGAAGGACACGTTCTGTGCGAAATGCAACCGTCCAGTAGCGATTGTGAAGTCTGCTGAAGAGGAAGTCAGGCTGGCAGGGCAGCAAGTGCTCGATGGCTTAGAGCAGGCAATCATTGACCGAGTAGGAGAGTTCGCAATCATGATTAAGAATGAACGCGAGCCTAGCAAGCTTCGAGAACTTGGGGAAGCCGTGAAGACCTATCTCTCGGCGTTGGAACAAGTTAGGAAGCTCAAGTCATCATAGATCGTGAACTTTCGCTGGCGTTGGGATCAGAAGATCTATCCCGAGTTAGGGAAGCGTCTCCAGTCTCAGATCGGGTCCAGACCTGTCCCTTCGCCCCTTCGTTCTGACACGACAAACCCCGCGACTTGTCTTTGCTGATGCTCGTTAGTTGTGGAATCAGCTAGGTCGCCGTCGAAACAAGTTGCTTCCCAATCACTCCGGACAGAATGAGATGGTATGGATGCTCTGAAGGCTATTTGGGGATCGACTAAGTGGCTATTCTGAGATTCGAAGCTATTCTGCTGTCACGTCGCTGAACGTTCTGTTCGGAGTCGCCTCAGGGCGCCAAACATGGCTATGACAGATTCACTGGTGAGGACTGGTGATGTGCCGGGGCAGCTCTGCATTGATCGATTCGAACAAGGCGTCGAGCTTGTCGAGAGGGACCCTGGCTCCACAGGCGTGAGCATGACCACCACCTGAAGCACCGAGTCTCGGCGCGATTCCTCGAAGGATCTTGTTCAAGTCGACGGATCGGTCTATGACTCGAAACGATATGTCAGCTATTCCCCGTCGCGTGTCGTTGTCGATGTAGGCTCCGATACTCGTGCCGGTTGCCGCGGCTGCGTACGTCGCACCTTTTCCGGCTGGCCCATCCAAGTCTTGGGCAACACCTATCCTGCCGCGCTTCCGAGCGGTTCTCTCGACACGCTGCCTAAACGATTCCTCAAGTTCGCTCGCTTTGACGGCTTCACTCACGATTCTTCTATCATCGGAGGGGAGTCTACAGCTGACGAGAAGGTCAACGATCTCTCTATGGAACTCATGGTCCATCCTCGTCACCTCCAAGGCTCCACATAGAAATCCTGCTTGGAGGAAGACAGAACGCTTATCCCAGCGGTTCAGGCGGTCGACGCACAGTGGAGTGATATCCGCATAGTCACCGATCGCTCCCATCAGCATGACGCGTTCTGCCTCTCTCCTGAGTTTCGACTTCAGATGGCTGAACATCAGCTCCGACGTGGAGACATCGTCCGCTACGACTTCGATGTTAGGATGCGGAGAGAGGGTGTCCGCGGTCTCAGGATGATGATCAACATACAGGATTTTCCCATCCCATCGAGATAGCTTGCTGACGATCAGTTCCTTCGTGAGTTCACACAGCGCTATGTCGAGTACTGTAAGATCCCGTCGTGTATCGATCTGATCAAGGTCTCGTAGCAGGCTGCATGGTTTGCTGAAGAATACCTTGGAAGAGGGTTCGGTCATCTTCAGAAGTGATGCGCTGCAGATTCCATCCGCATCCTCGTGCGCCATGATCTGCATTGCTATCCTTGCCTCTCCAAGGAAGGTTCTGGTATTTCAGGCAGAACGTTTTGATGTGAGCGGTTTGGCAATTCTTAATTCGGTCTGCGTCACGGTCTGAGTGGATGGACTTGGCTCACCCTAGCCTCTTCGATCACCCATTGGTCAACATGGAGTCGGTCGAGAGGCGAACCTATCAAGAGAGGGTGGCCGAGAATGCACTCCGAGCGAACACGCTTGTCTCGATACCGACGGGGTTGGGGAAATCTCTCATAGCCGCTCTCGTCGCCGCCAAACGAGTGGAACAGTATCCGAGTAGACATGTTGTGATATTGGCTCCAACTCGACCCTTGGTTGAGCAACACTACAAGACGTTTAGACGATTGCTAAGACTTGACCCTGAACAGTTTGCCTGCATAACAGGGCACGTCACACCGGAGCAGAGATACGAAGCTTGGGAGAAGAGAGTGATCGTTTCGACCCCTCAAGTCTTCGTCAACGACCTCATAGCCGGAAAGATCCAGCTCGACGAGATATCCCTCCTCGTCTTCGATGAAGCGCACAGAGCAGTCGGAGATTACGCGTACACGTACATCGGAGAAAGATACAGCAAAACCTCACATGGTCTGGTGTTGGGGCTGACTGCGTCGCCTGGATCAAGCAAAGAGGCGATACAGGAAGTATGCAAGAACCTCAACATCAAGAGGATCGAGTCGCGCACGATCTCTGACGCGGACGTAAAGCCCTTCGTGGGTGGAATAAGGGTCGACTGGGTGCCAGTAGAGCTACCACCAATATTCCGCGAGGTCAAGCACATCCTTGACGACTATGTGAAGGAAGCACTTCGTGGAGTAAGGGATTACGGGTACCTACCGAGCGCGGATGCCGACCGAATTCGACTGCGCGACATCCTTGACGCTAGAGAGAAGATACGACACGACATGATTCACGAACCGGCCGCCAAAGACGTACTCAGGAGAATGTCCTTTGGACTCTACTCCTCGATTCATGCCCTCAAATCGATGGAACTGCTTGAGACCCAAGGATTCTCACCTTTGAGGGTCTACCTTGACGGCCTGCAAGAACGACTCAAGAAGCGTGCGATGCCCTGGCTCAGAGCATTTCTTGAGGATTCACGCATCGTGAAGGTTTCGCTCATCGCCTCGCAGGAAGCCGAGAAGGGGAATGAGCATCCAAAGATGCAGGTCCTCATCTCGAGAGTCAGAGAGACGCTGGCGTCGGGATCAAGGCGCGTGATGGTCTTCACGAATTACCGCGCCACAGCGGCAAGGCTCGTTGAGGAGTTGGGCAAGGAAACTGACATCTCAGCGGTTCGACTCGTGGGACAACAGACGAAGAGCGCTGACAAGGGCTTATCACAGAAGCAGCAGACGATGCTTCTCGAGGACTTCAAGTCAGGCCAATACAATGTGCTCGTTGCTACTCAGATCGGCGAGGAAGGCTTGGATATCGTCGAATGTGATGAGGTGATATTCTACGATACCGTGCCGAGCGCTATCCGATACATTCAACGACGAGGAAGAACCGGCAGAAAGGGACCCGGAAAGGCAACGGTTCTCATGGCCATGGGAACTAGGGATGAAGCCTATTACTACATCTCCCGACGCAGAGAGAGAATGATGGCCGTAGCCCTAAGACAGGTCGCCTCAGATGCGGCGGACATGCAGCCCGACCAACCCAAGATGGAGGAGTTCCTGAAGGAAGAGAGGATGAAGCAGACGACTGAGAAGCCCACGATCATCGTGGATTCACGTGAGCTCGGTTCGCCGACGACGAGGGAGCTATCGAAGTATGATATCCTCATCACGCAGGAAACCTTGAGCATGGGGGACTTCATCATCTCTGATCGAACCGCGATCGAGCGCAAGACCGTCGACGATTTTGTCGCATCGATAATCGATGGGAGGCTGTTTGAGCAGATCTCCAACCTGAAGTCCGCGTACGAGATGCCGATACTGCTGGTTGAGGGCGCGAGCTTCCAGACCTCGCGAAATATCGCGCCTGAGGCTGTCATGGGAGCCGTCGCCAGCGTGATAATAGACTTCGGAGTGCCAGTTGTGTGGACTAGGAGCTCATCAGAGACGGCTCTGCTCCTGCTTGCTCTTGCCAGACGAGAGCAATCCAAAGGAGAACGACGTCCTCGAATACGAATGGAAAGGAAACCTGACTCGCTCGTGCGCGAACAGGAATTTGTTGTAGCGGGGTTGCCTCTTGTAGATACGGTACTCGCAAGGCGACTTCTAAGAGCTTTCGGGACGATCGAGAGGATTTTCGTTGCGTCAGATAAGGAACTTCAAGATGTGGAAGGTATTGGGAGGAAGATCTCTGATCGCATCAGGAAGTTGGTGACCGCGCCATACCGCGAAGAAGATGCGGCGATCAGCGGGTAAGTGCCGTAGGCTCACAAAGACATATCCTCCCTGACACATACCTGTTCTGAGGTGCTAGGGGTCCATGAAGGAGCTGAATTCCCTGCTGCAGGAATACGGGGCAATGGTAAACCAGCAGATCGAGAAGTACATCTTGAGAGCCGGCCAACCAGTAACGCTCCACCAACCCATCTGGGAACTCTTGGATCGTGGAGGAAAGAGGTTCAGACCGGCGCTGACATTGCTGGTTTGCAGAGCTGTTGGAGGACAACCACGCCGTGCTCTCCCAGCGGCGGCGGCTGTCGAGATCCTCCACAACATGACACTCATTCACGACGACATAGAGGATCAGAGCGAGCTGCGAAGAGGCAAACCCTGCATCCACATAATGTTCGGATTGCCGACGGCAGTCAACGCCGGAGACGCGATGCTGATGAAGGTGTTCGAAGCTGCGGCGGATGGGTCCCTTCCCGCTGATATCAAGAACGAGCTCGTTCGAAGGTTCGCCAAAAGGGCGTTCCAGATCACAAGAGGCCAAGCACTCGAATTTGAATTGAACAGCCGGAAAGACTTCAGCGAGGCTGATGTGATCGAGGTGCTTCAGAACAAGACTGGCGCCCTAGTCGCTTTGTCCTGCGAAGCCGGGGCCGTCGTCGGCAGAGCAAAGAGGAGTCAGTTCTCTGCCGCGACGAAGTTCGGTGAGTCTATCGGAGTAGGATTCCAAGTTGTCGACGATCTCCTCAATGTTGTTGGTGATGTTCGTAAGTATGGCAAGGAGATCGGTGGTGATATCAGGGAAGGTAAGAGAACAATCATGGGCGCTCACCTCGTTAGGTCCGCCTCAGCAGAAGATAGAGACCGATTCATGGGAATGCTCGGAAAGTCAACGATTTCACAAGAAGAGATCGCGCAAGCGATCGACCTGTACAAGGAATACGGATCACTGGATTACGCAAAGAAGGTCGCAGACCGTTACATCGAAGATGGACTTCAAGCACTCAAGAGACTGCCTAGATCGGACGCACGGGAGACACTGGATGCGCTCGCTCGTTTTCTAGTTCAAAGGGAGTCCTAGCGAGATAAGACCCCACACGCACGACCATTGCATACAGAATGACCACTCCTCGCGCTTACCACAACTACCTGAACTCTGTCGTTCAGGAAGGAACGCTTCAGCAGCCCCTCATTCTTCTTATCCGCGGACTAATCACGAATCCTTGAGGATGTTAAGAAGACATGCGGTTCGGGGTCTATGTTCCAAACTTCGGCGAGTCCTCTTACGCTCGGACTCTGGCTGAATTGGCGCATGACGCGGAAGAATCGGGATGGGATGGGTTCTTCATTTGGGACCATATCATGCACAACAAGAACCAGCGTTTCCCCATGGTGGATTCCTTTACTGCTCTAGCAGCGATGGCGATGACGACCAAACGCATCAAGATTGGAACCACGGTTACGCCATTGGCTCGTCGTCGGCCATGGATTGTAGCTCGCCAGACAGCATCCATTGATCATCTCTCAAACGGGCGATTGATACTAGGTGTTGGCTTGGGATATCCGCCTGACGCGGAGTTCGAGATGTTTGGAGAGGACTCCGATGACAAAATACGTGCAGCGAGACTCGATGAGGGTTTGAACATACTTGCCGGTCTTTGGCGTGGCAAACCGTTCAGCCATCAAGGCAGACAGTACCAGATACAAAAGACAGCCTTCCTTCCGCGTCCAAAGCAGGTGCCCCGGATTCCTGTATGGGTTGGAGGGTTCTGGCCTAACAAAGCACCTTTCCGTCGCGCGGGCAAGTGGGACGGAGTCATTCCTCTGAGACTAGGCAGCCCCATGAGACCTACCCCGCGAGATGTAAGAGACATCATTGCCTACATCAAGAAACACAGAACCACCACTGCACCGTTCGACATCGCCACAATCGGTTGGGGAACTGGCAAGGACCGAACT
The DNA here is from genome assembly GCA_964559555.1 of uncultured Candidatus Bathyarchaeia archaeon. Taxonomy (GTDB): domain Archaea; phylum Thermoproteota; class Bathyarchaeia; order 40CM-2-53-6; family 40CM-2-53-6; genus CAVPLU01. The sequence continues at coordinate 6,733 of CAZLHM010000021.1, forward strand.
AGGAATGCCAAAAGGATAACGCCGTACGCTGAGGCCGGCGCCACTTGGTGGCTGGAGAGCCTATACTTGTTGCGCGATTCACCCAGAGAGATGCGGACTAGGATCCGTCAAGGACCACCAAGAACTTGAACGACACGTCTTCACGCGTGGCGTACGCAAACTCGGTATGGCCGGATTCCCCTGCCACAGATGTCTGACATAGCAGTTAGGGCTGTCATTCTTCGCGGATCGGCAGAGTTGGAGGCTATCAAGATCTCATGCAACTTGAAGCATCTCTGCCACATAGGCGCTCAACATGAACTACTGAATGCTGACCGAGTCCTCTTCAAGCCTTTCAGAAACTCTTTTTTCCAGATGTCAAGAAACCCGTGCCAGACCATCGATGTCCCGAGAGTCGAAGTTCTGTGGCAAATGCGGAGCTGCCCTTGCAGAAGCTGCCACGTTCTGCTCAAAGTGTGGTGCACCCACGAGTCCGGGAACGCCGCATGTGGCGAGAACCCGCAGTGCTACAGGACGCGGGCTTATCCTAGGCCTAGCACTGGTCTGGTTGGGTGGGTTCTTCTACCTTTCCCAAACCACTTGGATGTCCACGCAGATGTGGCTGGCCTACCTCACAGCCGGCCTTGGAGTCATCCTCGTAGTCTGGGGGCTTCTTCGCTACTCAGCTCGTCCTGTGCGTCTTGAACGCCCGAAGACTGGGGTGAAGGTGACAGCGGAGCCTCCTAGAGGCGGCAAGTTCTCGGGACAGTTGGGACTCGAACATAACGCGTTGATGGGCAGGAAGATCTTGTTCGAGCTCGACCCATCCACACCATACCAGAGAGTCATCAGAGACTTCGCGCTTGAATGCATCTCAAACAACGAGACGGTCGTCATCCTCACGCCTAGTGGAAGTGTGATCCACCAGGCGCTGGAGGGCGAGGAAGACATCAAGCTCATCAACCTCACACCGGATACGATGCTATCCCCGATCTTGGAAGAACATGCTCAGCGACCTCTCAATCTGGTCTACGACAGCCTGACCGACCTTGCTCTGTCGGCAGACTCGCGAACCGCGTACCGGTTCGCCATGAACTCGCTTAGGCAACTCTCAGATGCGAAGATAACTGCACTCTTCTTGCTCAACCCTTCGGCGCATGAACTGAAAGATGTCAGCAGCCTCAGAGGTCTTTTCAGTAATCAGGTCACCTACGGGAAGGATGGGATGAGCAGCATCAAGTTCACATGACCGAGCTTGTCGGGCATCAGCACTCTTGGAGCGGGTGTCAGGGCACCACGTCGATAACTAGTTTTCCCTCGGGGGCCCTGCGTGGACATGGAACTTGAGAAGACTGCAACTCTAACTCTGGTTCCCACATCGCCATTTCACTTCGACGGAACAGTATTCAATCCTTCCCATTTCCCGAGCAACGATCACCACTGGGAACCAGGACACTACTGGCAGACTCTGCGATGGAAGGGAGAAACATACGGCATACGACTTGACGACGCCGGAAGTGTGGCCAAACCGAGAATCGATGCAGTGATCTTCGCGAGCAAGAAACCCCCAGAAGCCCACATTGAGGAGATCACCGAAGAGACCAGGTGGCGCTTTGATCTAGATAGCGAGGGCGTTCCAGAATTCGTTCGTCGATTCCGAAGAGATCGGTACATCGGCCCCGCAATTCGGAGTCGGCCAGGCTTTCGCCCGAAGAGCGCCTACTCGCTGTATGAGTACTTCGTCATCACCGTCGTGCTTCAGAACACAGTAGTCAGCCGATCAGCCTCAATGCTTCATGCTCTCTTCGAGCGGTTCGGCCAACTCGTCTCCTTCGACGGAAGAACTCTCTGGGCGTTTTGGGATCCGGAGAGCCTCGATCGAGCATCCGAGGAGGAACTGCGAGCTTTGCGACTTGGATACCGCGCTAGGACGCTGAAGAGGCAAGCAGAACAGCTTGTTCATGGAGAAATTGATGAACGTGAGCTGCGAAAGGTGCGTGATGAGAAAACCATCGGTGAGATTCTCGATCGGATCTATGGCGTAGGACCACAATCTTCATGGTACACGCTGTTTGAGTTGTTCCACTTCTACGACGCACAGGAGCACATCTCGCCTTGGGAGGGAACGATCGTGGGCAAGGTTCTGTTTGGACGAAAGGTAAGTGCAAAGAGAGTCCGAGTGTTTCTAACCAAACGCTACGAGCATTTCAGGCAATTGGCGTTCTACTACCTCATAACTGACTTGTTCTGGCGTCACAGAGAACAGCCTATCTCATGGCTTACAGAATTGGTCAGACGCTAGTGTCTCTTGAGATGCACTACAGACAGGAAACGGGCTAAACGCCAAGCTCTCTAAGTCGACCTGAAACGAGCGCGACGATCTCGTCGCTTACCTTCTCGATCGTTTTCGTAGAATCCACTTTCACGAGTTCCCCAGACTCAACCATCTTCAGGTACTCTTCTCGCACGCGTCTTTGCAGGTCGAGTTTCTCCATGACACTCTTCTTTCTTTCAATTCTCTCCAAGGCTATCTCCGGAGGAACGTCCAAGTATATTGCAAGGTCAGGCATCTCTGCAAACCGGTTGAGCTCCCGAAGCCACCTCAGATCGACCCCCTGCGCACCCTGATACGCAATAGAAGCATACATGTAGCGGTCACATACGACGACCTTTCCCGCAGCAAGTGCAGGCCGTACCTCAGACCTCAGATGTAGAGATCGGTCAGCGGCGAAGAGAAGCGCCTCAACCTCCGGAGACACCTTCTCCGCCTGGAGGAAGGCGCGTCGGATCAGTCTCCCTACCGCGCTTCGGCTGGGTTCCGCGGTCAGATAGACCCCGTGCCGCTCGCGCTCTAGGGACTTACTGAGGGCTCTAGACTGAATGCTCTTTCCTGAGCCGTCAACACCCTCTAGTACGATGAAGACTCCTCGACGATGTCTCGGCACAATCCGATGCTCCTTTCAGAGTTCTGCGTACGAGCCTCGTAGAAAATAGTGTCGGTCTCTGGCTTCCTTGTTCCTAGCACGACGTTCCTGCGAGAATCAGGATTCGATCCCTAGGATCGTCTTGTGGTCGTTCACTATTCGAAGATTGCTTTTCCAATAGAGTTCCACGAGGTTCTCTCCACCCAAGCCTCAACTGTCCACTCCTTCAAAATCGAGCGAACAAGCTCGATATTCAATGATCGAACGTTATCACGGATGAGGTTGTTAAGACATATCGCGTTGGGGCGACTGATGCCTTCGGGAGGTCTGAGCGCCAGACGAAGGGCCATAACCGCTTCACGCAAGGGCGACCAGACCTCTAGGCCTCATCGTTGCATGGGTGATGTCTGTAGGTTCAATCCTACAGGCATCCCTTAGCGCTTGCGTTGGCATTTGCGCCATGGCCTTTCGCTCTGCTTGCTCTTCGCTCTGAAGACAAGCTTATCACAATCCAAGCTCTCAAGCCAAAAGAGTGGCGAGGACTTGGCTGATCTCAGGCCTTGATTCGAGCAGACTTGGTGTGAGAAGATGGACAAGAGAGCAAGGTTGTCTGGTGACTACTGGGGGTTTGTGAAGGATCCGATTCACGGATACATCAGGCTCACGGGGACAGAGAGAAGGGTTCTCGACACAGGCCCGGTTCAACGGCTGAGAAGGATCAGGCAACTCTCAGGTGCCGAGTACGTGTACCCCGCAGCAACCCATACGCGATTCGAGCATGCCCTCGGAACCATGCACCTTGCGGGGGTCGTGGCTCAGAACCTTCCAGTAGATCTCGATGAGAAAGACCGAGCGACCCTGAAGGTCGCTGCACTGTTGCATGATGTTGGCCACGCTCCATTCTCACATCTCTTCGAGCCCATCCTTCTGAGGCATCTTGGCAAGACACACGAGGACATGTCCACACAGATCGTACTCGAATCAGAACTCCACGATGTGCTCGAAAGTGAGGCACTAGATCCCAAGGTTGTCAGCAAGCTGAGCGTAGGTAAACTAGACAGCCCCACGCGGGCATTTCTGGATCAGATTGTTCGCAGTTCAGTCGACGTTGACAAGATGGATTTCGTGCTCCGCGATTCGTACCATACTGGCGCCGGTTATGGCGATATTGACATCTACCGTCTCATCTACACAATGGATATCCTCAACGGGAAGTTGGCAGTTGATGTAACCGCTCTCTCGACGCTCGAGAGCTTCATACTCGCAAGGTTGGAATCGTTCAGAACGATCTACTTCCACCGAACCTCTCGCGGCGCACAGATAATGCTTCTGAAGGCATTGGAGTATGCAAGAGATGATCTCCACGTATCTGAGCTGGGATCAGTTGACAAGTACTTGGCGCTCGACGACAGTGGCGTCTGGTCAGTTCTCTGCAACAATGCGAAGTCCAGACCGATAATCGATGACCTGAATCAGCGCAAGCTACTGAAGTGTGCGTACGAGAAGACATTCTTCGTGAGGGACGAGTTCCTTTCGAACCTGTTCACGAAGGATGGTTTTCGAGTGAAGATGGAGGAAGAGATCGCTGACAAAGCGAACGTTGACGTTGCGAATGTCAGCATAGACCTTCCCTCGCTTCCGTCTGTCCCATACCACTCCGCCGCCGACTTGGAACCCATGGATATCCCGATGTTTTGCAGGGCGCCGAACGGTGAGAAGATTCCTCAGAGGATTTCGGAGATCTCCAAAGTCGTCGATGTCCTGACGGCGTACATGAACATCATACGCGTCTACACGACGGAACAGCACAGGGAACAGGTTCGAAAAGCGTCTGTAAGCGTGCTGGGAGAATCTCCGCTATCGAGCCTCGTATCCTACTAGGGAGCGGACGAGGTCTTCCTCAGATCCTCCAGCAGCTTGGCGTAGATTCGGAACGCCTCTCCTTCCTCGATATTCGTATTCAGCGACACGAGGGTCATCTTTCCGAAGGATCCGGCCGCCCGCTCGGCAAGCGCTCTGCTTGCCATGAGGAATTTGCCGCCTAAAAGCACGGACGAGCGACCCACGCTCTCCTCCACGATGCCCGGCATCGCAAGGGCTACAGTGCCTAACTTGCTCGTTCCCTCATAGCAGAGAATCAAAACTGCATTTTCGAGCCTGACCAACCTGGCATGAAACGTAACGTTGTCGCGCTCGAACTTTGCATCTATGGATTCAAGTGCGGCCATGACGAGGCTCTTCCTCATCAGATAATGGAGGCTGCTCTGCAATACGTGCATCGGTTGGCTCGCAAGAGAGCGCATATTTTGGCACGGCTGATCCAACAACTGCCCGGCTACAGGTTCTCTATGAAGGAGCAGCTACCAGCGCAACAACTCTACGGTATGTCTTGTGATTATTGAGGGGAGTTCTTTGCTGAGGCGGTCACGAGCCAAGCGCCAGTATTTCTGATCTATCTCAACACCTATGCTGTTGCGCCCGGCTCTAGCCGAAGCGACCATTGTTGTCCCCGTTCCAACGAACGGATCAAGCACAGTATCATTCACGAAACTGAACATCCTGACGAGGCGGTCGACAAGTTCCTCAGGGAAAGGTGCCGGGTGATTGCGCGCGGACTCGCCCTTGATATCGTTCCAGATCTGCTGGAACCAGATTGAGTGCTTCTTCGCAGGAATAACGCTCAGCAATCGGGTCTTGGGGTCAGGGCTGCGGTAAGGCCCAGGTCTTCTTTCCATCAAGATGTACTCTACGTCGTGCTTGACGACTGCATTCGGTTCGTATGGTTTGCCAAGGAATCCTCCTCCATTTCCTTCTGCCTCATACGTCGCGTTAGCAATCTTGTACCAGAAGATGGGGGCTAGATTGGCGAAACCTAGGCGTCTGCATCTGACTTGGATGTCTGCATGAAGCGGGATGACTTGGTGCCTCTTGTGCTTTCTTCTGCTAAGGAGGACATCACCGACCACGACAACTAACCTACCGCTCGGAACTAGGACCCGAAAACACTCCTTCCAGCACTTGTCAAGTTCGTTAAGGAACTCTTCGTAGTCTGCTATGTGTCCCAGTTGGCCTTCGACTCGATTGTAATGCTTGAGAATCCAGTAGGGAGGAGAAGTGACCACCAGGTGAATGCTGGAATCCGGTATTTCATGCAGATCCCTTGCATCACCGAGCACGAGTCTATGGTGAGTGGGCACGGATCTCACTCGTCGTTCAATCTCAGCTAGGGCTGTTGGATCTTTGACCAGCTTCGGAATCAGAAGGTCCGCTTGATGTGTTGTCAGGTTCTCAAGGATCTCACTGACCTTCCCGATCGCAATTGTCTGCTCCAACCTCAACCAGCTCTGTCGAGAAGTTCGTTAATCGCTTCGTCGAAGGTAATTCGTGGGACTCCCCTTCTCTTCACGAGTTCAACGAGATATTTCTCCAGACGGTCATAGGTTTCGATTTTGAGGACGACGTTCCTGCGTGATATGTTCCCTTTCTGTCTTCTGGTCATTAAGGGTCGGAACTTCAGAGCACATTGAATGTATTTAATGGTTTCAGTACAGCATGTCCATTCAATGTATTGACGAGCCTCCAAGGATCTTTCTTAAGTAGGCTGTCATGTCCGAAGTCTGATCCTGAAAGCAAATGTGATCGACCACGCTATTGTCCAGCCGATTGAGGACCATTTCCCTCCTTTCCATGAACGGAAAGAAGACGCACGCCATGAAAACCGCTTTGTAAGCGGTCTTCAACTCGCGTGCCTTGGCATTGATTTCGTCTGTTCTTTTCTGATAATCCTGCAATGCTTCTATCCTCTTCACGTCGATGGCGACGAGAGGATCCCCTTTCATAGGATATGCGGCATCTATCTCGATGACTTTGTTGTCGATCCTGAAGCGACGCTTGCCAAATTGCCATCCTTCGCTATTCAGAAGGTCTCGAATGTATGCCTCCCAGCGGCCTTTGTAGTTTCTTATCAGCTCGGTTTCTCGCTGGATCCTATCATGGAATAGTATTGCTTTGATTGGAAGCTGACTGGGCAGGAGTTCTCTGAAGTAGGCGGCAAGTTCTTCTGCGGTTCCCGGACGGATGCTTGTCGGTTCTGAGTCTATGCGGATTCGGAGGTCACGCGCAACACTACGTGGGCTAGCTCCTGTGGTACGAAATAGAATCCGAATCATCTTTGAAGGGTCTAGCGAGATCAGTCGAGCAAGTTCATCCGTTGTTATGGACGAGAAGTTGATCGATAGCTCGTCCGTGCTAAGGATGTGAGCTGCCAATTTCCGTCTGATGAATTGTTCGAGCGATCTTTGACGCTCGTCCAACTTGCCAGAGAAGAGTCCGCGATACTCTTTCTGTGTCTCTGTCTCACTCTTTCTGTTCGCCAAAGACCGTCCTCCTCTGATTTGAGTCACCTCTCTGTCGATATAAGCTGGCGAACACACTCAATCACAGCTCTCAGTACGGAACATGCAAGTGTTCGGACACTGAAGTCAGGTTCATGCCGGGATCCCGTAGGCTTAGCGTTATGGTCTGTGACATCCTCGCGACTGAGGAATTGTAGGTATGCCTCAATAAGCCAATTCCTGAGTATCTGGTTGACTCGAATCGCGAGAGTGCCGTAGCTGTGCGAATTGCCGTAGTCTCAGACATACACTCAAACCATGATGCCCTTCGCGCGGTTGTCTCAGCAATAGAGGGTTGCGACGCTCTTGTCTGTGTTGGGGATCTTGTTGGCTATGGGGCCGAGCCCAACGAAGTCCTTTCAGAGATCAGATCCCTGAAACCTGCAGGCATCGTGATGGGAAACCACGACTATGCGGTCTCGACCGGCGACACATACGGCTTCGTTCAACACGCGATTCAAGCAGTGGAATGGACGCGGAAGGTGATATCAGAAGAGAACGTGCGTTATGTCTCATCGTTGCCAAGGACAGTGACTTTCACTGCCGACGGATCCACGATCGTCCTAGCTCACGGAAGCCCAACAGACCCACTCAACGAGTACATCTACCCGGGCACTCACGAGTTCATCCTCAGAAGCCTCGTCGACGGATCTCAAGGAGAGGTCCTCTTGCTCGGGCACACCCACATGCCATTTAGTCATGAGTTCAACTCCAAACTGCTCGGCAATCCCGGCAGCGTTGGTCAACCTAGAGATGGCGACCCTCGAGCCAGTTACGCAATCCTCGAACTCTCGGGCAACGCGAAGTTTCGCGTATACAGAGTCGAGTACGACATCGACGCGGCCGCGAGCAAGATAGTCGCGAGAGGTCTTCCTAAATTCCTTGCAGACCGACTATACATTGGGCTATGACAGTGAGAATTGGGGCGACATGTCGACGCTACTCTTTGCGTAGCGCGACAACCGGGTCAAGTCGCGAAGCTCTCCACGCGGGATAAGCACCGGCCAGCATGCTGACTACAATCGAGAACACGAGGATGTACAGGAAGTTTTCCGGCGTAAACAACGGCGGGACATACGAGATCTGAGGAGCACCCATCTCGGTCGTGAGTTCTCCCCGAACCTGTCCGGCGATAATCGCCATGCCATATCCGAGAACGACGCCTAAGGCGTCTCCGAGCAATCCACCTATTACTCCTATGAGGGTGGCTTCGCCGAGGAAGACGCCGAGGATTCCGCGTTTCTTGAATCCAATCGCCTTGAGTAGGCCGATCTCCCTCGTTCTCTCCATTACTGAGGTGTAGAGGCCCGCGAAGATTCCGACAGACGCCACTATCAGAGATACCGAGGCGACACTGCCCAAGAAGAGGGAGAAGGCGCCTAGGATGTTCTGTATCATCGTGATGAGCGTCTTCGACGTGTAAACCTCGAATGACCTTCCGTATATGCGACGTATCTCACTGGCGATTCTCTCAGCCTCATCGGGGCCGTTGGTTATCACGTTCACGCCGCTGTAGTTGCCTGCGGTATCGAAGAGGTTGGTTGCGGCTGGCAAGGACATGAACACCATTCGATCAACAGGAAGGAACATGCCCGCTGTTCCAACCTCCGTTAGTATGCCTCTAACAACGAAGGTCCGCTTGACTGTCTCGGGCTGCTTGTCCTTGACGATTGTGAATGAGATCGTCAAAACGCCGCCAACTCGAGCGAATGGTGTAGGCTTGTCCGGGGGATACGCAACATTGTGTCCCAACACCAACCCAATAGAGTCATGAGGAGCTGCAAGAGCGCCTTCTGCGACCTCGACGCCGGGGAAGATATCCTTCAGATATCTCTGATCCGTCCCGGTGATTAGTACCGATGCCATGTCGCCTCCGGATTGGGCGGTGGCTATTTGCTGGACGAATGGAACTGCGGACTTCACACCCTTGATCTGTCTAATGACGGAGACTGTCTGCTCCGTGATCCTGGTGGTTGACTCCATACCAGGCAGTATTATGACTACGTTCGCGCCGAGCGTTCCAAACTGGGCACCCATGTACTCATACATGCCTGTAGTCATGCCGTTGAGCGCCGTCATCAGTCCCGCCCCGATCATGACCATCGCGATCGTTAGAACGGCGCGTAGCTTTCGTTCCCTCATGGCGCCGAAAGAGTATCCAATTAGATCAGTCAGATTCAAACGGGCATTCGCTCCACATGGCTGATTCGTCCGTCCCTGAGGTGTATGACACGTTGCGTCTCGTTGGCGACCTCTGGGTTGTGAGTGACCAGTATGAAGACGGTGCGGCGTTCTTGGTTGATGCGTTTCAAGAGGGAAACAATCTCGGCACCGGTCTTCGAGTCAAGGTTACCCGTAGGCTCGTCGCCAAGGACAATTAGAGGCTCATTCATCAGTGCTCGCGCAACGGCAACTCTCTGTTGCTCCCCTCCACTCAGCTCTGTGGGCTTTCGAGTCACCTTGTCGCCCAAACCGACGCTCTCGAGAAGTTCGCGTGCTCGCTTAGTGCGTTTCGCTCGTGAGTCACCGGCGATCAGAGATGGGAGTGAGACATTCGCGATGACAGATGTGCGCATGAGCAGGTTGTGCGCTTGAAAGATGAATCCGAGTTTCCTGTTCCTGAACTCAGCAAGTTGATTCTCGTTCCTTCGGAACAAGTCGGAACCTTCAACATAGACGTGGCCCGATGTGGGTCTGTCAAGAGCGCCTAGGAGATTGAGTAAGGTTGACTTACCGCTTCCGGACGGACCAACGATTGAGATGAATTCGCCCTGATCGATATCGAGGTCGACACCATCTAGGGCGGGGAAGTCTATCGAGCCTATTCGATAGATCTTCCTCAGCTTCTCCGCGCGAATCACCGGTTCGCTTGCCATCCTTGGGTCGCTTCCCTGTCCCTTGACGTGCGGTAGGACCTCGGCTCCTAGTCTCGACGGACATCTGAAATCATCCGCTTAAGGATTACCAAACAGCTCAGGCCACGGGCCGCAGCGGAGACTTGAGTGCTAACGAGGCGATCCCGACAGAATGATCAGGTGACCCGGCTCGTTCACTCGGCGAGGAAAAGGCTGAAAGGGTTAGTCTGCATGAGGCTCGCCTCGCTCCCTCAAACGGAGTGTCGCGACACGAAAGCGTCTATGATGTCGACCGCCGATTGGCTGAGATGCATGGAAGCATGCGTATGGAATACAAGTGGGTCGTTCTGACCGTGACGGCCGTGGGCATGTTGATGTCAGGCATCAACATGCGAGTCGTCATCATAGGTCTTCCAACTATCGCCACAGCCCTCCAAGCAGACTTGGAAACGATCCTGTGGGTGACGCAGTCCTATCAGTTCATGGTCACGGTTGGTCTCCTAGTTGTCGGCAGACTTACAGACATGTTCGGACGAGTCAAGATTTACAATATCGGATTCGCAATCTTCACCGTCGGCTCTGCTCTCTGTAGTATTTCCCAGACGGGCGAGCAACTGATCATATTTCGACTCGTGCAAGGTGTGGGTTCCGCGATGCTTGTAGCCAACAGCATTGCACTGATCACTGATGCAACTCCCCTTGAGCAGCTAGGATTCGCGATTGGCATCAACCAGATAGTGTTCCGCGTCGGCTCGGTCCTAGGCATAACAATTGGAGGAGCCTTGATCGAACTTGCCGGATGGCGGTCGGTATTCTTCCTGAATGTCCCAGTGGGGATCTTCGGAACCCTCTGGGGATACGTTCGGCTGAAAGAGGTCTCCCACCCTGCAACTCATGAGAGGTTCGACCTGTGGGGTTTTCTGTCATTCACCGCGGCGCTGACTACGCTTCTTCTCGCGGCGACGTTCGGGACGATGGATCCCACATACCTGCCATTGGCAGCTGCCCTATCAACAATCAGCGGCGTTTCGTTCGTGCTCTTCTTGCTCCAAGAGAGGCGAGCGAGCCATCCGATCCTCGACCTCGGGCTCTTCAGAGATAGGTTGTTCACCGCCGGAAATGTGAGTCTCTTGCTGATGGCGCTGGCGATGGGCTCGGTCACGTTGATCGCAAGCATCTACCTACAAGTACTTCGTGGGTACAACGCGCTTGAGGCCGGGCTTGTGTTCATACCGATGGAAGTGACGTTTGGTACCGTTGGACCACTCTGTGGAGCGCTCTCCGATCGATACGGATCACGAGGCCTAACCACGATGGGCTTAGGTGTTCTCTCGGCAAGTCTGTTCGCCTTTTCTGTAGTTCTGTCGACCGCGTCAGTCGTCGAAGTCACGTTGATGCTTCTTCTGGCCGGAGTCGGGCTCGGACTTTTCGCGGCTCCGAACATGAGTTCGATTATGAGATCCGCACCGCCAGAGCGGCGAGGCATTGCCGCAGCCATCAGGTCGACGCTCTTCAATTCGGGTATCGTGATCAGCATAAGCCTTGTAGCGGCAATACTCGTGACGGAGCTACCGTACCAAGCAGCTTCTGCAATGCTTTCTGGCAAGCTCGCCGTAGTCAGTGCCGCGGATCAGGTGATGTTCCTCAATGGCGTCAGGAAGGCCCTCTTGGTATCGGGGATACTAAGCCTCATCGCGATGATTCCCTCAAGCATGAGAGGAGAAGAGCTAGTCAGGCAAGGGAAAACGCAAGTCAAACCTTCGGCCATTCTGCATGAGGCATGACATCAACCAATGGTTGAAAGCAGGGTCTAGATCTAGGGAAGGTTTAATTCCTGATCTGCTCTGCGATAGCCGCTTGCCGGTTTGAATGATGTCGAGAGAGTTCAGGCACATCGTCCGCGTCGTAGGCACCGATCTCGACGGGTCGAAGAAGATTGTCTACGGCATTACGAGGATACGTGGGATAGGTCCTAGCTACGCGGCTGCCGTTGTGAAGGCTGCGGAATTGAGGCCCGATATGCGAGTTGGAAGCCTCACAGAAGACGAGGTTGACCGTATAGAGGATGTCGTTGCGAATCCGACAAAGTACAACCTACCGGCGAGGCTGTACAATCGAAGAAAGGACCTTGAGACCGGCAGGGACAGTCACATGATCGGCCCCGACTTGGCCTTGAGGGTGAAGGGCGACATCGACTTCATGAAGGAAATTCGCACCTGGAAGGGCACACGCCACTCACTAGGTCTAAAGGTCCGCGGGCAGCGAACGAAGAGCACCGGCAGAAAAGGCCGAGCGGTCGGCGTAAAGAAGAAAGCCGCAATCGAGGCGGCGAGGGCTGCGGCAAGAGAAGGAAGAGAGGAGAAGAGGTAACCCCGCTAAGTGAGGGTAGGACACATGGGTGATCCGAAGAAGCAGAGAAAGAAGTACGAAACTCCACGTCATCCTTGGCGTCGAGACCAACTCGATGTTGAGCTTAGGCTGATGGGCGAGTACGGACTGAGAAACAAGCGGGAACTCTGGCGATACAAGACGATGCTCTCGGAGATGCGAGGAAACGCACGCTCACTGCTCGCAAAATCCGGCTCGGAACGAGAGAAGTCCGAGCAAGAGTTCCTCATGCGATTAAGGAGAATGGGCGTTGCCGGCGAGACGACAAGCGTCGACGACACACTGGACTTGGACATCAGAGACCTGCTAGAGCGGAGATTACAGACAGTCGTCTTCCGCTCCGGGCTCGCTCGTTCTCCGTCACAGGCGAGACAGTTGATAGCACACGGCCACATATTAGTCGGCGGACAAGTTGTCTCGGTTCCCGGGTATCTGGTGCCAAAGGCGGAAGAGGAGCGAGTTAAATATGCACCTGAAAGTTCACTCGCAAAGAGCGACCATCCTGCACGCAAGGCAGCGGCTAAAGGTAGGCCAGCAGAGGCGGGGACTTCAGGGTCCACCCCACGTGGGGGAGCCGCGTAGATTAGCCACTTTACATCTCTCTCAAGTGGCAGCCGGAGGAGGCTGCAGGAAGCTAGGGTGATTGGATCTAGCATTCCTCTTGGATAATCTGCCAATCTTCCTACTCCTGATTGGCTTCGCGTCCCTAGCGCCCCTGTTCCGAGGCCGTTTGAAGGCAATCTCGCATCTGCTTGTGGCAGTGGGATTTCTGCTCGGGATCGCTGCACTGGCTGTGGTGTATCTGCTCTATTCAAGTGAGAAATATGATCTGACCACGCTCGTCATACTCGCAGTTGCGGGTCTGATGCTCTTCCTGCGACCCATCAAGAACCTAAGATGGGCCGCGCTCGTGGCATTCGTTGTAGGAGCCCTAGCCTCCTATTACGCATACGGCACATTTCACGTGACAACGATTGTGTTGATCATGGTATTCGTCGCGGTCACGTTGCTCCTGTACTTGCTGTTCAAGTTCGCTGAGGACCTGCTCGGAATCATCGGAGGTATCCTGTCTTTTGCGCCAATCGCTATCCTGATCGGCCTGATATGTGTCGTACAAGCGATTCTACTCTTAATCGGCCTGAACTTGGCAAACTTCATTCCACCGATTCATCTCTGATTCTTCGCACGAAAAGGAAACGATCCTACAGGTTTCCCACAGTCAACGTCTTGAAACGTCCAGAAGACGTTAAATCCGCACGGTGAGGACACAGCGGGATCTCCTGCACGGTGATCTGAAGGATCATGAGCACTCTAGGTTCGAGTACGCATAACGCGACCGGACGCTATCACGTTCGTCGTTCCGACAAGGAACTTGTCGACCAGAAGACGATCGAGGAGATCCTTGCGTCGCAAAGGATCATGACAGTTGCCTGTTGTCGTGACAACGAACCGTACCTTTTCACGGTAGATTTCGTCTGGGATTCGCAGGCTCGTGAGCTTTGGTTCCACTGCGCTACTGAAGGTCGGAAGATCGACATCCTCGGGACCAATCGCCGCGTATGTGTCACCGTCGTCGAAGACCGTGGCTACATTCACGGTGAGTGCGACCACGCCTACCGCTCGCTCATACTGCGGGGAGAGGCGCATCTAGTCGCAGACTTAGCAGAGAAGCGTCGTGGGATTGAGCTTCTCGTCCGAAGGCATGAATCCGAACCGGACTCGGTTCTAGGCCGTCTTGGAGACGACGAAAGCGTACGAAAGGTCGGAATCGTACGGATAGTCGTCGAAGCGATAAGCGGGAAGCAGGGCCCGAAATGACGCAGTCTAGATGGGACAAATTATATGATGGCTGCGTGGACTGTGTGATGAAACATTGCATCGAATTGACGCACACCCTTGACGCGACACCAAAGCAGGATCCAGTTGATCTGACTTGAACATCGGATTCGTTGCGCTCCTAATACTGTTCGTAGGCGCTACCGTGTCGATCCTCTCAACCAAGCTCAAGGTAGCCTATACAACTCTTCTCGTCTTGGTTGGCCTAGTCGTATCCATAGTGTACCACGCTGCATCCACGCCGGCCGTCGAGCCTACTGGGGAATTGATAATCTCGGTTGTCTTGCCGCCCTTGATCTTCCAGGCGGGGCTGACCATGCACTACGCCGTGTTCAGGAAGGTGCAAGGAGCCGTAGTCTTGCTGGCTGTGGTGGGCGTTGTTGTTTCAGTGATCGTATGTTCACTCATTGTTGGCTTTCTCACTCCCCTCTCGTTGATCGCCGCTCTGGCTTTCGGAGTGATCATCTCGCCGACAGATGCCGCCGCCGTCATTGACACATTGAAGAAGGTGAAGGCTCCAAAAGAACTCGGCACGATCATAGAGGGCGAGGCGCTTCTCAACGACGCGACAGCGCTGGCCCTCTTCTCAGCCGTTAGTGCGTTGACGCTCAATCCTCTGACCAATGCGATCGACATCTTGGTCAAGTTCGGGGGAGGCGCAATAGTCGGCTTAGCGTTGGCGTTCATATCGACCAAGCTGATCGCCGGACTGTCAGACAAGAACGCGCAAGTGATGACCTCCATAGGCGTTGCCTACGGATCGTTCATGCTTGCCAGCGTATTGGGCTTCTCAGGTATAGTGGCTGTGGCAGTATTGGGGCTGTACATAGGCAGATACTATCAAACCACGGAGTCTGAGGAATCACAGAACGGTCTAATGATTGGTTTCTGGAATGTCGCAGCCTTTATCGCTAACACAGCAGCCTTCACGTTCATCGGCCTTGCCTGTGACGCGCAGTACCTGCTGCAGTATGGGCCGCTGATCGTTCTGTCATTCCTTGCGGTTCTTGTGGCGAGATATGTCAGCATAGAAGCAGTTCTCGTGCCAGCGAGGAAGTTTGCGGGGGCGATTCCGAGGTCGTGGCGTAACATAGCCTCACTGGCGGGGATAAGAGGCGCCGTGTCTGCCGCATTGGCGTTGTCGCTGCCTGAGTTCCCCTTCAAGGGAGTGATTGTAGCGGTCACATTCGGTGTGGTACTACTCTCGCTACTTGTGCAGACGCGTCTTCTCTCATACTACGTAGGCAAGGTCCTAAAGTGAGTAAGCAACTCAGTCGAAATCGACACTCGGAACGGTTCTTGCCGATATGATCCTTAAACGATACGCCGCCATCTCGCGCCATGTGCGATGGCTCTTTAAGTCATGACCTCACAGAATAGCAGAGTTCCAAGCGGATGTGTGAAGCATCGTGGTTACAAATACGGAGGACACCGTTGGAGCCATAATGACACGGAACCCTGTAACGATCAAACCCGACACTACCGTGAGGAAGGCTCTACAGCTTATGATCAAGAAGGATATCGGAAGCCTCGTCGTCGTGAAGGGTGCACAACCGACTGGTATCATAACGGAACGCGACGTTACACGTAGATCACTGCGCCCTGCCAAGACTAAAGAGATCTATGACAGGCCGGTCACCCGGCTGATGAGTCGGCCATTAGTCACTGCGCCGCCATCGATGCCGATCTGGGAGGCTTTCGAGACCATGGTCACAAAGAAGATACGGAGACTTCCGATCGTGGAGCAAGAGCGCCTCGTGGGGATCGTTACAGAGCGGGACCTACTCAAATGGGTCATCCGCGTATTCTACGAGCCCAACATACCGGAGAGCATCAAGAAGTTTCTCAAGTAGACCCATGGCCGATACGCGAAGAGATTACTGATTCCGGAAGGCCCAGCACCGTCACGAGCCACCTACCGTTCACCTTGACTCTCAGCGTCGATACTGCTAGTAATGATCCTGCCTCCAGCTGTTTGGGTCAGTCTTCGGTCGTGACGCGTACTATCCGGTCATCGGGTCGATGATGCGCTCTCGCGCCGACTTGCTGTCTCATGGTATCGTCGAGGCGCTTGTATGACTCCCTTTCGGTTCACCAGGACCCTGCTCTGATCGATGTCTGTAAACCATAAATCAACTGGTTCTCATAGGTGGGACAGCGGAAGGTTCTCTCCATGAGCGATGAAGTCCGGGTTGAGGACGCGACCACGGCTGAGTTTGCGGCGAGACGCTATCTTGAGTCGCAGTACCCGGGTAGGTCGATCAATGTGAAGTTCAACAAGATCTGGTTCGTCGGTGGAAAGCTGAAGGATGTTTGGGAGGTCGAAGGCATTCTCACGATGAGAAAGGCCGGCGTCATGAAAGAGCAGAAACTGTTTCGGTTCCAGATCGATGCACAGACAGGCGACGTGATAGGATTCGAAGCTGTCCGGAGATAATCCGTTAGTGGCAGATTCTCCTTCGAGCCAGTAGCCACGCAGCCAATGCTACCAGCGTGATTACGGCTCCAAGCGGTATCAGCCAGTTCGACTCAGGTCCGCCTATGATTATCGGGATCGGTCCGATCAGGATTACCGCGCCTCCGCTTGTGATTCCCTGACCTTGCGTGAGGGACGCCATCGCCATCAGGATCATGCCGATGAATATCATTGCGAAGCTGGCTAGGAAAATCCATGACAAGCCAATGGGAAAGATTCTCACTTGTCCCCGGCCGGCGGGACGAGCGGATGATTCGCAGCTCGTGCAAAGCCACGAGGCAGAATGCAAGTCCTGTGCGCAGACCCGTCGGCCACATTGCCTGCAAACGTAGCGGGCCTCGTGGTTTGTGCAGATCTCACAGAGTTGGGACAAATCACTACCTCCAGATAATCGGGAGCAACGATAAAACCAGAAACAGGACCATCAAGACGACCGCCAGCATGACAAGTACGCGAGCGGATTCCTTGTCAGTTCCAAAGATTATCGGCACAGGACCAATCATGACTACGCCTCCCCCGCGAGTTCTCGCTGCGCCCCTCGCAGAACTCAGAATCACGATGATGAAAGCCAGCATCCCCACGCCGAATCCTACGATGACGAAGAGCAAGCCGATGCCGAAGAGCATGTCGTGGGCCAATTGCGCTTCGAGCTTGACACTTTCGATACCTGATATAGACTTTCCTAGAACTGAACACTATGCCGAGTGGCTGACACCCGAGTCTGGGGGCGGTCTGAAAAGCGTTAAGTGCCAAACTATCAACCAACACGATGAGGTTCGTTGAGGGGCAGAATCCTGCTCGCTTCTACGCTCGCCTTGGCAATCCTAGCTTTCACGCATCCGGCGTGGGCTTTGAGGAACGGCGACTTTTGTGTCGGCGAAAGGATTGCCACATGTGGGACACAGTACCCAGAGATCTCTTCGTTTCATTTTTTGGGAGTGATGCCCCAGGCATCACTGCCTGATGCTTTGGATGCCTTCTATGCTCATCCAGTCGATCCCGGAGAAGTAGTGGTCATGTGGCTTGGCAACGGGGTTGGCTCCTGGTCAGGGTACGCCTCCTCGGGGATACTACTCAAGACCGATGGGAAGGTCGTGCTGATAGATCCAGCCAACATAATTTCAGGAAGCAACGTGCAAAAGCTCCAACGACTTGATGTCCTGCTGATAACGCATGAGCACACGGACCATTTCTCGCAATCCGCCACTTCTTCCATTCAGTCCCAGACCGGGGCTGTGATAGTTGCCAACCCTGGTGCGTACACCCAACTGACCGCCCCGATCCCGCATGAGAAACTGATCAAGATGAAATCGACGCAGACCCAAGTAGTCTCCGGGATCGAAATCACAGCTATAGCTTCGGATCATCCAGGAAACGAACCGTTGACGTACCTCCTAACCATGAGCCCCTTTTCGATCTATCATGGATCGGACTCGGGACCCATCTCTGCCCTAGAGGGCTACAAAGGCCGAGCAAGACTGGCGCTCATGCCAACTGGCATCGCACCTACGGCCTCGCCTGACGCGGCTCTTCAGATGGTCAGGGCACTTCAACCTAACGACGTGATTCCGATGCATGGAAGCGAAAGCGACAATGCAAGGCTCGGAACCTTGCTGACCCAACAGGCGCCGAACGTGCAGTATCACCGTCCGCAGCCAATCTCCAGTCTAGCCGTCGACGAGTTCTTGCCGATAGGACTCATCGCGATTCTCGTTTCTGTAACAGAGTTCTCGTTGATCATGACTACCAAACGACAAGAACGAGAATAGCAGAGTACAAAGAGGCGCTCAGGAGTCAATCTCCATCACAGCTGCTCATCCCAAGCGCGAACCCAAATGAGAGAATGAAGCGAACGAGCATTCCTGCCACAATGTACGGTCGCTCTGTATCTAAACACAAACTCGCTACTCGACATCCGCAATTGCCTCCGCGAGAAAGCGTACCTCCGTAAGAATTGGCACAGCTCCAAAGTCTGCCCCGATTAAAGTTCAGGTCATCATCCGGGGTTGTGTCTTTGCCGCGAAGACTGTCTGCTTGACCCATCTGTCGTGGGCTTCGTCGCGGTCTCGTGACCTCAGCACATACTCGTAAAGGTACTCTACGTGAGCCAATGCGAGCATCGAGACCTGATCGTCGTTGACATCGCCTCTGGAAGCGCAGGAGAGCAGGATTTCCAGAGGGGTTCGATGGTAGAGCGGCTCGATCGATCTCACGGTGACTCGGTCAAGGTATTCAGCTATGCGTCGTTTAAGACGAAATGCGTCGAGGCCTGCGAAGCAGATCACGTCTCGTCCCCTTGCTCTAAGGAGTACGTTCGTGACAGCCTTCTCGAAGTAAGTACGGGTTCGAGTCAAGATCATCATGATGGTGTTCTTCCAGTGACTGGCGTCGAGCTTTCCCGTTGCTTTGGCACGGTATGCGAGGCGAGCAATCTTGAGGGCGTCCTCCGAGTAGGAGAACGGTGCCTCAGCGGGAGTGTAACAGCGCACTTCCAGTTCAGGCTTGGTCAGCTTCAGGCGCGGCAAAACCCTGAGGATAGGTTCCGCTAGGTAGGTCCAACTCTCAAGCGGTTCCGGCAACGTACGTTCTCGCCTGATCCTGCGGATGAATTCCTCGTAGCTGATCTCGTACTCTGCAAGCTTAGAGACACTTCTTTCCAGCGTCTGGGGGAAATCCAGTAGGAGCAGATCGAGTACGGATTTCGATTCAAGGAAACGAATAGCCTTCTCCACTGACCTCCTGAGATCCGGAATCAGGAGAACCTCGACTCGGGCCATTGCCGATCACGGTGCCACTACTGGAGGTGCACTACCTCGACTCCTAGTTGCTCAAGGTGTTCGGAGATGAATCTTCTATGAGAGTATCGGTAGGACGCTTCACCGCACATGATGCAGGTTTGCTACTCTTTAGCAAGATTGATGAGTTTGGCTGAACGTACCGAATACCGCTTCTAGCCAGCTCCTCGCTCAATCGTTCTCCCATGAATTCAGTGTACTTCGACGTGGGAGATCGTCGGATGTCGGCCACCAATTAGATTCCAATGCGCTGTAACAACGTGACAAAGGGGGAAATGACTTCCCGGAATATCTTGGTGTGTACGCGCTTCGCATTCTTCAATGTGCAATGTTCCACCATCGCCTGAGCTGAAAGGCCGGTATCATGCCCATAGGTGCCGGCCCGAAAGTGTGCTCGATATAGGATCACAGATCGAAAAGTAGAGATCGGACGCAGCACACATCAATTCTGAACCTTCATTGCTATCTCTACAGGGTGACCTCTCTTGGAGATCACGATTAGGAAAGCCAGAGTAGAGGATCTAGTCTCGATTAATGAACTTACAGACGCAATGCACCGTGACCTGGCGAGCCTCTACAGACTGGAACTCCCTGCCAAAGAAATCGAGGAGGAGCACTTCGACGAAGACGAGCTGGACAGCGTATATGTTGCAGAAATCAAAGGCGCTGTTGTGGCATACATGTCCTTCTGCCGAGGCGAGGATGAGTGGACAGGCCGGCACTACGGACTCGAACACATCGTTGTCCGAGAGGATCACAGGAAATCGGGTATCGCGACGAGGCTCTTCGAGGTGCTCCGCGAGAGGGCAATATGTGAGAGTGTCAATATCACGACAGGAACCCTCACGAGAAACGAGCCCGCGTTGAGACTGTATGAGAAGCTAGGCTTCAAGCCTCTCACCGTGGGTCTCCTCCTTGACCTACAGAAGAGGATTCCTGATAGATAGTACGCCCGCGTGACGGGACATCTCGTGTGCATCCCCTCTTCGTCGCCGATGAACGATCACTTGTGAGATCCTCAGGCCGGGAAACAGCGTATCGTCTCAACTGTCTATGATCAATTTGCGGGCAAGAATGCTACCGGTACGACAAAATCATCTAGTCGACGTATGAGCGTCTCCTTAGCCTACGCCTGAGGAATTCTCCTTCTCGCGGGAGCTTGACAGGAGCATAGATACGTCTCAGAGGCCACCTCAACGCCAATCCAGCATGCTCCAGTCTTGCCAGTGTTGTCTCATAGGGGTCGACGACCTCCTCTTCCAAGTTGAGCGCCAGCTTTGGGTCGATCTCTGCAAGTTTCAAGATGAGGCTCTCCCTCTCCTTCTTCTCCATTATCCGAGGGTCTGCGCTCATGGCTGCAACATGAAAGCTCACACCGTAATCTAGTAGGTTTCGAATCGCTTTGAATGGAAGCTCAAAGCTCTCCGGAACCGCACCGGTCTTCTTGGCGAAGGCTTGAGGAGTTCCAGCTTTCAGGGATACCCTAACATGAGGCTTCATGAACTTGGAGATCTCTCTGACGTAGTTCGGGTTCGCTCCAAAGAGGATACCATTCGTTTCTAAGATGAATAGATCAAATTCCGAGGCTTCTACGAGGTCCAGCACCTTCAGCAGATGTTCTCTTGCCAGTGTCGGCTCAGCGCCTGAGATCCTTAGTTTCCTCACATGGTACGTCCGAGCCGCGTCGGTCAGATCTGCAAACGCGCCCTCTGGTGAGTGGAAGTCTCCATATCGCTCAGGAAAGTCACGGCTCCAGTCCACCCAGCAGAAGACACATCGTAAGCAGCATCCGCACGCGTAGCCGGTTGCGATGCCTCCATACACACCAGTAGCGTAGAACCCTGTATACCTTCTCTCATTACC
>CAZLHM010000022.1:0-27749 GCA_964559555.1 uncultured Candidatus Bathyarchaeia archaeon
TGCTAGAACTCCTTCTCTTCCCACATGTCGTAGGCGGTGGCCACGGAGGATGCTTGCGTGATTACCGCAAGCGAAACGATCAGGTGTAGAAGGCTGATCGCCCAATGAACCGTCCCCTCCGTGAACACGAAGAGCGGGATACCGAGCAGCCCATCAAACCCTGCCATGCCTGGGATAGTTCTTGATATTCGCTTCAGACGATCCGGCGCAGATGTTCCCCTGAGACTACGATAGTTCATGATAGCCAGAACAAGAACTACGAGCCCGACTATGGAGTGAAGATAACGGACGCCCAACACTTCCGAGAATGCGGTTACAAGGAACTGCGCGAAGGCAAGCCAGATCAGAAGGTAGAGGCGCGCCCATAACTTCAACGGGTTCACAGAGCCACATCATCTTACGCAATTTGGGATAAGCCTTCTCATCGGAACCAAATGAGCTAGAGACTACCTCAGATTCTACGGCAACAGCTCGATCACAATTTGAACTGTCAATTGGAGTTGAGTTGTGTGTACATCTCTTGGTGCGACCATCAGGAATTGGACCGGCATTGAATGGTGGTGTCTGTAGACTGGTGCGCGACGACGAAAACACGCCCCTCCTATGAGAGTTCAAATTCGGGCGCCCGCACCGGTCTACACACACAGAATACCTCAACGACGACGGTTCAAATTCGAACGTCTGAACTATGAAAAGCACACATTGCCCGCTTGATGCGTACCGCCAAATACGTACCTAGCGGCGGTAACAAACGAGGGGTCACGCCTTCATTTCGGCTTTGACTTCATAGTGCTGCGAGCGCTCATCAAACCGCGCAAGTAATGCCCTTGCCCGCGCAGGGACAACTGCAACCTCAAAGTCCTTTCCCGCGAAAGCTCGAACAGCCTCCATTGAGTCAAACCACATGACTGTAACGAACTCAACCTCATCGCCCAGATTTCGTCGAAGCAAATGAATTCCGTGGTACCCAACTATCTGACGGTTCTTTATGCCAACGAAGATCTCGCTCTTGAGAAGCGACTCGTAGGAGTCGGCATTCGCTGGCGTCGTCCAGCCATGCCAAACTCGACTGATCATATTCATCTCTCCCTTGGGAGAGTACCTCAGCTACACTCAAGCATTGTGGCCCAATCTTCCAGGGAAGAGGACGGGGTGCTCAACCATTGTGTGTGTGAGTTTATGAAAGACGTTGCATAATGTGTCTTGGTTGGCTAGTCCACTGGTGCGCTGGTCCACGCGACCGGATGTGTGACTGGACCGAATCCTGAGCTGCTAAAGAACTGGGCTCCTGCGCCCGGATGAGTGAGTGCAGCCTGATGCCAGCCCCTAAGACAGGGAGAGATGATACGCAAAGCGATAGATGCAGATGAACGGAATTGTGAGGCCTTAACTCGATCGCTGACTGTGAATAGAACGGCTGGCATCGGACAAACTTGGGATCACCAACCAGAACCACAACGTCTTTCATGAGTGCGCACTAAGTGTACCGCAAGAACGTAGTAATGCCCCTCAAGCCAAAAAAAGAAGAGTCACACGGCACTCTTTGACACCTCTAGTCGAGTCAGGATTCTCTTGGATATGCGAGGCTTGGGTCGAATCGACTTGAGAGGGGAGTTGACGCCAAAAGGCCGCGAACTCGTCGGAAGCGCAATAGATGAATCCTAGAAAACGGACACAACGGGTACTACCAAGAACAAAGCAATTTTTTGCGCTCGTGCTGAGTATCGAGGCTTAAACATGTTCTTTCGCTGAGTTACAGAGAGACAAGAGTTGAGGAATGCCTCTGCGTCTCTGGCTCTTGTCCTGCTCATTTTGCTGTCCGCCATTGCGGTTGTGGCTCCAGCTCGGGGTTCCCCAGACAGGTGTTGGACAGACAGACCTTCCTACGCGATAGGGGACACAGTCACGATTTAGGTCGAAGTTCAGAGACAGGATTGGATGGGAGAGCTAGGATTTGGCTTCGCGCTGTTTATCAACAAACCTGACGGGTCATTTGTCCAGATCGAATTAGGCGATTTGCCGAGCGGAGCTCATTCATGGCAAGTGCAACCACAATGCGCTGTCAATCAACGCCAAGGTACACGGTCCCTAAGCACTATGGCAGCTGCTCTCCCGCAAGTCTCGTTCCGCACTTCGCGCAAGATAGACTGTCAGGAGAAACATTCGACCCGCAGGTGGCGCATAGCTTTGGCCCGGGGATGAAGGTTTTCGGCTGTCTTGCCTGCGACAGCCTGTGCATGCCCACCATCGTGGCAAGAAAGCCGCCGACAAGCAAGAGAAAGGACACGAGAATGGCTCTGAGAACATAACTGTAGACAGCAGGAGACACGCCTGTCGGCACCTGGGGACGCAGAAGTAGTAGGACTAGAGGTAGTACCGCACCCGCTATCATCCCCAGCCCAATGACCATCGGCCAATCCCAATCGGTGGCGATATTCGGACGCGGCATATGACTGGCGGTCTTGCGAATGAACGAGAGGTAGTATTCGTCGCCTCCCTTGGCTCCGATGTCGGTCCAGGTCTTGTTCGATTCAGGCACGCGCGGAACGACTTCCGTCCCACCTTTTTCAGGCCGCGCCCCCGAGAAAAGCACGGTGGGGGAGAGTTGAGTTGGAATAGGCGAAGCAGCTTCGGTCACCTCGGATGCCAACACGAGTCGATCCCCGCTCTTCACGCCTACATCCGACATAGTCAAGTGTTTTCTGTTCGGCACAAGGAACACTTCTTTTCCGCACAACAATCTGTAGCTCCTGTCGCTTGGCAAACCCAATCGTTCGGTGATCTGCTCCACTACTTCGCCGATCGTGTGCAACCCGTCAACGTCAATCCTGAGTGTCTTGTGAAGGTCCCTAACGTCCACGCTGATCTCCGTTGCCTATTCACCCCATGACAACCTGATAACTCCAAATCGACTTCATGTCAGTTTCGTTCCACAATTGTCACAGTATTTGTTGCTTGGTTCGTTCTTGATACCACATTGATCGCAGATGATCAGAATTGGCCCAGGGTGAGCTGTAGGATGTGTCTCGGTCTTCTCCGGTTCTAGTCGCTGTGCGCATGACTTGCAGAACTTTGCAGCGCCACGATTCTCTGATCCACAGTTCGGGCATCTACGTGGCGCACCAGCCTGAATGACAGGTGTGACGGGTCGTGTTGCGGGGATGGTTCTCGCCTCTCCGAAGACGTCGAGTCTACTGTCTATTGAACGGAGCGCATCATGGATTCTAAACTGGACCACAAAATATTCGCAGAGAAGACGCCAAGTCAAGTTTCCGAAGATGAGAGTAGTAATGCCGAGTATGACGTACAGACCCCCGAGTGGTGCCCCTGCCTGGTAGATGAACAAGGCCGCGAGCCCTGTTATCGAGAAGGCACCTAGCGCGTAGACAAGCATGATGAAGGAGGGAGTTATGTACCATCTGAAAGTAAGAAAATCCTCCACTGAACTCGTGGCATGACCCGATGTTAGGGGAGCAAGAGCACGCCTTCGCATCAATCGGCCAATTACGTACAGGACGATGATGAACCCGACAACATAGACGATCCACTCAACTCCTATGATAGCCAAACAAATCACCAATAGGTTAGGCTAGTGACAGCCATTTTCCTCCACGCACAACCTAGATTAGGAATTCTGACCACGCGTGCAAGACTACCAAGTAGCCTGCCAGCCGTGCGGGGCGGTCCGTTTTTCAAGGTGATCAGTGGCAAACAGAAGCACTGCCCCTCGGGTGTTTGCACGGTGGTCTTCCCATAGACTCGTTGCCCTACAAGTTGTATTTGGCTCCTCTTGCTTGTGGGAAAGAACTTGGAGAGGGTTCTAGCCTTGGTATGAAAGCCAGAACCACCTTCTGTCCAGACTGTGAAACGAAGGAAAGGAGGAGTCTCATCGACCTGACTCCACGGTACCCATGCTTAGTCTGCTCGGTCTCTACAATCCTGCCGACGTGAAGACGAAAGACGGAACCCTGCTTGTTGAGTTGAGAGTGTGTCCTGACATCATGCACTTGATGGAGATGAGGGAGAACAAACAGTTGATGCACGAGATAAAGACAACACAAAACCCCGGTTGGCCGCCAAGCCTTGAGGATTTGGATCGCCTTTCATCCTATTTTCGCATTCTTCGTTTCCTATGCGAGAAGGTGAAGAGACCATCTGCAAGACTGATAGGGAAACTCGGGCGGATGCAGAATCGCCGGATGATCGATGTGCTTGCGATTATCTATGGAACCACGGCTCTGCAAACACATCTGCTCAGTGAAGGAATGATCAAGCGCTTTCGAGCGAAAGCGGGAATTTGACCTCGGGCAAGTCCTATCTCTGGTCCGCTCTGTCTTTTCTGATGTCCTCAAGCATTTGGAGTAGTGTCCGCTCGTTGGGGCATGACGTGGTGAGATCGTCCTTGATTCATTCATAGAAGCCCTTCCCTTCAGCTGCCGCTATCATCTTCAGGCGACTGTGCACATCGTCAGGAATCTCAGTATTGATTCTAGCCATTCTTCTTCGAGCATCACTTCTTGGAAGGAAAATACGAGTAGGCGATATCCAATTCCTCGTGCTCAGGACGATTTAATCTCTATCCAATAGATTCGGACACGTCTCTGTAGCTCTAATTGCACACCCCTACCCTCGTTGTTCTTACACATCATGCTTGAATATTCTCCCAAAGTCGTTGGTCGGATCCGTTCGGACCATTTTGATTTCTCCCATCGTCGAAAGTTTCAAATCTTAAGCCGGCTCCATGATGAGTGGCTTGCTAGGATCTCACTGCTTGCCTGTATGAAGCTCGCTGCTTTGTCTGCACACAGGAGCGCCGAGGAGCGACGCGATGAGAACAAGTACCCAAGTTAGAGGAGAGTGGAATCGAGCTTGGTTAGGAAGGAAGAGAAGCGTTATTCTAGAATCCTCATGCGCTCAAGCAAGATTCAAGCAGCTCTCATCTTCACAGTGATTCTTCTCGTCTGCCCAGAGGTGCCCCCAGCTGCCAATGCGCAGACGCTGTCACTTGAGAAGACGTGGGGAGGCACAGGGTATGATGCAGCACGAGGTGTTGCTGTCGCATCTTCTGGCAGCGTATACGTAGCCGGGTATACTGATAGCTTTGGTGCTGGTGGCCGTGATGTTGTACTTCTGAGATATAGTTCGATTGGGGTTCTTCAGTGGCAGAGGACGTGGGGGGGCACCAGTAATGACTACGGGTTTGGCATTGCCGTCGACTCTTCAGGGAGCAGCGTATACGTAGCCGGGACTACGTTCAGCTTTGGTGCCGGTGATCGTGATGTTGTGCTTCTGAAGTATAGTTCGACCGGTCTCCTTCAATGGGAGAAGACGTGGGGGGGCGCATCGATTGACGAAGGCCATGATGTTGCCGTCGACTCCTCTTCAGGAAGCATCTACGTAGTCGGGTATACTGATGGCTCTGGTGCTGGTGGCTTTGATGTCGTGCTCTTGAAGTTTGATTCGACCGGTGTCCTTCAATGGCAGAGGACATGGGGAGACACAAACGGTGACTACGGGCTCGGAGTTGCGGTCGATTCTTCTGGGAGCATTTACGTTGCCGGGTATACCAACAGCTTCGGTGCTGGTAGTTTTGATTTTGTGCTCTTGAAGTTCGATTCGACCGGTATCCTTCAATGGGAGACCACGTGGGGAGACACAGGTAATGACCACGGGTATGGCATTGCCGTCGACCCTTCAGAGAGCAGCGTATACGTAACCGGGACTACGTCCAGCTTCGGTGCCGGTCGTTACGATGTTGTGCTCTTGAAGTTTGATTCGACCGGTGATCTTCAATGGCAGAGGACCTGGGGAGACACAAACGATGATCACGCGTGGGATGTTGCTGTTGCTTCAGGGAGCGTGTACGTATCCGGGAGTACGCTTAGCTTCACCCTTGGCTATGATGCCGTACTCTTGAAGTTTGATTCGACCGGTGATCTTCAATCGCAGAGGACATGGGGAGACACAAACGATGATCACGGGTGGGGTATTGCCGTGGACTCCTCAGGTAACCAATACTTCGCAGGAAGTACGGCGAACGCCTTGCGTACCCTAACCGTGGTCTCAGCCAGTGTTGGCATCCCTACATTCACCACGCGCACGCCAACATTCACCGCAGCTACGCCAACGTTCACGGCTGGAACCCCAACAGGCACCGTGGGCACGCCTTCGGGGAGCGAGGCTTATGCCGGCTCGTCTGATGCATTTCTCTTGAAGTTCTCGCCACCCGTAAGCGCCACCGTTGACTTTGATCCAGACACGTTAAGCCTGAAGAGGAAGGCGAAATGGGTGACCGTCTTCGTGGAGTTGCCAGAAGGCTATGATGTTGGCGAGATCAGCATTGGAAGCATTCGTCTTCAGGTTGGAGGAGGTACCCAACTGCCGGTGGCTGCTGGTGCACCATCAACCATAGGAGACTACGACGGCGACAACATACCTGACCTCATGGTGAAGTTCGACGGGAGCCAAGTACAACGGCTATTCCCAACCACGGGCTACTACACAATAGTCATTACTGGGACGGTTGCCGGCGTGCCATTCATCGGCACGGACACTATCAGAGTCACCAAGTAAGCTGAAACGCCTTGGGAGATGAAGCGCTTCTCCCAAGACCCTATTCCTACCCCGCCTCGATTTGGCGGCAAACTCTGAACTCTTGGTTTATGCGTCAGGATGGCTGTGACCCGAAGATCCAGAATAACATATTTAAGAACGTGAATTTGTTGCTCTCGCTGAGACGCTAGATGAGCGAGACAGTCACCGAAGATAGACTGAGGCGGCTAGTGGAATCCGGGCTTAGAGGATCACGCCGAGCCAGCGACCGAGTGTCCGAGCTGAGAAGAAGAACAAGAGAGACAGACGACCTGACATACAGAAGATTGGAGCAGGTCTTCATCGGCCTCGCGGATGCGACTCGTCTGCGGATTCTGAAGCTTCTAGCAAAGGAGGAGCTTTGCGCATGCGAACTCATGGCCGCGCTCGATCTCACACAACCCACCACCTCACACCATCTAGGAATCTTGGAAAGATCAGGTTTGGTGGCACCTCGCCGCGAGGGGAAATGGATCTTCTACAAACTCACGAGTCCGAAGGTCGAGACTCTGTTGACGAAAGGCGCTCAACTCGCTGAAGGAGGCCTATGAGATGGGAGAGAGCGAACGGCAACGGCTCTCGCTCCTGAATCGGTTCCTGACTCTCTGGATCTTTCTCGCAATGGCCTTGGGCGTGGGCGTCGGAGCAGCATTACCGGAGATTGCACAGGTCCTTGATGCATTGAGGTTGGACACCGTGTCATTACCGATCGCTGTCGGCTTGCTTTGGATGATGTACCCTCCGTTGGCCAAGGTGAGGTATGAGGAGCTCTCGAAGATCGCAAGAGCTTGGAAGATGTTCGGAGTCTCGATCATTCAGAACTGGCTTGTTGGGCCGTTCTTGATGTTTGGTCTCGCGTGGTTGTTCTTGCCCGATCTGCCAGAGTACAGAATCGGGATAATCATCACTGGCTTGGCCAGATGTATCGCCATGGTTCTGGTCTGGAACATGCTCGCGGAGGGCGACAACGAGTACTGTGCAATTCTGGTTGCGTTGAACTCGATCTTCCAAGTTGCGCTCTACTCTGTCTACGCGTGGTTCTTCGTTACACTTCTCTCGTCTTGGATATCTCAAGGATCAGGTGTCGTGGTCAATGTCTCGATCTGGGACATCGCCAGGACCGTCTTTGTCTTCCTCGGGATTCCATTCATAGCCGGAATCGTGACCAGATTCATGCTGATTCGAAGGAGGGGCAAGGAGTGGTACGAAGGAGTCTTCATGGAGAAGCTAGGCCCAACCGCGCTCGTCGGCCTGCTGTTCACGATCGTGGTGATGTTCTCGCTCAAGGGCGAATACATTCTGGCGCTGCCGTGGGATGTTGTGCGAATTGCGATACCACTCGTCAGCTACTTCCTCATCATGTTCGGCGTCTCATTCTGGATGTCGTGGGCCTTGAAGTTCACATATCCTGAGACGGCAACGCTATCGTTCACGGCGGCAAGCAACAACTTTGAGCTAGCAATAGCTGTGGCCGTGGGTGTCTTCGGCATAAACTCCGGCCAAGCATTCGCCACTGTGATAGGGCCGCTCTTTGAAGTCCCCGTCTTGATCAGCCTCGTCAACGTCTCCTTGTGGGCCAAGAGAAAGTTCTTCGCGAAAGCGAAGGCTCCCGAAGTGAGTGGAGAATTGCCAGTTCCGACACATATGGTACGTTAGAATACTAGGAATCCGGAAGTCGCTTGTATCTCGAGAATGGAGCAGAGGGCTTCAGGTCAGATTGGTTGCGCATTCGCTGCAATGCTTACCGGTCGAAGGACTAGGCGTACCGCATTTAGGGCATGACCCCAGAGGAGCAGCAGAGGCAGGTAGTGTGCGAGGACCTTCGATGACTCTATAGAACGAGACTGCCACCGTTGCCACTCCAGCAAGCGAGAGCGCACCCGCACCGCCACGTGTCAAGTAGTAGAAGAACGTGCATAGGGGACCCGTTCCGAGTCTCCCGCACTGGTATTCTTGATGTATGTTGTGCTGGAATTCATAATATGTCCAATACGAGTCCGACCATACGGTGTAGACAGTTACGACAGCACCAGAGAAAGCGTACAAGATTGCTGCCGTCAGAAGTAGGAGGATTCCGAGCACAAGGCCCTCGCGAGCTTGCATGGTAGAGCGTGCGGAGTAGGTTCCGAAGACTATATCACGCTTTGCGAAACCGCGAGCGCAAACTGCAGCAGGACAATGTTCTTTGCGTTCATGGCCGTCGCATTCTTCCTGCAGTCTATTCGTCATCGAAAATGAAGAGTTCATCAATCGTTGTCTGCAGGGCCTTTGCCAAGTCATGCGCCAGCTTCAAGGAAGGCACGTACTTACCATTCTCCACGAAGAGTATTGTCTCCCTTCTCACGCCGACTTCCTTTGCCAGCTCCTCCTGGGTTAGGTCGTATCTTGCTCTGAGCTCCTTCATCCTAGTCCTCATATCAGCTCAGCCCTTTCGCAGGAAGTACCACCGCAATCCCGCGAACAACAAGGCGTTGACGAGGAGCGATGCGATGAGCGCCTGAGACGCATTCAGTGCGGGTAGTCCGAACAGGTCTACGCCGAGGAAGTTGTACCAGAGAAGGGCCAGCATGAAGTATAGAGAAACGAACGAGGTGTAGTAGCCTGCGCGTCCCTCGAGGAGCTTCGTTCTCTCATCTTTGGCCGGATAGCCCGCCTTCGTCTCTTGTTGCTTCTTCCGCACCGACCAGAGAAGAGCGGACGCAGTAGCGACTATCACAGCGAGAACAGCAGACGCTAGTACAATGTGGATGTCCCATCCCAAGGGAGGTCCTCCAAGTATCACGCCGAGAACGACGAACGCTATCAGAGAAATGACAGCCGTTCCTGCCACCCACAATCTGCTCACGGTCACTTCTTCCATGTGTTTCACCTAACATTCTATGCGTTATAACGCACGTTGAGTGCGCTATACCGCACATTTCGTATATAAAGCTTCAGCACTCGGCGCGGACTCACCTTGAAGCCTGTCCTTCCGACGGACCGCCGACTCGAGATCCCTCTCATCTGACAGAGTCAAAGTATCTGGGCGAGGGAAGACATGAAGTCAGAGGTTCACGATAGTCAGCGCTATCGCGAAGGTATGAAGCTGAAGAAGAAAAGATGGGAATGTATCTCGCGTCGTGTCATATGCACTGGACAAGTATTCCTGGGATGTCAGCGCCAGGTGACGCGGTGGTTGCGGTGACTGTTGCAGAAGTGTCGGTGCCGCTGACACTCGTCGTGGTGATTGTAGCGGGAGTGCCTGCAACGGTTGCGCTCGAGGTGCCCATGAACGGGCACGCTGGGATACTTCCAGTGGAATCAAGCCTCAAGACCCAGACGTCAAACCACACTCCGCCCCAGTAACCTGCCACAATGTATCCGCGGTCTGTTGTCTGCTGAATCGAATAGACACCGTTCAGTCCGTTGGCGCCGTACGTCTTCTGCCATTTGACCGTTCCAGTGGAATAGAGCCTCAGAATCCATGCGTCCTCCAGTCCACCACCAAATGATACGGTATTGCCCGCAACTACGTATCCTCCATCATTTGTCTGCTGTACTGAGAAGGCCTTGTCGTCCTGGCTTCCGCCATATGACTTCCACCACACTTTCCCTCCGGTGGAGTTGAGCTTGATAACCCAAATGTCGTAGCCTCCAACGCCGAAAGACGTGGTGTAGCCTGCGACTATGTACCCGTTGTCTGTTGTCTGCTGTACGGAAGAGGCCTCATCTCGGTTTGTTCCGCCATAGGTTCTCTGCCATTGAACTCCTCCGTAGGGATAGAGCTTCAGAACCCAGAAGTCACGGTCTCCAGTGCCAAACGAACTTGTGTAACCGGCTACTATGTACCTGCCGTCAGATGTCTGCTGCACCGAAGAGGCTCGATCCTCTCCGCCTCCACCGTAAGTTTTCTGCCATTCAACTCCTCCGTAGGGATAGAGTTTCAGAACCCAGAAGTCTGAACCTCCAGCACCAAACGAGGTCGTGTAACCGGCTACTATGTACCTGCCGTCAGATGTCTGCTGCACCGAAGAGGCTCGATCCTCTCCGCCTCCACCGTACGCCTTCTGCCATGTTATGCCTCCGGCTGAGTTAAGCTTCAGAACCCAGAAGTCGCTATTTCCGGCGCCGAAAGAGTTCGTGTAGCCGGCTACTATGTATCCGTTATCACTTGTCTGTTGAACAGAAAGGGCCTCGTCGTCTAGGCTCCCACCATACGTTCTCGCCCATTGAACGCTTCCTGCGGAGTTCAGCTTCAGGACCCAGACATCGCGAAGCCCAGCACCGAACGAGGGTGTGTAACCCGCGACTATGTATCCTCCGTCCGAGGTCTGCCTAACGGAATTCGCGAGGTCATCGTTGCCTCCTCCATACGTTGCGGCCCAGTGGCAGGTCCCCGTCACCGTGGCCGTAGTAGTTGTTGCCTCAACGCTCGTCGGCGAGAGGACACTAGCGGTATCGCCGTGGTCACCTGTTGTGGTGGAAACCGTAGCTGAGCTGGTTGTGACCGTTGCGGACGCTCTAGCGGATGGGATACAGGTCGCCCCACCCGATGTGAACTTCAGAACCCAGAAGTCGCGATTTCCGGCATCGAAAGACATGGTGGAGCCTGCTAGTACGAAGCCGCCATCAGATGTCAGGGACAGTGCGTTGGTCACATCATCTTCGCTTCCGCCGTTTCTGATCTGCCAGTTGACATTTCCATTAGGATAGAGCTTCATCACCAAAGAGTCCCCCCACCCGCCGCCTGCTACTAGGTATCCGCCATCCGATGTCTGCCGAACCGATAGGGCGTCTTCACCACCACTACCGCCATAGCTCTTCTGCCATTGGACTCCTCCATTGGGATAGAGCTTCAGAACCCAGAAGTCACTGTCTCCAGCGCCGAAGGACCTAGTCAAGCCTGCTACAATATACCGACCGTCAGATGTCGGCTGGATAGAAAAGGCTCTGTCATCTCCGCCTCCGCCGTAGGCCATCTGCCATTTTATGCCTCCGGTGGAGTTGAGCTTCAGAACCCAATAGTCCCAGCTTCCGGCACCGAACGAGCTTGTGTAGCCTGCGACTATGTATCCGCCATCAGGTGTCTGTCGAACCGAAGTTCCAAAATCCCCTCCATTTCCACCGTACGCCTTCTGCCATGCTACGCCTCCAGTAGAGTCAAGCTTCAGAACCCAGAAGTCCCAACTTCGAGTCTCAGTTCCCGTGTGGCCTGCGACTATGTATCCGCCATCCGATGTCTGCTGAATGGAGTAGGCGCGATCGTCGGCATAGTCTCCACCGTAGGTGTTCTGCCACGTTATGCTTCCGGCAGAGTCGAGCTTCAGAATCCAGATGTCATCGTATCCAGCACCAAACGAACGCGTGTAGCCTGCCACTACGTATCCGCCATCAGACGTCTGCTGAACTGCGGTGACCACATCATTGGCGTTTCCACCATACTTCTTCTCCCACTCGATCCTTCCTGTGGAGTTAAGCTTGAGGACCCAGATGTCCGCGGTCGCGGCGCCGTAAGATGTTGTCTGGCCTGCGACCATGTATCCGCCATCAGATGTCTGCTGAACAGAAGTCGCTACATCCTCACTGTCGGCCATGCCATATGCTCTGACCCATTTGGCCGGGGTGATCCCCTCGGTGGATGATTCAGGCTGAATTGTCTGCGGTGTCCTAGAACATGATGCGGCTGAAGCTGAAGTGCCTGTGTCTTCAGCGAATACGTTCGCTGAGGTTGTGGATACGAGGAAACTCGCCAGAACGAGCGGAATAAGCGCTAGTAACGCCTTCATCTTCATCTCCTGTTCTCACCTCCCATGATCGGTGCTTGTGCATCCGCGGAAAGCAGTGAACGCCAAACAGGTGCGCAGTGTATCTCTGAAAGCGACAATACCAGCCTACTTCTCTGGATATTTCAGACTTTGGATGTTTCAGTAGAGAGCGTTTGGTCCGAGGAAAGCGACGGAAAAATGACTGAGAGAGAATAGTCGAGAACAAGCATAGGCTGATCACGTAGGCTGTTGCCCCGATAGGCAAACTCAAACAACGGTTCCTGAGAAAGAGAAGATGGCATGCAAGTGAGATGTGGCCAGTATGAGTATTGTCTTCGATGCGGGATCGCTTGAATGGAAGCCGGTGCGGCCCGACATGACACGCGGCGTATATGGGAAGACTCTATCGACGGATGGAGTGAAGATAGTGCTGACTCGCGTGGAACCGGGCGGCAGTGTCTCTAGGCACATCGATGATTATGGGCACCTGTTCTACTTCCTAAGCGGTGAGGGTCTCATTCGGCTGGGGCAAAGACAGTCCAGAGCACGAGAAGGAACAGTCGTGCGCGTGGAGGAAGGCGAAGCTCACGCCTACGAGAACACTGGAACCGAAGATCTGACTCTGATCTCCGTCAACATGCCTCGTGCAGCATGTCTTTCGATGTGAGCTCGCCTTGAGGACTGTGGCATTGAGGCCACACTTCGCTTGCTTGCCTTTTTCCCATCGTGGAAAACGACAACTCACACATTCGATGGCTCGCGCAAAGGCAACAGAACTCCGAGTCATAGCTAATATGATGATTCAAGTGCTGATAGCACACCATGAGGCCATTCCAAGACCTGAGCGGCTACAGGGAGAACTTGGCCAAAGAACACAGAACCGTAGCGGAGGCGTACACCCATTCAGTTCTCTCGGAATTCAGAGAAGTGATTGGCGTCGTTCTTCTCGGCGGCGCTGCAAGAGGTTACGCGGACGAAATGTCCGAAATCGACATCACAGTCTTCATCGCACGTGATAGAAACGGGAAACTGCCTAAAGGTGAACTTCGATGGAGAGGGTACCTACTAGACAACTACGTACACATGTATGGTAGGGAGTCGGGCGCACACTGGGGTCAGGAAAAGAGACAAGCCTTCTATGAAGGAAGGATACTACTCGATAGAAGAGGACTAGTTCGGCGACTCCTGCACCGGAAGCTGAAGTTTGGATCATCAGAGAGACGGAAGATCATCATAGAGAACTTGGCCTTCCTTGAAAATCGAATCGAAGACGCCGAGACGATCTGGCCCAAGCGAGGTCACATTCCAAGTGCTCACTACGCCGTGAACATGGGAGTGGAAAACCTGCTGAGGATCCTCTTCGCCTACAACGGCCGGTTCCTGCCAAGCGAGAAATGGAGGTTCTACTACTCTTGCCATCTCCCTTGGCTACCAAGGAACTATCCAGAACTCATGAACCAGATCATGAAGGCGCAAGCCATCACACATGCTGACTTGAAACGTAGAGTCGCACCCCTCAAACGTCTTCACGTCGCAGTACGCAGAAGACTGCGAAGAGAGAACATGCTCCCGAAGCATGTCCACAGATACTGCGTGGAAAGGATCTGGACATGATCCAACATCTCCGTTGTTCACAAGCGACCAAATAGAGGACGCACAACAAACGAGTTCGAACGGGGGACGGCCGCACGAAGAAAGCGACGACATTTTCTCTATTGTGGATATTGGAATTTGAAGCCTCTGTCTTGCATGTGCTCCGTTAATCCTGCTCTGTCACAGATCCGGTTGAGCCGTTGAAGACTCCCGTCCGGACATGTTGACATGAGTACGAATCTCTCGGATGATTTCCGCAATGGACCACTCACGCAAGCGAGAAATACATTCATCGGCGATAGTCGAGTTCGATGCAAGCATGAGCACGGTCATCGACAAGAGAGAGGCGAGTCTCCAGAAGATCCAGTACCACATCAAGTGCCGCCCTGGCGACGTAGGCGATTACGTGCTGATGCCCGGAGACCCCGGCAGGGTTCCTATCATCTCGCAGTATCTTGAGAGTGTTAAGCAGGTCGCACATAATCGTGAGTTTCTAACTCACACAGGCGAGCACAAGGGCATAAGGGTCTCAGTATGCTCCACAGGGATCGGATGCCCATCCACGGCAATCGCCATCGAAGAACTCGCCAACATCGGAGCGAAGACATTCATACGAATCGGAAGCACGGGTGCAATTCACCCGAGTCTAAAGATAGGAGACCTCGTAGTAGCCACAGCCGCCGTTAGAAACGAGGGAACAACTTCCTTCCACCTGCCAATGCAGTTTCCAGCCGTTGCGAGCTTGGAAGTAACTAACGCCTTGATCAGAGCTGCAAGAGAGCTTGCTCCAAGGCTTAGCTTCAAGCTCTGGTTCGGCATGATCAGCTCGGACGACTCATTCTACGGCGAAACCCCGGAGTTCATAGAGAAGCTGAGAAAGAACGGGGTTTTGAATCTCGACATGGAAAGCTCAGCCTTGTTCATTGTAGCTCAAGTGCGTGGATTGAGGGCTGGGACGATAAATGCGGTCGCGGCAAACCTCACAACCGGCGAAATGATCTATGGTGAAGAAAATGTACGCCTCGTGGGGGGCTTCAAGAAGGAATCACAGGTTGCACTTAGAGCAATAGAACTCCTCGAAGCTGAGAAAGGAAGCAATGCCGAACTCTAGCCTATTTGAGACGAAGCCACGCCCTCTCTCGTTCGCGCGTTCATTCTCTCACAATTCGCTTATCGCTTAACGTTAAGCTCCGTCAATGGAGCAGTCTGGACAGGATAAGTCGAACGATTCATTACTGTCGTGATGTCGCCAAGGGATGGTGTGGGATCATTGAAGATAGGAGAGAGCGCCCCGGACTTCCGGGATCTTCTAGGCACGGATGGAAGGAAGTACTCGCTCGCCGATTTTGCGGATGTTCCGACTCTCGTACTGGTTGTCTCGTGTAACCACTGTCCGTATGTTCAGTCCTACGAAGATCGCATGATCGCCATTCAGCGCGACTATAGGGACCGCGGCGTGGGTTTCGTTGCAGTCAACTCGAATGACGACCGCGACTATCCGGAAGACAACTACGAGAACATGATCAAACGCGCGAGCGAGAAAGGCTTCAACTTCCCATACCTCAGAGACGCCAACCACTCACTGGCAAGGGCTCTCTCGGCCGTATGCACACCTGAAATCTTCGCCTTCGACAGGGACAGGAGACTCGTCTACCACGGTCGCATCGACGACAGCAGAGACCCAGCCATGGTCACGACCCACGACCTCAGAAACGCGCTCGACGCTATTGTGGCAGGGAAGAAACCGCAGGTGACGGAGACCAGGCCTTTCGGTTGCTCCATCAAGTGGAGACGAAGCTGAGAAAGTCAGAGACGACAGCGATTAGCATCGAGACCGATTTGGCAACGTGATGTGAGATGAAAACCGCCTTCGTGGAACAGAGCGCTTCATCTCTGATCCTTGTCAGCGTTGCTCCTACTGGTTCACGTTCTCATCCGAGCTTTTCGTCAGGAACGTGAGCACCTCTTCATCCGACAGGTCGTACCATCTCTCGTAGGCGTCCGCCACAGCAAACATGAGTCCGCCCCTAATGTTCAGGCATACTAGCTCGTCAACGCTCGGAGCAACGAGGCCTACGGCACGCTCAGAGCCTGTCGGAACCGCAACGGCGATCTTGCGCGGACGATAGGCCTTGACGGATTCAGCTGTGACGAGCATCGTGAAGCCTGATGCCAAACCATCATCGACCAACACGACGCACTTCCCCTCCAGATTGGGGAAAGGCCTATCGCCTCTCAGCTTTCGGACTCTGACCCCAACGACCTCTCTAGTTCGGGTGATGCACTCCTCGATGAGATCCTCTCCAAGATCTAACTCCGCAACCAATGGTTCATTGAGAATCACCCTTCCATCCCACGCTACAGCTCCGAAACCCGCTTCAGGGTTCCAAGGAATCTGGATCTTCCTCACTATGACGACATCGAGCGGAATGCGCAGTTCTTCGGCCACTACATACCCTACTGGAACACCGCCGGCGGGCACAGCAAGTATCTGATAGTTCCCCTTGGCTACATGCGGACGAAGTTTCTTGGCGAGCAGGTGGCCAGCATGCAACCTATCTTCGAAGACCAGTCGCCTATCACGAAGCGCTGATTCTTCAATGACCTTCAAGCGTCATGCCTTCACGATGCTTCTCTCAATGAGGTTCGTGGTTATCGCCAAATCAGTGTTCGCACACAAGAAACAAAAGCTCATCTGCAGGTGACAGAGTGTGTCGGAGACCAATGCGTGGCATGTCAGCCAAGGGTCCTGCCAAGTCCGCTGTAGTTGTTGACCTGAAGGATCAAGACACATACGGATGCATCAGGAAGGCGTTTGAGCGCACAGGTACAACCTCACTCATCAAGTATGCGCAAAGAGTGTATGTTCACGCGCCGTTGGCAGCCTGTCTCTTTAGGGCAGGTGAACCGGTTCCGGGAAGCTATCTAGACGTTGAGCTGGCTGAAGCAATAGCGCTAAACTGTCTCGACAAAGAGTTGACCTTCTACGAAGCTCCAGCAACAGCTCATAGGAATGTCAGGAAACTCTTTGAGAAGCTAGGTTATCTGAAACTGACAGAAAAGCATAGACATATCCAGCTTCTCGACCTCCAAACGTATGGGAAAGCGAATCCTCGAGACATCATTCGTGTGGATTCCCAATTCGAATACCCACGGCTGGATCTTCCCGCTTTCCTGTTCGACAGGGAGAATCTGATCATCAGCGTTGGTAATCCGAAAGCTCCCTTCTCCGAGAAGGTCCCCGGATTCAGAGGACTCCCATTCTCTCTCAGTGGGAAAGCGCTGGCGATGGGCTCCACGCTGTTTGAAAAGAAGAACCTACTGCACTTCGCATTTGCGGACATAGGGCTAGGCCTCAAGGATTATGTTGCTGATGTCTTGGAGAGAATTCACCTAGCCGCCGTTCCATGCGTTGGAATCAATGGTGGTCGTTATGTGGGTAGCTTGAGGGGACAGGTGGAGTTATCCCCGGTCGAATGGAATTCCTTGGTCATTTCTGACAATATCGTAGTTGCGGACGCTGTGACCGCGGAGATGATGGGGTACGCACCGTTTTCAGTCGACTATTTCGTCGATATGCTTCGGCGACAACTCATCCCCCAAAGCATGAGCCAAATACCAGTCCTAGAGATTGGTGAAAGCAGAGCACGAATACGCGAAATGCTCGGAAGAGATAATCCCTTCCTTGCGAAGGGTCGACTCATCACCGCCCGAGACTGGATATTTGGCCTTCTCGGACAAGTTCCCTTTTGCGAGAGACTGAGGCTGATCGGAGACATTCTTCCTAGTATCGTTCGATACAAAATAGGAAGGAGAAGACAAAGCCAATAGCGATCATTTGACCTGACCTGTTATTCCTCTGCGATGAAGCAGAGAGTAGTGTGAGCAGGAAAGAAGGGAATTCCTCCCTCACGAACACGAGCAGTAGAGGAGTAGTCGTGTGATGCTCTTTTCTTGCGATGACGGAAATAGGCCGGTGAACTAGACTCTTCACGTGAGCGCCGCTCAAGGATCTTGATGGAAGCCTGGTCTATGGATGTTGGTGAAACTCTGCGATCTTCGTCACGCGAAGGATGGCGAAGATGGTTGGCGCAGCATCATAGGGACAAGAGAGAGATCTGGTTGATTCTCTACAAGAAGTCCACGCGAACTCAGAGAATCAGCTATGAGGCGGCTGTAGAAGAAGCCGTCTGTTACGGTTGGATCGATGGTCAGACAAAGCGCGTAGATGACGAGACATACGCCCTCAGGTTCACGCCGCGGCGGAAGAACAGCAACTGGTCTGAGTCCAACAAGGTCCGCGCATTGAAGATGCTACGTGCAGGAAGAATAACCCGTTCGGGCAAGGCAGTACTGCCTGCAACTCTACTTGAGAGGAAAGAGACTTGACTGATGGCTAGTACAGCGCGTAGAGGGCTATTCCAAGATGCATGCTCCGGTCTTCTAGTCTCACGTGTCTTACGACGGACGTCAGTCTTTCTTGGTCGTTGACTCACCCTTCTCGGCCACGTCGAAGTGGAGCATCGCCTTACTCTCGTCCTGAAAGAGCGTGAACATGGGCACGCCTACCATGAACGTCTCGATCCGCCCGACGGGCCGTACGCGTATCCAGACAGGGTCGCCCCAAACCGCAGTGTCGGCCTGCTCTAAGAGCCGGCGAAATACCCGACGCATCATCATGGATGAATGCTCGAGCGCAGCGTTCGCGCTCGTATCGCTGATCGGTAGCATCTCAGCGCGGCCGCGGAACTGTATGCTCTTCGGCGGAGCTGGTATCAGCGGCCAAGGCACGGGTATATGCACCGCTACACGTGAATCGCGTTGGATGTTGCGAGCCTTCGCTGTCTTCATGCTCGTCGGAATGTACAAGTCCAACCCGTCAGCGAAGTAGCCGACGCCCGAAATCTGCGGGCCATGAAGACCTTGTGTCGCGAGCGTGCAGAAGGTTCGTTTCGCGATCAACTTGGTAAGGTCGTCGAGGGTGAAGGTCATTGATGCCACTCATCCGCAATCCTCCGCTGAGCCTACATTTCAGCGTTGCCGCATCACGAAAGGAGAACACGTCGCCTTTGCGGCAGTCTCAATCGAGTCTTATTGGCTTGTTCGATTCTGCGGACTCCAACGCTGCAAGGGTGATCTTCAATGTCTCGCGGCTCTCGCGTGGATCAAGCATTGGTTTCTCATCGTTCACGAGGCATGAGATGAAGTGTTTGATCTCCGCATAGTAGCCGTTCACATTGGATGTCGGAAGCGGCTTACTGCTCCCGTCTTTGAAATATGCGGTCACGGAAGGCTCGCCTTTCGACGCTTCTATCGACGTTAGGCGTCCACCTGTCCTGAGCGACAGGAAGCCTTCGCTACCGAACAGGTCGAGTTGCTGGGTAAACGGCGCGGAGGAGACCCAGCTCGCCTCAGCTAACGCGGTTCGTCCCTCATCGAAGAACAACGTGGTTGCGCTGAAGTCGTCGATCGCGAACTCCTTGTGTGTGAAGTTCCTCGACACTGAGTAGACTTCTCTGACTTTTCCGAACAGGGTCTTGAGGAAGTCGAGGTCGTGTATCTGCATACTCAACGTGACACCGCCACCGAACTCTCTGGAACCATACCACTTGTTCCAAGTCGAGGAGAATGGGAAATATGGTTCACCGAGCCATCTGATCGCGTTCCCCGCCTCCAGTCTGCCTATCATCTCGTGCTCGACGGCATTCTTCAGCTCCACATACTCGGGGAAGAAATGGAGGACATGCGCGATCATGAGCTTCACATGCGCCCGTTCGGCCGCTCCGATCATCTCGTCAGCATCTTTCAGGTTCGTCGCCATGGGCTTCTCGCATAGAATATGCTTTCCAGCCTCTGCCGCCGCGACCGTGATCTCCTTGTTGAGGCTTGGTGGAACGTTCACATCAACCATGTCGATGGCTGGGTTCGCGAGGATCCTTCTCCAGTCCTCTGTGAAGGTTCGTGCTCCAAACTGTTCCGCGGCCTTCTTCGCTCGCTGCAAGTCGGCGTCTACAACGGCGATGAGGTCGATCTCAGGAATGTCTTTGTACCAGACGGCGTGAAGCTCACAACCGCTGTAGCCGCAACCTATCAGAGCCACACCAGTCTTGGGAGACAACTCGATCAGCCACTACACGCTGTCCCATTCGAATCTCTGGATTGGACAGATTTGACCGAGTATCAGAATAAGCCTTGCCAAGTGCAGTCGAAGAAGTTGTGGTCGATAGCCTGTTCTGATCGTGTTGACGACCGGGTCTCGTGTCGCAACCATGACTTCCTGTATCAGGCTGAAGGGCATCTCACAATTAGGCACGGATGTTGAACTGAGGAGTTAGCCCACAGGCGAACCAAGACGCGCTGTACTGATAAGTCCATTCGAGCACGACTTCGCGATAGACGATTCCGTAGCTCCCTGAGTAACTCGACGTAGAGTCTAGCTGTGTTCCTG
This sequence comes from uncultured Candidatus Bathyarchaeia archaeon, assembly GCA_964559555.1. Lineage (GTDB taxonomy): Archaea > Thermoproteota > Bathyarchaeia > 40CM-2-53-6 > 40CM-2-53-6 > CAVPLU01. The sequence continues at coordinate 20,377 of CAZLHM010000022.1, forward strand.
TGATCGCTTCTTCTCCAAGACCTGCGCAGATCTGATGAGCCGTACGCCTTTGTCTGAGGTCACTTGCCCTCCCAACACAAGAGCCGTCAGCAGTCCGGGGACGAACAGGGCATTCGCAAGCTCACCAAGGTTCATGACCACTGTGGCGACCCCTGCATTTGGTGGTGTCTGCATCTGAGTCGAGAATGGGGTAGGAGGGACTGCGTAACCTGTAAGGAAACTCAAGGCGAGTGCTATTGCGATCCCGACAACTACAAGACCGATCGCAAGTAAGACGTACCCTAGAACCGCAAGACGATTCATAGAATCCCCTTTCATACGCGTTCTTCCGCGCAATGTGAGCCATTGTCTATTAACAATACGCTCTTTCCATCTCAGGAATGCACGTGTGGTTGGGGATTTCTTCTCAAACAAGGAGCGTTTGGAGGAGTTGTACTTGTGTGGTTGCTCGCGTGTTGTACGCTGTATGATCCTGTTGGCAACGAGCATAACGCCGTGAGAGTTGTCATGGGATCGTCAAGCACGCGCTAAGCTCTGAGATATCGCTTCTCGACTGGGCACCAGAGTCCCTTCTGGAGAACCAATACCGGAATCTTGTGCTTCCTGCAGTAGTAGTAGCCTCCGTACGAGTAGACCTCAGGTCTCCGTCGGCCCGACGCGATTACGGCGACACATGCGACTGATGTGAGGACAGCCGCTCCGAGCCCGATCAATACAGCAGTGGGGCCAATGGCAGACGCCTGCGGCAGTTGCTCGGTTCCTAGCCCCGTCGTTGTGAGGGTCATTGAGGTCGCGGGGTCGATCTCGGCGAGTTTGTTTGCTTCCCAGCTGAGCGTGCCTAGCTGGTATGGGTCGTAGTTGTGACTCCATGGAGGCATCCACCTGTATAGGTCGGGAGAGGAGTTCTGGAGATCCGCAGCCTGGGTCATCGCGCCTATGCTACCTTGTGCGCCCAACATGGCGAGTGCGCGTTGTTGGCCAGGGTTCTCGTAGTTCACGACGACGGTGATGTTAGGCCAGCGGGCGAGGATGTGCCTTATCTGCTCAGTTGGAGCCAGCCAGGTTGTTGTTGTGTTAATGACTTGGATCTGTGCCGCCTCAATGTACGGCCAACTGTTCCCCGACGGTGGATCCTGCCACGGGTTCGACATGATATGATGAAAGCCAAGGTTGCGCAGTTCATTGAGGTAGTTGCGGACGGCGTGTTCCCCGCTCCTGTTGACCAACCATTGGAAGTGGTCGACGCGGATACATCTCGTGTACATGGAGTACTTGGTCGCAATGGAGATCAGCTTCGGCTCGTCGGCTGGCAGGACGTATTCTTCCCTACCTAAGGCGAAGCATAGGTTCGGCGTGATCTCTTTGAGGCTAGTAATGAACTGAGCGTGGGCGTCTGGGTCACCGTTCAGGATAACGTCCGTGATCATCGTTGGCTTCTTAGGAAAGCTCTTGAGCGCGTTGATGATGGTTGCGTCGTCCTCAGGAATCGTCTTGCCGCCTTGATCCGCATACACGAGGTTGAACGGACGATAGTAAATCCACTCACTCCCTTGCTCGACAGCAAGCGTGTTCAGAGAAGCGAATGAAACAGACGCAATCAACATCGCAACCACGATCTGACGGCTTCTCAATCTCTGCAGACCATCAGGAATCGACGTTCTCCCCTCATATAGCTAGTACCATTCGCTACCATTTTCTAGTTTCCATTGTCAAAGGAGTGTCGCGCAGGGCATGGTTCAGTAGAGGCCCGGTACTGTGTACGTACGTGTCTTCAGTCCAGCTGGGAAATCCTCGCTGAACAACGATATCTTCTCTAGGATCAGATCCCATCACGGCGCTTGGAGAAGAGCATCCGTGAGTCGGAAGTTCAGCATTGTTGAACCGTGCGTCATCAAACTCGGTGAGACGAGAATCGACCAGCAGGGGCTTAAGCAGCTGGCGGAACACTACGGGGCAATCGATTGGCTGGACAAGACTAGACGGCATGAGAGAAGCAACTCGGAATTCCTCATCGAACTGGCCGGCAGGGTCTGCTACAAGAGCTTCGGAACTGGCCTCAATCCCAACATAACCAAGATCAGGGAAGACCCGAAGGACTACTTGCTCAACATCTTACGATCGAAACATGGAAGCGTCTTGGAACATTCTTCGGTAACGTTCGCTTTTCTAAATGTTAGCAGGGTCTTCACACACGAGCTGGTGAGACATCGTGCGGGCACGGCGATCAGCCAAGAAAGTCTACGGTACGTGCGACCACGTGATCTCGCGCTGTGGCTGCCGCGTGACATCGACCCTATCTCAGACCAGTTCCAAGCCGTCTTGGAAGAGATAGCGGACGGATACCGTAGGCTTGAGGCGAGCTTCGCGTGGGATAAGATGGGCTTCGAGAAGAAGAAACTGATAACATCCGCCCTGAGGCGAATCCTACCAGACGGACTCGCAACGAACGTGATCTGGACTGCGAACCATCGAACCATACGTTGGGCGATTGAGATGCGAACCGATCCCACCGCTGAAGTCGAGATGCGTAAGGTGTTCGGGCTCGTTGCAGAAATATGCATGAGAGAATACCGGTTGCTGTACGCTGACTTCACGAAGAAGCCTCTTGGCGATGGAACCTATCAGTACTCTCCAGAGTTCTCAAAGGTATAATCTTGGCCGAGGAATTGAGTCACAGAAGTCACGGTGATTCGACTTCGATAGCTGGCACAATGGAAGATAGGGTTAGTCCTCGACTCAACTTTCGGCTTGTTCCGGAACAGTCGTCTTCATGTGCCTTGCGATTTTCCTTGAGAGTTCTTCGTCTCTCGTTACGAACGCGCTTGCTTTCTTAGTTGTCGCTGTTGCCAAGTGGTATGCGTCATGGATCGTCAGTTTCTCTTTTGTGACGTGGTCGGCGGCCAGTTTCGTCATCGTGTGGTCAAGCGGTATGATTTCCAGATCACGGAGGTCCTCGATGGACGCAACAGCGACTTAAGTAATCTCCGAGAAACCGTTATCAACCATGTCCAAGATGATCTCCAGCAAGGTTATCGATGAGGTTATCGCCTGAAGTTTTCCGGACTGGATCTTCCTGAGAAAGGCGCTTGAGCCTTCGCTGAGACCAGTTTCCTTGTAAATTACGTTCAAGAAGACATTCGTATCTACGTAGTAGCTCATCGTTTCTTTTTCCTGACTTCTTGGTCAATCTTCTCGCGGAGCCGCCTGACAGTCTCAACCGAACTCCTTTTCCTTCGTGTTGTAGGAAGATTTTCGAGCGTTTTGATGGGGTCCGTAATCAACGGTCTAAGTAGAATTCCGTATGGTAGAGCCTTCGCCCTTACTTCGCTTCCTTCTACGATCCCGACCTCCTGCCTTATGCTCTTGGGTATGGTGGTGACGCCTTTCCTTCCGATCCTGATGACCCTTTCCAACTTTTTCGCCAACGGTAGAACTTGGTTCGACGATTTCAAGTCTTGTCTAACCGCCCGCGGCTACCCTGACTACCAGTGGGAACTGGGAATTGGCTCTAACTTGGGTTAGTTGCTGTTACCGTCACTATCTGTGTGCTGAAGTGGAACAGTCTTCGAGAAGAGGCTAGTGCGCCCGGTCGTGCCTACAAGGCTTGGGGGGTTGGTGAAAGGTCCCGGCGGTGAGAGCCGAACCCACTAGATCCAAAGGACTCAACGAGAGTTGGACTCGTCTTCTCATCTCATTCGCTCCGACTCGTCTCCTCGTGCTGAGGGAGGAATTCTTATAGCGCTATAGGGATAAGGCCATAGCCCATGACCACCATTCAGGTTCGGGATGATACGCGCCGTCTGCTCGAGAAGTTGAAGAAACAAATGGGGTTGGCAACATACGATGAGGTAGTCAAGAAGTTGGCTAGGTCGAGGTCCGGGCTTCCAGAGTCCCTATTCGGCGCGTGCAAGGGATCGCGTCGCTTCGTGAGGGAGAGGGAGCAGGAGCATGCCTTCTAGCTCGGTGATAGATACGTATGCTTGGGTCGAGTACCTTCTCGGGTCAAGAGCCGGCGCCAAGGCGAGGAACTACATAGAGGGCGAAGGCGCTCTAACCCCGTCGGTGGTATTGGCGGAACTTCGAAAGTGGTATCTTCGAGAAATCGAAGCAGGCCGCAGATCTGAACGTGAGATGCAGTCTCATTTCGCCTACATAGATTCGATGACAGAAATAGTGCCGCTTGACAGCAGCCTCGCGCTGAAGGCAGGTGAGATCGACTTCCTCATGAAGAAGAGGATAAGAGGTTGGCCTCTGGCAGACTCCATAATCTATGCGACAGCAAGATCCCGCGCTGCCCGAGTTGTAAGCGGGGACCCACACTTCAAAGGCCTCGAAGACGTAATCTTCATCGTTTAGTGGTCTTACACAAGGTGGATTTGTGATGAACCGCGGGGGTGGGAATGGAAAAGAAAGTTCGATTCCCCCAATCTGTTTGGCCTGAGGTTCTGATCTGCTGCTTACGCACCCAGAGTGACCTGTGGCCCCCTCCAAAGGTCCCCTGATGACGCGCTTATGCCCTATGGAGAGGAGGAACCGTCAACGTAGAGGCCATCCATGTCAGAATGACGAAGGGGCGCAACTATTAATAGGTGGCCTGATACTCACCGAACTCTGCTGGTCCTAAGTCCAAAGGATCAGCGATTGCGCGTCTTGCGCGAGTAGTGTCTTACTGTTATTTTCCTTGGGGAAATTCCACAGCTATTTTTGGGTGGGTCCTCCGGATAGCGTCTGCAATGGGTCGTGAGGCCTCGTCACAGACAAGTACTTTGTCGATGGACTCGTCTATTATGTGGTGATCCTTGGCAGGATCCCAGAACTTGGCACATCCATCTGCATCGCAAGCCCTTTGCATCGCTTTTGCGTAGAAAGCGGTCCACTGAAACCCTTTCTTTTCTCGCGCAGGAGCTGCATGGCTCTTCCAAGCAAGAATGTAGATCGCGTGTTCTATGTGGTTGCTGATGTTCATCTCGAGGGCTAGGTTGGGAACGATCTTGTGTAGAGACTCGCGTTTGGGGCTCAAATAGTGAGCCATGACTTGCGTTCCATCTGAGATGTCACCAAACCAGGCTTCGATTGTGTCATGCCGCAGCGCTCCAAACGGTTTCATTCAGCTGCCCAGTTCAACTAGATAACAGAGAGCGACCAATGCAACGCGTAAGCAAGGCGAAGAGTTGGGCCCGCTAGAGCCATGTGAAGTTGAAAGCTTACTGTCAGATATGGGGTTCCACTTCATGCCCTTCGTGACTATGAACGTCTTCGCAAGAAGACTCCGGTTAGGGCTGCAGCGAAGGCGACACTTCCGATCACTAGCATCTGGACTGTGAATGCTCCGGCAGTGACTTGCGTTTGTCCCACCCTTGTGGCTTCAGTTTGCCGTGTGCCTGTCGCCACGAGCATTGTTGGTGAAGGGTTCGCCCAGGTCGTTATTGTAGCCATCTCACTTGTTCCGCGAGGTGTGGCGAATAGGTCGTGGGAGGGCCACACAGTCACTTCGGACTGGATCAGCCAAAGTGAATTGTCTAGCTCGCCAATGAAGTCCCGCTCCGCGGGGTGGGTGGGGCGAGAATTGAATAGAGCAGCCCACGCCAATCCATGATGTGTCCTTACCAGAAGCGCGCTGGTTCCCGGAAGAGAACCCGTGTGCCACCAGTCTGCCTCATTGCCGTGGATGGGTCTTACGAACCATCCCATGCCGTACCAGTATGAAGTGCCAACCCAAAGGGGCGGAGGAGGCCGTGAGATCATGACCTCTACCGTGTCTGGTCTTAGGAAAGGCGGGGCCCTCCGTCCGTCCACCGATACGACGAAGCGCACAAGATCACTCGCCGAGGCTATCCAACCGCCGTGAGAGTCCATCGCTTCAAGATAGAACCCCCCATAAGGCCACGGGACGATCTCCTTCTCGGTTGAGAATATGGACAGAACTGGAGGCGCTCCTGAGAAATCATAGTAGTGCACCTCGTTCTCAGCGCGATCTTCAAGCAAGCTATGGCCGATCCTCATGGCCGTGATACCCATCGGCTCCAACACATGAGTTCTCACATACTCTTCGTAGTTCTGTCCCGAAACTCTCTCGATGATGCGCCCCAACACACAGTACCCGAAATTGGAATAGACATACCTTGTTCCGGGGTCAAAGTCGAGCGGCTGCGTGAACATGTATCGTATCACTGTCTCGCAGCTTGCAGGAGCCGGAGCCCCTACAGCAGCCGCAGCTTTCTGCGGCATGAACATTGGATCGAAGCTTCGGTTCCGATCCCACCCGCCGGAATGTTGGAGTAGTTGACGGATGGTTAAGTTCCAAATGCGAGGATCCACCTCCACACCTGTCTTCGGTTTGAGGTTGTCGAGGATGAGGAAGGCTTTGGAGTCAAGGTCGAGTCGTCTCTCTTCGACGAGTTTCAGGATGGTGACTGCCGTGATCGGTTTTGATATGCTCGCTATCCGGAACAGCGAGTTTGGCTGGACGAGCTGCCTGAGGTCCAGATCCGCCGAACCATAACCGTGTGCCAGAACCAGCCGTCCGTCCTTTGCCACCGCGAGCGCTCCCCCTGGAATGCTGTACTTGACCATCAGGTTGGCAACAACACTGTCAAAGCTAGACATAGTCGGAACAGGGAGTCCGGTGATCTCGATCTCCCGTTCTTCGGCTAGAGGCGATCGCAACACCTGACAGATCAGAATGCCCGCGATCAATGCCTGCAGAGCAACAGCCCGGAATCTCATCTCACTCCAAGCTCGCCCAAGTCGTCTCAGTTCATTCGGTGACTCCTGAACACCCCGAGCCCTATCAGTTTTCTCTCGGAGCCACAATCGGAGACGGTCATACCCTCGGAGTTGGTTCTGAATCGTCTGACTTTCTCATATGCAAAAAAGGTTTTCGAGAATCGCATGCGTGCTCCCGCTCCCTACCGTTACATCTCAACCACCATGAGTGCAATCACGAAAGGCCCTTGAGAATCAGTGAATAGACAAGCTCGTTCAGAAAGAGCAGCGACGACGTTTAGGAGCTCTTCTGGATAGGTTTGTGTTCAAGTTCTGCCATGTTGAGAAAAATGGGGGTCGGCGGAGTTCCGCGGAGCTACCTTTTCAGTTTGGCCACGAATTGATCTAGAGGTATCGCGGGCAGGGTCATGATCTGTACGGTGCCTCTCGACCCAAGTTCGACCGAGATCCGCGAGATCGTTTCGTTGTCAGGTGCCTCGAGGATGTTGACGAAGTCGTATGGGCCGAGTACCGCGTATTGACCGATGACTCTTGCGCCAAGCGCCTCGACCTCTTTGCTGACTTCCTTTATCCTCTCAGGCTTGGACTTGACGGTCTTCCTTCCCTCCGCCGTCAGCGTTGACAGAAGAATGTAGGTCGGCATGACA
>CAZLHM010000023.1:0-26613 GCA_964559555.1 uncultured Candidatus Bathyarchaeia archaeon
AGATTATCCCACTCAACTGTCCAGAATGTCTTTGCCTTCTGCAGTCTCAAGTCAGCTATCGAAGGATGTGCTCTACGACTGCTCGAATGTCATCCTCGTCTATGACCACATCCGCAGCTGTTCTGGCCTGCAAGGTGACTGGATTGAAGGCTATCTTGAGGCCTGCGGTCTTGGGGATGTCGGAGGCATTATCGCCAACGACAGCCGTCTCTTTCATCTCGGCTCCAAGCAGCCAAGCAGCTTCCTCGATTACGCTGGCCTTGTTCTCGGGTCCGACCCTCACAACGATTTCACCCGTCACGAGGCCATCATCAACTCTCAGATCGTTTGAGATTGCGAGGTCCACATTGAGATCAATCTTGGCTTTCTCTGCCAGCGCCGATAGGCCAGCACTAACTATCGCCGTGCGAATACCATGAGCCCTCAGCTGTTCCATGGTTTCCTTAGCACCAGCGGTATAGCGGATCTGGTCCACGGCCCCCAGGAGCGCTGACAATGGAACATTTTTCCAGCAGGCCGCGTCAAGCCTTGCCCATTCTTCGTAGTCGATGAAACCATTGCGGTACAACTTCGCATTTCTGTTTCCTACATCCCATGTTCCAAACTTCTCGTGAAGATGCTGCCAGACACTGCGTGTGTCAGTAAGGGTTCCGTCAAGATCGAAGACCGCAGCCTGCAGATCGCGGTGTTGTCCAAGTCGCACTGGAATCATCTCAACTACTGTATGCTTCTCAGAGCTTTCGCGATTTCATGAAGCGCAAGTGGAGGGGTCCAGAGAGAGAACACCCGACTGTATCTTACGCCAGCTGCCTTGATCAGAGTATCGACGTCACCGCTCTCTCGGTAGCCGGTGGTGAAGGCGTTGATGTACTCTCTGAGGCCTCCCGAGGGAATGGTCGGGAACACATAGTGGCCAGAGTAGTATAGGAACTCTGCCACATCCCAAGCTTTGTCTCCTGACTTCTTCGCTTGCTCTAGATCTAGAGAGTAGACCTCGTCGTCTCTGGTGCATAAGAAATTCTCAGGTTTGGAATCCCCGATGGCAACGCCCGACGCGTGTATCCTTGCAAGGATTGATCCAACCTTGTAGACCACCTCTCGGTCGTGATCCGATAGCGATTCGCTGGAGACAGCTTTTCTCACAACCTCGACAAGTGACGAACCTTCAATGTAGCGCTCAACCAAGACGCGATCAGGCAAGCTGACATGGAGGATCTCTGGAACTCGAACGCCGCGCCTTGAGAGAAGACGGTTAAAGGCGTATTCATTTTCCAGCCTCGCCTTGCCTGATACGGAGAAAAGGCGCGTACCTAGAGAGACAAGGCCGAGCGTGAACCATTTGAAGCCCTGCCACTCGGTGAATTTCTTCGCCACGAGCCGTTCGTTCCCAGCAGTTATCAGGTAGACCTCATTCAGCACGTTTCCTAGGGGGGAGACTGTCATAACGGCCCCGGGCCTGATCTTCCCCGCGAAACTCTCAATGGAGAACCTCTCAGAAAGGCTGACTGGTTCCGCGGTGGTTTTGAGAGAGAGATACCTCTTTGGATCCTCCAAACCAGTTGACTCGACATCCATCAGCAATGTCCGTTCCAGCGAGAAGGCAATCTCCCTCACGAGGACATCTGGCGTGAGATATGCGGCCCTCCCCTGCGCCAAGTATGCTTGGAGCGCTCGCCTGCCAGCCTCCACGACGTTGATCACCTTTCCTGCAGGTTTCCTGCTCAGCTGTCGGTCGACAAAAGACTCTTCCAGCACGAAGGTTGAGCCTTCTTTCCTGATCACTCCCGCGGTGATGAGCCTCTGAATAGCGCTGTCATAGCCCGGTGCCATCCTTCTCAGATTCTCTTCTCGCACGGACGGCTCGAGCAAGAGCGAGCAAGCCCGTGCAGCTGGCAGGAAGACTCTGGCTCGTTTTCTCATTCGAGCCAGCATCAGGTATTCCCGCTGAATCACAAGTTCCCTTGCCATCTCGCCGTATTCCAGAACCAAGTCCGCAAGTTCTTCGCGTACAGTCCGCTCTTTCGCGTCGACCTCGATCGAACGCAGCAGATCGCCGTTCACGAGTGTGAGATAGGGCGTGAGCAATCGTTCCAGAATAAATTCACCCATGGCTCCCTTGCGAGCATCAAGCTCGACAAGCGACCTGTCAGCAGCAAGTATCGTGACATGGCGACCATTCAGTCTTCGAGTGTGATATCGCAAACCGTCAGCATAGTCGTCGATCATGAGAAGAAGGTCATATCCTGACGGCTTGGGCGAGTAAACGCATTCCCCACATTCACATGCTGCGGCAATTTCACTTCCCGAAGCGATTTCATACAGGAGCGTCAGAGCTGATCGTTCGACCATATTCTCACGCTCCCCAGATGACAAGGTAGGGGCCTCGCTTCCATACCCGATTTGCAGAGCTACACTGAACAGAAGCTGATAAGAGCTGCATCTACAAATGGCTAACGACCGAGCTTCAGCTTGGCGAACACAACCGACACATGTGTCACGGCCATGGATATCGCGTGGCGATGAAAGTACGAGGGGAAGACGGCCTTGGGTGTCGTAGTGCTCCATTGCAGGACCGATAGAGCGAACGTCTGGATTCTGGCGATCTTGTGTGTTCTGTCGGTTGTCCCATCAGTACCTTCGGCTTGGCCGTTGGAGCAGCTACCCGTGGCGAAGATTGTGAGCGTGGATGCGCCTCGGCAAGTCTGGCCGGACGAGAACTTCGCAGTCCTCGTTGCGGTCAACTACTCCTCAAGTTACTCGACCGACATCGCGGTCTTGGACTACTCAACCGGCTATGTGCTGGCTTCAAAGGGATTGATCATACCTGCTGGAATGAACTACTTCTCCTTCCTGATAACTGGCCGGGACTCTCCTGGCCTGTGGACTCTCGTGGCCTCGGTGCGAGTCTGGTATCATAGTGGCTGGTATGGCAACGAAGACGGTGGAACCTTCCTTTTCGAGGTGACGGTGCTCGAGTTCACAGGCGCATCTCTCAACCTCGCTTCGAATCTTCACCCGACGCTCGTCAAGGTCGATGACGTTCCTTACTCCATTGGTTCGGAAGGACTACAACTCACAAGCACTCGTGGGGTCCATACGATCGAAGTGGAACCCCTCATATTCCTCGATGACGATGTCAGAGCTGTCTTCGATCACTGGAGTGACGGCGTGCGTTCAGCCAGCAGAACGGCCTACTTGGGATCCAAACTCGATCTTTCGATCGTGTACGTGAAAGAGTTCCTTCTGACAGTGCAATCGAACGCGGGCGAGACGGCTGGATCGGGCTGGTATCCTACGGGCATGAATGCGACCTTCGCTACCCTTGACCCACTTGCCGTGAAATCACCTCTGGTCGATCAGAGATTGAGATATGTGTTCACACATTGGTCAGGAGACTCGAATTCGACTTCTCCCGTCGCATGGACCATTATGGATCGACCGAAGACTGTGGTTGCGAACTGGTCGGAGGACGCGTCCGAAATCACGATCGAATATCATCTCGTTGTCGCTTCACTGGTCTTATTGTCATGCTCGATTGTGCTGATTGCGGTCACGATCATTCTCAGACAAAGGGCAGTTGCAGGCTTTCCTCATCAGAATCCCCCACGACGCGTGGCAAGAGGACGCTTGCTCGTTGTTCTCCTTTTTGCAGCACTAGCGTGCTCCAGCGTGATCCAACGTGTCGACGCCTCTCCCTCGCTTCGACCTGACACCGTCCAGATTGGGAACGCCCTGTGGTACTACTGGAATCAGGCTGCGAGCGACACCATGCTCATATGGCTTGGCGGAGGTTCGGTCGAGCAGACCGCCTTCTTGGTCAACCCGTGCGAATTCGAATCGTACAACACAATTCGCTTCATCCAGGACCTTGCGAGATACTACGACATTGTAGCCTTGAAGAAGGGCTCTGTGCGGTCTGTTGACCTGTCTCTGAACAGAACGATGTATCGCGAGCCCTATCCAGCCGCAGAGAACTTCATGGAGAAGCTTCGTCTCTGGGCGCGGGATCGAGGCTACGTGTACACTTACGTTGTGGGGTACTCGGTCGGCGCCATGGTTGCCGCTAGGGAGCTGGTTGTTGCGAACCCAATGGCATGGACGAGCCCGAACGGTCTCATAATCATAACCACAAAGATCCCGGAGGCAGTCTCTGACCAGATGCACGATCTAAGAGCGAGTTTGTTACTCCTCTACGGTGAAGAGATTTCCCCCGAGTTCACCGCATCTGGTGAGCGTATCTTCCAGAACGCTCCCGAGGAAGGGTGGTATGGGAACTTCTGGTACCACAAGGAATACCACGTGATTCCGGATGTCGAGCATGAGGTTTGGACTATCAGGGACTCTGGCGAATATGACGGACGAGCACTTCTCATGACGACCAAGTTCATTGAAAGCTCCAAGAGCCTACAATTCGACCGCCTTGAGGAGAGAGCCCGCGAAGTTTCGCTGAACATTACAGTGGACGGTGAAGATGGTTCAGCTTTCAACGTACGGGCACACTCGCTGAAGCTGCCACTTCGCGTAGGAACTAGGCAGGTCTTCAGAATCACAACCGAGTTGGAGTACGAGCTCACTTCAAACTCCACTGTAGCAGTAGTGATGTTCTCGCTCAACGACACATCAATCGTGTCCGCAGCCGAAAGACAGCTCAGCGGCAGAGGTCGGACACAATTTCTCGCCACGCTGCTTTCAGGCGACAACCCGGGGAGACTGCATTTCGTCTCCATCCCACTGGTTCACGTAGAAGATGGTTGGGTCTTGATCCCTAGTGCTGCCAAGCATGCGATTGTAGAGGTATCTGACATGCCGAGAATCACCGTTCTCGTGGGATATCCGGGCGTGGCGGTCCAAATTGACGAAGAAGTGGTTGAGACTGGCCCGGATGGCAAGGTCACCATGGATGTCGTACAAGGTGAACATGTGGTCTCAGTGCCATCTTTCATTGCGTTGGAGAACACATCTCACTTGCTCTACCAAAGCCTGAACGAAACGAGCCATTCTGGCACATTGCATATCACAATCCACGATGACTTGTACCTAGTCGCCATCTACCGTCGCCAGTTTCTGCTTAATGTCACATCCACGCTCGGTCAAGTAGAAGGATCAGGCTGGTACGACGAGAATTCAACGGCAACATTCTACACCAGATCGCCGCTCATCACTGGGGATGAAGAAACGTACACCTTTGCAGGATGGTCGGGTGATTCGGTCGATTCTTCGCCTATATCGACTCTCGTCATGGACGGTCCGAAGGACATTCGAGCTCTGTGGAGAGAGGCGGAAAAAACCCAAGACGCCGCGGGTCTCGCCCAAATCCGTATGGTCTTCATTACTAGCCTCGTGACTCTCATCGTGAGTTTCTCTCTCGCGATCATATCGGCACGACGGTCCAGCCGAAGCAAGAGCATCGACATGGGACATCAGTCATAGATGACTTGACTGCGTTCCATGCATCACAATCATGAACATTGCAAGGTCATTGGATGGTTTAGCGTTTGAATTCGACTTGCAAGCCTTAAATTGAGGCGGACATCCCCTTGCAGCACTCGCGATCACTTACGTCATGACCGAAGCACCGGAGGCATGATGCAGATTCCGATGCAAACTGCAGTAGGAGGGTTTGTAGGCAGACTCAAGACAGCCGACGTATTCCTCCTCCTGTCTGCCACTCCGGTCCTGCTTGTCCTAGCCTTGGCTCCCGAAACGTTTGGATTGAGCTGGGCGGGTTTCGGGAAGCTTGGAAGGGGAGGTCTTCTGTTTGTTCTTTTTTTCCTTTGGTTCGAGCTGTTGGATTTCAGAAAGACCGCCACTTCTCATCTAGACAGTACACGCAAGATCCTTAGCGCGATCCTGCTAATCCTTGCCTCTGCGTATTTTGCAGCGGTTGCGGTCGTACCCGATGTCACCAATTCCGTCTACGGAGTAGGTAGAGTGCTTGGAGCCGCGGGCGATGTCAGCAACAGCTGGCTGATGTCGGTTGACTATATTGCACTGACACTGTATATCGTAGGGCTGACGATCGCGTTCTTTGGGGTTAGAGGCGTCCTTGGAATCCTGACTGCGGTTGTGTTCTCAGTTGGGATGCTAATCATGTATCTACTGGACGCATTCTTTCCCTATGGCTCGATCGGCCCGCTGCAGTTTTGGGCCAACTTCATTGTCGGCGGTGTGAGTATCTTGGCCAAGATCTTCGGCCTACCCATCTACGGGTTTAGCAACCAGCTGACCATACTCGGCAAGCATGGCATGTATCGTCTGATTGTTTTCTGGCCAAGCGTAGGCGTGCACAGCATGCTCATCTACTCCCTTGTGATGGTTCTTCTGGCAGCGAAGCTAGTTGCGCCAGTAAGGAGGAAGATCGTCTACGCAATCGCGGGGGTGCTGGGAACGATATTCTTGAACGTGTTCAGGATCTTCCTCATAGCATTCTATGGCTACGTTTACGCAACGTCCGGGCAAGATCTGGATGCATTTCACAACTCAATTGGCGAGTTTCTCTTCCCCGTATGGATCGTCGCGTTTCTACTGATCATCCTGAACGTAGAGGGAAGACTTGCGGCAAGAACAGTCCGCCCGAAGGCCGAACGACCTCGAGCGGCTGGCAAGAACTCAGATCAGCGGATGCCGAGCTCCGGGCTTGGTACACCGCTCGCCGCTGGGAGAGAGTGATCGATGCACGGAAAACGTCAGAGCCTTGCCGGATGTCTCGTCTTTGCGTTCATCATTCTTCTGGTCTCGGAAATCTTCGTTGCCTTTGCCGCGGACACCACAGAGCTCGCCTATCGTACAACGGTGAGCGATACGCAGGAATGGCGCAGTACCTCTCCCATGAGAGTCGTGATTCGCTCGACATCTGACTGGGGACGAATCCTGTTTGATGATCTCAACGGGACGAATTCCAATGGCATCAAGATCTGGAGTGTTGCGGCAAGCGGGTGGATGCAGGGGAGAGATGCGGATGACCTGCTCTATGCTGGCCGCAAGATTGCCTGGCCAGACACCGAGTACGATCGCGTCATAGCACGCAAGGGTGACATGGTGGCCTTCTTCAAGGGCCTAGGCGACTTCCACTACACAGAAGCATATGCTGACGTCATTTTCGAAGTCGACGTTCAGCTTCCTAGAGTCTATTTTTGGCTGATGACTGGTGGGCAAGGTCAAACAACGTTCGAGATTGTGAGCCTCGACACTGGGGGCACGTTGTGGCGTGACATTATCGTAGGAACGGGGGAGACACAGCAAGTCAAGCGGGTCATGTCTCCCCAGCCATTCTTCCGAACCGGAAGAGCTGAGAGCACAATCGTCGTGACCTGGCTCTCTATCGTCATAGTTGCGATGATAGTACTGAACTTCCCCATTTTGGAAGCCATCAAAGATCACCTTCGAAGGAGCAAAGTGGCGAGTATACCAAAGGCGTCGTTGAAGCATAGCCGAAGACGAAGAGGGGAGGAGGACAACGACCAGTGACCGAGCAAGGTACATCTTCGCCGTCAGCACATGAGGTGTTCATTCTCAGGATCGCGTTTCTGTTCTCAGGACAATTCGCCCTATACGAGGGGTTTCAGGACTGGAACAGGGGCAGAGCCGACCTACACCTCGACGTCGCGATTCTGACGTTGGCGGTCTACGCGGTTTCCCTGATCGTTCTGGGAATGTCGCTGCTGCCGAGCCGAGTGATCTTGAGATTCAGGGACCTACCCATGCTTCCACTCGTCTTGGCGACCTTGGCGAGCGTCTACGTTGTAGCTGCGATCGCTTACAGAGGAGCGTACAGGACTGACGTTCTCGCCTACAGCCACTACGCGGCAATTCTGTTCGGTCGGCAAGGTCTAAACCCGTACACACAGGACATGTCAAATGCCTTGCAGATGTTTGCAGTTCAGCCTTCCGACTTGACGCCGTTGACCTCGGGGACCTACTTGACAACGTTTCAGTATCCAGCTTTACACTTCCTCGTCTTCGTTCCATTTGTGTGGCTCGGCCTACAAGACATGCGGTGGGTCCTCGTCCTATTCGAGCTTGCTACCCTATTGACGCTTTACGTGAAGTGCCCTCGAAACCTTAGACCCATGCTCGTGCTTCCACTGTTCGCAGGGTCGGATTTGATGGTGAACTTCACTGCAGCCAGCGTCACTGACGCACTGTGGGTTCTGCCATTGGTCTTCGCTGCGTTCACTTTGGACAGGCCTCTTGTGTCGGGATGCTTTTACGGGTTCGCGTGCGCGATGAAGCAGACACCCTGGATTCTTATTCCGTTTCTTCTGATCTACATGATTCGAAGTGAGAAGGAAAGAGCTCTTCGCGAAAGGCTTTCCTTCGCCACGAATTTTGTTTCTTCAACTGTTGCGGTGTTTCTTGCGTTCAATCTTCCCTTCGCGGTGATGAGCCCGAGTGGTTGGTTCTACAATGTCCTTACACCTGCCGCCGAGAATCTCGTCGTCCTAAGCCAAGGCCCTTCGTTGCTGGCACAGGTCGGACTCGCACCAATGGGCAGGGTTTTGTACACTGTGCTTGCAGCGGCTGTCGCGGTTGTTCTAATCTTGAACTACTATCTATACTTCGAGAAATTGCGGTACGTATTCTGGATCTTCCCGGGGATCATATTGTGGTTCTCCTATCGAGCGCTGACCAGCTATATCATCTACTGGATGCCTCTGATGCTCGTTTCTCTGATCCTCTGGTACGAGGCCGAGCAAACGAGAACGGTGAACCAAGTATGAAGTTCGACGCGAGGAGGCTTGCAGCGCCTCTGTCTGTTGCTGTTCTTGCGCTTGCAGCGGGATTCGCCATTGTTCAGGTTGTCGGGCCTCACCCATCAGAGTACCCGCCGCCAATACTTGATCCCGAGTTTGATCTCTGGGTTTCGGACTCCGTCTTGGGTGGGAGGAAGCTACTGGTTTGGGAGGTCACGTACTTCAAAGATGCAGGGGACACAGTCGCACTTGAGAAGACACAGATGGACGAGAAGAGCGCGCTCGGGATCAGTGTCTATCAAGACGGCACTGACGAACGCGGAGTGTACATCTATCTAACCCAAGAGATTGACGGGACAAGGCTGAGAGCACTCATGACCGAAGAGGTGGGCGTTTGGGTCTTCTACGAGCAATCATCAACATGCAATGACTATTCGACATGTTCGCCGACGATTTTTGGGATTGAAACAAACGACGGGAGGAATACCCTTACATTTGTGTTCTCAACTGAGACTCGCAAGGCGCAGCAGTTCCTCGCTCATCGCATGGTCTTCGTCTCTACGCCTCGTGGCGAATGGATTAATCACGCCATTGCTATAGCGGAACAGTACGAGGAAGCAGAGTGGAACTATCCTGACCGAGTCTCATTCAGCATCGTTCTGTGGGCTCCTGCAACGGACCCTGGATGGCATCGGGGCTACGTGCACAGGTTCACAGTGACTGCGAAGACTCCTGTCGGCTCAGCGCAGACGGACGACATCACACGTGACAACGCGACGGCCATGAGGACGAGAGATGAATCGATGGCGCCATGGTTTACGGACGCATTGATAGTGAGAGGCGCCCGAACGCACATCCTCATGTGAACTTCACAATGGTTTAATCATCGTCCGTATTGAAATGGATAGGAGCACGCGAGATTTGGGAAGCACGACGCGACGACAAGGGCGAGACACCCCAGAAGGAACAAGCAGACCGGTTGCACCGTTAACGATGGCGCGTCTGTGGGTTCCCCGCGATATCAGCAACATACTATCGATCGCTCTGGGACTTCTTGCAGTCACGGTACTGTTGACCTACTCGATCAAGCCGACCGCGCCATATGTCGTTGGCGAGAACCTAGTGCTCGCGGAGGTCTACCTTCCCGGCTTCTACATGAAACCCATAACATTGTTCACATATCTCTTCTTTCTCTCGTATGCCTTCGGCCTCAGCTCGCCGATCTCGAAGATTCGATTCCTTAGGATGGGAGACCGAGCGTTTGAGTCCCTGTACGTCCTTGCGTGGTTCTTCGTGATGCTAAGTGGATTCGAGGTCATGTATCAGATTGTTCTCTGGTCTGCAGGACTGTCGGTCCAAGGATTGCAGAACCCGGACATAATCGTGAACTGGTGGCCAGCGAACCCGTATGCGATCAACGTCGTGTTCGCCGCAAAGCTGGTCGTACTAATCTTTGCGATGTCATGCTTTTCTGTGGACTACCTGCGTAGAATACGGACGGAACGAGAGAGACTACGAGCGGCCTCGGCTAGCGCGTGATCCAAGGCCATCTTCCTCTTGTGGCAACATCTCTGTCAAGCCGAGAAACGCTCCCAGTTGATTTCAGTATGCGGAGGAGGTTCAGGAAGATCGCCAGAGAGAAAGCTACTCCGACCGCGTACATTGGTATCTGCAGATATCCGGCAGCTTGAAGCTGCCTCCACACGAAGTCTGCTTCAAGGTAGTATGAGTAGAAGACTGGGCTCGTCCACAGTATTGGCAGGGCGAAGTAGTAGAACGGTGATCTCAGAAAGATGAAGACAAACGGTGCGACCCATAGTCTGTCGTCACATTCTTTGCACAGAAGAATCAGCGGTAGGATTGAGACGAGAAACTGCTCGTTTATGACTTTCCCGAACAAGAAGTAGACGAACATGATAGCGATCATTGCTTCCAGAAGAGGTGCTCTCTTGCCGACCCGCGGAATCAGGACTATCAGAGCTGCAAGAAGGAGAATGTTCGGTATCATCGAGGCCGCAAGATCAAACCAAAGATCTTGGACAATCCAGATGAAATTGTAGAGGTTAACACCACCCATCAGCCTGAACCCCTGAAACGTCACCAATACGTTCCAGATCGAGTCAGGGCCCACAATCAGAAAGTAGGCGACCGGCAGCAGGGTCAACGCAAATCCGCTGAGGAAATCAACAAGGGCTCTCCGATCTCCAAACATGCGGTAGACGAGCAGCGGAAACAAAACGACCGTGTAGAGTTTCAGCAGGCTCAGACCATAGAAGAGCCCGGAGAGGAAGTTGTTCCTGGAAGACGTGAGATATGATGCCAAGAGGAATACCGCGACGAAGGCATCAAACATCCCCCAGACCACTGAAATGAAAATCACGTACGGACAGAAGGCGTAGATCTTCGCCTTCCTCACATCCATGCCTGCGAGCAGGTACACGACAAAGGCATCTGCCGCGATAATGGGGATCTTCAGCATCAAGAGCAAAACCGGAGTCCATGGATAGATCAGTATTGGAATCGACGGATAATGTCCGTCAATCATCACAGGGCTCGATCCTGCGATCAGAGTGAACATCCAATAGAACGGGACGAAGAAGTAGATCAGCAGAGGGTGATAGGCGTATCCCTCGAAGAACAAGGGAAGACCCGTCGCATTCCGCAACTGCAGCGTCTGAGAGTAGACAAAGTCGTAGACGTTCTGTCCATTGAGCACCATGATGCTGGACTCGTATATTGTGCCGACATCGCCAGCGTGCATGAAGAACGGCGCGATCACGAGCCTAACGGCTATGGCCAGCAACACGACTCTTGAGCGTTCTTCCATACCTATCGACCAGCAAGTACAGTGCGACCACGCATATCGCGACCGCGGGCAAGACGTACGGCAAGAGTGAGTAGCTCCACACGAGCGATGATGCTCCAGAGACCACCATTGATCCTGAGACTGTGAACACCATCCTGCTGTTCACGAAGTCTACACTGATCCTATTGAAGCCCTTCTCGTGAGGCCAGATCTTCATCTCCGCGGGCAGAGAAGAGAGCGTTATCCTTCCATGTCCCGCGCTCTGCAAGCGCTCTTCCTCGAACTCGAACTCGATAACCGTCGTAGGTGCAATCGCCAAGGGCTTGGACACATCTTTGATTGATATGCCGTTGACGGATGTCATCACCCATTTCCACAGTTCCAGATGAGCCTTGAACTCCTTGTTGGATTCGAATATGACTGCGATGGAATCAGGAACCGCCTCAACGAATTTGTGAATCACCAAGTCCTCAGTAGCGTACCTGACGTCGAGCGTCCTTTGATCAGCTCGCACGGTTGCATTGAACTCGTTGAAAAGATTGCGATCGTTCACCCATGATGTCCAATCACTGAACTCTAGGAGACTGATTCGAGCAGCCGGAGCAAAACTCGGATTGAGGTGTATGTGGGGCTTGCTGCTTCCGTCGTAGGGGTCATTGAAGAGAACAAAGTAGTTCTGGTTTTGATACTGGAAGGCGCCAGTTCCATAGCCTAGCCACCTGTCTTGGGCGAGAAGTGTGTCGTGTAGAACAGGAATGAAGCTGAGAGCTATGACATAGACTACGAAGAAAAGGAGTAGGCGGCTCTTGAGCTTCAAGCCTAGCTCTCCGCTTGCTACTTGAAGACCTTGTCTTTCGGAAATACCTCAATTCCATTCTGGCCGATTAGGTAAGGCCTCAGCTGAGTGTCGTGAGCGATGCCCCTCATCTTCTCCACCTGCATAGCTCTCACAACATTGCCCTCGTGAATACCTGTCCGAAGCAACACGACGCCTTGCGACAAGAACTCCTCAAGCTGGAACCTGCGACTAAGCATCGACGTTCGCATCTCGCTTGTCATGAGACAGGTTGCCCCCGTGGATGAGAACGCATCGAAGAGCATCAGCATTGCACGTCTTCTTCTGACGGGCGACTGATACCGAACCATCAGCGACGTGATAGGATCAACGGCAAGTCGCGTAGCATCTTCTTCCTCGGCCAGCCGCCTAACAGTCTCAACAAGCGACTCCAAGGTCACTTCAGGCAGGACCTCTTGCATCGATATCGTTGCTCGGCGCTCGTACGCACCCGACGGACTACCCTTCGCTCGCCTGAACGGAGTCGCGTCCACGAACATCAACTTGCCCTCGCCTTCCAAACGGTCCAAGTCCCAGCCGAATGCGGAGACCTCTTCCTTCACCTGTTCCGGTTTCTCATCGAAAGTAACGTAGATCGAACGTTCACCATTTGCCGCTCCTGCTTTCAGGAATTGGATTGCGAGGATCGTCTTTCCAGAGCCTGGGCTTCCAACAACCAAGATCGTTCTTCCCTTCGGGAAGCCGCCCCCGAGGATCTCGTCCAGTCCCTTGACACCTGATGAGACGCGTTCCATTCTCATCCTCAGCGAGTCTGAACGCTAGCTGCTTCACTCGTATTAAGAATTTGATTTGAACCGCTATGTGGTCGTCGGTGTGGTTATATGTCGATGTCCCATGACCATGTGGGCAGCGGATTGAGGCATGCGTTACAGGGCTAGTCTACTGCTTTTGATCATTGTCTTGGCCGTCTGGCAGCCTCATCTGTCCATAGCAAACACGAACGCAATCACGACAGAAGTCACTCTGTACGCACACACGGATCTTTCAGCAGCGTCGGTAGGAGGCAGAGTTCTCAGCCTTGTAGGCAACGCGACCTCACGGCAGTTCGCCGACATGAGAGACGCTCTGGATTTCACTCTGGTTCCTTCACTCTCAGCGCCCTTGCGCCTCGTAGGTCGGATCGACGTGTACGTCTGGCTTGTCGCGCAGCAGAGTGTGCGGGGTACGTTGCGAGTTGGTATTCTGGAGATCAAGGGGAACGCGTCTGCGACCGAAATCAGATCCATGTCTGTCACGATCACAGCTCCCTCCAATCCCTACCAGGTCATATTCGGACTCGGTGCCGCAAACCACACACTCGCGGCGGGCTCAACCCTGAAGCTGGAGTTTCAGTTCTCGCCCGTGAGGCCTATTCCCGTTCTGTTGCTGTGGGATGATCCCGCTGTTTCCACCAGGATCGTCCTAGAGGTTGAATCCATCCCACGAATAGACCTGAGAACTATGGACAGTAGTGGAAGGGCGTCAACAGTTTTCCCAGAGAACTCGACAGGTCATGTCAGCCTCCTCGTCGAAACCTCGGTCGAGGATCCCTTCCATGGCACAAACGTACAGATGGCCTCACTCACGATCACAAACTCATCTGGATTTCATTTTATGAGCGACACTCCAATGAATCTGACATCTCGAGTCGAATCACCATTCCGCCTGGGCTTCACACTTCCGATAGAGCTACCATCGGGGAAGTTCAATATCACCACAAGCGTCCGCGATTTGATCGGACGTGTCTTTGTGACCGCCCTCGAGATCACCGTCACGCGTTTCTACAGACTCGTCGTGATTGTTGTGGACCTGGAGAAGAAACCTGTCTCCGGCACGAACGTCTCTCTGTCGGCGTCTGGCAAGTTGATTGATGAGATTACAACAAACTCAACGGGTATGGCGACATCACATACACCCTCGAGCAGAATTCTGGGACCACTCACTGTACAGGTTCAACAGAAGGGGATGATCGTTCTTTCACGTCAGATCCATCTCGAATCCGACTCGGTTCTACAGCTCGAAGTGCCGTTGTCAGATTGGGATATCGTGGTCAGGCTTCAAACGTTGAACTTGCCCGTTTCAGGAGCCAAGGTCGAGCTGTATCTTAACGGAACATTCATCTCCTCCGCCCCAACCGATGGGAGCGGATTCGCTCGATTTACCTCTGTTCCCCTAGGAAGATACGAGATCGCCGTTGCTTCTTCTCTCGCGTCGAAGACCTTCTCGAATGTGACGCACTCACGTGACTTCAAGGATACCGTCCTCGAACTTCCCGCTTTGTACGGAATCCCGGACAGCGCCCTGATTGCGCTTGCATTTATCTTGGTCATATCCTCGCTCGCGGTCATCACAGTGCGTGGTCGAAGGACAAGACCGAGACACTTCAAACACATTGGGGAGCTACTTGGAGGTGCGATCCCTCACCGTGTCGTGATGATGATCGTCGGTCCTTCGGGCAGTGGTAAGTCCGTCCTCCTGCAGAATATCTTGGTAGATTCATTGGGTCTTGGCAGGCGGTGCGTGTGCGTTTCCAACGCGGAATTGCCCTCCAAGATCAAAGGGCGGTTGACGAGGATGGGCATCAATGTGGATCTGTCCGAAACAGAGAACAGACTACGATTCGTGGATGCCTACTCGGGCGGAGTAGGTACGGTTTCTTCAGAGAAGCACTCGGTCTCTTCGCCAAGTGACCTAACAGCACTTGGCATTCAGATGACGAGCTGTCTTGAGGAACTTGGCGGCACCGCTGACATCTTCTTGGACTCGCTCGCACCCATCGTTGCGGCCAGTGGTTCTGGAAGAGGACTTGAGTTTGTGCAGTACTACGGTGCACGAACCACAAAGGCGGGTGGGACTCTGGCCTACGTGGCTACCACCAACATAGAGTCTGAAATGCTCGGCAGGCTCGAAGAGGCTTCCGATTGTGTCCTCGAAGTTGAGAGGTCTGTTGCTCCCAGCAGGATGAGAGGCCGGGTTCTTGTCAAGAAAGCACGCGGTCTGGAACACGTGCGTGAATGGGTTGGGTTTAGCATTACAAGTAAGGGCCGTATGGATTTCTGGTCACTCCCAACCGAAGAGACGTAGCAGTGCGCCGTTCCACTATCCAGACCAGTTGTTGTTGCGGCTGCCAAGATCTCCCGAGTTATCATTCGTTCGACGGTCTGGGCTAGGTCTGGCGACGTCGTATCAGTATTGCTGCACAGAGTGTGGAGAGTCCAAGCAGCAAAGGCACGAGCCATGAAGAATACTCTGGGATTGGCTCACCTGTCGGCTCAAGCTGAAAGTCCACCACCGCAACCCCGCCATCCGTAACAGTGATGACGTAGCTCTGCGGCATGAAACCTGGATCCATCGTGACACTGACGTTGTAGTCTCCCGGTGCTACCCACATCATATAGGTCCCGTCCGTCAGGGAGGAAGCTGTGATGACCGTTCCGTCTTCGCCAGCGGCAACCACCTGTGCCCATGCCAGCGGGCGGAGGTTACCATACTGATCGTACCAGTAGACGGAGCCCCGAATCACAGACATCGCCGCACCGGATGGGCCGACAGACAGAGCACATACGACAAACGTCAGAAGAAGTGCCGTCGCGACCATTCTGTGCTTCATTATTCCTTCGTGCATGTGAGGTTCCCTTGTGACCGATAAGCCTTTCCCTTCTCTATCTTTCTTCTTCAGGCCTTCGCTTCATTCGTCTTCTCAAGACGAGATATCCAATCGCGATCGATCCAAGAATCATGGCGAACAGTGTTGCCTGACTGACAATCAATGGCTCCCCATGGCTCACGTCAGAAGTGCCTTCGTCAAACAGATACACACTGCCTGCATCGCTTGCAGCGGCCATAACGCGTCCATCGCTGGACATGGAAAGTGAATGCACAATCGTTCGAGTCTCGTAGGTCCAGACGAGCCTTCTCATGGCCTCGTCAAACATCCATATGGTTCCGTTCAGACACGCGATCGATATCCGCCCTCCATCGTCTGACATCGCTGTCGAAGTTATGGGCTCATGAGCCTGCAACGAATTCAACTTCTGAAGTCTCTGATCTAGGCGGTAGAGCAAGACGTTTCCGTTTGTGCTACCTGCAACAATGTAACCTGCCGTCTTGGCTGTTGACAGCGCCGTAATGGCTCCTCCTAGACCTTGCTTGTCTATCAATCGGCCAAGCCTGTCAATCAGGTACAGGTGCCCATCGCTCCCTCCAAGTACAATGTACTCGCCATGTTCCGCGATGGTGAGTAGTGGAAAATTCATGTGGCCTTCGAAGCTCCAGGTGAAGTTCGACGCTGACGCTGTTTCCGCAAAAAAATAGAGCCCTCCTCGAGTGCCTGTAGCCGCGAGCGCACCAGATCCCGAAAGAGCAATTGCCAGAACACCGCCATATATGCTGAATCGCTTGATCAAGGGCTCCGCTAGACCCGTACCGAAGACAAGCAAATCTCCTTGCCTATTCCCGACTGCGAGGTACTTGCCATCTTCGACCATTGAAATCGCCACAATCGACGAACCAGTCTTGAAATGCCATGCCGGGGTTGCTGAGAGCTCGGTTGGATGGAAGAGGAAGACGTTCCCTTCAGAGTCCCCTGCCGCCGCGTATTCTCCATTCTTCGATATCGCTACCTGTCTTACGTATCCACTTGTTGCAAGTGACCATAGGAGCTGATTCTCGCTTGACTTGGTGTCGAAGAAGTAGGTGCGCATGTCGTCACTCCCTGCTATCGCATGACGGCCATCACTTGAGACGGCCACGGCCCACACGTAGTTCCCCGTTCTGTAAGTCCAAGCCAGGGGTGCCGTGCCCGTAGTGACAGCCAATGTCAGAAGAAGTGCGGCGTAGCTTCTGCTGCACACCATCCTCCCCAACACGCTGTGCAGGTGCGACCGCCCCCTTGCCTCCGGAGATTCAAGGCATTCACTCAGTCGTGCCAATTCCGTCATGTAAGACTATTGCCGGTCCGTGTGACTCGTACTTGCATAAGTACAAAGCCAGTGTTTTGGGTGACATCCACATACAGGTGCTTCGTCTGCCTTGCCGCATTGGGTTGAAGCATTTGTGTAAATGCATTTCTGCGCATGCAGTGATCCGTGCACAGTGAGGGATTAGGATTTCACCCTTTTGAGGCTGATGTGTGCACGCCGCCTTATCCTCACGTAGCATGCTACACTTGAGCCGCGAAGGATGTGAATGGATCCTGAAGCGGATTCTACTCGTCGCATTGTTAGTCTTGAGCGCGGTGGCAGGCTTTGGTCACGCGTACGCGATGCCACTGTTTACTGACACGAGCAAGCAAGCGGTGTTCCTTTCTCCGCTCGAAGATTGGATGCCAACCTGGAACTTGGAGGACTATGTGTCGCCGCTTGAGCAAGCTGGCTATCATGTAGACGTACTCTTGGGCGAGAACGTCACCGTCTCGTTCCTCAAGACCGGCCTCGCGAACTACGATCTCATCATCTTGCGAACCGACTCCTTCCCGCACGAGGGATTCAGCTTCTTCTGTTCGGGGGAACCCGTGAAGAGTGATTCACGGAAAACCTTCGAGAACGAGATATCTTCGCGAGAAGTCTTCGTCGGCATCTGCGTTGGCTTCAGTCTGATCTTCCTGCTACACTACTATCCGCCGGGCGCTCTCAGACACGGGTTGGTCTACGTCTTGGCTAGTCATTCGACTGAGCTGGCGACTGGCTTTCTAAGCGGCGGGGTCGCGGTATTCGTGGGGTATGATGATGATCACTCGCTCTACTGGGGCATGATGGATGCGTTCTCTCAGAGACTCATCAGGAATCTGTCTAATGGATACTCGACCAAGGAGGCCGTGCTTCAGCTCTACCAGTACCTCAACCTTGGCCACGGAGCCACAGCGGATTGGCCCACGATTCATTACTACGGCGATGGAACCTACAAGATCTAGCGTGACTTGCTGATTCAGCCCGTTCCTCGCGAGCTGAAGCTTTCAAGCCCCAACAATGTCAGTTCGAGGCAGTTCTGCTTCGGCGTCTTCGTGCTGACAGGATGAGAATAGCCACCGCCGTAATGGCGAGTAGAAGTGCGAGAATTACGAAGAATGAACTCCAGTCTTCCGCCCAAACCGCCTGAATCGCTGTTGGTTCCTTGACAACGACGGTGCCTGTTGGTTCGATCGGTAGCCCCAGAATGTTCTCTGAACCAGTCCACTCAACAAATGAGCGTTTACCGCCCAGTCGGCCGAGCAGACCCTCCATGGGTACTTGTGTCTGTTCAATTGAGAAGGATGCAATAGCTCCATCTGCGTACCACCCTGTCCCTTCAGTCTTGCCGATGGGGCTGGTCACATTGAGATAGTACTCTGTTCTGTAGCGGCCCTCAACGATCATTGGGCCGTTCACCACAATGCGCGTGAGCTTCGGGCCTGGGCATACCGTGCAGGCAGGTGTCTCGTTGAACTTCTGTGAGTTGATATACCATCCGTCGAAGGCAAGTCGGGTCTGCGGCGCTGTATTGACAAGATCCGGCCCGGTGCGATTCACGGCGGCGGAGGAGCCGAGCAGATACCATCCGCTTTGTGGAATCTCGAACATGTTCTCGGGCTTAGCTAAGAAGGAAACCAGATACTCGGTCACATAGAGGAAGACGTATGATTCAGGACCTGAGACCTCGGTCTCATTGCTTTCGCATCGATATCTAGTTCCCTCATCTCCGAAGATGAACTGATTGACTGAGATTGTGTGAACGCTTCTCGCCGCGAAAACGACCTCCAACTCAGTTTCCGGCAAGAGTGTGTCGTATCGTTCCCCATCGACGGATAGGGTAACGTTCGTGCCTGTCGGAATTCCCGAGGCTTTCAACTTGACGACGTACCAATCGGCTGACGTTACTCTAAAAGAAATGATGAGCTTCGGTGTCCATTTCTCGACTGGATACTCTCTCGACCAGAAGCCGCATGAAGCGTTCTGGGCCCGGGTCTCGGTTGTCACTTTGATCATCGTGCCATAGTCTGGAGCCTCTCGACGATGCCACGCGGCTGCGTCGCTCGTTATATCCCATTCAACCGCAACCTCTGCTTGGCTGGGCGCGATTGTTGCCGCCATGCTCTGGTTCGCCCATCTTGGCTGATCCTCCCAGTTCTGTGTGGTTTCGTTCCAGTCTTCTAGGACTCGATAGGCCTCAAGTTCTTGCGCCATGGCTGGAGGTGAGAACTGCCAGAGCCACAATGTCGCATGTGTGATGATCGCGTCCTTCGGAAGCCCTGAGAGGTTGAAGCGAACATAGATTCGCTCAGAGCCCCAGAGGTCTTGTGCACGGTCATAGCTGTTGCCGACATAGAGGACGGAGGACCAACCCTGCCCGTAGTTGGAGCGTGGGTACTTGCTGTCCACGTAGTTATCCGCGACCGACATCAACGTTACCGTTGTCTCCGCGTACGAGAAGTGAAGCGTGTGTGCGAGCTGTGCGAGAGAGGTAGCCAACAAGAGAAGAACAAGTGCTAGCCGCTTCATCGGTTGGTGCGCCTCGCAGGCATCTTCAGATGAGCAGAATAAACGTTCCCGTTGACGCGGTTGATCGTCTGGAACAGATGCTCCGCTGTTTCGCAGTGCGAGAAAAAGAAAAGGAGGTTAAGGGATCTACGTGCGATCCCTTACTTGATCAATACGGGTATGCTGAGTGTTCTTCTGCGTAGCAGCCAGACCGACGCCGCGAGTACGGCGAAGAGTCCGATTGGCAACGCGATCGATGGTAGTTCGGGTACTGGTGTTCCGCTCTGGCCGAGCTGTGAGTCGCCTCCGCCAACCCAACCGTTAGAGACCACTACTGTGAACTCTGCGTTGGATGTCGGTGCAGACGAGCTCCAGACCTGTGATGCTTCGCTTGTTGTGACGCTGACGTCGTGTGTGCCTGCTGGGACCCACATGATCCATGAGCCAGACGGATCACTGGCGCCTGGACCAACCGCGCCTAGCCCACTTGAGTAGGCTGGCACTTGATCGGTCGCTGGGCCTGGTGATGCGCTGACTTGTGCCCATGGGAGTGGGCGTAGGTTGCCGTACATGTCGAACCAGCGGACTGTGCCGCGTAGGCTGGCGAGGTTGTTCATGGTGATGAACAGCTCAACGCTGCCACCCCACGGAACCTCAACGTTCGCGAGGTCCCAACCCATCGCGTACATGCGCCAGTCATCGACAGGTATGCCAGCATCGTAGACACCGTTGGGTCCGCGCGCATCGAAAGCCCATACCTTGACGCTGTATAGGCCTCCACCGCTGCCTTCCCAGCCTGGGATGTCGATGCTACCTCTGAGTCCATAGTCGTATTGGCTTCCAGTGTTCGGGTTCGGGAAGGTTGCTGAGTTCCAGCCGTTGGTTGTTGGCCAACCGCCAGCCCATGTCCTTGCTCCGTCTCCATAGTACCAGTGGAATCCGAAGACATCGAACGACTGTATGGCGCCTGCGGGCATCACAACTCTGTTCGAGTCTGGTGGGCTATAGTTCTGGACTGTACCCCATGGTCCACCGGTGAACGGGTTCACCACGAAGTACCACGGGTTGAAGAAGCGGGTGCCTAAACCGCTCCATCCTCTCCACGTCTCAGTGGGTAGGCCGTACAACCAGTTAGCGGTCCAGGCTCGCTGTGGACGGCTGAAGGATGGTAACCATCCGAATCCGTTCAGGAAGCCGAGGCCTGCACCTTCCGCTGGTCCAGTCACGTAGGTGTTCTCGAAGGGTGTGTTGAATATTCCCCAGTTGCCCCATAGCCAATCTGCCCATGGAGCGAAGTTGAAGTAGCTGCCGCCGAGTGGTCCGATACGTGTCCAGGCGTTTGGTTCTGCTTGTCCGTAGATTGAGGCTCCGACGAGCTCGTTGGCTGCGTTGAAGACCTCAACGCGGATGAAGCCGTTGAATGCTGTCGCGCGTCCCTCATGTCTGAACTCCATCGTGACTCGTATCTGGCCGCCTTGGATCAGGTCTGCCTCGATGTCAGCCCAACCCGCGAACGGGACCTGAACTGGGAATGCTCTGCGCATCACGTAGCCGTGCGTGTAGGCGTTGAACATGTACTCGCCAGCGGGTAGGCGTGTGGACCTGAATGCTGGTAGCAGGGTCCAGTGGACTGGGATTGTCCATGCCCATGGGGTTGAGACCCATGGAAGTGGTCCTGCAGGGTCGGGGGCCCAGAATCCGGAGAACGTGTAGTCTACTCCGACAAAGTAGACGCCTAAGTGCTCGTGTCTACCGGCCGGGTTGACGTTGTCGATGTCGAATGGTGTAAGGCCTTCAGAGTCGTCTCCGCCTGGAGGGTTGTTACCGGGTATCTCGAAGCCCCACGGATACCGTTGTGGTACGCCTGGGTCCTGTATGAGGCCATAGATCGTTGGGTCCAACCAGCCAACCGCCTCGCCAGTTGCGGCGTCAACGAAGTCCACCCATATCTCGGACCCTGGAAACGTCCAAGGCCGGGAGTGTGCGGGTACCTCGAAGTCGACCGAGCGGAGGCTGATCCAGAGCCACGCGTTGACTATGTCGAAGCTCAATGGTACGGGGCTGTTGCAGAGGAACACGGAGGCCTGCGGATCACCGCCAACAATGTTGTACCAACCTGTGCCAGCCCATCTGTTGCTGACCCATGGCTGGTTGCCTTGCCAGCGTGTAGCCCATGGGGCACCCATGTCTGCCATGTACAGGCGAATCGTGTACGGGTTACCATTCAATGTAACCGCGCCAGCCGAGTGACTTGACGGAGTCGGGTTCAGGCCATAGTCCTTCAGATCTGGTGACTGAGCCATCCTACCCCTGTTCGCCATGTTGGGATAGACAGCGTTCCAACCTTCGATCACGATGCCGCCGAAGTAGCGTGGTAGGCCGCTGGGGTGTGCCCATGCGGATGCGTCCGCGCCGTCGATGAAGCCGTCAGCAGACATAGGCCGGTTAGCCACGAAAGCTGCTGCTCCACGCTCCGCTCCGCCTGCATCCTCAGCCGTCAAGGTGATGGCTGTCCAATCCCAAGCGGAGAGAAGTACGCCAGCGGGCATGTGCATGGTGACTTCGATCCAGTTGCTCCTGCGGAGGTCGAACTGGAGGTTGTAGTTGGAACCGACTAGGCTGAATTGTCGCTGGTACGCGTCCGCCTCATCCATGATGTATCCGGTCACGTAGGATTCTACGCTGTACTGGCCGTTAGGCATGCCAGCCACGTAGTCAGCCACATCCCAGAGGACGTGACCGTCCCAGTGAGTCGACGGATACCCTCGTGCGTTGAGCAAGAGATCTACGTTGTCGACCAGGCAAGCCGCATACTTGTTTGCAGTTGGCCGCAAACCGTTACCGTCGTCGTGCAAGCCATGAAGCTCGTTGGTCCAAGCGAGGGTCTTGATGGCAAAGTGGTCGGTGAACCACCATCCTATCATATTTCCATCAGCATCGAACAGCTCGAAACCAATGTCTCTCCAAGCCGGTCTATTCGTATACGCGTTGCGTCTGGTGTCGCTTGGCGCGGCGCCAGGATCGTTAGTTCCGAATGGCAGCTGCCAGAGGTTATGCCATGGGATCGCGCCCGTTCCGTGCTTCGACCATACGGTCACACAGACGAAGGGCGAGTTGTATATCACGATGAAGATGTGCAGCGATTGGCCTGGGTCGAGGATGACTCTGTCACCGCCGGGAGCTGAACCTGGGTTGAATCCAGAAGCCTCTGCGGTGATCGTGTAGGTTCCTGCTGCGAGACCGAACAGGTACGTCGTGTAGAGCGCTCCAGCCTCACCTGGAACGAAGCTGTTGCCGATGAATTCGTTCGGACCCCACCAAGCGATGCCTTCGACAGCGCGACCTTCAGGTGTCGTACCTGAAGCCATCACTCTGCCAGAGACAAGCGGGGGTGCCGGAAAAGCGTGTGTGCGGACTGTCACCTCGACGATTGCTGGGTTCAGTTCAGTCTTCACGATTATGAGCGGAAAGTTGCCCGCCCCAATCGAGAAGTAGCTGTAGTCGTATAGGCCGTAGTAGATCTTGAAGTGGTAGAGGCCTGCAACCTCTGGTGCTCTCAGGTCGAACAATCGTATGTGATAGAGACCTGCGGTAATATTCATCAGGTTGCCATACCAAGACTCCATACCGATTCTGACACGTCTCCATCCTGGGGCAATCGTGTCGTACGGATGCCTCGTAGACGTCCAGATGTAGTTGTAGTCGTTGGTTATGTCGGTCCAGACTGACTCCTCCCTTGTCGGGCCGAGCCAAGTGAACTCCGGTGGAACGAAGATGTCGATCCAGCTTACGTTCCTGATGAGTCTGATGTCGAACTGCAGGTCGCCTATGCTGTCAGAGCCGCTCGCCAAGATCGCGGCGTTAAGGTAGTTGTCGAAGAGTTGGCGCTTCTGCTCCTCATTTACGCCCTGGGTGTCCCAGAGGGTATCGAGCGTGAAACTCCATGGACCATGCTCCTTGTACTCATCCAGAACACCTGGATGCAGGAAGACACACATCGGGGAGCCGTGATAAGTGGTTGCGACACGTAGGGCACATTGGCGAGGTGCTGGTTGTGCAGCAACGGGCTGCACAAATGCTGGAAGCGCTGCTAGAATCATTAGTGAGACAATGGCTAGTGCTATTACTTTCTTATGCAATTTCCAATTTCACCTATTCACTACATAGGCACGCACACGCGCGTATGCGTCGCGTGCGTACCATGAAGCGAACGACAGATCCCCACACTATATAAGCGGAACACTCGGTCGCCGACATATGCGATCACTACGGAAATCGGTGATCACTAGGTCGACGTTCACCAGACATCATTCCAAACCTCATGAGATTCCATTTGATTGAGTTGCGATGTTTCATCCTCTCACACGGCTTGTGATTTCTATTCGACGATTAGAACGGTTTCTTGAGAAGGCGCGGGGCACCGGGAAAGGGCAGAGACATGAGGATGCGAGTTGCTTACATGCGAGCCCTAATCGCCGTCTAGTGAGGCTGGTTCACTGTCTCGACAGCTGGACCTTGAGGGTGGAGTTTAAGGGCTTCGTCTCGCACAGACCATCTGTCATTGGCATAAGATGTTCGGGGGAGCGTGGAACGCCGGCACCATTTCAAGAACTGCTGGACATGGTTCTGAACGAGTTCGGCCCTAAGGTCGTTTCAGTCACATTGTATGGTTCACGAATCAGCGGCGGCGCACGAACACGTTCGGACTACGACATGATCATCATCATGGACCAATTGCCCACGGACCCGAACATGCGCGAAGAGTTCGTTGCCTCGGCGATAACTCGCATACTGCTGAGTTCAGGGGCTAGAATCTCACCTCTAGTACTCAGCAAGAAGGAGGCGACCGCAGAAGCGGAGAACGGATCTCCGCTCTTGGCCACTGTTCTCGCCAACTACAAGATACTCTACGATCCGACCGGATTCATGGTATTGTTGCTTGACCTTACGAAGCAATTTCGCCCAAGCCTTACCTTTGTGGAGCGAGGAAAAGCTTGGAATCTCTCAAGAACCGTGTGAACCTAGCAGAACTGTACTTCAGGAAGGCACATGCGGACCTAGAGTCAGCGAAGCAGTTGCTCGCATCAGGGCATTTCGCGAACGCTGTATTTCTGGCACAACAGTGTGGAGAAAAAGCTGCGAAGGCAGCACTCGCCCTCAAGAACATGGAGATAAGAGAGCATGTCGTCTCGGGGTATCTGGCGTCTGAGATCATCGCGTTTGCGCCTGAAAGTTGGGAGGAGAAGCTGCGGGACGTGGTCAGAATGCTTGTCGCACTTGAGGAGCACTCAATCAAGCCTCGATACCCTTTTGTGACTGCCGCTAAGATCTGGGATCCCGAAAAGGGCTATGATAGACCCGCGGCCGAGACTGCGGTACAGAAAGCTGAATCGATACTAATGCTGCTACAGGAATACTCGAAGAGCGATTTAGGATACAAGTCGGGAAAGAGCGCGGACAGTCTCCCGTAGTAGTCCACACCTAGTGACAAGAACTATTCGAGAGACGTAGACCGCCCACACACTTGATTCTCCGACAAGAACGTGGTCGAAGAATTCCTCGCACAAACCTGGCGCGTGCAAGCATCTGTACCTTCGCTGACGAATTCCGAGCCCGTTTCCGTCGGTCATGAAGTAGGGTAGCAGACGAGAAAAACTGTCGCAGCTAGATTCGCGACGCGATCGAGTCACTGTCGCAAATGACGATTAGCATGGTCGCTGATGGAGATCGTCGGCCCGATCTACCGAACAGATATATTGGCCACCGCATCAGTCCGCCAGAGGTTCCACGCAGGAAACCGGAGCAAAGATGAGAAATAGCACGCTGCTCGTGGGGATGATCGCATCCTCGGTCGTCGGACTCGCCGTTTCTGCCTACCTGACCTACCTATCCTACATGCCTCAGACCAGCTGCCCGATCGGAGACTATGGTTTCTTCTCCTGCAACGAGGTCATATGGAGCGAGTACTCGCACTTCTTCGGAGTCGCCGTCGCTGTGCTGGGTCTCGGCTGGTTCATCATTGCCACGGGCCTTGTCCTGTCTGTTTGGAGATACCCACGATTCGTGTTGGTCTTGACAATGTGGTCGATTCTTGGCGGACTGGGAGTTGCCGCCTTTGTCTTCGTCGAGGTGTTCCTACTTGGATCCATATGCCCACTGTGCACAGTCGCGCACGTCGCTGGACTTGCCCTGCTTGGATTGTCATTGGTCGCGCTGCGCAAACACCGCAACACTTCCTGAGTTGCCGTCGGATTCTGACCGACCGACGGAGATTCGATCCGAAGTGGTTCTGATTCTCCGCACTCTAGGCGAAATTCCAGAATAGTCCTACAGGCTGATGACGGTGTTCTCGCCGATGATCAAGCGCGAACCTTGTCGCATGCCGTTGGCGGAATCCATGACCTGAGTATTGCGTCCGATGATGCTGTCGACTATCCGCTTTCTGCACTCTATCTTGGACTCACCAACAACGATTGTATTCTCTATCTCGGCGCCTCGAATGATCGTGTTGTCTCCGATCGAAGTGTACGGACCAATGCGAACGTCAGGACCTATCCTGCAGTTTCTTCCGATTATGAGCGGTCCACGCAACATGGCGCTAGACATGACTAGGGTTCCTTCGCCAACAGATATCGCACCCAAGATCTTTGCATCAGGGTCGATTTTTCCGTCGTTATGTGAAACAAGCCTTGAGAGCACCAACCTGTTGGCCTCAAGGATATCCTCTGGGCGTCCGGTGTCCTTCCACCAACCATTGACGAGACGGTGTCGGACTTCAAAGCCTTCATCAAGTAATATCTGGATCGTGTCGGTGATCTCGAGCTC
>CAZLHM010000024.1:0-25697 GCA_964559555.1 uncultured Candidatus Bathyarchaeia archaeon
GCAAGTACTTATCCATGCGATTCTCCTCTGAGAAGTGGTGCGGCCGCCGGGATTCGGACCCGGGTCGTTGGCTTTCCTCGCCGTGTGCGGATGGAAGGCCAATGGACGCTAGGCTATGTCCTAGACCAGGCTAGACTACGGCCGCACGCACCTTCACGCGTATCTGCGCGCCTCTATTTAACGACCAGTGATTGTGGAAGTCCGCGTGAATAGGAATACGGAAATATCTGGCAACTGATTGTGCGCGGATCGCGTGCAATGGGTTTGTGAAGCGTTGTTCGAAGATGTGCTGACCAGCTACGGATATCTCGGTCTATTCATCGTCAGCTTGGCGGTGAATCTTCTGCCTTTCACGTCACCTTCGAACTTGATCCTTGCCGGGGCAGTAGCGTTTCTCGTTCCGACAATGGATCCTTTGCTCATCGGGTTGAGTGTTGCAATGGCAGCGTCGATCGCGAAGACCGCGCACTACTACGTGGCTTCCTACGTTGGAGCGAAGGCTGGAAACAGAGCAGAGAAGCTGGAATCGTACGGCAGAAAGCTCGGGAGGTGGGGCGCCCTCGCTGCCTTCGTCATAGCGACCACACCTATCCCCGATGATCCAGTCGTAATCCCTCTTGGCATGACAAGATACCCACCCCAGAAGTTCTTCGCAGCATATCTCCTCGGGAAGATCCTCATCTCAACGGCCGGCGCATACTTGGGCCGTCAAACCGCATTCATTCTCGAAGGATTGTTCCCATCCAACGAGTATATCGTCGCGACAGCTATCGTGTCGATTCTGGTTGCTTCAGTGATTCTGAAAGCGGATCTTGAAGGTCTAACATCGCGTCTCAAGAAAAGAATCCTCAGCGACTAGAGAGAAACTCTAATTCGACAATGTCAGAGCAAAAGCAAAAAGGAGATCAACCCCTACTCTCGCACGATTCAATTGTCAATGGAGAAGAGGCTGAGATTCAGAATTCGACGCGGTAGCTTCGAAGTCGAACTTGAGGGAGAGTTCGACTATGTCAGAGAGAAATTTGAGGGGCTTATGGCGCAGCAGCCCCCGCCCTCGAGTGTGGTACAGGAGGAAGCGGCGCCCACAACTGGGATGACCGAAGCCATGGGCGGCGAAGAGCTCGGAGGCATCCTTGAGACAAGACCAGATGGGAAACCACACTTCACGATCCCATTCGACTCCCTGACTGCAAAAGAGGCGATAGGTCTTGTCTTGTACAAGGCACAGCCTACCCCACTCGGCGACAAGGAGCTGAGTGAACTCCTGAACGCGAGCTGGAAGACCACGAAGCCTCATGTCATTAGAGCGCGTGCAAGTGAATTGCGGAAAGATGGCAAACTGATCACCGAGAAGGGTCGATACTCGTTGTCCGGTGCCGGATTGCAGTGGATAAGGGCTGAGGTGATTCCATCACTCAGGGGAGTCCGATCTACTCAACCCTGATGGTTGTTCAGAAACCGCATCGTTAGTGTTCACACCTTTCAGCCAAAGTAGCCTGGTGGCGCCTCTATCGGAGAGCCTATAGGTGTATTCGCCCCGACGCCGCTCCCGCAACAGCAGCCCGTGTCGATGATAGCGCAACAGAGCCATCCTAACAGCACGTGCTGACTCCGGCTTGCACAGGTCGAATCGGACTCTCTGGATGATGTGCCCACTATCACACCATCCTTCCGTGCTCATGAGTTGAAGAATGGCTATCTTGAGCTGGTTGTACCTCAACGGGCTTCGCAAAGGCCTGATCGCTTGGGGAGGATATCAGTATTGCGGATGAAGATCGCCGCAGTATGGGTGGAGTGCAGAGTGAAAGTGAAGTGATGCGGAGTAACACCTAGCAGAAAACTCGAATCAGGCACGTTCATGGAAGAGTGCGATCAATGTCGAGCTGCCTGATCTCTAGCCTGCAAGGCGTTACTACTCATGAGGGGGCGCACACGTAAGAGCTTTTAGAGTGCAAGATGAGTGGAGAGGTGAAACTGAACTCGCGGCGGGATCGGAGGCGAGGAGGAGTGGAAAGGGTGAACCGAGCTGACCAGTGAGCATCAGACAGAAGTCACGATAAGGTACCGCGATATCCAGAAGACAATCAGAGGCACCTCAGACGAAGTCTTCCGAGGCGTATTCCAGTTCCTGTCGGAGACGATCCCCGCCTTTGACGTCGTCTCAAGAATCACGCTCACTGTGAACTTTGCTGACTTCCTCAAGGACGCAGCCGGTGTATTTGCCGTCACTCCTGAGGGCGTCGTCGTACTAACACCTCCCGAAGCTTTGACCGATAGGGAGCTGGTCCTCCTGTACTTGGTCAGGGCGAAGGTTGGCTTTGAGACGGGGAGATCTGACAAGGAGACGCTCCTCGCATCCGATCTCATCTCGTTCACAGGAAAGGGTTCTGGGACGGTCGCAGGCCGACTGAGCGAACTCTCCGCCGAGGGTCTTGTAGAGAGAATTGGGAAGGGCGAGTACCGAGTGACGACATTCGGACTGCATCGGTTTCGACAGGATGTGTTGCCGAAACTGAAAGGTTGACATCACATGAGTGAAGAGAAAACTCTCACAGTCGAGCTGCAGTATGGCGAGCTCACGCACGCAGCAAAGGGAGCCCCGGATCAAGTGCTGCGGGAGGTGGTCGCGTTTGTCTCACGCGTTGTCCCTACTTACGCTGCGGCCTCTAGACTCCTCTACGTCCCCGAGTATGAGAGGCTGACTGATTCCCTTTCAAAGGTCGCGAAGATCACGACCGATGGTCAGGTTCTGCTGCTTCGAGATGATCTTCCAGCCGAGAAGGCTATCACAGTAGTCTTGTTGGGAGCGCACGTCGCAAGCAAGTTCCAGAAACGATCGAGCGATGAACTCTACGCTGAAGAGATCGCTCGATCCGTAGGGAAGGCCTTGAAGACGGTAAGGAACACGATTGCGGAGCTTCAGAGGGAAGGCCTCCTCGAACGAGCGGCACGAGGAACGTACCGAATCGCAGCCTCAGGCATCATGAAGACAGAGAAAGAATTGCAGACTTTCCAGACCACCCCAGAAGGAGGGGTCTCCCAGAAGCAGTGAGAGTCCCCACTGTCCAAGTCGCACCCGAAAGCGGGTGCGGCGGCAACGGGAGCCTCTGGGTGGCTCCCGAATCAGGGGGGTGAGAATCTGATGATCCACCGCACCCAAATTACAGACTCTACGTTTGACGAGATAAGCAGTTCGCTCCATCTAGAACCAGAAGATCGTTCCTTCTTGCCCTCCTTCCTTATCGAGCTGAGCAGCAGATCTATGAAACACATCAGCGGCCGCGCGTTCAGTCCACGCGAGATCCCGCTTCTTGCATTGAGTGTTGGAGACGATCAGGCCGAGACGGTCTCACTGCTCCCGGCCACAGACGGTGAAGAATGTACGGTCATCTCTCTAGTTCCGTCGACATCGTCGACGGTCGCAGCCGTAGATGTCTCCAGTCTAAGAATCGGCGAGACGGAGACCGGAGTTCTGATCGCAATCAGAGGAGCAATTGTATGGAAAGCCAATCGAGGATATCAGTATCTTCGCTGCGGTCCACTGACCTTCCATCTGGGGTTTGGAATAGGCGATGGTTGGTCACCAGATCAGTCAGTGTTTCTGACGGGCCGAGTCTTCACCGAACGGGCCATCAGCCGTCTACGTAACGCGCTCGAGCGATGGATTCAGAGGCAGATCTGTGTTTCATCCGACAACGCGATCGTTCTCTTCGACGGTTCATTGACCGCCGGAACGCCGGATAACCCAACAGCACCGCTTGCTCGGATCCTCAAGTCTGCGAGAGAGCGTGGTAGCGTTGTGATGGCGATCTCAAAGGACACCAAACTGTGTGCTTTTGGGAAGAGGATCACTTCCTTGGTCTCTGCAACGCGGGCTCCATGCTTGCTAGATGTCGATCGTGTTGTCTCAAAACAGTTCAAGTCCCATCCTGTTCGCTTGGCCGGGCATGTGTATGTCGCCAAGCTCGCCGGGGATGGGTTCGCTTTCCGCTTGGATGTAGATCGAGAGGTCTCACAAGACGCCTCCGTAGCGGCGTTGAATCAATTGATCGCGAGCGACGGCGTGATGCAAGGATATCCCGAGACGCTTCGGCTTGCTCACATTTTCTCAACATTCACCGCAAACGAAGTCATCGCATTGCAGCGTTTTCTCGCCCTTGAGCATGGTCTCAGAATTGCGCATCGTTTCAGCGTGAGGAAGTCGCTCTTCGGACCCTTTGGAGACTGGGAGGCGGCCTAGGCCGTGAGGATCTACCGGAAGGAGGGCGACGTCATGCAGTTGCTCAGTTATCCGGAGGAGGACGTGAACAAAGGCGACTACCTGCTTGTTGAGGACCATCGATCGCATAGGGGGCTCATCGTACAGGTCATTGACATACAGTTCGCCAACGTCCCCGGAATCCTAGAAGACATACTACGAGATGTCATGACTGAGGAGTCGATCCAAGGAAGTGATGTAGATCCCTTCGACATATCCTCTCAAGTCGCCATCCTGAAAGACACAAGACTAGTCGTGTGCAAGATCAGAGGCGCGTTAGAAGACGGACAAATCACCCACGATGTATCTTGGCTCCCGTCGAGAATCAGTTCCACCGTCTCGAAGTTCCTGATCGAGTCTGCGATCTCAGAGAAGCCACCTTCAAGGCCAATAGTGATCGGAGCCATCAGAGAGAATCCAAGCTTTGCCATCGATGCCAAAGCACTCGACGGCCGGCTCAACATTGTCACAGGAAAGAAAGGTACTGGCAAGTCACATCTCTCCAAGCTCCTGAGCACGAGTCTAGTAGAGCATGGGGCTCCATGCCTCATCCTGGATGTGAATGGTGAGTATACGAACCTCACACGCCGCGCCAACGGCCAAAAGAGTCCATACGAAGGCAAGATCGTCGTACTGACGCCCAGACTGAGCCTGAGGTTCACGCTCGCCGAAGCAGGCCTCGGCACTATGATGGACATTCTGCTACATGCTTTGGATCTGCCGGGAACATCTGCTCGTGTGTTCGCAAGGATATGGAGGCAACTTGAACAGAAGAACGAGTTGACTCTCAAGTCGCTCGGCGAAGCGATCGCGAGCTCGGACTGCCACGAGAGTGTTAGAGACGCCCTCCAGTCCAGATACAACACTCTCGCGGATGCCGGTCTCTTCACCGATGATCCTTCGCCAGCTGCGTCTGAGCGGCTCACGGAGCGGTTCGCGACTGGAGGCGCGGTCGTTGTGAATATGAAGAATCAATCGTTCACAACGCGTCGTATTGTCGTGGAGCTTCTTCTCAGCAAGATCACCGAGCTACTCTCCTCAACGCGTCTGAGAGCTGTCTTTCTCTTCGCTGAGGAAGCCCACCTCTACCTTCGAGAGACGTATTGGGACGACATAGTAACACGCATGCGGCATCTCGGAATATTCACGACATTCATTACCAATCAGCCTGACACGATCCAAGAAAGCATCTACAGGCAAGCAGACAACATCTTCTTGTTCAACTTCACGAACGAGCGTGACCTCGATGTCGTTTCAAGAGCAGCCAAGGTTGATGGTGAAAGCGTCAGATTGCTAGTCAAGGATCTGCCAGCAGGTCACTGCCTGGCAATAGGTGATGTTGTCAAGGATTTCCCAGTCGTCGTCAGCGTGAGGCCGCTAGATGTTGAGACGCTTGGTGGTACAAGGTTCTTCTTCGAAGAGAACACAATCACCTGCTCCGCATGAATTCTGTGCGATCCCTAGTAACGCTCTTTAGCGTACCACTAGGTCGCTTCTGGATGAACTAACGGAGTTGTGAGTCATGGCCGGCCCATTGCAGAGTCAGCCATTCTTGTCGCACAGACCAAGGCCGGCAGGGGTTCTCAGCGTTGAGGATGTGGCAGCAAACGTCAAGTCATTGAGATTCAAGGACAAGCCATGCGCAGCTGCGCGACCAGGGCAGTTCTGCATGGTCTGGGTTCCCGGCACTGATGAGATTCCAATGAGTCTGCTGACCTCAGAGGATGGAGAGACCGTCACGATCACAGTCAAAGAACGAGGCGAAGGTTCTCGAACGCTCGTGCGAAAGGCAAGAGGTGACCTGATCGGGGTTCGCGGTCCCTATGGCAATGGTTTCACATATCGAGACGAAAGAACGGTGCTCATGATCGCAGGTGGAACCGGGGCCGTACCCATTCTTTCACTTCTGCGCATCCTGACTACTCGGGATGTGAATTGCAGTTTGGTGCTTGGAGCCAAGACGGCTCGTGAACTACTGTACGCGAGCGAGATACGTCTCCTCTCAGCTACGACTGGAGGATCATTCACGATCACAACCGACGATGGTACAGCGGGAACACGAGGCTTGGCAACGGACGAGACCGAAAGAGTACTTCGTGCTCGATCATTTGATCGAATCTACGCCTGTGGCCCAGAGACGATGCTCAGGAGAGTGATAGATCTCGCTGGGCAGGCAGGCATCCCCGCTGAGGCGGGGCTGGAGCGCGTATTCAAATGTGGATCAGGAATCTGCGGCAGTTGCTGCCTCGGTCCACACCTAGTCTGCAAGGACGGGCCTGTATTCGACGATATCACCTTGAGAGAACTACCCGAATTCGGAAAGTCAAGAAGGGATCACTCGGGGAGACTCGTTCCTATTCGATGAGCATTTGGCTCATGCAGTTTGGACGTCTCCTGCTCGGAGAATACCTTTAAGATCATGAGACCGCAACCACTCGTGCGAGCATAGGAGGTGTTCACGATACCAACACACGGGTCGCTCACGAAAGCTGGAATCCAGCTACTAACAGCTGGCCAGATAGGTTCGTCAGCAGACACCGAAGGTCCAAGCTGCTAACCGACGGTCCCCGATCCCAAGGATCCACGTTCGAAGAAATGCGGAGAAACGCCTGGAGCTGAACAGAAAGCCGGGCCAGAACTGGATGCGCACCTAGCCGTAGCATCTCGGCTAGCCTTCGTGGGATTTGCCTCCTAGAGTTCACACTAATTAGTAGAGGGTGTCGTTCTAGCTCTCGGCGCTTACGAGATGCGCTTGGAACTGAGACCGATAGGCCGCGTCATCACTAGTGCGAGCCACGAAGAGCTCAGGTATGGATCAGCGATTTCTAGGATCGTCATTGAGCCGAGGTTCGTGACCGGCCTTGAAGGAATCGAAGACTTCTCACATCTCTTTGTGCTCTTCTGGTTGCACCAGATACCCAAGAGACGCCACGCAATGAAGGTGCACCCTCAAGGACGCGCCGATATCCCAGAAGTCGGCGTATTTGCGACGAGATCACCGCATCGCTCAAACCCGATAGGTCTCACGCTCGTGAAGCTGCTTCGCAGGAGGGGCAGGATATTGACCGTAAAAGGACTCGATGCATACAACGGCACGCCAGTCTTCGACCTGAAACCCTACGACACACGCGACAGCACTCCCCGGCCCCGGGTGCCTCCGTGGTGGAAGAAGCTCCAGCGCCAGAACGAACACATTAGGCAAGCACTGCGTCGATGAGTGATTTGTGCGATTCAGGAGTCGGTGAGGCTAGGCGCTAGGGCTTCGTAGACATCGAGCAAGGATTCACTCCTGACATTCCAAGTTGCCGCTCTTGCAACATCTTCTTCGGTTGGGTTGAACGCGACTGACAGACCCACCCGCTCGAAGACTACGATATCGTTGACCCAATCGCCGACATGTGCACAGGTGGAGAGTCCGAATCCGTTTTGTTTGCAGAGATCGCTTAGACCTTCAAGCTTGTTTGTCAGGACCCTCATTCGATCTGTTAGCACACCATTTGATGTCTCGATCTTGCTGGCGATGACGTCTTGGAATCCGTAGACTCGAAGGGGGTCAGCAGCGAAGGACGGATTGTCCGTCAGAATGGCCACACGCACACCTGATTCTCTCAGCTTATGAACAGTCGGGCCGAGGTCTCGAACAAGCGGCAACGCGTCGGGATCTGGAGCGATCTCCTTCACTTTCATTCCT
The DNA here is from genome assembly GCA_964559555.1 of uncultured Candidatus Bathyarchaeia archaeon. Taxonomy (GTDB): domain Archaea; phylum Thermoproteota; class Bathyarchaeia; order 40CM-2-53-6; family 40CM-2-53-6; genus CAVPLU01. Next base: position 7,950 of record CAZLHM010000024.1, read on the forward strand.
ACGAGCAGACCCAATTGCATGCCGATTGTCTCCTTATAGCCAAGCTTTCCTTGGAAGAACAACTCGTCTTGAGCAACGATCTCGTCGTGCAAGGCTTTCGGGACTCTAAGGTAGTAGAGGATGCGACCGTGAAGGATCGTTCCATCCAAGTCGAATGTGATTAATTCAAGTCTTGGCTTTCTCGAACTCTGCATTTCGTGTTCTCCATGTGGCCCGAATTGGCATGGCAAGTTCGTAACTGCAGGCTCGTGTTCTTTTTAACTTGTAGTCCAAGGATGAAGAGGGCTGCACACGATGCGCAGGAGACCGATCATTGTCACGGACATCGACTACACGTTGACGGACGCTCATCTGAGGCTCGACGCTGAAGCCGTTGAAACGATAAGAAGGCTCGAAGCGCAACGTGTCAAAGTGATTCTCGCGAGTGGAAGGAACCTTCCGACAACAGGGTCACTCGCGCAGTTCATCGGCACATGCGGACTTGTCATCGCCGAGAGCGGCGGCGTAATCGCACGATATCAGAAACCGATCAAGATTCTTGGTAAGATCGAGAATCCTCGCGCTGCACTTGCAGTGCTCAGAAGGAAAATCGGTCGAAATGTTGTTGAGAGAGCCGACAGCAGGTACGGATTGCGATTGACTGACGTATCAATGGAACGATCCTTCGACCTGAAGAAAGCGATGAATATCATTCAGGAAACTGGGATCAGGGTTCGCCTCGTTGACACAGGCGTGACCTTCCAGCTGCTAGATGATGGTGTTGACAAGGGACGAGCTCTCATTCAGCTGGCAAGACTGAAAGGCTTGCCACTGTCCCGAGCGGTCGCGATCGGAGACAACTACAACGATCTTGACCTCTTCAGGGAGGCAGCCTACAAGATTGCCGTGGGAAACGCGCCCAAGGAAGTCAGGAAGTATGCAGATTATGCCTGCAGGCGATCATACGGTAGAGGCTTTCTAGAAGCTGTCGGCCGTGCCAAGTTATGGAGTGCAGTGCCGTGACGCACGGAATTTGATCGTCGAGCCTAGAGAACGATGCTCAGGAGTCGCGTGAACCTGCGGCTCCTCTTCTTATAGGCGCCTCTCGACAGTAGCTCGTCTAGGCCTTCAGCACTCATTGCCGTTCAACGGGCGGGACGAATGTGCTCCTCTTAAAAAGGCATTATTGAGTCGATCGATAGATCGGAAGTCGACCGGACTGTTCTCGAGTCTTTTCTAACGGTGCAACACTCACTCTGTCTTCTGACTGCCATGCTGTTGAGCCCGGCTCTCTTCTCTGGATTTCGAACGAAGCAGTAGATATGCAACGCCAACGCCGATCAGGATACAGATCACCGCGATCGTCACTCCGTATACGAGCCACTGAACAAAGTCGGGATAGACAACGTATGGTGGCAACAGCGGGGTTGAGCTGAGGACTGTTATGATGGTCTGATCTTCGACTTCGAGCCTACTCCCGTCCCACCATGCACCTGCAGAGATCACATAACTGCCTGCTTCGGAAGTCCTCCAGACAACTGTCTCAGTGAGGTCGCTGTCTGTCCGCGACGTCCATGACTGAATCTCGCTGCCATCGACTGTGCGCACTTGAATCCGTATTTCATGCGAGTGGAGAACTTCGATCTCAGCGCACTCTGGAAACAGGTGAGTGAAGTGTACATTTATCTTCACACTGTCTCCGATCCTGTACTCACTTCGGTCCGTTGTCACGTCTATCGAGCGACACGTGACCGACTGTCTTGGGATCTCGAGGTCGAAGTCCAAATCGTTCAGGTCGCCCTCGTACTTCGCCGCGGTGAACCAAGCTGCGGGACCATCAGCTACGAGGAACAGTCCACTTAGCGCGGCGTCGATTGTTGTCAGGTCGTTGGACGAGATCTGAAACTGGACGACTTGCTCCGTCGACTGGTAGTAGGCGAGTCTCATCTTGGTTGGGATTTCTGTCTCCGTGATCTGCCAGGTCGTTATCAGGTAGAGGGTTACGTCTGCTCGCCCCTTTGCTGTGGCTGAGACTTTCAGGGGATAATAGAGACTCGATGAATGGAATTCGTATGCGATCGGCTCTATGCTCCTCATGGTGGAGTAGATGTCAACAAGGTCGAAGACCCAGTACTCGAACCCACGCGACAAGTAATCTTCCAGAATCCCAGTCGTCTCTCTATTGATCGCTGGTAGCACGCCGATGCCAACCTTCTGAGCATAGTCGAGGGCGAAACGGACGAGGTCATCGACTGATGTCACCCTGACTACCGTTATGTCATGGGCTCCAACCTTTTCATGAAACGTTATCTCAAGACCTGTGAGGCCTTTGCTAAGTGCCCTAGGTGCGTTGGCTATCATGAGCTGCTGGACTGCTTGAAATGATTCGAACTGCCCGATCTCTACGGTCGGCTGGGAGGGAAGAGGGAGAATCTCAAGGACTTTGGTGTCTGCGCTGGCGTAGAGGTCTGTTGAGAGGATCAATCTCTCGACATCCCCGTTCCAAGCGACTATGGCCTTCTGTCCCGGGCCGTAGACATCCGCATCAGATATGGGCAAAATACATCGATCTGCGCCGGCCAACGGACTGATAGTAAGCAGAATGGCGAATGCGAGGATGAGAAGAGATGCCCGCTTGGTCATCTTCTATCTCTTCTCTTTCTGTCTTCTTCTTCGTCTGTACACGTAGTATATGGGCAACCCGATTATGGCTAGCGGAATCAAGGACACTATTAGAATCATCAGGCCACGGAGGACTGTGAAGAGTCCAAGGATCGCGGTTTCGAGTGTTTCGCCCCAGTCCATGCCTGGCGGTGTGAACGGCGGCGCTGGCTCGATCAGGCTGACAGAGATGAGTGACATCTTCGCGCTGCTTTCTAGATAGTTGATCTGGCCTTGTAGACTCTCGATCTCTCCTCTGATACGGGACAGTTCGCTCTCGACTCGGAGGATCTCGTCAACCGTCTTCGCCATGCCAAGAATCTCGTGCAATCGCTGTTCCTGTTTCTCCAAGTTGTTCAACCTAGCCTTCAAATCGACGTACTGCTGAGTGATATCTTCGCTCGTTGTTCTTTCATCCAAGACCTTGCCGTACGTCTCTATCTGTCTTACCGCTTCATGGAATCTCTCTTTGGGAATCCGGATAGATATCTCGGCGGTCGCTTGCGTGCCGTACCCTGACCGTGATGAACCTGCGACATATCCGCCGTAATTCTCAGCGAGTTGTCTGATTCTGTCAAGTCTTCCTTGGATGTCGCTGGTTTCGAGAGAGATGTACCCGTTGTAGATGACCATCCGTTCCTGCGCCAGCGTCTGCTCTTCCAAGTACGCCGGCTCCGCCCCTGTCTTCTCTATCACGGTCGGCGGCACAACGCCGGAGTCACCGAGCGGACCGTATGGAGTCATAACCCCATAGGGCGAGAACAGTGTTCCTACGTAGAATGAAGCGAGCACGAGAACGATAACAGCTGATGAGATGACTGCCATCTTTCTACGATTCATTCTTCATCGCGCACTAGTGAGTCAGTAGCACGCATAAAGTGCTAGAGCTTGGAACGATGCGTTCAGAGAATAGAACACTCGATGCGACGGAAAGACCTCCTCGGCATCCGACCTTCCAGAGCATCGTCACGGAATGAACGATCCTGAAGCGCAGATCAGGTAGAACAGCATCTTCCTACCGACGGAGCATCCGTGCGCCCTATGGACAGTTCAAGCAAAAGTAATGAACCGTCGATTGCCAATCTTCCTCACGTAAGATTCGACGAGCTAGGGAAAGGGTGTGACCCCTTGACGAGTTGTCGATTCTCTCAGAGCCTCGCCACCGTTTGCCTACTACTGCTGCTCCTCGCTTCACTCCGTGTCGGGATCCCTGTTGTGACGGCTGCCCAGGGTGTTGGTGGGTTTAGCGCGGTACTCACCGAGTGGAGCATCCCGACGGCTGGCAGCATGCCGACCGATTTGGCTTTGGATCCTTCAGGCAACTGCTGCTGGTTTGTGGAGTCGTCTGGTAACAAGATAGCCCAGCTGGATCCTGCGATCAACACTTTCAGGGAATGGGTGATTCCTACCGCAAGCTCGAAGCCTCTGAGTCTTGGTCTGACCACGATATCAGGGTCGCTGGCTGTTTTCGGCACTGAGTCTGCAAAGGACAGAGTATTCCTATTCTTTCCCGACACGGGCACGTTCAAGGAGTACGCTCTGCCTAGCGAGGCCTCAGGTCCAAGATACATTTCGATTGAGCAAGGCGGGACGGAGATCAGAGCTTGGTTCAGTCGAGTCGGAGACTCGGCGGGGGTGATCGTCTATGATTCGAGTCGGGGGACTGCTAGGCTGTTCTTGGTTGAGCTTCCGTCTGCTGCAGGTGGCCGTGCAAACGGTGTCTCGGCTGGTTCAGGTGTCGTCTGGCTTGCTGGGGCCACCGCCCTCGTGAAGTGGGACAGGTTGGCCAGTGAGTTCACAAGCTGGGCAACTCCGTCTCACCCATTGACTGAGGTTGTCTCCCTCGATGTGGATGTCCAAGGTCAGGTCTGGTACACCATGGGAGGTCCTAGAGCAGCCGGGGTCGACAGCTATGTGGGAGTATTGCGGACCAACGATACCTTCGTAGAATGGCAGATTCCGACTAGCGGCGCGGATCCTCAAGGTCTCAGCATCAGCCCAGTCACGCGAAATCCGTGGATTGCCGAACACGGGGGAGATCGTGTCGCTCGGCTTGACCCAACGATTGACGGGACCGCTATGAGTTCCCGGCCGATAGTAACACGCTCTGCCCCCACAAGCGGAGCACTGATGACTATAGCGACCGGTCCGGTCCTGCCATCAACGGTCAGAGTGACTCCCGTAGCAAGTGCCAGCATAGAGTCCACCATGGGGGAATTTACGGAGTGGATATTGCCAACTGGAAGCCAACCCCGCGACGTTGTAGTTGATGCGTCAGGCAACGTTTGGATACTCGAGTCCTCCTCCAACAAGGTCGCGAGACTTTCACTGAAGCCGGATTTCAACCTCGGCTGCGAACCCTCAAGTCTCCTTCTAGTACAGGATGCGAGCGAGACAAGCATCTGCACCGTGACATCGATCTACGGCTTCAACTCAGAAGTCCAGCTCTCAGGTTCTTGGATTGGGTCGAGACCCTCCGGCGTTGTCTACACGCTTCCCACGCCGATAACTCCTGATCCAAGCGGAACCGCATCTTCAACACTAATGATCGTAGCTGGTGCTAGGGCTTCTACTGGAACATTCGCGTTTCAGGTGACCGCAACTAGCGGGTCGCTTATTCACAAGGCAAACGTGACGGTAACGATCGCCGAGGGCGTGGTTGACTTCACGATCACCATCACACCATCCTCGCTGTCAGTGGTACCTAGCGGGTCTGCTGTCGCAACGGTCACGATTCAGTCCCTCGGTGTCTTTTTCTCACCCGTACACCTTGCGAGCTCAGGTGCGCCGGGTGGTATGAGCGTGTACTTCGATAGGAATCCGGTGACGCCGCCGATACGTGGGATCGCATCCTCGAACCTTGCGGTCAGCGTCTCGGGAGCACCACAGGGAACGCACCTCATCACGGTCATGGCAACGGGAGACTCGATTGCGCACACTGCGACACTCACGGTTCGAGTGACGGGAGGATGCTTGATCGCTACCGCGACATACGGATCGGAGCTCTCTGACGAGGTTCAGTTCCTCAGGAACTTCCGCGACAATTCAATCCTGACGACGCGATCCGGTTCAAGTTTCATGACAGCCTTCAACGCTTGGTACTACTCGTTCAGTCCCACTATCGCCCAAGTGATTCGCGAGCATTCAACACTGAGAACCACAGTGAAATTCGTGCTCTACCCGCTAATCGGAATACTTCGAATAGGTGCCACTCTATTCGATTTCCTTCCATCAAATCCTGAGGTGAATGCGCTTGCATCGGGGCTCGTGGTGAGTTCTCTCATAGGGGCAATCTACGTCGCCATTCCACATTCGATCTTGTTTGTATGCTCGTCCAAGGCGCGGCGTGTGTCTGGAAGGATTCTTGCGATCGCAGTTGTGCTCGTTCTCGGAGGCTTGGCTGCAGCGGCTTGTGGAATTGTGTGTGACGGCCCGGTCATTGTGCTCATGGCAGCGACCTCAACAATTGTCCTCTCAAGTCTGGCCGGTTCGGCGCTGGCCACCTCGGGCATCATTCTTCGCTTGATATCGCGTCTGTCAAACCGTTAGCTGGTTTGAGGAACTCACGCGACAGGCACGCGCACATGACAAGGGAGCGGAGGGCATATCGATCTTTTGCGTTGAATATGTCGGGGCATGCAGTAATGTTCATATTGCGGTACATCATTGTACCGCGACAAGACCCAAAGGAGGGATACAACAACCATGAATGGTGAAAGCAAGAAAACGATCGCACTAAGCGCCGTTGCACTCAGCGTCGGGGTAGCTCTCGGTGCAGTCTTCGGCAATGACAAGAGCAGGAAATATCTCGTCGACAAAGGCAAGAGCGCCTTCAACAGCTACCGGCAGAAGTAGGCTCGGCGTCACGCTACCTACTAGCCGTCCATCCTCTTTTTCTCAGTTTGGACTGTGGCCGCCTGCAATGGGCTGCGGTCACCATGACCCATAGAGAGGCTCGTCAGCAAGGTCAACGGCCCACGAAACCAGCACGAATCTTGATTGGTTCTCTCTCAACTAATCTAATATTCGTCGCCCGAGGATGCGCAGGTTGGGCATGCGAGGTCGAACAGTAGTTGAGCGTGAGACTTCGTGGCGCTTCAGTTCTGCTCGCATTGGTCGTCTCGGTCTTTGCCGGCGTCGCCATGATAATGCCGAGGACATCGGCCGCCACTACACGAATAGGCTTCCCGCCCGCCGGCCAGATCTATCACGCCGTATTTCCCGGCGGACGGACCGGTGAGGAGGACGACATCACTCCCGAGGATCTGGAGTCTTACGAGCAGACGGTAGGAAAAACGGCTGCTTGGGTATACTTCTCTAACAACTGGTATCGTGACCGTCACTTCCCGTTGGCCACTGCGACTTGGATCCGTGATTCCGGCAGCGTGCCATTCATTCGTCTGATGCTGCGCGACAAGCCGTTCAGAGAACGCAACCGACACTTCACGCTGGATCGCATCATACAAGGTGAGTTTGACAGTGATCTTCGAGCATGGGCTCGAGAGGCACGTGATTTCGCTTCACCTCTACTTGTCGAGTACGGGACGGAGGTGAACGGATACTGGTTCCCATGGAACGGTAGACACAACGGACGGGGAACAACAGACGGGTATGGTGATCCCATGCTCCCCGATGGCCCTGAGCGTTTTCGCGATGCATATCGCCACATCATCGACATGATGCGTCAAGAGGGCGCATCCAACATCATGTGGGCATTCCACCTGAACGGCAACGATCACCCGGACAGGCGTTGGAACCGTTTCGAGAATTACTACCCTGGCGACGACTATATCGACTGGATCGGAGTGAGCGCTTACGGCGCGCAGACCCCGATGGACAAGTGGTGCGACGATTTCCGCGATATCATGGATGCAGCCTATCCACGCGTTGTTGCGATGGCCCGCACGAAACCTATTGTGGTGCTAGAATTCGGCGTGACTTCAGGCAACCCGATGTGCGATCAGGCGACTTGGGCGGAGGAGGCGCTTGTCGATCTCATCGGCTTCCGCTGGCCAACCGTTATCGGCTTCTCATGGTGGAACGAAGCCTGGCAAAACGACAACAAACCCGAGCATGATACCAACATGCGTGTCCAAGACAATCAAGCGCTCGCAGATGTCTTCCAAAGGCTCGTCGGCGCAAACGAGAACGTCTTGGGAAGAGTGCTCTTCATCGTCGTTCCCAATTCAGAATTGACGAGCATCCCCGTACTTCAACCGCAAACGCCCCACTTCCCCCGACCCTCAAACAGAGGTGCAGATTCTAGAAGAGTTGTCTTGATGAGGGGCACATGACAGCTGCGCCAAAATCGCTGCGCATTGTTCCCTTCGCCACGGTTTGGGATTAGCCAAATAGCGAGTTTGATTGAGCCGTAGATGACTCAGAATAGGACGTTCCCCCGCGTGGGAGTGACATAACGCCTAGCTGTAAAAGGCCGTGAGCTCGTGGTTCGGTTTTCGTCTAGTTTGCGTATGGTGCCTCAGGTGAGTTTTTCGCGGAGGCTTGGATAATGTTCAGGCGGTCATACCCGATGGCCAAGTGCCCATGTACTTCCTCTCCGAGGTGGAGCATAAACTCCTAATCCACAAGCTTCTGTCCACTGCCCGCGAGGTACAGGTCAGCCCTCAGCTCAGAGGGTGGAACTGGTACCAACCGCCACTGAAGCCCTACCACGACACTCGTTTGCCAATGTATTCCGTAGTATCGAAGTTTTGCCCGACGGATCGTGACATCTATCTGAGTCACGTCGAGAGGTCAAAGGCGCCTGTCAACTTCAGGATGGTCTTGGGCAAGATCGTGCACGGAGTTGTCAGCGATTGTCTGCTTGACTACTTGCGACAACGAGATGTCCGCTTCGATGAATGGTGGAACAATGTGCGCTGGGACGAAATCCCCTATGATCCGGGCACGTTGCGTAAGCCGGCAGAGGCATCTTGGAACTACATGGAGCGCTGCCTTAAAGCGCGCTATTCAGAGTTTTCTGCAGCTCAGCCCTATGCGTCCGAGCAGGATCGGCTCGCGTCGACCGCGCCGTTCCTAGTTGAGCACAAGATTTCAGGCGAGCTTCTCGGGCTGAGCGGTCTGCTGAGTCTTGACTGCTATGACTACCTTCGTGGAATAATGTTCGACCTCACGGTCGATAGTCGACCGAAGGAATGGCATAGACTGGCGCCGGTCGGCTACGCCCTCGTTTTTGAGAGCGTACACGAAGTCCCGATCGATGTCTGCGGTGTTGTCTACGTCTCCTTCTTGGAGGAGAAACTCTCAGTGAGGAAGGATCTGTTCTTCGCGAACGACGAGTTGCGGAGTTGGTGGATCCAAGAGCGTGATCGCAAGCTCGAGATAGTCGCGGAGGGGAGAGATCCCGGAAAACCCAGCAGGTCAGAGTGTGAGGCATCCTGTATTCAGTGTTCGACATGCTGGGGAGAGTCGCCCAGCAGGGATGTCTACCTATGAAGATCTACCTCGACGATTTCGGGATGTTCCTAGGGCGGCAGAGAAATCGGTTCATCGTGAAGAAGGCGGACAAGAAATCAGAGTTTGTATCAGATGACGTCGAGTCCATCGTCTTCACCAGCAAAGGCGCAGCAGCATCAACGAGCGCCCTCGATCTTGCTGTCTCGAAAGGAATCCAAGTCATATTCGCGAGATATCGAGGTTGGCCATACGCTATCCTAATGCCAACTTCCATGACAGGCTCAGTTCGTGCCCGCCGTGAGCAGTTCTTGGCCTACAATGATGAGCGCGGCTTCAGGCTGAGCCAGGGTTTCGTCTTGGGCAAGCTTCTCAATCAATCAAATCTCTTGAAGTTGATGGCGAAGAACCGAAAGCAGACCAGTCCGATCCTAGCGGAGAAGTTGTACACTGCAGCTCGCGAGATAGACCAGACGATCGAGAAGACCCGTTGGCTGGAAGCTGCCCCGATCGATGGCTGTCGACAGGCACTCATGAATCTAGAGGCTGAGGCTGCGCGAAGCTACTGGGAGCGCATTGGAATGACCATTCCGGAGGCTTTCCGGTTCCCAAGTAGAAAGACCCGTGGCACCACAGATCCAGTCAATGCGATGCTCAACTTCGGCTATCAGGTCGTCCTCTTCCCGGAGGTTTGGAAAGCGGTCTCATACGCAGGCTTGGACCCGTACGCGGGATACTTGCACGCGGACCGGCCGGGCAAGCCTTCCCTCGTTTTGGACATGATGGAGGAATTTCGTCAACAGATCGTCGACCGGACGGTGCTCTCTCTGATTGGAAGGAATGTGATAAAGCCCGATGACTTCTCGGATGGGCCACCCGAAACAGGTCGGACCCTAAGCGCCTCTGTGACCAAGAACTTAATCGAGGCCTTGGAGGAACGGTTGACCTCCTCCGCCGTTTTCAACGAGCAGCGCTCGCAACTAAAAGGATTCATTCTCACTCAGGCAAGAAAAGCTGCAAGACTGCTCCTGCGGGAGACTGCGTGCTATGAACCATTCTTTTTGGGCTGGTAGACTATGCGCCACATGGTCATCTACGATGTGACGGACGATAACGTCCGAAACCAAGTCAGCGAACTCTTGAAGGACTATGGGCTCACGAGAATTCAATATAGCGCCTTTCTGGGGTCTCTTCGTCACCACGAGCTGAACAGCTTGTTAGTGGACTTGCGAGGGCTCATCGGTGAGAAGCTCGAAAATGTGCAGATCTATCCGGTCTGCGACGCCTGCTTCAAAGGAAGACTTGAGGTTGGGAAACAGAAAAGGTATGAGTACGATGAGACAAAGTCGAGTATTTCATATTTCTAGCCTGAAGGACCGTACATTCAGGACCGGGGTAGTCATCGATGGATGTGACAGTACGCGGGCTTGACAAGTCTCTTTGCGGCAGTTTGTGGAGGGCTGGGCTTCTCTGACCGACCGCTGAACTGCTTCCTCGGTATGTGACCGCTTGAGATGGTGTGAGGTTGGTAAGCCGACGAGCCAAGAGCACTTCGCGAGAATCTGAGCAACTGCCAACCTCGGATGTGACTGAAGACTTCTGCTCAGTCACAGACGTCAAGCATTATCTCTATTGCCCCAGAATAGTGTACTTTGAGAAGGTGATGCACTGCCGGCCCGCGCTAGGGTCACAACAGGAAGCCAGCAAGACTGCGCATGAAGAGCTTGAGAGGAAAGAGAAGCGTCGAAAAACCGCCAAGTTCTACTCGCCTGAATTCGAAGATGCGGAGAAGATTTTTCGAGTTCCGCTCGAATCGGCGAGGCTCAAGCTGAGAGGCAATCTCGACTTGCTGATCCACTCAGGTTCCGAGTACGTACCAGTCGATTACAAGGAGATGGCTTCTGACAAAGGCAAGCTGTGGCTAGATCACAAGTATCAGCTAACCGCATACGCGCTGCTTGTCGAAGAGACGTACAAGACAACGGTGAAGCGAGGAATGGTCAGCTATGTCAATGAGGAGCTGGTCGTGACCTCCCAAATATCCGACGGGATGAAACGGTACGTGCAAAGAATCATCGGCAGGATTCACCGCGTGGTCTCAGAGCAAGAGCTTCCAGCTTTGACTGTTCCGACGGTTCGGTGCCGGGGCGGATGCGGCTACCTGTGGATCTGTGGAAGAAAGTGACCACAGGCTCACTGGTCACGAAAGCTCCGGATTGTTGGAGCTACCCGATCCTAGATGGCTGCTCGAGTGCTCTGGCTGGAAGGTTCCCTACGACTACGCGGATCATATATGCAGTCGTGCGGAGAGAATACTGCCTGTGTCACTGTTGGGGGTGGTTCTCAAACCGCATGCGCTCATGCGGATGGCGGAGCGAAGGATAACCCGTGAAAACGTGGAGCGAGTTCTCGCATCTCGAGTTGAGACAATCGAGGTTCGGTTTGGGAGGAAAGCAGCATTCGGAAATGTTAATGGGCGAGACCTGCTCGTCGTTTATCAGACGAAGAACGGAGACATCGAGGTCATCACAACGTTCTGGATCGACAAGGACGGACTGAGGAAATATGGTTTCACTGGAATATGATCCAAGTAGCACAGCGCTGTACATCAGGATAAGGAAGGGAAAGGTAGCTTCGAGCAAGCCGCTGGCCGACAATCTTGTTCTCGACCTGAATGGCAGGAACGAGATTCTTGGAGTCGAGATAATTGGGCCTAGACCCGAGGACCTTGGGGCATTCAGGCCGAAAGCGAAGATCCTAGCCGCAACAGCCTAGTGCTGCGGAACAGGAAATGACATGCAATCGGGGAAGGCTCTGGCCTGACCACAAATACCAACTCGCTACATACGAAGGATCGTAATCCAACTCGCTACATACCAACTCGCTACGTCGATTATGGCCACTTTGGTTTTTGTGGTTGCAGAGCAAATCCCAAGGGCTAGGGAATTGAAAGATTGTGGATGCGTGTTTGCGCATCGTTTGTGTTACGAAACGTTGCAGAGCAAATCCCAAGGGCTAGGGAATTGAAAGTACGGATAGCAGATGCTAACGCTCCATGCGTAGTCTTCATGTTGCAGAGCAAATCCCAAGGCAATTGCCTATTGTACCCACGAAAGTAGTGGGGCCGATTAGGTGACATTTCACGTTTTGAACCAACGAAATCCGGAGCGGAAAGAAACTGCGCCGAAAGTCCGCAGAACATCCACAGATAGCCTGAAAGAGCTGGTGGAGCCGGATCGGACACAGAGGGGGCTGGTTAAGACGAGAACGCCCTAGAATGAAGCGTTCTGCGGAGTGGGGTCCACCCCAAGACGAGTGGGCTCCACTCCTGTTTCACGTTGAGCAGCAAGAGAAACTCACAAGTGATCTAGTTTGGTGGGGCAGACGGGACTCGCTGCAAGGCTACGGTGGGGCTCTTCCAGAACGGCTCATATTGAGGCGTTTCCTTTTTGGTCGCAGCGCGTGCTGTTTTCAAGCAAGGTGAGACTCCCAGGAGTCTGTCGACAACTTCAGGCGACTTCGAACGACATGTGAAAGGCTATTGTTATGATTGCTCTTGCGGGAAATCCTTCTCCACAATGAAAGAACGGCAGGACCATGTGGATGAGAGATACAAGCTCGAGGAGCCTGTAAACGACAAGCAGGCTTACTTCTTCATGCAGAGGCAGATCAACGGGGGATCTACCACTGTTTGCTGTCCGGGCTGGGAAAGGGGTTCAGAGCGGTGTTGCGCCGTATCAAAAATGTTAACTATTTAAATAGCAATTAACAAAAATCATACACTGAAAAATACGGTGACACGGAATGCAGCGCATCAAGTTGGGGCCAGATGAATTGAGATGCCTGCGCTTCATTGCAAGCCATGGAACTGCGCGCGCCTCGGAGATAGCTTCGGCCTTGGACATATCAAAAGTGCAACTGTCGCGAGTCGTTTCCGATCTCGTGGACAAGGGCTTCCTCAGCACAGAGAAGCTAGGCCTTTCAAAGAATGTCTCGCTCTCCAAAACCAAGCATGCGGCGCTCTGGAGAAGGCTGGCTCTTGAGTTCGGCCACATGCCGCTACACGAACTGCTTTCGCGAGGAAGCCTCGAAGTGCTCTCGGCGATAGGCTCCCAGCAGCTGGCCAACAGGAGGCAGATTGCAGAGAGTTCGCTGGTCTCAGAGGCGACTGCGGCACGGTCTCTCGAAAGGCTGCGGGAGCTGGGCGTTGTCCAGAAGGATAAGGAGGGGGCGTACTGCATTTCCCCCAGGTTCCACGTCCTAGCCGAATTCACAACCGAGTTCAGGAGCTACATGAACCAGAAGCTTGCTCTGGAGTTCGCGCCTGATGCGGTGATAGTCTCGGAGCGCAACGAGGAATTCATCATAGAGAGCTCCAAATTTGAGGAAAAGGACGGCTTCCTCCCGACAGGCGTCTCAGCCTTCGCAAGGTTCGGCGTGCCACTCATGGCGCAGAAGTCGCACTTCTTCTATTCGCCGTATGCCAGAAAGCTGAGGCTGGAAGATGCAATCGTCCATTCGCTCCTTGTAGACAGTAGCAACCCGCTCCCGACGCTTCTGGCATGGAAAAAGAACGAGGCGAGACTGAACATGCAGTATCTCAGGCATGCCGCTGAGAAGTACGGCGTGGCTGTTTCAGTAATGGAAATAGTCCGCTATTTTGCAAGCCAGGGCGTTGAACGGCCAGACCGCTTCCCGCCGTGGAATGAGTTTCTAGCAAAAGCGAGGGAGTACGGAATCCAATGAGCCAGCTGCGGACGTTTGGCGAGGCAGACCTGACGAAGGCGCTGAGCGACAGCGGAGCGATGCTCGCCCGAAGAGTATCTGCATATCTCATCGGAGGATGCGCAATGACCTTCATAGGAAGGAAGGTCGCAACAAAGGATGTCGATGTCGTGTTCGGATCCTTGGAAGATGCAAGGGAGTTTGCCAGCGCGCTGGGGAAGATCGGGTTTGCGAATGTGCGAAGCATTGCAGGCGCTTGCGCGACAATGGGTGCATTCGCCATCGTGGAAGACAGCAGGGGCATGCGCTTCGACATATTCGACCGCCAGGTATGCAGGGCGCTTGAGCTCAGCGCTGGGATGAAAGGGAGGGCGCGCCTCTATCGCACCTTAGGCAATCTCGACGTGTATCTGATGGCGCCCGAGGACATCTTTCTCTTCAAGGGAATAACGGAGCGCGAGGCTGACATGGGCGACATGCGAATACTTGTCGAGGTCGGGCTCGAATGGAAGACAATCGAGGCCGAATGCCTGTCCCAGAGGCGCAGCGGGCGATGGGCTTACATGCTTGGGATAAAGCTCATGGAGCTGCGTAAGAAGTTTGCCATTGCGTCGCCTATCATCAAGACACTGATGGACCATGCAGACATCGAGCTTCTAGCGTACGTGTTCGGGAAGATCATTGGAAACCAAGAGGTCCCGTTCAAGGAAGTCACTCGTTTCATCAGTGAGAAGTACGGTTACAAGGAATCGTGGACCCGCAAGCAGCTCGCTTTGCTCGCAGCAAGGCGTTTTGTGCGAAAGCGCAGGCGGGGCAGGGAAGACTTCTATTCCATGACAGCGCTGGGATTATCGCGCATTGCTACTGCCTAGCATCTCAGTTCTAGCGGAAGAACTCTACGCCATAATTCCGCCTCAGATGGACGAGAACCCCGCGAAGCATCCGAGGATCTTCCCGTACTCATGAGTGTGAACTTGTCGCTGGGCCCTAGGTGGCCTCAGTATCTTGCCCTGTTCTTCAGGCGCCGCATGCTGCTCTCCTGTAAGCCACCGCGTGCAGTACGATTCCCCGTTCTTGAATTTTATAGACGACTGGATAGCGACCCACTCCTAGCGAAGACAGACCTTTCAGCTCTCCGTGAAGGGGCTTTCCGACAGCCGGATCGGTCTCAAGAACCAGGACCTCCTCGGCGATTCTTCTCTGGAGCTCGGAGCTAAGCTTCCTGAAGTCTCGTTCGAACCTTGGCGTGTGAACGACCTGATACCTAGGCTTCAACGCCTAGCTCCTCAAGCAGGCTGCGAAAACTTCGAGTCTTTCCTCTTCTTGCTTCCTTTCTGGAGAGCGCTATGTCGTGCATCAGTTTCTTGTCTTTCACTACGTCCATGGTTTCGAGCAGTTGTTCAAGAAGATCCCTGGTCTCCCTTATGAGGGCTAGCTGAGATTTGTCGACAAGCAGCGTTGTCAACTCTTTCATCTCGAGAACAAGGATCAACATTTAGGATTAACCTTTCGCCCCACAAGAAGTTGGTGGGGCCGGTTAGGTGACATTTCGCGTTTTGAACCAACGAAATCCCGAGCGGACAGATACTATGCCGTACGTCCGCAAGAGATACGCAGATATGCCAAGAGAGAGACGGCGGATCCGGCGCGCCTCGCTGGATTGTCGCCGGTGTGTCTGGGCTCAAAACTCGGATTCGAATCCGCTAGATTGGCTACTGCTCGATTTCACGAGAGCCGCTATGTAGATCACTGCGATCATACAGAACGTGACTGGCTTCACTTCGCTGCGTGAGAATAATCCGCAAAACCTGAATATGGCATAGATTCCTATGCGGCTCAGAAGAGACATGAGCGAGACCTACCACGTCACCCTCAAGAAGGGTGAAGATGGCTGGTATGTTGTGCAATGTGTGGAGATCCCGGCGGCGATTAGTCAGGGGCGTACGAAGGAGGAGGCCCTCGCGAACATTCGGGAAGCAATCTCCCTCGTCCTAGAGGAGTTGAGGTCTAAGGTCCTCGGGGTCGAGACGGTTGAAGTCACCGTCTAAGCTTCCGCTGAAATCCTGGCGCGAAGTTGTGAAGGCTCTCGAGAAAGTCGGCTTCCATCTAGCTAGGCAACGAGGAAGCCATATGGTGCTCCGACGGGACGGAAAACTGGTGGTCGTCCCGCGTCACGAAGAAATAGATCGCGGAACCCTCTCGGCCATCATTGTTCAGGCAGGTCTCACAAGAGAGGAGTTCCTGAAACTTCTCGACTGAAGCTTACGATCGAATTGCCATCAGCGAATCTTTGCAGGCAACGACCCCAATGGCACTGGAGGTTAGAATCTCGCTCTGCCGCTCCAAAGTGGAGTACGAAGATGTCACCAGACGTGAAATCAAGCAACTCCCGAATAGATCTTGGTGGGCCCGGCTAGGTGACAATTCACGTTTTGAACCAACGGAATCCGGGAATGACAAAGACTACGCCAAATGTCTGCAAAACATCCGCCGATGGCCCGTAGGGGTGGTGGGGCCGGTGTACACTGGACCTTAGGTTCAGATCACCATCCTCGTGTCAATCCTGGCAGGTCCCTCCGCCAACTTTGAGCCAGCCCTCTTTTTGCGTCTCAGCGGCTACTAGGTTCGAATCCGCAGGTACCCAGACCCATTTGGGCTCAGAACCACCGTCTCAACGGTTCAAATTACGGTACTTACACGCGAGAATAACCAGCTCAGTCTACTGTAAGCTGGCCCAATGCGCGTGCAAGCTAGGCCAATGTGCATGCAAGGCGAGATATAGCGTAGGACAACTCCTCTCTAACAGCAACATCAAGGTTGAAAGATTACGGTAGAAGAAAAAAGAGGAAGGGACGAGAGATCGCGAAGGCGATTCTCGTCGGCTTACTTGAAGTTCTTGAGATTTGCGGTGTCTTCGTTGAAGACCATTTCGAGGAATGATAGCACAAACTTCTTTGTGCCGGCGTCATCCATGCCCTGTGCTTGAAATTCGCCGTCGACCACGACCTTGGTCCTGTTGCCCATCGGGGTGTATGTGTTAGTGTACTTGGAGCCCTTCATTGGTCCTGTAAGGAATTCAGTGGTCTGACTCTTGGGAGGATTCATACCGATCTTCCAAGTTTCCTTGTGCCAGGATCCATCTGGATTCTTCAGTTCGGCCTCGGTTGTCATGCCTTTGTCTGATTGTTCGAGGACCTTGGTGAATCTTACCGCACTGTGCTGATGCGCATTCTGATCGGCGATGTATCTCCAAATCTTTTCTACCGGTTCATCGAATATTCCGTCATCCGTTACGTGTACCATTTTACATCATCAAGTCGCCGCCAGATGACTTGCCACGAGAAGAGACTGCCTCTTTACAAAGCCACAAATGCGGCTTCGTTCGCGAGAGGAAAAGGGTTGTCATGCGGTTCCGCACTTGATGTTTGAGGGCCTGAAGAGCAGAGAAGACTGGTTTTGTGAGTTTTCTCACGGCATGGGGGGCTCCAGATTCGAAACATCATCCGAGAGGAGTGATGTCGGACTGCTTGAACTTGTGTTGGTTCGGTACTTAACTAGTGTCGATTGGACAGCAATCCAACCACGGCTCTTCGTGGCGTTTCTCGCCAGCGTCTAGTGGTAGGCGTGAGAGGCTGGGAACATGGCATAAAGCTAGCTGTGCAGCTCCTTGAAATCGCGAGCTTGAAACCCTGCAGTGCTTACAGTATGCAACTTCGTGTGCATCCGATAATCTATCCCAAGTGATACTTGTCCAGTTTCTCCGTGGAATTGCAAGAAGTACCAGTATACACGACCTATGCTCTGAATTGGCCAGTGAAATGGTATGATTATACTGGTCAGGATTGATTACGAAGGGGACGATTTGCAGAACGACTTGAAGAAGATGGGCGCGATCAATTCGAAGATTGAATCTAAGATCAAGGGAAAGATTGAAGGCCCATTCTTTCCTCAGGAGAGCACGCTTCTCTA
>CAZLHM010000025.1:0-21706 GCA_964559555.1 uncultured Candidatus Bathyarchaeia archaeon
ACTCGTGTAGAGCAAAGACCTGTTCACGGAGGATTCTGCGACCGAGCGGCGTGATCACGTAGACCTGATGAGGGTAGGACTTGCGCACGAAACCCGCTTTTCCCATCATCGTCAGAGTGCTGCTGACGGTCTTCGGGTTAATGTCTAGTGTCTTCATCAGCTCAGTGAAGGTCATCGAACCGGACTCGAGAGTCAGAAGTATCTTGAGCCTTGTAGGATTCGCCAGAATCTTGTAGACGTGGGCGATGGTTTCGAGGTCTCGGTTTTGCTTCCTAAGAACCGGTGGCGATTCGGTAATTACCATGGGGTTACTATACTAGCAATCACGAAATATGAGCGTTCCGCCTATAGACTATAGCCAGACGCTCAGACCGGGTCGCTCGACATCTCTCGAACCGGCCTCGCGCTTCTCTCGCTCATCGAGAGCGATCTCGGCGTCATGTGCTCAAAACCTCCTCCATGGCGCCAAAAAAGGAATCCCTTGCCGAAATCTCCTGAAATGCGTCGATCATCAGACGTTCTCACCACTGCGCCCAGCAACTTCAGACGGTCTACCGCGGGCAGACGGGTCTGTCTGAAGCGAGCAAGACCTTGGACTCTTGCCTCAGTGAACCGGTAGTCACTCACATGCGAAAGCCCGTATCTGAGCTGTTAAAGTTCCTTGGCCAAGCCGAGACCGCTCGGTGATCGCTTCTTTGCGTCGATAATATCCTTGCATTTGAGGGCAAACTCGCACCAATCCAAGCAGGACCTATTCTCGATGGGTCTCGGAGATTCCCTTTCACAATTCAGGCAGACTCCCGTTTCTTCATCAGTCCATATCTCCACCTTGCCACCGCAGTGAGGACAGGTGAAATACTCCGGAATTGGTCTGACAAACTTGGATATGCCTGGACATGTGTCTGGGGTCTTGTTCAACTCTTCTCATCTTTGTCTAGTGGATATGAACAGAGTCGTGATCGCACGGCGAGCCAGTTGGTGATGTGAAAAGTTGTTCACATGATACTTATAAGATTTCACTTGCGAACCGCTCGTGTAGGGACAGCGCGCTCGCGTTCTAGTTGCCTCGGCAAGGCATAGGAGTTCTACCCTCGAACCATGAGAGCTTGGGCTTACCGTAGACATACGCGTGGGATTGTGCAATCTGGGAATACGGGCTCCAAGGGTGACAGGTCTATGTCTCTCTCTTCGATCGTTCCGTTCATCGCCTTGTTGATCAGTTCGAGCATTCTGTGAACCTCGCCCTCACTCACGTGCAATACGGCTGGGAACAGCTTGATTTCTAGGTCACGCAGGTCGGCGGCAACCTTGCACAGCCTGTGGACCCCGCTCTCCATCCTTGCCCTAGTGGATTTCAAATCGCATAGGAGATCATTCGGAAGTGGCTTTCCATGAGACAAGACCCTAGCCGCCATGTATGCCAAGACAACCCATTTCCAAGCAAATCTTGAGTACGGATCCTGTAGTTCACCTCTCGAACTGGGCAAAATTGATGGGACGCTTAACATTCAAATTGGACCTCAAGGATGCGTTTGTCTTGGAGACATTATTGTTATGACAGTAATTATAAAATCCTTTCTCCACAAAGCATACCATTCTCGGGCACTGCTGACGCCCGGACGTGCTTCACTTTGTCCTACTTGAGCGGGAGAATGAAGTCCGATCCTTGTGCTTCCGGGGATCCGACCACAATCCTATGTCCAACACGGGAGGCGGACTCAACTCTCTCAAGCTTACCTCTACACCGGACGATCTCACCATCTTCTGCGATGTCTGCATAGAGACCTTCAAAGCTGACAATTCGATCCACCACGCAACCGGGGAACGCTTCGCCGACCCTCACTGATCGAACATCATAGACCGCCGGCATGAAAAGACTCCCCCTGATATCGACCAATGTCGCTGTCACATCGACTACCCCGAACGGAACGTAGCATTCGTCTCCGTACTGCTCGGTGACCTCGCTTTCCGTGTGGACTGCATGGGCCGAGAATTCTGTGCCGTCAAAGAGTCCGATGTTCCATTTCCTAGCTAGTAGATCTTCGGCATCCTCTCGCGTCAGAGGAGTAGATTTCACTCGCTCTGTAATCCACTTCTCTCGTGACTCGCCTTCGAGCCTCTGAATCGCGCCAAGAGTCGATCGCATTGCTGCTCGAAGCAGACTTCTAACGTGGATGGCATTGTGATATCCATAGATCACCAGGTCGATGTCGGAGAAAGTCGGATCATGTATCCTCGCAAGAAGCGAGCCGGTCACGCCGAACGCTTCAACTGAAACGCCTGACCTGTTCGAGATCTGCTCGACTAGCCTAACAGCCTTCGCCTCGAGTTCGTCACGTTCTCGTGTCTTGCATAGCTGATGAAACGTCTCCTCAGGTCGCAGATGTTGTGTGATGGCGGTCCTAGGCACCGCCGGAAGGGTGATTCCATGCACGCTTGATTCAAAGATGTATTGTGGAGCATTCGAGCGCAGGAAACGCATGGAATCCATGACTGAAGGAACATTGTAATGTTGGAGGGCTCGGCGATAACGTAGGCGATCGCGTCCCCACTTCCCCTGCTCGTCCGGTATGTACTTCAGATAGGCGATTACCCTGTCCGGCGGGTGGACGTTGCCGATCACCGCAAAGATGAAACCCTCGGGTGTAATCAGGTAGTCCCTGTCCCGAAACGAACGCACCACTGGTTCACGCCCCGCGGCATCGTGTCTGGCTCCTACATGGTGAAAGATAACTGATGAAGTCTACTCAACCCGTCACCGTCAGAAAGCTCGACCTCACATCACACCGAGACGATATACTCTCGGAAGAAGCAGCCGTGGAAGCTCCCGTCACCATCTACGTCAATGCCAAGCGTGCTGCGACTTTGTTTGCTACTCCAACCGCTCAGCAGGAGCTCGCGATCGGATATCTGATCGGTGAGGGCATAGTGAAGTCATGCCAAGACATACAGGATATCGCCTGGAGTCAAGAGACAACTAGCGTGCACATACGAACAAGAAGAAGAGCCAAAGTCAGAATCAACGCGGCAAAAGCCCTGAGGACTCTTTCGTCAGGTTGTGGATCAACCCAAGACTTCTATCGACTCCTAGACAATATTGAGAAACCAACTGTCAAGTCAGACCTCCATGTCAGGGCCTCTGAGATAGCACAGATGATGGCGGAGTTCAACGAGCACTCAAGGAAGTTCAGAGTTATCGGGAGCTTCCAGTATGCAGCGGCCTTCTTGGATGGGACAATCAAAGCATTTCATGAAGACGTGGGCCGCCACAACGCAATCGACAAGGTCCTTGGCGCCATTCTCAAGATGGAACTGGATCCTTCCCGCATAGTCCTGGTGAGTTCGGGAAGGCAGTCTGCTGGAGAGGTTATCAAGGCAGCAAGAGTGGGCATTCCGGTAACTGTTTCTGTCAGAGGGCCAATCTACTCAGGGATCCGGGCAGCTCAGAGAACAGGAATAACGCTCTGCTGCTTCGCGAGAGGCCCTAGGATGAGCGTGTATTCAGGATTCGAGAGAATCACATTCGATCCACAGTGATCGCAGCACGACCACGCTCTCCGATTTCGCTTGATATTCTCCTTGCCTCTTCGAGGTCTTCTAGAGTGTTGACATTGAAGAACGTCAGAAGGCGAGGATCAAATCCCCTCAATTCCTCCACGGACACGAACCTGATCCTATCCATCTGTTGAATCATCTCGCGTATGGTATCCATGTCATCCTTAAGCGCCTCGACAGTCGCTCTCCTCGTATGCGCTACGTGAAACACGCAATGTAGAGGTTCGATTCGGCCATCTCGCCATGCTGGAACCGCAGCATCAACCCCCTTCGCCGCTCCGTAAATGTGAAGGATCACATCCTTGCTGATGAAAGGAGAATCACACGGCAGCACAGCGGCATACTCGGAGTTTGACCTCTCAAGCCCCGCACAGAGGCCGAACAGCGGGCCTCTTTCTTGGGTTTTGTCGTGAACGATGACCACTCCTCGGGGAATCTCGTCTCGATACTCCACCTCTTGTGCCCGGCTGCCCGCAACGACTATCACGCTGCGGGAGATTGTGAGTGCCGTGGCCACCGTGCGAGCAAGCATCGACCGGCCGGAGACCTTCATCAGGGGTTTGTCGGGGCCAAGCCTTTGACTCGCTCCGCCGGCTAGGATAACAACTCCAAGGGTCGTCTGCATTCTTGCAGCCTTCGAGGCGCGATCCCCTAGCTTATTTTCCGATTCATCCTCACTGAGCTAATGTACCTGCCATGCCTGACCAGAGCATACATTGCCCTAGCTGCTCTCTCTGGAGTCTCGTACGCCGGAATGCCGTACTTCTCGAAACGTGTGCGGAATTCTTCCGCCATCTCAGTCCCACCCACATCGCAAGCGAGTATCGGCTTCACGTAGCCCTTGTGAGTGTCAGCGATTGCTTTGACTACGTCGTCCAGAATTGGTGGTGCCTGGTGAAAGGCCATTACAATGACGCCATCCACTTCCGGAGCTTCCATCAGGATTCGAAGCACTTTCGAGAACATCTCACTTGTCCCTTGCCCCGAGAGATCGATAGGGTTGGCACCAGTCATTATCTGCAGTAGCTCTCCACGTGCTTTCATTTCCTGCAGCTTTGAGAGAGTTCCTTCTGAGAGACTGTCGACTCTCAGGCCAGATTCGATGCAAGTATCAGCCGCGATGATGCCGGGTCCGCCGGCGTTCGTCAGAATGGCGATATGCCCCCCAAGGGCAGGTTTCTGTAGCTGCAGAGCCCTTCCCATGTCGAAGAACTCCTCTAGCGTCTGTGCTCTCACAACTCCGGATTGGGTGAATGCTGCATCGTAGATCTTGTCGACTCCTGCCAGCGCGGCTGTGTGTGACGCCGCCGCGCGGGCACCTGCTTCTGTTCTACCCGACTTGAGAGCCACAATTGGTTTCGACTTCGTGAAACGACGCGCGGCATCCATAAACTCGCGTCCCCCCTTCAAGCCCTCCAAGTAGAGCAGCACGACCTTTGTCTTCTCGTCCTGGCGGAAGAAGTCGAGAAGCTCATGTTCGTCGACATCGCACCTGTTGCCGAGACTGACAAAAGCGCGAACGCCCATCATGCTGCCAGCCATGTAGTCAAGCGCCGCAATCCCAAATCCTCCACTCTGACTAATCAGAGAGATGTGTCCGGGAAGGGGACGAGGAGTCGCGACGACTTCTCTGCCGCTTGAGAGCATCTTGACTTCTGGCAGGAAGAGAGTGTCCATTCCCGAGTATGGATCATATATTCCCAAGCAGTTGGGGCCAATTATCCTGATACCGGCTTCCTTGCCAGCCGCCACCAACTTGTCGTCAAGTTCCGTGTTGCCGACTTCTCGGAACCCTGAAGAGATCACAATTGCAGCCTTCGCATTCTTCGAAGCGGCCTCCTCAATCACCGCCGGAACTCCTTCTGCTGGAATCACAACGACCAGCGTCTCTACGTCGGCTGGGAGATCGCGTAGAGATGGGTAGCATTTCTCCCCCAAGATCGTGGGGTATCGTGGGTTAACGGGGAAGAGCTCTGTCTTGAGTAGGCCCCTCTGCTTGTTCTCGATGAGGCTGTGGATGATGATGTTCCCGACCTTCTGAGCTATGGGAGACGCTCCTATGATCGCCAATGAACGAGGATCAAAGAAGGCTCTGAGCTCTTCCTTCTGGGAAGACATGATCCCACTTGGAGGCTATGAACGATTTAAGCTGCGTCGAGTCGAAGCGAGCTATTTCCTGATACGGATTCGCCTTATGATGCATTCGCGGCCAGCTGATATCGAAAGAGGATTGCCGCATTTGGGACAGTTGAATGTCGCGAAGGAGACATGGAATTGAGGGTCGTCAAGATACGATAGTGGTCCCTCATATCCGCAACCGTCGCATCTCCCTCGTCCTTGAATTCTCTTTATCGCTAGCTTGGAGTGTTCTGCTATCGTCTTCTCGGTCAGCGTCTGGTACGCGAATCGGACCTGCTCATGCCCGAGGAACGTCAAGTCACCGATCTCGACTTCGACCTCAGTCACGGTGATGGCGTGTTGCTTCGCTGCCTCGGTTAGGACGGCCTCGACTATCTGGCTTGTCCTTGAGAACTCATGCATATGTTCTCAACATTTCTCTTAACTCACTACGTGAGTGCTAGGTTGAGTGCGGCCGCGACTTCCTTTACACCCTCCCCAGATCTACAATTGGTGTAGGCAACTGATGCTCTTGCGTTGATCGTGCGTACGTCGTTCGCCAGTTTGCCTAGGTCAACGGCCATGGGGACAGCGAGGTCGATCTTGTTGATCACAGCTACGTCAGCCTCGGCGAAGATGAACGGATGCTTCACGATCATGTATGGCCCTTCGGTCACACTCACGATGACTATTCTCTTGCTTGAGCCGAGTCGGAAGTCTGCGGGGCAAATCAGGTTCCCAACATTCTCGATGAAGATCAGATCCACCGAGCTCAAATCGACCTTTTCAAGCGCCTTCCGGACCAGATTCGCGTCAAGATGACATTCACGACCGGTGTTGATCTGAATCGCCCGGACTCCAAGCTTGGCTATGCGGTCTGAATCTATTCGTGAAGTCAGGTCGCCCTTCAAGACCGCGATTCGGTAACGTTCACCTAGCAGCAACACAAGCTGCTCGATTAAGGAGGTCTTTCCTGAGCCTATGGATCCCATCACATCAACGCCAAGCACACTGTGCTCCTCGAGCTGTCTGCGGTTCTCATCGGCTATGAGATCGTTTGCTCGTTTCAGGTTCTCGTCCAGCTCGATGTCATAGACCTCTCCGGGCTCGCCTTGTACCGTGTCGCTCACTCGGAACGACCTGCCTTGTCGCCAATCCATGGCTCCGGGTAATGAGCTTGGTGTGTACGTGCCGGGGACGAAGTGTGGTGGGCAGCGTGTTTGTCTAATTACTATCGAGGGAACGGGAGACTATATGTGAAGTCTATATTAGTTATCACATAATACTTTCATCGAAGGCAGTGTGATGAGCGCTACCGATCTCGGAAAAGCGATGTCCAGCCGATCGAGGCTTGAGATCCTCGACCTTCTATCGCGCAAGCCAATGAGCATAGAGGAGCTGTCGCAGGAAGTTTCCCTGAAGACGATAACGGTCAGACATCATGTCAACATGTTGAAGAGAATAGGACTAGTCGAGGAACATAGCGAGGAACGACGAAAGATTGGCAGACCAGTCGTTAGGTACCAGTCGGCGCAGAAACCTATGTCGATCCAGTACCCAAAGAGGCAGTACGAGTTGCTCTCCAGCATCCTCATCCGAGGGATCGTTGATAATCTTGGAAGAGAGAAGGCAGGGCATGCCCTCAAGAAGATTGGCCGCGAAGTCGGCGCGAACCTAGCAAGGGAAATCACAAGCGAGAAGAAGATCGCACACTGGGACTTGGAGTCATTGAAGAAGCATGTTGTTCAAGAACATCTCTCCCAGATCGGTGCCATCCCTGAGATCCTCGAGCAGGACTCGAAGAAAGTGCGTTTCAGAATGTACAACTGCGTCTTCTCCGAACTAGCGAGGCAATACCCTGACCTCATCTGTGACAAGCTGGACGAAGGCTTGATGGAGACTCTACTGAAGGGGACTATCGGGAAAGCCAGCGTGGACCAGATGAAATGCATGGCTCATGACGACAAGTTCTGTGAGTATGTCATCCGAGTCGGGAAGTAAGCCGCCTAGGATCCGAGCCGCGCGGAGCCACCTAGCTTGACCGGCGAACACATCTCAATGGCACACGGCGCGGGCGGCTCTGCGATGGACGCCTTGGTGAAACGGTACATCCTCAAACACCTTGCAGGAAGCGGTGCTGAAGTTCCGTTGGAGGCACTTGACGACGCAGCGGTTATCGATGGAATCGTCCTGAAGTCGGATTCCTACACGGTCAAGCCACTGTTCTTTCCCGGAGGAGACATCGGAAGACTAGCGGTCGCCGGAACCGTCAATGACATGGCCGTTCTTGGTGCGCAACCGCTTGCGCTAGCAACGGGCTTCGTCTTTGAGGAAGGATTTCCGTTACCCGACTTGGAGCGCATACTCTCCAGCATAGACCAGACATGCAAGGAGGCCGGGGTGGCCGTGATCACGGGAGATACGAAGGTGGTCGAACGCGGCGCGCTCGATAGATTCATGGTGAATTCGTCAGGCGTTGGACGCAGGAGCCCACTGCTTGACCGCAATCTTCAGGAGATCAATCGACACCGTAGATGCGATGCAAACTGGCTACTCGATTCCAATATTCGCGGTGGGGATCAGATCATCATCTCGGGCTCCGTTGCTGACCATGGCATCGCAGTCCTCTCCGCTCGCGAAGGGTATGGGTTTGAGACTAGAGTTCAATCGGACGCGGCACCACTGAATCATGTGATCGAGAAAGCCCTCGATGTGGGAGGCGTAGTGAGCATGAAGGATCCAACTCGCGGAGGACTTGCTAATCTCCTGAATGAATGGTCTGAGAAATCGAAAGTCGGAATCCTAGTCAAAGAAGAGAAGATACCCATCCACACGGGTGTCAGAGCAGCATGTGAGATGTTGGGCCTCGATCCACTCGAGGTTGGCAACGAGGGAAAGATTGCGCTGGCAGTTGTCTCAGAGAAGGCTGAGGAAGTTCTCTCAACTCTCAGGAGCACCGACCTAGGAAGTGAGGCACAGATTATCGGCTACGCGACGGACGACTTCGATCTCGTCGCAGTGAAGACCACCGTAGGCGGTAAGAGGATACTCCCCAAACCGCTTGGCGACCCAGTTCCACGGATTTGCTGATCAGAAAGAGAGAGACCCAAAACGTTTAATCTGTCACTGGCGGGTTGAGATCGCCCCTTGAACGCAGGACGCCCTGGTCGTTCAGCGGTCCAGGATGATGGCCTGTCACGCCATCGACGCGGGAGATCAGAAGCATACTGATCCGCGAGTTCGAATCCCGCCCAGGGCGCCAGTGCATCTTTTCAGGATGCCTTCAGGCGTAGGCGATGGGAACTTTGAGGTCCGTCTTTGCACAGATGACCAAAGTTATCTGGCAGAAGTGAGATTATCAGCGTAGAAGAAGCATTGACGGACACGGGCTTGGACGTACCATTCGTTCCGACGCCTCGACCAATAGTACGAAGGATGCTGGACGTAGCCCAAGTGAGGCCGGGCGAGCAATTGATTGACCTCGGAGCAGGGGATGGTAGAATTGTTGTCGCAGCCGCAAGGGAGTTCGGCGCCAATGCGCTCGGCGTTGAGCTCCATCCACAGAGGTTCGCAACTATCCGGAACAGCGCTGCTCTGCTGAAGCCCAACCTGCGAGCTATACGCCAGAACTTCTTTACTACCGACCTCTCAAGCGCGGACATCGTTACAATGTATCTCTTGCCATCGGTGAACGAGGCCCTTCGTAGGAAGCTCGAGCGGGAGCTGCATAGCGGTGCCCGCGTCGTGTCTCATGACTTCTCAATTCCAGATTGGACACCGGCACGGGTAGAAGTGATCCATGGCTCCCTCGGGATCCATACAATCTACCTTTACAAGATCTAGCAATGAAATGGATATGCCTGATTGCTCTTCAGACTCGCTGCAACGAGAGTGGAAGATAATCAGCAGGTAGCCACTGACGGTCATGTATGACGCGCTCGCTAGACATCTGGCAATCGAGTCGATTGTGACCTGCGACGACCCTCAAGGGCAACTACGGAGGTACTACCGTTTCCGCGCTGATCGATGGTACGGAGGAGTGGCAACGGGTGACGTTGTCGGCTGTGGCCTGATGTGTCGATTCTGCTGGGCGTCAGACAGTATTCTGGAACGCCCTAGTACGTGTGGCCAGTTTCTTCCACCAAGCGAAGCCGCGAGGAGACTTATACAGGCCGCCGAGAGCAGCGGCTTCGGGCAGGTGAGGCTCAGCGGCGGAGAGCCGACGATTGGGAGACCGCATCTTCTGCAGATGCTCTCGGAGGTGGAAAAAGCAGGTCGATTTCGATTCATTCTCGAGACGAATGGCATCCTGCTTGGCGCAGATTCAAGCTACTGCGAAGAGCTTGCAGCGTTTGAGTGCTTGCATGCTCGAGTCTCCCTCAAGGGGGCCTCTGAGATCGAATTTGAGACCATGACCGGCGCAAGAGGCGATGGTTTTGCGCTTCAGCTAGCCGCGCTTGGCAATCTGTCTAGAGCACGGGTCGGTTGGCATCCTGCGGTCATGTCGTCGTTCTCTACTGACGAATCAATGGGTCGACTGCAAGATCGCATTTCGTCAATTGACAGTAAAGCCGCTAGAGATCTTGAGGTTGAGCAACTGATTCAATATCCGAGAGTCAAACGACGACTTCGCAGGTTCGGCCTCGTTCCACGTGTTTCACATCAGCCTGGAAACGTTCCAGAGTATCTCATCTGAGGCTCATTTCTACTCCATTCCAGCCTCCCACTGAGGCGGACGAGCTGCGCGAATACTCTGCTACTTGGCTCGAATGGATAGGTTGGAGACATCTTTTCACTAGATCTACGACCTACGCCCTTAGCCTCGTTCGCAGATGTATACCCCAGAGCACACACTTGGATTCTACGCACAGCGCGATCACTCAGTGGCCTCTTCCAATGTAACGAGGAAATAGCGGATGGATCTGGGGCATCATTCTACAGGTCCCTCGGTCGTTCTTCGTCAAGCCTGGTCCGAGTAGGGCGGTGCCCCCAGACGTTCCCCTCACTACTGCAGTTGACGGGTCTGAAATAGAAGTTCAGTCCCGCGGGCTCGCACTGTAACTGAGGCTCAATGGAGTGACGAGTGCTCCGTAAGGAAAAGCCCGATTGACATGCCGGCACTCTTGACTGATCGTAGTCTATCTTTGACTTCGAGAAACGCTCTATCTTTGTTACCTTCGCGTTCAAGTTACTCGTGCATGCGAACTTGTGTACCGGCGGTTTTCGTGCCTACGCGGAGAGTTGCGGACCATATTTGGCGAGACAGTCAACATGTGTTCGCGGAGACTAACGAGGCCGTCCTGATTGGGCTATGTGCTCTTGGGCGTCGGCACACGTTAAACGATGAGCATATGCATGCTAAACTGTTAGAGCACAGAGCTTTTTTGCTAAGAACCACTGTCTGTTTCCTAGCGAACTGGGTAAGTTCAAAGGGAACCATTCCTCAGAGTAGGCCGGTCGTAGCGTGCATCTAAGGCCGAAGTTGAGGTTCGGAAAGCTGCTTTTCGACCGTTCTTGGGGTTGGATATGAGGCATCATGGCAAGGCGTGTCGGGAAGTGGTACTTGGGCTGAACCTGAGCCGATGATTGATACTAGGTAGAGGATCATTCTTTCTGCTCTGCGTTTCTTGGTTTGTAGGCCTCCAACTGGGAGGCTTGTAGCTCACATCAGATACAACACGTCTCGGCAGTGTGACACATAGGTTCCTGAGAACGGTCTGTCTGGAAACAAGCTTCCACGCAACGCGGAGTCCTCATGTCCTCACCGGGGCGAACGACATCCTCCAATGGATCAGTGGAATGCCATCCAAATGAACCTTACCAGAAACAAACCTATTACGCTGACGAGAACGCTCGCGATCAACCCAACTGCGAATGCTTTCCATCCAATGTTGGCCAAGGCTCTCGCCTGGACTTTCATGCCAACTCCAGCGAAGCCCATCGCCAAAAGAAAAACTATCGGCGGAGTAAGATAGGTCTTGTAGAAGCCTATCCATTGAGCGTTGTAGTAACCTACTATGGTCGTAAGAACTGAGAGAGCTATGAATGCTATTGCAAACTTGGGAACTGTGAGCTTCACCTCCGCAATCTTCCCAATCTGAGTCATCTTCGAGTAGACTATTGCTGACATGACAGTGATGGGGCCTATCATGAAAATCCTAATGGACTTTACCAACAGAGCCACATCGCCCGCGGTCTTGCTAACTTGATATCCTGCTGCGACGACTTGAGCGGTCTCGTGTATGCCGATCCCTGACCAGAACCCGAACGCTATTTCAGAGGCCTCAAGGAAATCGTCAAGTGGCGAGGCAAGAAACAAGAATGGGTAGAGAAACATCGCAACCAAGCCGAAGATTGTGATACATGCTAAGGCCATTCCCATCTCCTCCTCTTTCGCCCGTAAGGCTGGCCCTGCACTCGCGATTGCTGAGGCTCCACATATGGATGTGCCCACCCCAATCAAGACGGATAATGCGTCACTGAGCCCAACGCGTTTGCCGATGGCTATTCCAATGAATAGCGCCGCCGATAGATTTGCCAGAACAATGCCTACGCCCAGCAATCCAATTCTCAGCCATGCGAGGGCGCTTACGGTTACGCCCAGACAGGCTATACCGAACCTTAAGACCTCCTTAGACGCCATGTCAATTCCCGATCTGAAGGAAGGGGGCACCCTGATGACGTTCCCGATCAGAATGCTGTACACAAATGCCCACATCAAAGCGCTGACGGGGTTGTATAACAGATACCAAGACAGATAGGATAGAACAGCCACACCCACGCATGCCGCCAAACCGGGAAGCTGAGAGCTACTCCTTGACTCGATCGTTCCTGTCGCTCCCATGAGTAAATACCTCCCAGACCTCGATAACAGCAATGCGTATTAGAAATTGCTGTCTGATAGGTAGGCCCACCGTTTCGTGCGTCCGGCGGTCTTGAACATGAGTTCGAAGTGTGTTTTCAAGAATTCAAGAAGGGACCGAAAAACCCTCCGCTCATTGACTCCCCAGTTGCGTGGGTCTCAAGCGATTTTGCCGTCAAGCAGTGTTTCACGCAACCGGGAAAGGGAGGAGCGTTCAACGACCCGGTCAGGAAAGTGAGTCTGTTATCAGGCCCGAGAGGATCTGGTCCACCTTGTAGCTCTCGTAGGAGAATCTTGACACCCCGACATCTTCCTCCCAGATACTTTCTGGCATCTGCGGGACTCAATTCTTCCTCAAGGTTGCGTGAACTCTTAATAGCCGCGTGGGCATTATCTGTTTGCCCACGCTCGTTGTGACAACTGATGAAGGCATTTGAGAGGGTCATCTCCATGCCAATTCCAAATAGAACGTCAAGGCCGCGAGTGAAAGGTGTCACTATGGTGATCGATAAAGGAATTGGAATATCCCAAGCTCGCGACATAGTTCAGACGGCGGGTGACTACATCGATATTGTAAAACTCTCCTTTGGAACCTCAAGACTCATGGCGGAGAGTCTGGTAAGAAGAAAGATTGCCCTCTACAAGAAAAACCGGATAGATGTAATGCCAGGTGGCACTCTTCTTGAGGTTGCGGTGGTTCAAAGATCGACCGACAAATTCCTGAGATACGCCAAGAGACTCGGTTTCTCTGCTTTGGAAGTGTCGGACGGAACGATCTCGTTTGGTGAAGATGTGAGGTATGATTTGGTTACTAGAGCCGCTGGCCTCGGTCTAAAGGTGTTTGCAGAAGTCGGCAAGAAGCACAAGGAAGAGGATCTATCTGCTGAGGGGTATGCCGAACGGATAAGACGAGACCTCGAGAAAGGCGTCTTTTTGGCAATCGTCGAGGCGAGAGAGGCGGGAAGAGAAGTAGGGGTCTATGATGAGAAAGGCGACGTGCGAGAGAGTAGACTTGATGAAATCGTCAAGGGCGTGGATGTGGACAGATTGATGTTTGAAGCGCCCGAGAAGAAACAGCAAACATATTTCATACTAAGGTATGGAGCAAATGTGAATCTCGGAAACGTAGCGCCAACAGATGTCATCGCATGTGAAGCCTTAAGGTGTGGATTGCGGGCAGATACGCTCAGAGAAGCATATCCAAACCCGTGACACACTGCGGCTATTCCAAACAGCTAGATTTGAGCTCTGAGGCTCAGGGGGTTGGTGGTTTGGGCGGCTACACTGGAAAACTGCTGAATGTCGACCTTACGTCAGAAAGGATCCGGGAGGAAAGACTACCTGAGAAGGATAAGATCGACTTTCTAGGCGGTAGAGGTCTCGCTGCGCGAATACTCTTCGATCTTGGACCGGACGTGGATCCGCTCGGTCCAAAGAACCAGTTGATCTTCATGACGGGTCCATTGACTGGGACCCCGATGCTTGGCAGTGGCAGACATGTCGTCGCTGCAATCTCGCCTTTGACGGGACTCATGGGACAAGCGAACACTGGGGGATTCTTCGGATCAGAATTGAAGTTCGCTGGATACGACGGAATAGTCATCGAAGGAGCTTCAGAGAATCCAGTGTACATATCCATCCGCGATGGTTCAGCGGAAATTTGTGAGGCAGGGCATTTATGGGGAAAGCTTGTGTCACATACTGACAAGGCTCTTCGTCACGAGCTTGGCGACGAGAAGACAAGACTCTCCATCATCGGACCAGCAGGTGAGAGGCTTGTGAAATTCTCCGGAGTCATCAATGAACGTTCAAGAGCGGCTGCTCGCTGCGGCCTAGGGGCTGTAATGGGATCGAAGAAGCTCAAAGCAATCGCCGTTCGAGGAAGCGGCAAGATAGAGCTGTCCAATGAAGCAAGAATCAGAGACGTGGCGACGAAAATGGCTCGGATGGCAAGGGAGCGCCAAAGCATTCGTGAGTTTTCGGCGTATGGGACACCATCAGCGCTTGCGGGACTGAATGAAGCCGGAATGCTTCCTACGCAGAACTTCAGATCTGGCGTGTTCAAGGGTGCTGAGAAGATCTCAGGCGAGACACTGAAGAGCGACTTTGTTGTTGGGGTCAAGGCTTGCTATGGATGCTCAGTCGCCTGTTGGAGGGTCGTAGACGTAAAGGATGGACCCTATGCTCCGGTCCATGACGACAGCCTAGAATATGAGACGATCGCGGCTTTCGGCTCATTATGCATGAATGATAACTTACAATCCATCATAAAGGCGAACAAGCTGTGCAATGAGTACGGACTTGACACGATTTCGACCGGAAATGTGACCGCTTTTGCGATGGAGTGCTACGAACGAGGGCTCATCACCAAGAGTGAAACTGGAGGGGTCACGTTTGAGTGGGGAAACCACGGAGCCATTGTGCGAACAATACAGCAAATAGCAAAAAGAGAGGGGGTCGGAAGAGTGCTTTCGGAGGGGGTCAAGAGAGCCTCCGAGATGATAGGCAAGGGTGCGGAAGAGCTCTCTATGCATGTCAAAGGAATGGAGATTCCAATGCATGAGCCTCGAGGAAAGAAAGGCGTTGGGCTGTCGTACGCAACTGCGAACAGAGGAGCTTGCCACTTGGCAGCCGTTCACGACGCCCAGCTTGACGCAGGTCGGCAGATTCCAGAAATTGCCCTCCCGGTGAAGCAGGTTAGCAGACTCAAAATTGACTGGAAAGCTCACTGGGACAAGAGATACCAAGATTACTGGGCGATGGTTGATTCTCTAGTGGCCTGCAAGTTCACTGTGCCTCTCGTTGGTCCAGGAACGCTCACCGACATCAGGGATGCTATTAGTGCGACAACCGGCCGGTCTATCACGGTGGACGACTTGGTCCTCATTGGTGAGCGAATCTACAACCTCGAGAGATCATACAATCTCATGAAAGGTCTATCCCGAAAAGATGACACGTTGCCAAAGCGTTTCACAGAACCGTTGCCTGAAGGAGGTAGCAAAGGTAGCGCCTTAACATCTGCTGACCTCGACAAGATGCTGGATGAGTACTATGAACTTAGAGGCTGGGATAAGAACACGGGAAACCCAAGATATGAAACCTTAAAGCGGCTCGGCCTCGAATATGTCGAAAATCACCTTTATTCCTAGGTCGGACAAGAGAAACTCGTCGGTTTTGTTAGTGTTTGTGGCCGTACGCATGCTCGTCCTTGTGATTCTGTCGATTTCCTCTAACGAATGACTCTCTTTAGTTCTTGAATGTTTGGGTCTATTGTTGGCGGCTCGGGGACCTCCACCTGCAGCGACTTGATATCCTTTAATCCAGCTCCCGTGACGACGCAGACTATTTCTTCGTTTGCGTCAACAATCCCGTGATCAATCAGGTCCGATACAGCAGCGATCCCAATCGCTCCGGCAGGTTCGGCTAGAATACCCTCAGATTTGGATAGCTCCTTCTGAGCCGACCGCAAAGCGTTCTCCTTAACAGCGACAGCAGCCCCTTTCGAATCCTCTATGGCCCTCACCACCCACTCAAGCTCTGGCGGATCTCGAACGGAGAGAGCAGTTGCTGCCGTGCTAGAAGACGATGGAGCAGAAATTGACCTCTCTGAAACTCCTTTCACGATTGCTTGAGCGGCTTGCGTTTGAACAGCGACCAACCTTGGGCAGTGCTCAATAAGTCCGAGCTCCTTGAACTCGATGAATCCCTTCCAAGCACCGAACAAAGAGCTTCCGCTGCCTGAAGGTATCAATATCCAGTCAGGCGGATTCCAACCAAATTGTTCGCATAATTCAAAGGCGAGAGTCTTCATTCCCTCCTTGTAATAGGATCGCAGAACGGAAGTGTTCAATGGCATTATACCGAGCTCGTTTCTGGCATTTTCAAGTAGTGTTCTCGCCTGATCGAGGCCTCCCCTTATCCTCACGAGCTTTTGACCGTAAGCCGCAATCTGGGCGAGTTTCTCGCTCGGAGCGACCTCGGGTACAAGAACTAGACAGCTGATTCCAGCTCTTGCTGCGTAGGCGGCAAATGAAGATCCCGCATTTCCTGACGAGACAACGCCGATCCTCTTCAGAGCTAACTCCTGTGCCTTCGAGATTCCGCAGGAAGAGCCTCTATCCTTGAATGAGAGGGTTGGCATGGCGAAATCATTCTTCACGTAGAGATTCTTGACACCCAGCTTGCTCGCCAATGTCTCAGTCCTTACAAGCGGGGTCCATCCCTCACCCATGCTAACGACGTTCTTGTCCAGAACGATCGGCAGAAGTTCCCGATACTTCCACATAGTAGGTGGTCTTTGCTTGAATAGGTCTCTTGATACCGCCTCACGAAGCCTTGATAGATCGTACAGTGCAGAGAATTTGAGGGAGTTCTCGCTACACCTAGTGCAAACCGGCGGTGGCGCGATCACATATTTCGTGCCGCATTTTGGACAGATTAAGCCGGCGTAGATCTCTTTGCCCTCCGACAGTTGTTCGCTGATCAATCTTAAATCTGTGCTCCTTGGTTCGTACCAATGGGCGGAATCATCAATATGCCTGAGGCCTTTGGATCCTTTGACCTCATCTCAACGGACGGAGTTCGCAGACTGCATGAGGCCTCGCTTTCGATCCTTGAGGAAACGGGTGTGAAAATCCTTGAGCAAAATGCGCTTAAGCTACTGGGGGACAATGGAGCGGAAGTCAACCATCAGAACAACATTGCAAAACTCCCATCGGACTTGGTCAAGAAATCTCTGAAGAAGTGTCCCTCGACGTATCGAATGTATGGTCGTGATGGCAAGAGATATTGCGAGCTTGGCGACGGAAAACTTCACACAAGGTCCAATCTTGGTAGAAGATACGTAGTCGACGCGTTTGCTGGCGAGCGAAGACCTGCCACGTGGAAAGACCTGGAAGACGGGATCAAACTCATTGAAGGATTGAAGAATGTAGAGATGACCAGTGCGCCTGTAACTCCCCAAGATATTGAACCCGCTATGCGTGACATCTATCAATGGTACGCTGTCTTCAAGAATTCTGTGAAGCCCATCTCAGGGCCCTATACGTACAGCAGCCTTTCGGCGCGCTTCATCTTCAAGATGGCTGAGACGGTCTGCGGTGGCGAGAAGGAACTTCAGGAACGCCCGGTAGTTCGATACTTCCAATGCGAAAGTGTCACCCCGCTCGTCTATAATAGAACTGCAATGGAAATCCTCTTCGAATACGCTAAGCGGAACCTACCGGTTGTGTTCGCACCCATGGGAATGGCTGGTGGAACAGCACCGGCCACACTGGCAGGAGCAGTAGCTCTTCTTAACGCTGAGATTCTCGCGGGTATAACTGTTGGCCAACTTCTCTGTCCGGGGCTTAGAGTCTCGTATGGGAGTAACTCGAGCATACTAGACATGAAAACAGCCGCGTTTGCAAATGGCGCTCCGGAGATGGGGCTGTTGGCAATGTTGTTAGGGTCGCTTTCAAGGTACTACGAGTTGCCATTCTTCGCTATATCCAACGTCTCCGACGCACTACGTCCTGACTCACAAGCTTCGGTTGAGAAAACCTTGAGCGCCCTTTCAGCTATGCTTGCGGGAGCTGAAGTGGGAGGCGTCGGATACATCGGCAATGAGGCTTTCAGCTATGAACAGGCAGTCATCGATGACGAGATCCTAGGCGCAGTGTTCAGAATTGCGGAGGGAGTCGAGATATCTGAGGAGACCTTGGCACTAGAAGTAATCAAATCTGTTGGTCCGGGAGGCAACTATTTGAAGCACAAGCACACGCGCGATCACTTCAGAAGAGAACAATGGAATCCGGAAATCTTTAACCGAAAGCGTTGGGAAACATGGGAACGTGAAGGGAAGAAGACCATTCTTCAGAGGGCCAAAGAGAGAAGTGACCAGCTGATCGCGAGCCACAAGGTCGAGCCTCTGCCAAGTGAGGTTGATCGAGAGTTGAAGATCATTATCTCAGCAGCAGAGAATCAACTCGTGAAGCAGAAGAAATAGCGCGAGACTACGACCGAACCAGCAAGGAATCCCGCTATTCCTTTAATTCTTGATGTTCAACGCGGCCTTTGCTTTCTTGACGGCTGAGACCGCATCCTCAGCCCATACGTCGGCGCCAATCTCTCCTGCCCAACTATCCGTGGTTGGGGCGCCTCCAACCGCAACCTTGACCTTACTCCGTAGACCTTGCTTCTTCAAAGCCTCTATGAACTCCGCTTGGTAGGGCATCGTGATTGTCATCAAGGCTGAAAGTCCAGCTAGGTCGGGATTCAACTCCCGAGTTTTTTCTACGTACACTTCGGTTGGAACGTCCACCCCTAGGTCATGTACCTCGAATCCCGAGGCCTCAAGAAGCGACATCACGATGTCCTTTCCGATCGAATGAATATCCTCTTTCACTGTGCCAATTAGGATCCTACCCAAAGTGATCCTTGCGTGACCCTTTGGTATCGCGACTTTGAGCACCTCCAGCCCTGCCTTGACAACTTCGCCTCCCATGATGAGGTCGGTGAGGAACATCTCGCCGTTCTCAAAACGATCTCCTACTACTTTCACACCTTTCGCGAGTCCTTCGTCTATAGCTTCCACAGGATCGACGCTGAGCCTAAGCGCTTCCTCTGCGAGGCTCTTGGCTTTCTCCACATTGCCTTCGATAACCACGTCTGCGAGTTTCTTGAAGATCTCTTCCAAGTATATGTCCTCGCGAACCGTAGCAGTCAATGAACCTAATAGTGTTTCGGACTCGTGGGCTACTAACCTCTTATCCGAGAGATCGGCAACTTGATATTCGCATCGATACGCAAACCTTTGAGGGTAGGCTAGGTTGATTCGAAAGCAACTATTGATGACGCCGGGACCCACAGAAGTCACGGACAGAGTGATGAGAGCTCTGGTTCGGCCAGCACTGCTCCACTATGACCGCAGAGCATTCGAGATGATCGATGAAACTTGCGATTTGCTCA
Source organism: uncultured Candidatus Bathyarchaeia archaeon (assembly GCA_964559555.1). Taxonomy (GTDB): domain Archaea; phylum Thermoproteota; class Bathyarchaeia; order 40CM-2-53-6; family 40CM-2-53-6; genus CAVPLU01. The sequence continues at coordinate 19,484 of CAZLHM010000025.1, forward strand.
AGAGAATCTTCCGATCTGAGGGCGATGTCGTTCTTCTCCCCGGATCTGGTCGCACAGGGATGGAGGCGGTCATAACGAGCGCGATTGAGCCAGGCGACAAGGTGCTCACAATCATTTCAGGAGTATTTAGCGAGTGGTTTAAGGCCATCATAGAGAGGGTCGGAGGAATCCCCGTCGAGCTCAGATTCGACTACGGGAAACCGATCGACATGACAGCCGTTAAGGAAAAGTTCCAAGAGGACACATTCAAGGCGATCACACTCGTGCATAACGAGACCTCAACTGGAGTCACAAATCCTGCTGAGGAAATCGGAGAGGTTGTCAAGAACTCGGACACACTCTTCATTCTTGATACCATCTCGTCACTGGGAGGAATCCCGGTAAGGGTAGGCGAATGGAATGTAGATCTGTGCTTATCGGCACCTCAGAAATGCCTGGGAGGACTTCTCGGTCTCTCGATCATCTCAGTAAGCGAACATGCATGGGACGTGATGAAGCAACGCAAGAAGATCTCCACTAGCTATACGCTCGACCTGCTTCGATGGAAGCAACTCTGGTTCGGCGCAAAACTACCGAGACCCTATCCGGTATTGATCCCACCGCATCAAGTATTCGCGTTGAATGAGGCCGTCAAGGAAGTGTTAGAGGAAGGACTTGACGAGCGTTTCGAACGTCATAGGATAGCTGGAAGCGCCATGCGCGAAGGCATCAAGGCCCTAGACTTGGTCCTCTTCGCTGATGAATGTGTCGCGTCCAGCACTGTTACTGCTGTGAATGTCCCAACTGGAGTGACGGATTCAGATCTCTTGGATGTGATGAGGGATAGGTACGACGTTGTGGCTGCAGGTGGAATGGGTTCTCTCAAGGGAAAGACCATCAGATTCGGTCACATGGCAAACACGGCTTGTGAGAGTTGCGTGACTAGAGCTCTCTCGGCATTTGAAATGTCGCTCCTAGACCTTGAGCAACCTGTCAAGTGCGGTGGCACGCTGGAGGCTGTTAGACGGGCATACAAGACTAGACCCTAGCGGGACAGAGTTGTTGCCGATAGCACTGATCAAACCTCTGTGGTGTTTGGGACGATAGCGCCCATCGCCAAGGAGGCAGTGGCACTAGTCTGCATGATGCCGGCAGACAATAAATCTACGCAGTGCAAACCACTCAGGGTCAAAGTCGAGACCATTGACTCCTGTACACTATTGTATGGGTACAAAAACATAAATAGCTACCGGGCTAACGTACCTGAGGTGGGCTGTTTATGTCTAAGTTTGGCAGAATCATTACCGTTGCACTTGTGATAGTCTGCCTCAATCTAGCACCGATTGGCGATGTTCCTGCTCAAGAGGTGCAAAAGGGGGGAATCCTACATATTGCGTTGCCCTATCAGGTTCCGACGACCTTCAATCCGTTCTTTTGGGCTAGTATCTACGAGGGTGCACCACACTTTGACAATCTGCAATTCCCATATGGATCCTTGATTATGCCAACTGGTGAGGCGTCTCCCTTCTTTGTTGACAAGTACTGGGCGGAGGACGATTTCAAGACCTGGTTCTTCCATATTAGGCCCGCGCAGTGGTCAGATGGCTCCCCAGCCAGCGCGTATGATTTGGGTCTCACTATGAACATCTCGATTGGGACGCCAGACCTTACGGTCGAAACGCCTCAGTTTTCTGTTCCTATCTCCGTGCACGTCGAGAATCCGTCGCTCTTGAAGGTAGTATTGCCGCAGTCAAACCCCGGGTGGGGAGCACAGCTCACGAGCCCATGGTGGTACAACATCGTGCCATACAGCGCTTGGAAGAAACCCTTCAACGATCCAAACTATTTCCATTGGGGCAAGGGATTCGACACGGTATCGTACGGACCATTCTATGCTTACGACTATGCCCAGGGCGAACCTGTCACCAAATTCAAGCGAAACCCGTACTATAACTACAGCACCGGGCATCCAGCCTACCTTGACGGCATTGACGTAAGTTGGGTGACGACCACGTCGTCTGTCACGCTTGGGCTTCTCACGGGACAGTTTGATGTGGGCTTTGTCGATGCATCTCACATTCCCGCAATCATGAAGTCTGGACTCAGCTTTAGAGAAGAACGCGGAATGCAGCTGGCTTTCCTTCTCTACAATACGACAACCTACCCCTACAACATTGCCGAATTCAGGCAAGCCTTGGCTTACGGAATAGACCGGGAAGCGCTCGTCCGACAGGCGTTGGCTGG
>CAZLHM010000026.1:0-21038 GCA_964559555.1 uncultured Candidatus Bathyarchaeia archaeon
ACCACACCCAATGTTTCTCGTGATGTCCAGACCTAGTATGCGCACGAGAAGACGGAGCGCCTAGGACTTCATTGAATCATACGTGACACATCAGCAGTGGGCTGGAGCGCAGAGAACATATCGCAGTCTCATCCTGAACTATCACGGTCAGAGGGTTTTCTGAGTATCATGACCAATCGAAGATGCGCTGTTTGCGGACGAGACTCTCCTCTGACATCGATGGGTCTCGGCCTGTGCCTCAGCTGCATCCGCGAGAACCCGGAGAAATCCAGCCCGTTCGTCGCCAACGCGCACTCCAGAGTCCGGAGGAGATTCGGGCTACCACCGACTCCACCGCGGGCCTCGGGGGGCGTACCGTGCACTCTCTGTGCAAATGAGTGCGTGATCGGGAAAGGCGATCGAGGCTACTGCGGACTGAGAGACTTCTCCGATTCCGGATTCACTTGCGAAACGAGCCCAAATGAGGCTGCTCTATACTACTATCTCGATCCGCAAGTCACGAACTGTTGCGCCGCTTGGTTCTGTCCGGCTGGCACCGGGGCAGGGTATCCGAAGTACGCTTGCAGGCAAGGGCCTGAAGTCGGATACTACAACTTGGCCATATTCTTCTACGGGTGCAACTTCGACTGTCTCTTCTGTCAGAACGATTCTCACAAGAGGCTCGAAGAGGCACCTCGCTGCGACGTGAAGACGCTTGTTTCCACGACGCTCGCGAACAAGAGGATCTCGTGCTGGTGCTTCTTCGGAGGCTCGCCAGAACCTCAGCTTCCGTTCGCAATCTCAGCTTCGAAAGCCATGCTAGAGTCGAAGCTTGAGAACCGAGTCCTGAGGATATGTTTCGAATGGAACGGAGCCGGAAACCGGATCCTTGTTGATAGAGCCGCCGAGCTGGCGCTGAGAAGCGGAGGCAACATCAAGTTCGACCTCAAATGCCACACCGACGCGCTTAGCAAAGCGCTAAGTGGCGTTTCAAACCGCAGATCGTTCGAGAATCTTGAGCGGCTCTTCCGGAAGTACGGCAGGGAGCGCTCAGATCTCCCGCTGCTGACGGCCACAACCTTGTTGGTTCCAGGGTATGTGGACGACCGGGAAGTTGACGGGATCGCGGCATTTCTTGCTGATCTGGATCGCGAGATACCATACAGCTTGCTGGTGTTTCATCCGGATTTCATGATGAGTGATCTGCCTGTGACTCCGTATCGCCAGGTGCAGGATTGCTACCGAGCGGCGAAGAGACATCTGACACGAGTGAACGTAGGGAACCTCGCTACTCTGGGAGTCACATCAGCGATTATGTAAGACGAGAACGATGCGGTAGACTATAGGAATCGGTCGAGTGCGTTCCTGATTTCCTGCTTCGGCACTGCTCCTACGATACGTTCCACCTCAGTCCCACCTTGGAATAGTAGCAGGGTTGGAATGCCCATGATTCCAAAACGCTCGGTCGTCGCCGGGTTCTCGTCAGTGTTCAGCTTTCCAAAGACAACTCTGCCCGCGTATTCTCCGGCGAGTTCCTCGATGACTGGAGCCATAGTCATGCACGGGCCACACCACGGTGCCCAGAAATCCACGACCATCAAGTCGTAACGCTCGACTACGGGATCGAAACCATCATCTGACAATGTAACTGGCTGAGCCAATTGCTCGTCTGCTTCCATTGCTGAACGCCTCATCAATGCTGCAGTTCCGGCGCTTGCACACACCGACTGTATAAAAAGACTTGCCTGAACGATTGTGAGTGCACGAGCGTCACTTTTCACATGTATTCGGCAAGCGTCTTCGCACGTCGTCTTCTCAAATCAATGCCCATTGGGTCAGTGATCTGCGATAGTGACTGAATCAGACTACGCACGTAATCTTCCCTGTTGACTTCGCTCGCGCGGGTCTCGCTTGGAGGCTTGACCGTGAACGAGCGACCTCCAATCTTGAACGGTCTAACCTTGACGAACACTATCTCCTCTCTCCGATGGGGGCCCTTCCCTTCTCGCTGAAGTAGCTTCGCCGCTTGGTACGCTTGCGGAAGAACCTTGGACTCGAGTTTCTCCTTTGGTTCCTTCCAGAGAGCGACTTTGTACACAAGATCCTCTACCCCAACCCTGCCCGAGCGTAGTTCACGAACCGACTCCTCAACAATCCCCAGAAGATCATTCCTCATCTTCTCGACTTCGTCCGGTTCGTCCACGCGGGCCATCGCGGTGGTCAGCCTTGAGAGCACTTCCCTGAAGAATGGTGGCGAACTTGATTTTGCGATTGTGAGTCCCTTCACATCCGCGTTTCCGTCTGACTGGATTCCGAGGTAGGCTTTCTTCGCAGATGTCAGCACACACATGGCATAGTGCTTGTCCACCGCAAGTTCCAAATTGAGCTCGTCTTGGACTCTTCGTATCAGTGAAGTGATGCCTTCCTCATTTGATCTGTCGAGGAAGATTGAATCAGTATCACCGTATTTTGGCGTGAGTCCAATTTCCTCAGCGATGTCCCATGTCTTGTGAAGGACGTACCTTCCGTGAGCCGTGATTGACTCCGCTAGATTTGGGCTTGCAAGACCACGAATACGAACTGTAACACCATAGCATGAGACTGTGATCAGTTTCAGGAGTTTCGCGGTGAGCGCCATTCTCTCCCGCTGTTCCCGAGGAATTTGCGAGTCTCTTGTGCGTGGTTTGTACCAGTGGACCCTCAGGTCTCTGAGTGCGCCGGTGAACGCGCTGAATATCCCTCGCCTCTCAAGGCACACGTGATGCTCAGTCAATGGAACTCGATTCGTGCGGCATCTTGGATGCTCACAGTCAACTGTTTCGTAGGATAGGTTGTATCGGTCAATGCAGCTTGGGTAGAGTGATTCGAAGTCCAGCACCGTCATACTATAGTAGAGGCCCGGTGCTGGGGAGAAGGTGAGCGCTCCTTCGACGCTTGTTCTCTGTGAACCTCGCCGTAGTTCTTCAGGATTTGGAATGAGAATGTTGTTCGCTCGGTAGTATGCATAGAGTGCGGAACGAATCCATTCCGACACGCTGCGTTTCCTCTGGACTTGCGTTGGCGGAAGATTGGCGATTCTGCTGAGAATGAGTGCGGACTCGTACTGGTCCTTGGTCGTCTCACTCGAAAGGCCCAGCTGAACGGGATCGAGATCTGGAAGCGGCTGATTGAGCAGCGCGTGGAATCTCTTTAGGAAATCATACTTGATGGGGTCGGCTTGCTGAAATGTGCCAAATTCCCTTTCGAATTTGGCCTTGCCATTTGGATCGATTTCCAGATCCGGCCGTGCCATCGCGTCTTCGAGATGGTGCTGGGCGCCGAAGTTCAGCTGTAGGTCGTATACGCAACTCATCTCAGGAGGGATCGTGTCCTCCCAAACCTCCGCACCGCGAGGCCTTGCAGAGATGGGGATCTTGGAGAGCTTGACTGATGAACCAGTGAATAGGTTCGTCTTTGCCACGTGCTCGTCGCCAAGATCAGGCGAAACGAGGCAGTAGGGCACGTAGGGGCGGATGATACGCTCGATCCTCTGACGAGAGTGCGAGTCAACGAAGACAAGGGCGATAGACGCGTCGGGTCTAGCCCTCGCTTCCACGAGCCAACCCAAGCTCTCATTGGTCATTGGAGGCTTCCCTCGAAGCTGATAGTTTCAGTCTCGCAATCTCGCGATCATTTGCATGTCGGTTGCACTACACCTTATCCTGCCGCACTCGGAGAAGCGTTCATGCCAATCAAGTACTTCCCTGCCCGCGACGTAAAACTCTTGACGGATCAGCTGATCCAAGAGCTGGGTTTCGCACACATACCATGCGAGAGAATCGTCTGCATTAGAAGCGTGGGGTCGGAATCCAGAGGCACCGTCGCCCGCGTGCACTCACTTCCCAAGATCTGGCAGAAGGGGCTTGACGTGAAGTCTCACTACACAATCGAGGTCATCTCGGAACGATTTGACGATCTCTCGACGAAGGAGAAGGAGAAGGTCATAATACACGAGCTACTTCACGTCCCGAGAAGCTTTGGCGGAGGATTTCGCCACCACCGAGACTGGGTCACGAGGCGTAGGGTCGATCAGCTATACGCATCTCTCGTTGCGGATCGATTGAGAGCTCCAAGCAACGGTTAATTCAAGGCCAACAGATGCGTTACTCCTCGAAGTACGATGTACGATCTTGAAGAGGCCAGGCTCGTCGAGGAAATCAAGAAGCGATCCGCAAGAAGGGTTCTGCTTCAGCTACCTGAAGGGCTCAAGCCGTTCGCAGCGGGACTAGCCAAGAGGCTCCAAGACTCAAGCAACGCGGAGGTAATCGTTTCAGGAGACCCGTGCTACGGCGCCTGTGATCTTGCCGTGCAGCAGATGAGGCAACTAGGTACAGACCTCTTGATCCACTTCGGTCACGCAGAGATCCCTAGCATGCAAGCCTCTGACGATGTCGTCTTCGTTGAGGCAAGATCAAACGAGAAGATAGAGAAGCCGCTCGCTCAAGCTCTGGAACTCCTGAAGAACGAGAAGAGCATAGGGCTGGCAGCGACTGTTCAGCATTTGCACCTGCTGGAAGAGGCAAGGAAGACGCTTGAGGGAGCTGGTAAAATCGTTAGGATAGGAACACCCTCGGGGCGATTGAAACTCAAAGGGCAGCTCTTGGGATGCGACTACGGCAGCGTTCTTTCGGTGGCCAGCAGTGTGGACGCGTTTGTCGTCATTGCCGGCGGCGATTTCCATGCGCTCGGGGTCTCATTGTCGACCGGCAAGAGGACGATCGTCGTCGACCCATATCAACAGAGGGCACGCGATACCACTCCCATTGTCGAGAGAATGCTGCGGCAAAGGTATGCGACGATCACGAGATTCAAAGAAGCTAAGTCGATCGGAATAATCGTTGGGCTAAAGAGCGGCCAAATGAACTTGGCTCTCGCGAGACGATTGAAGCGCCTTCTTGAGGAGAAAGGGAAGGCCTGTACCCTGATAGCCTCCTCAGAGTTGATTCCTGAATCGCTCGAGTCGTTTGCAGAAGTGGACGGGTTAGTCGAGACAGCATGCCCACGAATCTCCGTCGACGACCGCAGTCGCTATCACCAGCCAGTAGTGAATCCAGAGGAGGCATTAATTGCGATCGGAGAGAGAAGCTGGGAGGATTACGGCAAACATACCGAGGAAGCGTGGGATCGAGCGTCTGCTTCAGCAGATGAGGCCCCATCCTAGTCCTCGCATCGGACTCGAGCAATACACGATACCCGCGAGCGTCGCAGCGGATATTCTGTTTCTTGCAGGAGTCGTATATGGCGACATCGAGGGTAGAGTTGTCGCAGACTTGGGAACAGGTACAGGCAGATTTGCCATAGGTGCGGCGGTCATGGGAGCGCGTCGAATCATCGCTGTAGACATCGATCCAGTCGCGATAGATGTCGCACGAGAGAATTCCAAGCTCGCAGACGTCGACGTAGAGTGGGTTGTCGGTGACATTGATGCGATTAAGGGAGCATTTGATACAATCGTAATGAACCCGCCTTTCGGAACGAAGAAGAGACATCTCGACAAGATCTTCCTGAGAAAGGCCACCACTCTCGCGCGCATCGTCTACTCCATCCACAAATCAGTCACACGAGGGCACATCACGAAGTACTTGCAGAGGCATGGCTGCAAGGTGAGTGCGATCCACGAGTATACGCTCGACATCCCGAAGATGTTCGAGCATCATAAGAAGCGGAGATATGCCGTGGATGTTGATTGTTATAGAATAGAGACAAGACCGCACTGAATCGATCGCGATCCATAGAGTCTACTTCTTCGCGTATCTCCAGGCGCCCTCGAAGGTTCCTCTCAGACACTTGACGCACTTACTGTATTCCATCGACGAGACCTGAAGTATTCTGTCGTTTTTCCAAGTGATGTTGAAGACAGCATCAGCAAACGCAACCGACCCAGTGTTCGCCTCTTCCCCATCGAACTCGACGTATATTCTCGCTTTCGTCACAGCGACGGGACCCAGTTCTCTCAAGTCTTCGGTGACGCTCGACCCGAGAGGCAAGATCACCTTCAGATCTTTGCCCTTCAGCAGCGGTTTGAGTTCATCCAGCAGAGTCATCGGGATCGTGCTGATTCTTATTCCTCTGGATCTCTGAATCCTACGCTTGATCTCGTCGATTCCCTCCTCGGGCTTTGTGTAAGTCGCGCCTAGCTTTACCTCGTATCTTCCCTCCACTATTGGCAAGAAATCACCTCCCGACCACCGCTGTCTACTGCGTTCCCAGCAGCTGCAGTAGCTCTGGATGCGCGCTGAGAAACAGACCCTGATAGATCTGAAATGGAATCATGACCAGCATTCCGACGGCTATTCCGAGTGCCAACGCCCTGAACCTTCTCTCCTTTGCGGTGGTTACGAGCACATAGACGGCCGTTGCAGTCATGATCAAGTGGCTGATCTGAGCGACGATCATGTGTCCAGTCCACCCAAACACAAACAGTCCGCCAAAACCATAGAAGACGAGCCACGGAACGATAGCGTTCATGGGGCCCCTTTTCCCACTCGCTAATGCCAAGATGGCTGCAAACTGGGTAGGAGAACATGTGTTCAGCATTATCCAACTCAAGAGGTCGAGTCTGAGAAATCCCAAGAAGACAAAGGTCGCCCAAACAGCGAGGGCACCATTGAGGATCATGAGAAGCTTGATGGTCCTGTTCATTTCTGCCGCCTGAGAACTCGTATAGCTGGGTGAATTCATCTCTTGCTTGCGACAAAGCCGATGCCGATGGTTATTGTTGGGATGATCAAGTACGTGAGTCCAATATCCTTCAGATAGTCCACGAGACTCATTCTCATTGGACTTTCGGGCATGAACATAACAAGATCCAAGGCTACACTGATCAGGAACCAGAGTAATCCCAGCGTGACCGCTTCTCCAAGAAGAGCAACCTGCAAGTTCCTGAAGTACAGGATTGAGAATGCAACAACGCACAGGGTCACTACGACAGGCATGATCGACTCAAACAGCGGGCGGTCAGAGATCCTGATCGGAAATATCATGATCGCAACTACAAACGGTACTACCCAAATCGCAAGACCGTAGACCAGCGCCTTTTTGGAGGACTTCATTCCTTGTAGCTCACCTTACCGTCCGGAATGTGAGATCAGGCATCCTTCGCAGAGTTCCAGCCCAAGGTATGCCATTCTCTGATGCAGCGGGAGCAATCGTCATACAGCATTTCACTGATCATCAGTCGACCGTTCGTTGGGTCTGTGAAAACCGAGAAGACTCTTTCCTCATCCAGGATCACCGAGATGGCTGGCGTCTCCTTGTTTCTGACGAGCTGCACGATCTGGATGTCCGCTTCCTTGAACTCTGCGTTGGTGCCGCTGATCCTTCTCTGCCCCGGGAAGAGCGTCACTTTGACCTCCGCATTCGGGTCAAGTGAGTTCTTGACTTTCTCGAGGAACTCGGATGTGGCGTTGCCTACCCAGACCGTTTTTGCCTTCCGCATCTGCTCCTTGAGCGTCTCGAGTCCGACATCATACTTGCTTATCACGAACTTCTCTTTCATCTTCACCTCGTCCTTGTCAAGCGTCGTCTTTGCGACCTCGAGGAGGGCCTCGTAGTCTCGCTTCATTCTCTCGAAGATCTCTGTAGGGTCGACAGGCTTGAAGAGTAGGGGGATGCCCGAGTAGACCTTGATCCAGCCCTTTGCCGCAAGAGACTCGAGGACTGCGTAGATCTTCGTTCTCGGTACACCCGACTTCTCCGACAGCTTGGACGCACTGTTCACTTCGTACTTCAGTAGAGACGAGTACACTCTTGCTTCGTACTCTGTCAGGCCTAGCTTTCGTAGTCGCTCGACGACGCTTTCCATGCGTGTGGCCTAGGTGAAGATGCGTATATGTCCGACGTAACCGGATGCAGTTAATCTCTCCAAGATCAGGATCGAGCATTACGCTTGCTTAAATACGGGCCTTCTCATTATGAGACGAAGTTCCGGTAGAGTAAGCTCTCCCTTTGAACTAGGTATGAAAGCAACCAAGGTTCAGTAGGAAATGTCCGCCAGAGACTATCGAACACCACTGTTTGTCGTGCCGGGAGAGAAGCTCTGTGTCACCGAGGAGTTCTCCCCAGGCTCCGGGACGTACGAGAGTGGAGGGGTTGTCTACTCACACTTCATCGGAGAGAGGATCGTACACACCAAGGAGAGAACGGTGACGGTCGTTCCGAAATCCCGAACGCCAACAATGCCGACCGACGGTTCAACGGTGGTCGGTGAAGTCACAAACGTCCACGACAAATCCGCCATCATCAGCATCTGCAAAGTAGACTCGAAGATCCTCGGCAAACCGTTCACTGGCATACTTCACATCTCCTCCTCAAGCCCTCGATACGAGCGCAAGATGGGTGATGTCTGCAAGACAGGGGACATGATGAAGGCCAAGGTCTTCAATGACAAGAACAGAATCCCGGAGCTCACGACTGCTGGCAGAGGCCTCGGCGTTATCAGAGCGTACTGCTCAAGATGCGGAGGTCTGCTCCTTCTGAGAAATCGCAAATTACAATGTCGTGAATGCGGAAACGTGGAGCGTAGGCGCCTAGCTGATGACTACGAAGCAGGAGCGAGGTAGGCGGTTGAATCTCAAGATGCTTCTCAAATCGAAGAACGAGCTGAAACTGGAGATCCAAGGAGAAGGGCATACGTTCTGCAACCTCCTCCAATGGGTCTTGCTCCAAGACAGAGGTGTCGAGATGGCAGGATATGATGTTCCACATCCTCTAGTTCCAAACGCGGTTCTCTATATCAAGACGAAGCGAGAGACATCTCCCGAGAAGGCGTTGGAGCGTGCGCTTGCAAAGGTAGGCGAGATGAGCAACGAGTTCCTTCAAAAGCTCGACAAAGCCGCCGCCCCAAGCTGACTCACAAGAACCGAAGCTCAAGCTGATCCTTACAGATTTGAAGCTAGCGAAGCTCGGAGACGCATTCGTGAACTTCGTCTACTCGCTCGGCAGAACGAGAGCAGCTCAAGAGCCACAAGGTATCAAGGTCAGCGATAGGATACTGGCAGAAGCCCTGAGGAAGTCGGGGCTAAGGCAAGAGCTTCCTCACCGCATGACGCGACAAGACTGCGCGAACGCCGTGGAAGCACTTCTAGTCTATGGTTACCTGAACAAGATGCTGATCCTCGAAGAAGCGGTCGAACAGATAGCATCCGCAGAGTCCCCCATCGATGCGTTCGTACACTTGATTGGGTCGGTCACGAAGAAGATCGAGCAGGAGAAGTCTAGTCCAGCATGATCAAGAAAGAGATCCGCGTCCTCGGAGTCTCTTTCGCGGAGCCTAATGTAAGAGCTGTCGGGCCGATCCATATCGTAGGCGTCGTCTACAGAGGTAACCGATGGCTTGAAGGCGTCATGAGAACAACCGTCCCGCCCGGTAGGGCTGATATCACGCCTAGGATAGCCAAGATGGTGAGAGATTCACCACATTACCCTCAGCTCAGAATCATCATACTCGACCGATTGACTACGAAATACGGCAACTACGTTGACCTTGACCTTCTCAGCAAGAAGACGAGACTTCCCTCTCTAGCCGTCCTTCAGCATAAGATCTCTTCGGGACACATCTCTGGAGCAGCGAAACGAGCCCTTGCATCCTTTGCCAAGCTGACGTACACAAAGTGGAGCAAGCCACCCAGGCCTCTTTTCGTCTACTCTGCTGGCTTGGACAAGATGGATCTCGGGGAAGTTCTCGAAGTCTGCGCATCGAGCAAGGGCATCCCTGAGGCCGCTAGGGTGGCTCGGATTACTGCCTCTTCAATCGAGAGGCTACTGCTCAGGCACACACGCTAGCTAGCGCTCCTACTACCTGCCGGAATCCTCCAGCCTACAAGCGCTCTTCCATCGAAATTCTGGCAGTCACCTCATCCGCTTCTCTGATCTCTGTTACCTCCTTGTTTGGCGACTGGGGCTGTTACCGACCGTTTGGTGCTTATGCATGGGAGTCTAGGAACCATTAGGCCAGAAGTCGTCTCTGTCAGCCAATTTCTCAATGTTATCGGCGTAAGCTGTTTCCGTCTTGTGCATCTGCTCACAACATTTCGTCCACCAATCGTGCTTGGGTTTTTCATCCGGCACACCAATTGCTTGATAGTAGTCGTCTCGGTACTGTCAAATGTGTGGGAGATAGTTCTGCCTGTAAAGTGGCGGGAGATGACGACATTACATCTTGTCTTCAAGAGGAGAGACGTCTGCGTAGTTGGTCTAGCCGTCATCTTTGCATGTCATCAAGAGCCGCTAGTTGGACCATCAAGAGTATTCCCATCACTTCGTCCAATAGCATTCCCGACTTCTTGATCGCACCGTCAGCTATCCCAACAGCCCACTCTAAAGTGGCGTTCGGGTCAATGCCTCTTCCGTATTCTCTGAAACAACCTTCCAGTGTCTTGCGAAGCAAGCCATGGCTGAAAGGACACCTCAAGCCCCACCAGATGTTTTCTCAGTGCCCGAGATTCGCGAGGCAATTCCAAAGATCGTTGGGATGATTGAGTGGTACTACAAGGATCGCAGCAAGTCGAACCTTAAGATCACGTATCTCTTTGTCGGTTTGCTTGCTGGATTAACAATTGGAGTGTTTGCGCTAGCCTTTTTGAAGGCAATCAGCGGCGAGACAGTGATCTTCCTTATCGGTTCGTTGTTTGGCTATGTGTTCGCCTTTCTCCAACGGTATCTGGGGCCGTCTACCTAGACCTCTTTCCTTTCTCCGGCTCTGTCAAGTCTGCGTCGGCTCGGTCGAGTCCAGCGGACTGTCAAAAGCCGTCGGGTGCTCGGAAGGTTTCGGGTGTCTGCCTCTTGCCGACGTGGACTTTCGAATCAAAGTCAATGAGTGTTAAACATAAATTGCCAGTCCTGCAATACTGAGTGATGGTCGTTGGGGAAAACCCTGTGAGGCGTTGAGTACGCCCGAAGTGATTGCGTTTGACTCAAAGGACTTCGAACGACCAAAACTCATAATCGACCCCATAACCGGCCAGAAGCATTGGGCTGGGTCGGGGTTCTACTCTCCTCTCGGTCTAGGCGTGGTCTTTTCAGATGATAAACAAGCATCATCCAAGATTCTTGCAGAGTCCCAGAGACTGATGCCGAAGTTCCGGATCGAATCTCTCTGCCCTCTTCTTTCCGGGACGAAGTCAGCAATGAAATTCGGATTCTCTCGCGTCATACGCTTCTACGACACATTATTGCAGTCTGTTCAAGATTGCATCAAAGAAACATTCTCCTGCCATGTTGTCTTGCCACCCGCACAGTTTCCACTCTTGGATGTGGGCGGAGTGCGCTGCAGGAGAACTCAAATGGGGAACTCTGAGTTCTTGAGAGAACTGAGGCCAGCCTTCTCGTACCTTACAGCTTGGTACTATTTTGGCAAACCGGGAAGAGGGAACCTAGTTTGTCAGTTGGACTCTTTCACGCACAAGCAGACGACAGCTTGGGAGGACCTCTCAAGTAGAAATCCCAGTATTTACTCAAGAGGTGACGAGTGTAATCCGCTTGTTGCAGTCGCGGATATCTTGGCATTCCTGACAGACAAGAAACTGCGCGACGCGCGACTCAAGCTAACCGCGGAGAATGTAGAGAAAGTCTGGGGGGCCTATGGACTCTCAATGCAATCGAGATATCTCGATTACACGCAGAAGTCAAAGTACTCATGGTATTGCGACGAGCACATAGACACATCGTCTTATTTGGCCCGCCCAATTGTTTTTGTCAAGGCAGATGGATACAACATTCAAGCCATTGAAAAAATTGACAGATATCCTCTCGCGGTGAATCTGACGTTGCAGTTGCGGGGATGCATTCAAGGATTCGACAGAAATGTTGATTCTGTAAAGGTAAGGGATAACGACATATTCGTCTATGCGGGTGAGAAATCGCGGGGTGAAGCACAGACGCTTCAGGACATGCACGATATTGAGATACTGTCGTTCAAGCAACTCCCAGACAGGCTAAAGAAGATAGAACTCAGTTAGAGCAAGCGGATCTGATGGATGATGCCTACCTGGAACCATCCACGATACAGAAGAGATAGGGCTGCCCTATAAGAGACTTTCCAAATCGAAACTTCATGTGCACACCCTCCAGAAAGGGCTTGCCATGCGTCGGACCCATACTTTATCACCGTTCTGTCAAAGGCAGAGGCTGCTCAATGAACATTTTGAACCAACGGCTGTCCCTCATAGGCCGTCCAGCTCAAGATATGCGATATGAGAGGCTGTGTGTCTATCTCGACGCTGTGTGTCTATTGTTTCTCTCCACTCTTCTCCTTGAGAGCTTTGCTGAGTGCTTCGGCTATCTGTTCTGCAAATCTCGCAGTCTGCGTAACATACTTGGTGATATCTTCAAAAGGCTGTACTTTGGGGAAAGATTCGACAGGGTGTCCAAGCAGCCTTGCCGTCATGTCTTCTTCGATCTTCACTCGCATGGTGAAGGTCATATCTCTGCTAACCTCAGGAGTGACGCGCATTCTAAGCGTCATATGGGGTTGTAATTGCTCTAATTGGTCCAGAATCCTCTCGTCCTTGGGGTCATCTATTTTCAAGTCTTTGATTTTGAAATTCACATTTCTCCTGATGATCTCTTCCAGCGACAGATTCCCAAAAGTCATTACTCATCGGCTGATGGGTCTCTCACTTCCTTGACTTCTTAAGACTTGGGGGATGACTGGCGTTCTGGATTAGAGTAAGCCACTTGTTTTCACCCTTGATTTCGATTCCCGTAAGTTCCGCCGGAGTTCTGCCGCCAAGCCCCATGTGAGGGCGAACATGATTGTGGAATATCTGATACCCATCAAGAATTGGTGAATCTTCCCGCTTGAGGGAGCGCATGACTTTCTCTCTGGATCTTGCTGTGCCGTTGAAGGCTTCCATCTTCTGATTTCCCTTGTCTCCCTGCCATGTGATGTGCTCGACATGTTTCGTTACTGGCTTCTGGTGAGCATAGAACTCACGCTTGTGCGCTAAGTGGTAGGCGTGTAGACCATCCGTGATCAAAGTGAGAGGTTTCTTGCCAGCAACTTCTTTTCCCTGCCGGAAAAGCTGACTTGCGTATTCGGGTGCGTCACGACTCAGCTTGTCTCCTGCAACTTCTTTCGCTATCCAGAATCTCGTTTCATCGTCTAGGAGAGCGTAGAGATACTTCGGGTTCCCTTTTATCTTGAGGAACATCTCGTCTGCTCGCCAAGTGTCCGACACTTGCGGCTGGATCTGTGCAGGGTACTTCTCCATTAGGCTGACATACTTCTGAATCCAGCAGTAGACGGTTTTGTGACTGACTTGAACCCCGATTAGACGGAGCGACTTTGCCGTGTTTCTCAGACTCTCGCCGGAGAAGTATAGTTGCATGGCGGCTGTGATTCCTTGCAGATCATGCTTCATCCGCTCGAACCCTAGATTGACTGTGAAGTATCTGCCACATGCCTTGCAGGAGAATTTCTGAATGTCACCGTACTTGTTGTGTCGTATGCCCCATTTGATCAGGCGATCAGACTTGCAGTAGATGCAAGCGTTAACATCAATCAGCTCAATCACTCTAGGCTTGACGACTTCTCTGAGCTTGGCGCTGAACTCAACGGCCCAAATGTGCTTGCACTTCACGCTCCGGTATGTGAAGTCGGGGCATGTGCAAATCGACTTGGAGTAGGCTTGCAGAAGCGGTCAGATGGCGTGCCATAGTTGAGTGTTTGCTCGCAGGCTTTCTCCTTGTGGTCTTGTACCTTCCAGACATGTTGGTTTCCGGTGGTTGGGTTTCTCCTGCGCAGGTTTCGTTTGTTGCGGGAATGAGTTTGGCCGTTGGCGCATGGTTCGGAAATGACCTGCCTACTGTCGGTTTCCTGACCTTCGCAGCTTCCGCCATTGCAATCCGGTTCAGCGGAACAGGGCAGCCGACGCTACGGTCAATTGCTTGGATTTGTGGAGGACTCGCAACAATCGCATTTGCAGTGAAAGTCTGGCTCTTTCTACAGCCATACTTATTCAGAATAGGCACTGGGTGACACCAGCCAAAATGCTGCCGACCAAACGATGGGTACCGACCATTCAGCCCAAACATAGAGGTACCAGCGATCTTCTCTGAATGCTTTATTAGAGAATGTGAGACTCTCGTGGGCGGTTCGGCGTAGATTGCGGTTCTGTCCCAAGTGCGGAGCAAGGCTCGTGCCCGTCAAGAAGGCAAAGTCCATCGTCCTCAGCTGCCCGAGCTGCGAATACGAGACCAGAAAACCCGAGAGGGCTGTTCAGACGCTGAAGACCGAGAAGGAGAACATCGTAGTCATCGGCAGAGAGGAGCAGAAGATCCGCACTCTGCCAAAGATGAAGGTTGAATGTCCCAAGTGCGGCCACAAGGAGGCATTCTACTGGCTGGTGCAAACGCGCGGCGCCGATGAATCATCCACTCAGTTCTTCAGATGCGCAAGCTGTGGAACCACTTGGCGAGAAACATCATAGGATCGAAGACTAGCTGCCCCGTATTATGAAGAGAGCAACGCGTTCTCGATTATGCCCATTGTGGCCGCCGACTACGCCTTCTGGAAGCGAACTCTTGAGGAGCCTATGACCTTCTCCGACACGAAGGGGCTACGTGCACATTCGCTCGATTATGCTTTGGGAATTGGGGTAGGTCATAGGGATAGGAGCTCACGTAGGCACATTTGCCCCCCAAAATGCTCGGCAACAGAAATTACTAAGTAGTAATGGATGCGTATACTATTCAGTGGTTGTTTGGCAAGGTGAAGTTGTTTGGAAAGCAAGGAGTCTAGTCGTAGGCGTTTCATCCGCAAGCTTGCGAAGCTTGGGGCGGCCGGCGGCTTCGTAACGTTGCTGTTCGGACGCGCGACGGAGAAGGACCTCATCCCGTCAGTTCAAGCAGCTGACGGACAGAACATGAAGATCGGGGAGGACAATCAAGGAACCAATACAACAAGCCTAACGTACACTAGCGCAAACACAGCTTTCAAGGTCAACCACAGCGGTAGCGGGACACCCATTGAGGGAGTCGCAACCGGTAGCAGCAGTCGTGGAGTGTATGGTGAGTGTGCCTCGTCGGGCGGTAACGGGGTACTTGGATACGCCAGTTCACCCACAGGATTTGCCGCGGGTGTGTCAGGGAGTTCTATCTCGGACAGCGGTTACGGCGTTTGGGCGGATGGGAAGACTGGAGTGTTTGGCTCTTCTGGTTCCTCGGGCGGTATTGGGGTTGAGGGCTGGGTCGACACGACCAGCGGGTCTGCCAAGGGTGTATATGGGCATGTGGGGTCAGATAGCGGCTATGGTGTTGAGGGTTACGCAAGTGCAGGCAGTGGGCTGACCAAAGGCGTGTACGGGCATGCAGACTCGAGCTTGGGGGTAGGTGTGCATGGCGACGCCTACTCCGTGGGCGTCTTGGGAACGGGGGTGGCACAGGGTGTGTCTGGGCAATCCACCTCGACAAGCGGGATAGGCGTCAAGGGGGAAGCAACCGCAGTCTCCGGAGCCACTTTCGGCGTGATCGGGAGGACGCAATCGACTGAAGGCGTAGGCGTACACGGCCACGCAGACGTACTCACCGGGGTCGCCTATGGCGTATGGGGTAAATCCAACTCCTCAAGCGGTGTTGGTGTTCGCGGACAGGGATTCGCAACAGGCACACTCGGCGAGTCGTCTGCATTAGGCGGGATAGGCGTAAAAGGACTCGCAGTTCACGCCGGCGCCGTACCCATCGTCGCTCAAGGGGCGTCAGGCCAGACCGCCAGTCTCTAAGAATGGAGGAACAGCTCTGGAACGGCGGTGGCTGCGGTTGACAAGTGGGGTAGGATCGGGGTTAAGACCAAGAGCCCGGCGGCTTTGATTCACGTCGTCGCCAGTGGCACAGGTGCGGGACCGCCCCTCCAACTCGAGATGACGGGCGGAGGACCACTGAATGCGCTTTGTAGAAACTATGCGAATGGAGCAACAAACGGTTCAGGCCTTCTAGGCAGGTTCGCGCGTGGAACCAGAACGACGCCTCTGAACGTTCAAGAGGGTGACAGGCTCGGCTTCAACATCTTCGGCGGCTAAGCAGGCGGAGCTTTCCACGATACCGCGGCAATCGAAGCTTTCGTCGATTCTGGAACAGTGAGCGGTTCCTCTCTACCGACCCGCCTTACCTTCTCGACTACCCCCGACGGAGCCGTCGACCCGGTCGCTCAGATCACTATCGACAAGGACGGCAACCTGCTACCCGAGAGGCGGGACGTGCTCAACTGCGGCGACGCGTTGCACAAATGGAATCTCGTCCGCGCTATAACAATCACGTCCGGCGACTTCGTCTACGAGAACGGCGTAAGAACAACAGAGGAAGGCGACGGCATCGCATTCTACAACCCGCAAGGAACAAAGATTGCGGCCCTAGACTCGCAGGGCAACCTACACATCAAAGGCAAGATCATACAAGACCTCTGATGCATCCTCTCTTCAATCTTCTTCCATGCCTCTTTGTGGTTAGACGCAAATCTCTGTCATCAGGTCTCCTAGATCTGAGAAGTACACCGATGGCCAACAAGGCAGACAGAGAACTAGTACCCAAACAGATTATCGTTGTTGCAGAGGCGAAAGATGCACCGAAACTGGACGAGGCACGCCCTCCGCACTTAATAACCCAGCAGAACTCGAGTGTTAAGCATAAATCACGACTCCGCAACGTTAGGGCAGGGAACGCACAGTGTTCAAAGCATCCATCAGCGACGCGCGGCTTTGGAAGAACCTCTTGGCCGCCATTTCGACGTTGATAGAGGAAGCTGACTTCAACGCGACGCCGGACGGCATCAAGTTGAGGTCGATGGATCCTTCTCACGTCGCCATGGTTGATTTCGAATGGCAGAAGACCGCCTTTGAAGAGTACACGTGCCTCGAGCCGACAAAGATCCGAGTCAACATCGCGTCTATGCTGAAGCTCCTGAAGCGCGTCAGCAGCGACGAGATTCTTGAGATGCTCTACGACGACAAGACTCGCAAACTGAACCTGACGCTGAAAGGGAAGATGATGCGGAAGTTCACAATGCCTACACTTGACCCCGCCCAAGAGGAAGTCCCTACTCCGAAGATCACCTTCAACTCGAAGGTCAAGTTGACGACTTCGATCTTTCGTGACATCGTCGAAGATGTGCAAGCCGTAAGTGACAACGTCAGACTCGAAGCCACTCCGGAGAGGTTGACGGCTGCAGCGACGACCGAGCTTAGCAGCGCTGTCATTGAGGTTGACAAGGGGAGCGAGATGCTCATCGAGCTCGACGTGAAGGAACCCTCGAAGGCTACTTTCAACCTGAACTATCTGTCCGAGATTACGAAGGCGGGTGCGTCCACTTCCGAGATTGTAACGGTCGAGTTCTCCACCAACATGCCGATCAGGCTCGAGTTTGACATACCCCAGCAGGGGCGACTCTTGTACTATCTGGCTCCTAGGATTGAGGCGGAATAGAGTTCGGACAGAAACCACCTAACGTGAAGCCACCAGTCGCTTGGGCGGCTGGTCGATCAACTTGAAGCCGGTCTTGACGAAACTAGACCACGCAAAATATCCGTTCACAAACGAGGCCTCCGAGTACATCAAGAGTCTGAGGATCGACACTGACGACCTAGCGACTGAGGAGTTCTCGGTGGTTCTCGACCTAGCCGAGGGAAGAATCACTGACGCATTGACTAGCGGTAGGATCGAGGGGACGCTTCAAGGTGAGGTCGAGATACTGGCGTACCCGGCTGCGTTGATGCTGATCGCCCTTGCTGGTGACGAGAGAGCCCAGAGACGATATGCGCTTGGGGAATCGAAACGGGCGTACGAGCTGCTAAGACAGGAATCGCCAGATCTGCTCCTGCAGATAGCACAGCATACATTTGGATGGAATGCCATGATCGTCAACAGAGAGATCGGAGAGCTCCTGTACGAGTTCAGCATATCCTATCCTGACTACCTCAGGAATGCCGTTCGGATTCGTGATCCTGACTGGAAGCTCACGAATCGGGTACTGGAGCAAGGATATGTCTACTGTGATAGGGACGAATTCGCTCGGTTGTTGAAGGAGGAGGTCGAGACGCGAGTGCTCTCAAGGATCGTTGGCCACTATGGGTCAGCTCCTCAAGCCATCGCCCCACGAGTTGAAAGAATTCGACGTTTGGTAATCGCGCGAGCACAGATCTATGGTCCCGAGGAGACTCCGAAGACTGTGTTGATGACAGCGATGCCTCCCTGCATGGGTGCGCTCCTGTCGAACCTCTCAGCTGGGAAGCATGTTCCACATATCGCGCGATTTGCGGTAACATCATTCCTAAGCAATATAGGAGTCACGGACGAGGAGATCGTCAAGATGTTTCACACTCAGAGCGACTTCAGCGAGAGGATCGCTAGGTACCAAGTCGAGCACATCGCAGGCCACAGAGGCGGCAAGAAGAAATACACTCCGCCAAGCTGCAAGACCATGAAGACACACGGGATATGCATCAACCCCGACCAGCTGTGCGCGACAATATTGCATCCCCTCTCCTACTACAGAAAGAAAGCGCGAATCATCGCAGCAGCAACAAGGAAACGTAGAGTGACTCAGGCTTCGCAACCGGCAGGAGCGTAACACTCAGACAATGCCTTAGCTTGCTTCCCCAAGGGATCGGTGACATCGTTTGAGACGAGGTTCTGCGACATCCTGTGTTCTTGTTCTCGTTCTGCTTCTTCTGCTTCCCCTCGTGTGTGCGTTCGCCCTTGAAAGTGTGAATTCTATCAAAATGGGCAAAGTAGTTGATCCGTTTCTGATCGTCCACGGACGCTCAGCGGATGGAACAGGCAGACAGGTCCTCTCTGGCCTAGTTACATCGCTCAATCCACTCACTCCCCTTCAACGAACCAAGCTCGGCTCGTATGGCACAATCAGGAGCACAATAGGTCGGGTAACGACAATGCAAGTGTACTCTGATGAGCTTGCTGAGCTCGTAAAGCTCGATTTCGTGTCGGGTGTCTTCTCTCCGAGAAGCTTCCACCCAACGCTGGACATAAGCGCGCAAGAAATCGGGGCAACGTTTGTGTGGCAGAACATCACGGACGCCTCTGGCAGAGCAATCGATGGATCCGGAGTCATCATCGGGACAATCGACACAGGGGTGGATCTAGCTCATCCTGACCTGAAGTTCCCAAACGGCACCTCCAAAGTACTGTACCTCTGGGACCAGACACTCGTAGGGAAACCACCGCACGGTTTCAACTATGGAGTGGAATGCACATGGAACGAGATCAACAGCGGAGAATGCCGGGAAGATGACGCGTTTGGTCATGGCACACACGTCGCATCGATTGCGGCAAGTTCTGGTCTAGCGTCTGGCAAGTTTCGTGGAATTGCTCCAGGCGCGTATCTGATCGTTGTGAAAGGTGGCTCGCCGTTATGTAATGGTGAGAACTGGACCTTCGATGAGCAAGCACTTATCGAGGGCATGGACTATCTAGTTGAGAAAGCCCGCATGCTCCGAATGAGGCTCGTGATCAACCTGAGCCTCGGAGGAAACCTCGGAGGACACGACGACACAAGCCCTCTCGAACTTGTCATCGACGATCTCACCGCGCAAGGAGTCGCCGTCGTCGTCTCATCGGGCAATGAAGCGGACAATCGAGGCCACGCAGCGGGGTCCCTCGACCCCACGAAACCAACACAACTTGATTGGGGACCAGTCGGAGGGGCCAAGAACATCTACCTGGACCTGTGGCACCCAAGTGACGGAGACATCTCCGCGACACTTGTCACCCCCTCTGGAGACCAAGTACACGGGCCTACACCGGGCAACGGAACAGGCACGGGAGACGGAATAGTCACTATCCTTTCACTTGAGGGAGCGAAAGGAAGGGAACTACTTCTTTCCGTCCAAGCCGAAAAAGAGCTTCACACCTCAGGGTGGAGTCTGCTCCTGAGCGCCCCCGGTACTCAGCCCGTCAGTTGGGATGCTTGGGTCGACAGTGACAGCTGCTCGTATCCAGCCGCGACTTTCCAGGACGGGGAAGGTTACACGATCGAGGAGAATGGGACGGTATCTGTTCCAGCGACAGCAACCGGCGCAATAGCTGTCGGCGCATACGTTACCAAGAACTCTTGGATCAACAAGCTCGGCAAGAGCGTGGTGATAGGCGACTATGACTTGGGTGATCTCGCCCCATTCAGTTCACAGGGTCCAACAAGAGACGGACGTACGAAACCCGATGTTACCGCTCCTGGGCTCTACATCGCCGGGGCTCGCTCGCTAGAGATACCTCCAAGCGACGGTGACCCAGATCAGTACCATCGAGTCCTAGCAGGGACGAGCATGGCAGCCCCTCACGTCGCAGGCGTGGTCGCCCTGATGCTTCAGTACAGGCCCGGACTGACACCAGAAGAGGTTCGCTCTGTTCTCATCGCAGGAGCCGACCTCGATGCCTTCACCCAGCTCATTGACCCATCCACCGGGTCAAACGAATGGGGATGGGGAAAGACCGACGCCAGAACTGCGACTGGACTCTTCAGAGTATGCTCGACATTGCTCTCTCTTCCGGCAGCATTCTCTGTCAATTTGATCGTCGACGGAGTGCCTCATGCTTCGGTTCGTGGGGGGCAGTTCTTGACGCTCCGTTTCTTCGTCGGTAGTTCTCACATCTTCGAAGTAGTCAATAGTTCGTTCACCGCAAACTCCACTCGCTACGTGATAGCCGCAGATCGTGCCATCTTCACCTCGAACGGCGTTTTCGAACCAACGGTGCGCGTGCAGTACATGCTCTCGCTCAAGTCACTGCTCAGTGAAACCCAAGGTGAAGGATGGTACGATGCCGGGAGCTATGCGAGTTTTGCAGTGAGTGCAAACGAGACATCAAGAGGTCTAGCTCATCTTCTTGGCATCACGTTCTCCTTTGACTATTGGGTTGACGAGCGTGGAAACCGTGTATACTCAGGCCGCATCTTAATGGACTCGCCGCACACTCTTAGAGCCGTCTGGAGAGCTCGTCTCGCAGACTTGCGACCTATCCTTCTCCTGGTCGCGACAATGCTGTTGCTCACACTCATCATCATCGAACTGGATCGT
>CAZLHM010000027.1:0-20402 GCA_964559555.1 uncultured Candidatus Bathyarchaeia archaeon
GGGTGAGATTGGAAATGTCACACGAGAGGAGGAAGCATTTCGTTGAAGCGATGGATGAGTACTTCAGGCGAGCCGAATTCATGTTCGAACGCTTCTTTGCGTCCGGCTGGAACGAGGCGGCCGAATGTATCGAGCCTCTCTATAGCATAGCCGTCACCTCAAATGAGGTGATGTTGACCGTCGATCTACCGTATGTGAGTCCTGAGGAAGTCAGATTGAACGTACCAGCAGACGACATGGTGGAAATCCACGCCAACACAAAGCGAAGGATAACGTTTGCAGATCTAGGCATCAGGCACAGGGGAGGCCAGTTCAAATGCTACCATGCTAGAATCCACATGCCAGTGCCGGTCCTCGAATCAGGGATGACTTCAAGATTCAAGCGCGGCGTACTTGAAATCCGCCTTCCACGATCGATCTAGATCGCTTTCTCTAGAGCAGCGATGCATGCCATCGGGAAGAGTAGAGTTGCATCCCCTATAACGGTCGCGGTACGACTTCCTGACTTGATCTTTCCCCAACTGATCGCCTCACTTAGGGGGGCTCCGCTGAGTCCGCCCGGTTCGGGTCTATCCATCGTGAATTGAACTGCAGCGTCGAGTCCGCCTCGGAAGGTACTGGCGAGCAAGGTGAAGTGCTTGGGCATGCCACCGCCGAGAATGATGAGCCCTATCCTATCGCTCTCGTAGACGAGCTCAACGATTCGGCTCAAGTCGCGCAGCGGATTGACGTGGAGTGCGTTTAGTTGTCCGAAAGTCCACAGATCAATCCCAAGCATCGAATCGTGGACGCCGGGACAGAAGATGGGGACGTTCCTACGTGACGCATTTCTCAGGATTGACGCTGGATCACGCAATCGCTTTCCGATCTCATGAAGGAGTTCCCAAGGTGCGATGTTGCGCCTCTTCTCCTCTTGGATCTTGGGCATAGTCTTGTAGACGAACTTCTCGATCGCTTCTATTGCACGCTGCGACACGTAGATATCGTATATCCTGTGAAGGCCGCGCTTCTGTAGTTGTCGATCGTCGGCATCTTCTGCGCCAATGATGTGCCGGTGTCCAAGAGCTTCAACGAGGTCGTGTGTGACGTTAGCGCCCGTCATGACCAATGCGTGGATCCGTCGATCCCAGACAAGATCACTCACTAGCCGACGTAGTCCGCCCGGAACCATCGGTCCGGCAATCGCCATCATATTTGTGAATTGGACGTCTCGGAACATTGTAGTCAGGATTTCCACTGCGTCTGAGAATCTCCGGGGCCCTAGAACACCTGAACTGCGCATCTCATCCGAGATCTTGCTGAGCCTCATACGTGGCTTCAGTTTCATCTGTCTAACGTGAGGCATGCAGAGCCCTCGCCTAGCGAGCTGCTCGAAGACTATCTGATGGCTAACCTTTGGTTCTCACTATCTTCTTCTTTCCCATCATGTCCCAGTACTCTATCTCGACGCCTGGTGCGAGCCTAGACTTGATCTCCTCTTCCGCAGGTGGAGGCGTTTCGAATGTCTCGTAGGTCTGCATGTCCATGATCTGGACGATGTCTGGCTGAAGTGAGATTACTTGCCCGGTCTTCTTCTCTATCATTGGAACCTCTAGTTTTGCATCGACGGGACTGATCACGCTACGTTTCTGACCTGACAGGACGCCGATCGCCACGATCCTTGCTTTCGCGGAGCCGTGCTTGCCGTGTAGCGGTTGTTGCACTACATTCCGGGCTTGCTCTTCTCGTACTCCACAATTCTGCAAGGCTCGTCGTCAACGACGATATACTGCCCAATCTTCAACGAGCCGACATCGACAGGCCTACTCAATTCTCGTTCCTCAATTCTTGGAATGGCCAGTAGCGAGACGATTCTCTAAAAAGCTTCCGAGATAAGCGCATCTTGTCATCACAAGAAGAGGCCGGCTCGGAGACGCTATTGAAGCGTCTCTATGCAACGAACTGGCAGCGGCTACAGTCGTTTGGATACCCTATATAGTTGGTCTAATTCAGTAGAACGTGTGAGTTGGGTGATCTTGGCAACTAGGGTGGGTCTTGTTTCCCGGCTTGACGGCGACGACGCACTCAACGTCGCTACAAGACTCTACAAGGCTATGATGAAGAAAGGGCTGAAGGTCCTACCCGAGGAGCAACTATCGCAGATCGCGAAGCTACCCAAAGGCGTTCCGTTCTCGAAGATGGATGCTGACCTGATCGTCACAGTGGGTGGCGACGGAACGGTCCTGAAGACCTCCATGTCCATTCCGAAACCTGAAACCCCGATACTCGCAGTCAACATGGGCAGGCGAGGCTACCTCACAGAAGTGGATCCCGAGAATGCGATGCACGCGATTGAGAGCTTTGTGAAAGGCACCTGCAAGAGAGAGGAGCGATCCAAGTTGTCCGCGATGATCGAGGGCGAGACCGCCGTCGATGGCCTGAACGAGGTAGTCATCACCTCTGGGACCCCGTCGAAGATGCTTCACTTCAAGGTCTCGATCGACAAGTCCCAACTGCTAGAGTTCCGTGGCGACGGCCTCATTGTTTCGACCCCTACCGGGTCGACAGCGTATTCATTGTCGGCGGGGGGGCCGATAGTTGACAATTCTGTGGGCGCTTTTGTGGTGACGTTCGTGTGTCCACTTGAACATCTCACTCCCTTGGTTGTGTCGATGGACAATAGCATCAAGGTGGAGCTTGTCGCACCCAAACTGAAGGCGACTCTCGTCGTTGACGGAAGATTCCAGCGTGAGCTACAACCCCAGACCTCAGTCACAGTCTCTAGATCGTCTCACAAGGCAGTATTCGCACGTCTGGGGCCGATCCGGTCACTCAGAGGCCTAATGCGACTTCGTCCCATGCAGGCGAACATGTAATAGCCACGACGATGTGGGCAAGTCGCTCATCACTTCAAGCAAGACGTCTTGACCATGACAGGTTCGTTCGTGGCGGCTGACTGAAACCGCAAGCTCATTAAGTAAAACAGAACGTATTGCAGCAAGGCCTACCACCTACTATAATCAGGCAGCTAATAGAGTGTGAGAAGTTTGGCTCGTCGAGACATAAGATGCATGTTGTTGGTTATCGTCGCAGTCTGCGCTGCAGTGTGGATCTTGCCAGCTCCCATCATTGCGGATAGCGGCTCCGCGAGCCTATCTGTTGGGGACTGGTGGACTCTACACGGTACAGTGCGTCGCACAGCTACGGGAACCGGGACTGATCGAGGAACATGGGCGCGAGACCTCGACCAGAACATGAAGTTCTCTGTCAGTAGCATCGATGGGAACAAGATCGTCATCTCATACGAGATCTCCGGATCGTGGACGAGCACGGCAACCGAGAGTTGGATCACACCGAACGGGGGTGCGACGAGGAAGGGAACCATCTCAGACAGCGTCGACATTACATTGGACCTCTCCAATCTCAAGGTCACAGCCGTGTCGGAGAAAGACTATGACAGTTGGGTTGGACATCCCACTTCGTTTCTGGTCAATACTAAAGCGCTCGAAGTTGGCAGTACGATGCTTCTCCCATGGTGGGACGAATCAAACAAACTCGTGGACACACCGTGGACTGTGAATGAACTCACCAGCGTGAAAGTGAAAGGCCTTGATGTGAGCGCTTGGAGCCTCAGCTACACAGGCAAGAGTACTGGCTTCTGGCGCGTGGGAGAGACCTATTCCACAGGGCAAGAGACGGAGACTTATCAGTTCGACAATACGCACGGAGTCTGTTTGGGAGGCGTTGAATCGGGAAGTTACTCCTTCACTCGGTCAGGTGGAGGTTGGCAGGAGACCTACTCCCGCACGGCTGAGACACAGGACACGAACCTAGTCTTTTCCGTCGCAGTCACCTTTGGAGTCGAACAAACAGCCGCAAGCATGACACTAGATGGGACTACGTATGCCGGGAGCGAACTCCCGAAAACATTCATGTTGGATCCGGGATCCACTCACACTCTGCAAGTTCAGGAAACGATTGAAGGTGACTCTGGAGTTCGCTATGTCTTCGTTGAATGGAGTGACGGTTCAAGAGACACATCTCGCACGATCACAGTCACTGAGCCGACCAGCTATACTGCGAAGTTCAAGACGCAATACGAGTTGACTGTCGTTTCACATATTGGTGATCCACAGGGTGGGGGATGGTATGATTCTGGAAGCGAGGCCACCTTCTCGGTGACCTCTCCTCAAACTGACCCTGGCTTCTTCGGTTCTCTCGGCGGAAAGAGGGTATTCCTGAGATGGAGCGGAGACATTTCTGCAGATTCCGCAACTGCATCGATAACCATGGACGCACCCAAGACGGTAAGGGCTGAGTGGAAGGTCGACAACTCTCAACCCTACATGATTCTGGGGGGCATCGCTGTCGTGATCGTTGTTGCTATCTTGGCGTTCGTGTTGATGAGACGTAGAGGGCGACCTGTATCTGCACCGCCTCCAGTCCGTCCCGCCCCACCGGTTGCAGTCCCCGAGCTAGCACCAGCACCTCCGCCCACACCAGCAGCACCGGCTCAACCACCACCGGCGCCAGAGGGAGCCAAGTACTGCATTCACTGCGGAGCAGCAATACCCTCTGTTGTGTTATTCTGCACAAAGTGCGGAAAGAAGCAATAGACCCCTAACTGAGCTCACAACTTTGGGATATCCCGACAAAGCCGTTGAACACAGATCGAGTTGCTCGATCAAACGTACTCCTTGCACTTTGTGCAGTACCATCTTGAATGAGCTTGCACGAATGTCAGTGGCTTCCCACATGTAGGACACATGTTTGACGAAGGCTCGATTGGAGCGCTCGGCTGAGTCAGCACTGCCCTCGGTGCTTTGGGACCACGACGCCTTAGGACTAGCAGCGCGATTACAAGGGCAGCTGCTCCCCCGCCTATGGCAGCAAGGAACCATTGCTGCTCCCAGACAGGGCGCTCAGAGATTTCGAAAGTCAATTGGTCTTCTTGGACTACATCTCCATATGATGAGACGACAAGTCGTGTCCAAGCATCGCCTAGTTTGTCAGCTCTCAATTTGATGATGGCTTCAACTTCAGATCCTGCGCCGATCTCCGTGATGGCTGGCAAGTCGAGCACCACAAGGCCGTCGCTTGTTCTCACGTCAAGATTCAGCTCTCTTGCGTCAACTGGGCTGGGGTTACTCAATCTATAGGTGATCGTGATCGTGTCACCAAGATAGACGGTGTCTCCCTTGGGCGAGACTTCCTTGCTGGCAATGCTGATCTCGGGGGCTGCAACATCAAGCTTCCAGACTTGCTCTAGTACTCGCTCTGTACCTGAATACGTTCGTAACATGCCCGTGTACTTCCCGGGCAGTAGTGCTCGAACTTCGATCGTCCACTGTCCTGTCTCAAGCGGTCCGATGTCCTTCGGAGGATCCGCCCTGAGGATTTCCACTCCTGTGCTTGGAGTTAGATCTTCAAGGACAACCTTCACTGCCCGTGCCTTGGCATTTCCAGTGTTCGATATGACCACTATGGTCGTCGAGGTTTGGCCGACATATACGGGGCCTTCGGTAGGGGGTATGCCAGTTACGCTCACGTACGTGAGAGCAGGTTTCAGCGCCTCAACCGTTAGCGTCCCTGTCACCGTACGTGAGATTCCCTCCGCGGTTCCCGTGACCGTGAAGACATATGGGCCAGGTGGCGTCGAGTCGGAGGTTCTTATTGCCAATTGGTTGCCAGGCTCGATTTTCCATTCCATGCCGGGACCTAGACCCGAGACGCTCGTGATTGTTATCTTCTTGTTCTGATAGGAGGGGTCGCTGAACGTCACGCCCAACGTGTATTTTGCAGTCTCACTCTGTTTCACGGTCGTACTGGTAGGCGTGATTGTCAGCTTGAAGTCAAAAGCCGGCCTAGCTTCCACCACCTGAAAAGATGTGTAACCTTGGTAGACATCAAGCATCAAGCCCAATGTGACCTTCACGTTGTAGAATCCGGGAACGACGGTCACGCCTGTAACGGTAGCCGTGTAGACGCTTCCCGTCACGATGTTTATGGGACCATACCTGTAACTGACAGGCCCATAGACGTCTATTGTCGCAGACCCTGTCGCTCCTGGCCCGCCCGTTTCGAATGATATCCGAACAGGCTCACCAACATTGTACACGGGCTTATCCGTCCACACCGCGATGGTGAATTGGGCTCTGACATACGGAGCCATTACAGAGAGAGCGAGCAGAAGAAGGAACAGGCAAGTGATGAAGCTTGTTCGCTGCCTCTTTCGCTGAGATCCAGTCATAATTGCTCTCCTAGGCATGACTAGTTTCGCCACAGATCAGGCGATGCGATCTTTATTTCTTCTTCTCTCTAAGACAGATAGAGCAACCATAGCGGCCTTTCTTTCAGCGTTTCGAAGACGCCGCCCCTTAGATCGAATGGTACAGTCGCGTCGAGGATGATGATTCTAAGAGTAACGAGTCCATAGATTCTATACTTCAGTGTTCCAAGATCAAGATATTGTCGGATGGCGGCCAATGTCACAGCTGGAAGCAGTGAGTAGGGGATCTGAATTCTTCCGGCACCCTCGACACGCCCGTTTGCTGGAATGACAAAAGGAACAGATACATTCCCAGTCCCGAGCGGATAGTCTGCCAACTCAATTGAGAAATGCAAACTGACGATATTCGCGGAGAGAAGCGATGGGTTTGTCAGTTCGAAAGTCAACAGGACGACCAGATCGCTTTCGCCGAGACTCATATACGGAGTACCCTTGAGCCGAACTGTAATGCTCTGAAGGGAATTCTGAACGTAAAAGGCACCGACCAGCACAATCAGGAGCCCAGTAAGAACAATACCGAGAACTAGCACTCCTCGTTGGCGGCGACGAGTCGGCATGTTAAAGCCTCGTTCGACGGCGATCGCTAGCGGCGCTGTTCTCGCCCGCAGGCGGGGCACGTCTTAGCCATCGGATGCATGACGGCTCCGCAGAACGCGCAATACTTCCGACCTAAAGCCTCTGGAGATACTGCCGGAATTGCGGTTGGAACATGCGGTCCAGTCTTTCTTCTCCTTCTCATGATAACCGCGACTACTGCGACTAACACTGCGACAGCTATGACTCCAATGATCGCGTACTGCAGGATCGGGATAGGTCGCTCGAACGATAGGTTCAGCTGAACTCGAACGGTCTTCGAGACAAAGAGGTCGTCATTGCTGAGTACAATATAGTATGTCCCGCTCCGGTCGATCGGAACTTTCAGCGAGTGGCTTTGTATGTTGTCAGCCCTATACAGGGTGAATTCTGGTTTGCCACTCTCCTCATAGCGCTGGTATCCTGAGGAATCCATGATATAGAGGCTGATGTATCCGTCGGACACGTCGATGGTGCCTTCGATCATGACGTTCTCGAGACCCTCTACGTCGATGTCTCTTGAGATCGTGTAATAGTTGAGACTTGGTACAACAACTGTTGAATCAACCAGACTCTGTGTATCCGCTCTTGTGGT
This sequence comes from uncultured Candidatus Bathyarchaeia archaeon, assembly GCA_964559555.1. Taxonomy (GTDB): domain Archaea; phylum Thermoproteota; class Bathyarchaeia; order 40CM-2-53-6; family 40CM-2-53-6; genus CAVPLU01. The sequence goes on from CAZLHM010000027.1 coordinate 7,437, forward strand.
GACTATCCCCGCTTGAACCAGAACGATGATCAGCGTAAACAACAGGACAACCTTTCCTACGGCGTGGTATCTCTGCAAATTCCTATCGACAGTGGAGAGCTCATTGTGGCCTCATTAGTCTTTCCTGCCGTTCGGCGAGTGCGGCCTCAGAGCAGCCGAAAGGACTTATCTCGCGCCCGCTGCTGACTAACTATTGAGGGCATTAGCCTGTGGCCGAGCCGGCGCGGTTCTGTGGATTCTGTGGAACTCAGCTTGAAACTGCGGCAAGAACATGCACGAAGTGCGGCGCCGAGCAACCTGAATTGCCTCAGGGAGTTGGTCCATCTCCGCTCTCAGAAACCCCTGTGATGGATAGAACGTTAGCCGCCACTGAGAAGTTCTGTGGATTCTGCGGTGCTGGCATTCCAGCAAGTGCAGCACATTGCCCCGAGTGCGGGAAGTCACAGCCGGAACTGCCATTGGAACCAGTCCATCCGGTGGCAAGGGATGTTGTTCTGAAGGAGAAGATCGAAGAACCTCGGATTCCGCCACCCATTTCGCAACCCGTAACTCCAGCTGAGAGGGTATCACCCAAGATCTCCAAAGAGAAAGAATCCGAACTTCCCATCGCAACACCGCCTACCAAGCCTCCGCGAGCCCCAGAGGCAGCTCCTCCCAGACCAGCAGCACCTCAGAGACCCCCTCAGACTCGGCCCGTCGCTCGCGCTCAGCCAAGATTCACGACGCGTGCTAGGCAAACATACGCTCCCGCTCACATGATCGCTGTGCGAAACCTCTCAGTCGTGAGAGGCAAGAAGACTCTAGTTCAAGGGATTGACTTCACTGTGGAACGTGGCGAGATCGTCGGCATCTTGGGCCCCAGCGGGGCGGGAAAGACCACGATCATCAAGGTGTTGACCACCGAGTATCCCTGTTCCCCAGGCCAAGTGATCATTGGAGGTCACGACGTTGCCACACAAGCTCGATCCGCGAAGCAGATCTTTGGGTACGTTCCACAAGAGCACCAGCTGTACGAAGACCTCACATTCCTTCAGAACGTCATGTACTTCGGCGGACAATATGGACTCGACCAAGCATACCTCCTTGAAAGAGCCCAGAGAATGGCTATGATCGTGGAACTCGGCGAGAAACTCAACGAGAAGGTCGGACGACTCTCAGGCGGCCAGAAGAAGAGAGTGAGCGTGGCAACTGCGCTTGCTCACGACCCTGAACTGGTTATCCTCGACGAACCCACCTCGGGGCTTGATCCTGCAACTCGTCGTGCCCTGTGGAAATTCCTCAAGTCAGTCAATCAGAGCTATAATGTCACGATGATCGTGACAACACACTTCCTTGATGAAGCAGAATTCTGTGACGAACTCCTCATCATAAACAGAGGTCGTATGGTCACATATGATTCACCCAGGAACCTGAAAATGAGAATGCCCGGTGAAGGGAAAGCGATTGAACTGGAGATGTTCACGCTGGACGATTACGTGTCTGCAAAGCTCAGCCAGTTTGAGTCCAAAGCAAAGAAAGACAAAGTAGTCGAGATGGTGGATAGATCAGGCTACCGAGTCAAGGTCTTCTGCAAAGACATACCGGCGGCAACAGCGAAGATACCGCACCTGCTTGCTGAAGTTGGTCTCGGGTTCAAGGCGATGAACATTGTCGACACAAGTGTGGAGGACGCTTTCATATACCTGACGGGAGAGAGATACAAGGAGGAAGAGTAGTTGGGAACCCGGGAGATCAAACGGGTATTCAAGAACGAATTTGACGTGATAAGCAGCGACAGAAAGACTTTTGCGGTTTTTCTCTTGGGCCCGATAATTGTGATGGCTGCCTTTGGAGCGGCTACAATGCAGACTCGCCCGCAATTGATCACAATGAGCGTTGCGATCGTCGACGAGGATAGGAGTCCTCTGTCAAACAACTTGGTGGCTAGGTTTGAGCAATCCGAATATGTCATAGTCAAGTACAAGACGGATAGAGCAACAGCCGAGCAGCTGTTTCAGGAAGGAAAGATCGATGCGATAGTAATCATTGAGCGCGGTTTTGACAACAAGGCTCGTACCTTCTATCTCTATTCTTCTGAATCCGAGAAGGCAAGATTGGACCTCATCGTAGACAATTCTTATTTCATAGCCCCCGTGGCGGTTCCTCTGACATTGCAGACCGTGATGATTGACTTCTATTTGAAAGACCTGCCGAAAGCGCTTGGCTTCCAGAGTGAACAGATCACGGCTGAAGTCGTTCAGCAGTTGGTCAGCAGACTCCAAGTGGTCTATGTGGACGTGAACCTAGCCTACGGGAAGGATCTCCCTTTTTTTACGATGGTTTTTCCGCTGATGACACCAATCGTTCTCTTTACGTTCGGTCTGTTCATGTCTGGCCTGAGTATCGTCGGAGAGCGAGTTAGGGGTACGCTCCCTCGGTTGTTGAAGACTCCAATAAGGAGAAGCGAGATTGTTCTTGGTAAGCTTCTCGTGTACTTGGGCATCGCAATCTGGGACAGCTTGGTGGTGCTTCTTCTCTCGGCTTTCCTCTTCGGATTGACTCCAAAAGGAGGAGCGCTTCTGATGTTCTTGGCTCTGTTTCTAACAACCTATACGGGTTGTACATGGGGAATGTTCTATTCCACGTTCTCCAAGACCGAGCGACAGGTGACAGACCTCAAGAGCTACACAACGCTCGTGCTCATGATCTTAGGCGGTGTGGTGTTCCCGCTTAGCATAATGCCTGAACCTGTGCAGGTCATGGCATATGTCTTGCCGCTGAGTCACTCAGTCAATGCGATCAGAGCAGCCACCGTCAAAGGACTCAGCCCTGAGTTCATAGTCGGAGACTTGGGTTACTTGTTCGTTTTCGGCACTGCGCTGTTGGGTTTGGCGCTAATTTCCTTCAGATACGTCAAGGACTAGGGCGCTTGAGACATCAGTCGTGAATCACTGGGAACTGAGTCGCTTGGAAGGCATTACCATTTAGTTACTCTCAGATCTGAGGTTGGTATCGCTTCTGAACGGAGTCCACCGTACTTCCACAATATGGTCGAGACTGAGCGGAAAGATCACACCGGCAACTTGAATCTCACTTACCAAACTCTCAAATACTCGTCGTTGAGGACTCTTGCTACTTCCGTGTGCATCAACGAATGCACGGAATAGAACAGGTGGTTTATTGGAGATGAAGATGTTCAGGCTGATTGTGATATCGATCCTGATTTTCAGTCTGGTGTCAGTGCAGCAAGCAGCAAGTGCGTCTGGACAAGAGTTGCCGGCCACGCGTGAGGTTCCCTTGACTGTGAAGGTCGTGCTCATTGGTTTCGAGGAGCAATGGGTTGACAAAGACTACTTCTCATGGGGTTACAACACCCCCAGTCACAGGATCAATAACGTTTGGAACTGGAACAATTACCTAGAGACCGGCGTGTCGTACAAGATCAGCTATGACGTGACGTTTGCACCGCAGAGCTTGAAGACCGCTCTTGTCGACTATCTGAAGAGCATGGGTGAGAAGCGAACCGGAGTCAACAGGTGGTTCTACTACTGGGATTACAGCGAATCCGACAAGATGTGGGTGCGACTATTCCACGAAACCAACTATGTTGTATACGACGCCGCGAAGGTAGAAGACTGGTTGTATCAACACGGCGGTGAGTACGGAGGTTTTCCGGATAACGGATGGACAATCGTCCTCATGTACCTGCCTGAGCTTCCAAGCTTCAAAGCCGCCCAGTACGAAGGTTACTGGGAGAACTTCGGTGAGAACGTACCGCCCGGCGTCCTGACTCACTACTACGGGATGGGTTTTACAGATGCCGACCTTGGATACAAGCTACGATACAGGGATTTCATGACGGGCTACGGTGGCGTCCACAGGTTCTGGTTCGCAGACCTGAGCGCTGGGCCAACATGGTGGTCACAATGGGATGACCTTCCGCTTAACACGATACTTGAGGATCAAGAGATCAAGCTCGACACGCCATTCGGCAGACAGTGGCTTACACAGTACTTGGGAGACTACACTTGGGAAATGGTCTACAACTTGGTCGTTCCAGAGTTCGTCTATGACCCCATCTACACGTCAAAATACCGACTGGTTGTGAAAGTCCTTGATGACAGAACCTCAGAGGAAAAGAGCGCCGTATCAATCCGAAGCACGGTGAACCAAGACATGATCAAGCGTGCCTTCGAAGACTTAGCTCCCTATGCGAGCGTGGAGGTAGACCTGCAGTTTGAGGACACGGCAGCCCATCCGCAATTGCAGCAGCTGCTCAAAGACAACCGGAGGTTCTACAATTCCTACATAATCAGAGATTTGTTCTCCGACAAATACGAGTACATCGATGAGCGACCCATCTACAAGTATCTTCAAGATAATCTAGACTCACTTGTACCTGGCATCCTCGGCGATGAAACCGAGCTGACCGTCCCGATGTTCGTCTTTGCGCTCAGCGGTGATGCACACTTCGGGTACAGCTACAAGTGGGAAGTGGGCAGTGATCTGGACAGAACATATGGAGGGGTCGCGCTTGGCGATCTGGTAATGATCGGCCAGAGCCACATGGACTTCACTTGGGGTGACTATGTCGGTCAGAAAGGGAAAGGCATCGGCCTAACCCAAGTCGTGATTCACGAAGCAGGACACATGATCGGCCTCTCACATCCGCACACCTACGGGGCGCTCCAGGACTTCAGCCTCGGAGCCATGGGGTACTTCACTCATGACTACGTATTCGGCCAAAACGACAAGGACGCACTACAGCGAATCCACGCAGACAAGATCGTCCTAGAAACCTCTTCCATCATGCGCGACGCACGAATCGTCCTACAAAGCAAGATCGACTCTCCTGACACGAAGGGACTCTTGGACAGAGCTGAGAATCTTCTGAGAGATATTGATAGCGAGTACTCAAAGATGAACTATGCCTCGGCAGTGGGAAAGGCGTTGGAGGCAAGGAAATCAGCCAAGGAAGCTCTGGCAAACGCCAAGGACCTGCCTGATGCGACAGTGCCACTAGAGGAGAATGTACAGTCGCTGGAACAAGAGAAGCACTCCCTACAACGTGAGCTGGAAAATGCACGATCAATGTCCGCCATATATGTCATAGTTGGCGTTGTGGTCGGTATCGCGATAGGCTGCGCTATCATGTGGTTCGTCTTGAAGAGAAGAAGCACGGTCCCTTCCCCATCGGAGAGGGTTTCGACAAGCTAGTATTCTCGCACTCCTAACCCGAACCCTCCTTTTTCCTTTTTTTACCCCGCCCAGTTCGATGCGACTCCGAACCTGTGGACAGTATCTCTATGAGACCGCGTTGTCGAGGGTGAGCAGGAGAGCCTTCATCAAGTCTCGTAAAGGACTCTCTGCGTGAAGTCATCTTGAGTGGCTCTGGCAGCCGAAAGCAACCGGACACTGACAGCGAACCTAAAACAGGAGTCTTGGTATTGGATACTTCCGCTCTCGTGATGGGCCTGAACCCGTCTGCACTTGAACATGAAGTCTACTCGGTCCCGACCGTTTCTTCGGAACTGATTCCCAACAGTTTTGCTCTTGCTCGGTTTACTACATCTCGCGATTTGGGTCGCCTGAAAGTCAGGAGCCCGACTCAGGGCTCGGTGAAGGAGGTTCATGAGGTTTCACATAGAGTCGGAGATGTAGGCACGCTTTCCAGAGCCGACCTTGAAGTGCTTGCTCTGTCGCTCGACCTCAAAGAAAGTGGATTGTCACCAACAATCGTGAGCGACGACTACGCCATACAGAATGTAGCTGAAACACTAGGCGTGAGACATGCCTCTCTTGCGACATTTGGCATAGCCAGCAAGTTCGATTGGATCTACTACTGCCCTGCTTGCTTCCGCAGGTATAAGGTCGAGGATGCCAACGAACCCTGTCGAGTATGCGGAACCCACCTCAAGAGAAAGGTCGCAAGAAAGACCCGGGCCAAGAAGAAAACGAGCCCCGGTTAGATCCTTGTGATGCAGGCCGGTCTTCTCAACCTACAATAGACGAGTCTTGCGTGCGTAATGGAAAAGGTATAGCTGGGCGTACCCAGCCCACAATCCGTAACGTTCTCGAAGAAACTCCGCTACCTTCTCGATGCTCACGTTTGCTCCTCGAAAGTACAGTTTACGAACTATCCTGTGGATCCAGATGTCAACCGGCGCGGCCTCTGTCTTCCCGAGCCCATAAAGCAGGAAGCAGTCGGCGACTTTCGGTCCAACTCCAGGCAACTCCATCAGTCTCTCTCTTGCTGTCGCGTAGTCGATCTTCTGTAACTCATCAAGGTTGAGCTCCCCATCTTTCACTCGCCGCGCTGCCTCAACGACATATCTCGTCCTGTATGCCAAGCCTGTTTTCTCAAGATCTCTTTCAGTAGCAGAGGCAAGAGCCTCTGGTGTCGGAAACAAATGAATCGTTGAACCATCAGTCAATTGTGCTGCACGCCCGTACATGTCTCGGAGAAGCTTCACTGACTTGTTCCACATGACAATCGAGTTGTGCTGCGTGGTGATCGAGCTGATCAGACTCTCGAAGAGGTTGCTCCCACGCATCAGTCTCAATCCCTTTAGGGGCTCGAAAGTCATCGTTATGACATCTCGCTGCAAGGATTCGAATGCGTGGTAGAACGTGTTGAGGTCATCGTGAAGCCTGAGCACATTAATCACATGAACAGCGACATCTCTCGCTATGCTTTCCTTGCCATCCTCTGATGCCATTTCGATCTCTAGACATGGTTGGTCCCTAGTTCCGGCCTGTCGCACGCGATACTTGGCGGCTCTTCCTTTGAACTCCTCTACGTCGCTGTAGTATCCGGCGTCGAGATCCCACTGCGGTTCACCGGTCTGACCGCTTAGGAGGGTGGTTTCCAAGTCTAGAGGTCCCGCTATCTCTTCACTGGGAATGACCGTCCTTTCGTGCAATCACTCTCACCAAAAACTCGATGTCTTGAGGTCGAGCCACTTGCGCCCTCTACTCTCGGAACTCCTCACGTCGAAATGGCGTTAGCCCCAAAGGTTCTCTTCCTTCTGTGTCTTCTCGTTCCAAACGTTCCTATCTTTCTCTTCGCCCTCTGCCTTCACGAGAAGTGATCTTCTCGAATCACGAAGTGGAACGATGAAGTACTCTTCGATGGTTTCGTCTTCCCTCTTGAGTGTGAGCTTGATCTTCTTATCGGCTAGCTTGAGAGTCTCAGGGTTTAGGTACTTACACATGACAAATGACCCTCGCGAATGTAGTGCCCTGACTTCTATCTTCCCCGAACGGCCTTTGGTCAAGACTTGGTCCGAGAAATCCATGTGGATCAAGCGATTCGCTGGAGTTGCGCTGGTTAAGTCTTCCTGTCGAGTCGTCAGGTTTCAGCATGTTCATCTTTGCAGGGAGGCTATGAAGTATCCGGCGTCATCCTTGTGAGGATGAAAACGTTGGCAACGATGCGTCGGACTGTCTTTCAGGCTAACCCCGCTCTTGCCGATGATGGGTGTCTGTTCCTGAATTGTCATATTGCACCTCGTCTCGGCGTACGCGATGTTCTGTTCGCACTCTTGCAGGCTCAGTGTGCAGACACTGTAGACAACTCTGCCGTCTGGTTTGACGATCTTGGAAGCTTCACTGAGGAATTGTCTCTGGTATAGGGCGAGCGCTTCAATTTCATCGAGCGTTGTATGCTCGTAGACTTTCGGCATTATTCCGAGCGCACTGCAAGGTGGATCAACGAGGATCTTGTCCGGCCCGAGTAGTGGGAAGTCTGAATGGAGATAACGGCTGTCGTGTATGAAGAGTGTCACATTCGAGCAACCCATCCGAGCACATGTTTCCATCGCAGCATTGATCTTCTGCCTATTTCGATCGACCCCCAAGATGCGGCCCTGATTGTTCATCAATTGAGCGATGTGTGATAACTTCCCTCCTGGTGAACAGGTCATGTCTAACACCGTCTCGTTTGGCTTGGGATCGAGTATTCTGCTCGTCAGTATGGCTGGGAGCGATTGTGGGTAGATTAGAGCATCGCGGAATTCTCGTGTTTCTCGGAAGCTCGGAACCCTGTACCTCGCATCTGTCACTTCTATCGCTAGCCCTTTCCTGAATGTGAGAATCTGGTTCTCGTTCATGCGAGCGATCCCTGATGCGAGAACCTCACCCTCATCGTCGATGATGCTCACTGTGTCACTGAGCCTTAGCTTGCTGCACCTCACAATACCGGGCGCGTAGACGTTTGCTCCCTTTAGAACCGATTCCGCCGTAAATTTCTCCACCATGACTTTCTTCGAGCATGGAGTAACCTCAAACGGCCCCTGAATCGGAACAGACAAAGCTTCAGGAATCATCTCGTGCTGTGTAACTTCGAAGCCTCTTTGCCCGAGCTTCTTGGCCACTTCCTCAGGAGTCGTTTTGAGCGTGTTTACTCGAACGAAGTATCTCTGTCCAGCTGACTTCAAGGCGTGAATGACAGCTTCAAGCTCAGAGCAGTAGACTCGCTGAAGCTCACGAAGAGTATCCTCCGAGAACTTATACTTCTTGGAAAGTTCCTTGAGACTTGAGGTTGGTTCCATCTGCAATTCGTGGACTCCAGCAGCACCGTCAGTAGTGTCGTCTGCTAGAAGGAGACTAGGCGTATCTTTCTCGTTGTCGTGTCAAGGATCGCGTATGTAGATTTGCCACTGAGATACCCGCAAATCTCTCCCGGGTTCACTACGAGGGTTCCCCTCTGTTCTGTCTGATTGGCCTCGTGCGTGTGCCCATGCACTACGACATCGTAGGCGCCGCAGTTGCTCACTGATCGCAGGAGTTCACTTTCGTCTCCGTGAGTGAGTGCAATCTTGAGCTTGCTAGTTTCCACTTCAGCAAACTCCCCCCTCATTTCGTGGCCTGACTGAGCGAACCTTTCTCGAAGCACTTCTTTCTCTGCATCATTGTTCCCGTAGACTCCGATCATCTTGACTCTCAACGCACTGTAGTGGCGTGTGACAAATGGTGCAGAGTAGTCGCCGGCGTGAAGCACAAGTTCAACCGGCTCAGCATTCAGTCGCTCAACGACATCTTTGATCTTCGGCAAGCAGTCATGCGAATCCGATACGAGACCAATCTGCAACTCTGGTTCCAGCATCTCCCATTGTCCAATCATAAGTTGGAGACGCTAATCATGCATTCGGTCAGCGACATGCGCTGGAGTGCGTCAGACACGCAAAGGAGAAGAACACCCGTCGGGCTTGCCATTAGAACGAACTATGGAGGCGTGCGCGGCGACCTTGGTCCAGAGATACCCAGAGGCTACGGTGGGTGCGCTCATCGTGAACAGCAGCGGCAAGATACTGCTCGTGAAATCGTACAAATGGGGCAAGAAGTACACGGTACCTGGGGGGCACATCGAGCTCGGTGAGAGATCCGAAGTGGCGGTCAAACGAGAGGCGAAGGAGGAGGTGGGTCTTGATGTCGAACCAGTCAAACTGCTGCTCGTGCAGGAGGCAATCTTCCCTCAGGACTACATCAAGCATGAACACTACGTCTTCATGGACTATCTATGCAGGACCGATTCACCAGACGTGCGTCTCGACCAGAATGAGATTCAAGAACACCTCTGGGTAGGCCCTGACCACGCGCTTCAACTTGACCTCGAATCGTTCACCAGAAACCTCGTTCAGGAGTACGTAAGATACCTCAGCTCAAGCGATACTGCTACGTAGTTTCATTGCGGCGTTTCCTCGTGGCATCTATGCCGAGCATCCTTGCTAGTCTCTTGTGTTCCTTCTTGGTTATCCACTCGACGTAGAGATAATCTTCTATCTCTTCGTCCGTCATCCCGATCTTGCGGGCCTCGTCCAAAGTGAGTCTGTAGGCCTCGAGCTCGGTCGGTCGATCCACGTACGAGAACTTGGAATCGAAAAGCTCCTGCCCGTCCCTGTACTGCTTGATGTGAACCAGCTCGTGGATGATGTCAAGATAGAGCAGTTCCTCGCTTGCGGACTGTAGGTATCTTTTGCTCACAATGATGGTACCGGTCGTGTCATCAACGTACATGTATTCGGCCGAATCGTCGAACCTCACTCGCACGCTTCGAAGAGTCTGCGCTGCTGACTCCTTTCCGCCGAAGAGAGATTGAACGACCGGAGAATAGTCAAGCCCGTGAAATATGTGCGGAAGAGGGAACCCGTCGCTCCTGCTTTCTGAGTTCAGACTCCTATTCACGCAGAAACTGGATGGGACCTTGCTTCGGTGATCTCTTCCTGTGGTTTGTTGATCTTTCATCGGCATACAGTCCTTTCTGTCTCTTGTTGCGATGGCCGTTGAGTGAGTGGACGGTGGAGTCGAGGCTAGTCTGTTGATCACCTACAAAATGTTTAGGTTTTACAGCGCAGCTAGAGCCTCTCAGTGATGGAAGTCCGACATCGACAAGTGGTCTGCATCGAATGATCACGAGTCAGATTTGTATCCTCCAGTCAGCGCTCGATCGCTATGATGCAACTAGAATGACGGTGAACTCTCTGTATCCCGTGATGGCTTTGATGTATCCGTTTAACTCTTGATCGAGGCCAAGGTCACCAGTATCGACGAGTAGCTGCTTAGACTTAAGAGAATGTATCTTGTGTTTCGTAGCGATGACGATTATGTTCTCTCTGCCTACTCGTCTGATGACTTCTGCGCTGATCTGAGGGTTACCTCGACCAAATATGAAACCTTGTCCGCCGATCGGCGTGACGATTATTGACGTTCTGCCCGGGTCGATGAGTTGCATGATCGCCTGCTCCGAAAGGTCTCTGCCGATCAGGGTTCTACCCCTGATCGCGTCAACTCCCAGCAAGGTCTTCTGGAAGCACAAACGTCTGCCTAGTGCCGCAGTTGTGGAACCGGGACCAATGATGTAGGTCCTGTCGTCCTGAACTTCCTCGTCGACGAACTTCGCTATGGCTTCCTGGGCCGAGATTTCGTCAATGTCCATGGGGCTTGTTGTCTTGGCACTCTGAAGATTTGCTGTCCGGAAGGGGACCCTAAGGTATCCATATAGCCGGATCGATATCCGATCTGTTCTCAGCTCAGATTCATCAACATCGAATACTTCCGCGTCTACGAGAGGAACATCTTCTTCCAAGTATCGTGCGGCTAGTTCTCCGCCACTGCGAGGATTGGTTGAGAACACTGCGGAATGGACCTTCACTCCAGCTGGAATTCCGAAACATGGAATCTCCTGATCGATCGCGTGACAGATGTCCCGGGCGGTGCCGTCGCCGCCAACGAAGAGAAGCAGGTCGATCTTGTGATCTCGCAGGGATTTGGCTGCTCTCTTCGTGTCTTCCGCCGTCGTTCTCTCACCATGAACTCCATCGATAATCGCTGGTTTGAGTCCAGCCTCAACGGCGGCTCTTTCTCCCATCTCTCGGGGGCAAGTGAGCACATCGGGTGACCCTGTGGAGCCTTTTCGAAGCGCCCGTAAGGCTTCAATTGCCCTATCTGGGGCTACCGGTCTTGCACCAAGCTCGATCGCTCGTTGAAGGATGTCGTTGCCGTCCGTCCCCTTTAGCCCGACCTTTCCTCCCATGCCAGCAACGGGGTTGACGATCAATCCAAGCCGCTTCACGGTTGCCGCTGCATCTCGTTTCTCAGATTGAACCTACACCTTTCTCTGCCAACCGTACCTGTCCGTGTCGTAGAATGGGAACTTCGTCACTTGCGAGTCCAGACGTTTTCCTCTGACCATGATTCCGAGGGTTTCTCCCTCGATCGCATCTTCGCGAGGAACATACCCCATGCCGATTCCGCAGTCCAGAGTTGGGGAGAGCGTTCCGCTGGTGAGTCTTCCGATGATATCTTGACCTCGGACGACCTCACAGCCAGGTCTCGGTATGCCCTGAACAGTTGCCCTCAAACCGATTCGCAATATCTTGGGACCCTCGGTCTTCTGTGCGGCGAGTGCGTCTTTGCCGATGAAATCCGGTTTTCCGAGTTTTACTGTGAACCCAAGCCGCGCCTCGTAGGGAGTTGTGGCCTCGGTAATGTCGTTTCCGTAGAGGCACATCCCAGCCTCAAGTCGCAAGACATCTCGAGCACCTAACCCACATGGTTCTATTCCGAACCCCTTGCCGCTATCGAGTAGAAGGTTCCAGACCGCTTCCGCTCTTGCGGGGTTGGCGATGGAAGAATCCCACACAAGAATCTCGAAACCTTCTTCGCCCGTATAGCCTGTCCCAGAAGCTAGGCAAGGAATCCCGCCAAACTCCGTCTCCATGCAAGCAAATCGAGAGAGTCCTGACAGGTCGGCTCTCGACAGCTTCTGAAGAGTCGCTCTTGCTTTGGGACCTTGCAGCGAGATCAATGCAACTTCATCGGAGATATCTGTGATCTCCACGTCACGATGGTGAGCATGTGAGGTCACCCATTCGAAGTCTTTCTTTCTATTGCTCGCGTTGAAGACTACAATGAATCGTGTCGGTTCGAAGCGTAGCACAACCACATCATCTTTGATTCCACCCTTTTCGTTGCACAACAGCGTGTAGTGAGCTTGACCGGGTTTGAGCGAGGTCACGTCATTAGTTGTGACGAAGTTGAGAAACGCCTCGGAGCCTGGGCCCTGTACCAAGGCTCTACCCATGTGGGAGACATCGAAGATGCCGACTTTGTTTCTGACGGCCAGTGTCTCTCGTACTATGCTTGTGTACCATATCGGCATCTCGAATCCTACGAACTCAGTCATCTTACCATGACTTGCATGGTAGTCGTGAAGCTGGGTCCTCAGTGGCATGGTGAGACTCTCATCTCGGAGTTGCTCGCGATCCGCCGAGACCGGGAGAGCGCACAAGTAAATCGTCGCTTGTGTTGCTATATCTTTCCTTCATGTGGGATTATCTTTACTGTCTCAGGCTCGAATGATAGCTTCTTCTGACACTTTGGGCAAGCGCCATTGTATCGCTGAATAATCTCCGAGGGCGACTCAAGCTCAAGTCCGTCGTAGAGAGTGGCACCACACGATTCGCAGAAGACGCGTTGAGGCATCCC
>CAZLHM010000028.1:0-19329 GCA_964559555.1 uncultured Candidatus Bathyarchaeia archaeon
CAGACCTCCGGATCACCTCAACAAAGGTGAAAAATTTGGCGGGAAAACCAACCACCTTTGCTAGAGAAGCCACAGGTCTTGTCAGAGAAGTCTCCCCAGTATCAATCGGAATATGGAACATCGCATCCAGCGGACCCCTAGCCATAGGCCTTGCCTACACACTCGCCTTCTGGTTGAGCAACTACCCTCGAGTTGACCTGCCGTTTGTATGCATAGTCACAATCGCCCTGACCTTCTGCTTCAGCGGAGCCGCTGCGCTTGTTGCATCTGCGATGCCTCGCAGCGGAGGGGACTACGTTTTCGTGGGCAGAATCATCCACCCAGCCGTAGGTTTCACGTCAAGCTGGAACATGTTCATCTACAACACGATTACGGGACAGGGTACGTTCGTAGGCTACATCGCCTACTATGCGCTAGGCCCGATGTTCTACACAATCGGCGCGATGCTTGGCAACCCTTCACTGATTCAGATGGGCGAGGCGACATTGACTCTGCCCTGGTCTTTCATAATCATACTTGTGCTGGTCTTGGGCTACGGCGCAATCCTCATGTTCGGACTCAAGACCTCGATCAGACTGACCGTCGTCTGCGTTGTCCTCGGCTGGATATGCCTCTTGGTCGGATTGGTCAGCCTCGCCACGATCTCTCAGGCGGACTTCATAGCAAGATTCAACCAGTACGCATTCGCGATCTCCGGAAAGGAAGACGCATATCACTACATCATCGATGCGGCTAGGGGTTTCGGCTACTCGACTGAGACACAACCGTACAGCTATGCGATGCAAGACGTTCTAGGCTTGGCTGGACTAGTTTCGATGGCTGTCTCTTGGAATTGGATGCACATCTATTTCTCCGGCGAAATCAAGAGAGCCGGCGAGCCGTCGCGACAACTGCTCATGATATCCATACCACTCGTGAGCATGCTATTCGCATATGCGTTCAGCGCCTGGCTCTTACTTCAAGTTGCGGGCGGAGACTTCCTAAACGCGTACAACTATCTTTCAGTCAATCAACCTGACGCTCTGCCATTCTACGTCACTGCGGGCGGCTATGTGAACTTCCTCTTGGCCATGGCGGCACCAAATGTCTTCGTTGCAACGATAATCAACCTGTCAATGCTTTTCTCGGGACTGGGAATCATGTTCTGCTTCTACTTCACAACTCGAATACTATTCGCATGGTCGTTTGACAGGGTCATGCCCGGATGGCTGTCCGACATAAACGAGCGCCTTCATACACCCGTAAAGGCGACGATTATATTCATAATCATGAGCCTGATAGGGGGCATAATCAACGCATTCTGGCCTGAACTATTGCTGCCGCTCTTTGCAGCCGCAGGATCTGGTTCAGCAATTTTCACATGGATTCCACTGTGCATAACGGCAATAATCTTCCCGTTTGTCAGAAAGGATATCTTCGAAGCTGCACCACTGCGAAGACTGAAGTTAGGATCAATCCCCTTGGTTTCAGTGATGGGTCTTATCGGACTAGTCTACGTTTCCTACATTGCTTACTCGTTCTGGATGGCCACGACAGATATCGGACGGTGGACGATAATTGCGGTGTCGGCCGTAGGGTTCATCGTGTTCTACATTGCGAAGTACTACAGAAAGAGCCAAGGAATAGACCTAGGACTCATCTTCAAACAGATACCCCCCGAGTAGTGGACCTGAGCTTCCGTCAAATTCCCTTTTTTTGGCGCTTCAAGCTCCAGCTCTGATCATCAATTATGACCTCTTCGATTGGCAAAATCACAGGAACAAGAAGTGTTGAATCCCATCTCCTGAATGCTCTCACGCCTAGAAACAGGCTACTTCCCTGCTGGTGTAAGTGATATATCAGTAGCAGTCGCTGAGTTCGACAGCAATGTAGAGGTCATGTATGAGATGCGAGAGGTAGGTTTGGGTTATGTCGGCGTAGGGCTCATGGGAGAAGGTCACATCTACTTCTCTCGCCAGCTCCCCTACGTCAAACCTGTTGCGGTAGCTGACACCGATCTCGGACGGGCCAAGGAAGTCGCTGCGAAATATGCTATCCCCAACGTCTACAGTGACTATCACCGATTGATGGAAAACGAGGATGTTGAAGCTGTAGTCATCGCGACTCCTGAGGATGTCCATCGCGGCCCCGCAGTGGCAGCGGCTGAGTCAGGTAAGCACATGCTCTTGGAGAAGCCGATGGCTCACACTCTACAGGATGCAAACGCAATAGCTGACGCTTGCCGCAAATCTGGAATCAAGACGATGATTGGGTATGTGTACAGGTTCTTCCCGCAAATGAGCGCAGTGAAAGGGTTTGTTGACGAAGGTTTGCTCGGCGAACCCGTGACCGCAGCAGCGAGAATCGACGGCGACATCAGCGAAGGCATGCGATTGAAGGGCAGAACGACCGTACAGCTCTACGTTGGCGTCCACGTCATAGACCTGCTCTTGTGGTATCTTCAGGATAATGTGATTAGTGTCTACGCTGAGGCAGCAGATGGGGAACTGATGAGAGAGTTCGGCGTTCACGATTCCCTCTGCATGTTGCTGAGGTTCAGGAGTGGAACAGTAGCCTACGTTCAGTGTGGGTGGGGTGCACCTACCAACTGGGCGGGATGGAAGAAACCCAGCGCATGGTCGTCGTACTATGGCAACATAACTCCACACAACATACAGCTCGTCGGAACGAAAGGAATAGCAGAAGTGAGCCTGCCTCCGGAGGGCGTCTATGCGGCTGACCAAGAAAGCGTAGGGGTCAAGCTACCTTCGCTTGTAGCCCCTCTAGCGTACAGACTGCAGATCGAGTACTTCCTGCAATGCCTTCGCGAGGACAAGACACCGTCCGCCGGTTGTGAAGAGGGCTATCGAAGCCTAGAAGTGGCGTTGGCCGCGACCAAATCCTGTGCAGAAAGGAGACCGATCGGTCTTCCCCTATAGAGTTCAACGTTCCCAGAACTCCCGGCCCCGATTTGCAGGCTTGGGTAGACCATTATCTTAACGGATTGCAGGTTTCCTCATCAACACTAGACTGGTCGAGAACCTGTTGCCAAGGTGCTGTGATGACCACTTCGGTTCGTTCCTAGTCTGAGGGGAAAATCGCTCGCTCCGTAGGCAGCGTGAATGATTTTGATGGGATGAGAGGTGTTCAGCGCTGTTCCGTGTGTGATCTGAGTGCGACACATGCCACATTCACTCACGACATGATCAGCGCCCGATGCCTTGATCGCTTCGAAGAGCTCCCGCCCGACGGTCATTGCGATGCCGTACTTGTTCTTCTTGAAACCATAAGTACCTGACAGACCGCAACAAGGTCTCGTTGCGTCTGTCAACGTGATTCCGGGGATCGAACCGAGTATTTCCAGGAAGGGACGGCCGATCTCTTGCGATCTCAAGTGGCACGGTGTGTGATACGCAAGTGAGAGATTAGTGCGTTTGAAGTCTGTGTCAAGCAGACCCGAATTCTTCAAACCAAGCAGGTATTCTCCAAGATCATAGGTTCTTGCCGCTATGTCCGAGGCATCGTCGAGCTGTAACGTGTCGGGATATCCCTTCTTCAACATCCAACTGCAGCTCGTACACGAAGCCACAATGTCGTATCCCTGTTCGACAAACGAACGGAGGCTCCTCACGTTGTGTTCAGCCATCTTCCTTGTTTCAGTGAGCCTGCCTTTGCTTAGCGGAGGCATACCGCAGCACTGCTGTTTCGGGACAGTCACCAAGACACGGTTCCGTTTCAGTACTTCAATCGTGGCCTTCCCAAGTTCTGGGTCGATGTAGCGGCCGAAGCATCCGACAAAGAACGCAACTCGACTTCCGTCCCCGCGATAGACTGCATAATGATCCCTTATCCACAAGTCCCTCTTGAACGGTGGAAGTTCGATGTGTCGGTCAAAGTCAAGGAACCATTCCATCAGGGCTTTCGCGATCTCCGACCTCTGGATTGCTCCTGCTCCTGGGACGTGAGACATGATCTTTCCGAGCTCTCCGATGCGCCCTGTGATCTCGTCATGAAGATCCCATCCTCTCTCGGTAAGATACGCCTGTTTGGCGACAGCATTGAGCCTGTGAAATGGTACATCCCATGGACATGCATCGTCACAATTGAGACAGAAGGCACAGTAATCTATGCTCGATCCCACCGGTGCTCCTACGCTCTCACCTCGGCTGCTAAGTGTTCTCGATCCTGGACCTGCAATCATCGCAGTGGTCGCAGGTCCTGGATAGAGGTCGGGCACGGCCTTCCGCACTGGGCATAGTGAGTCACAGGATAGGCAGCTATTGCAGTTCGTCAGGGCTTGGTATGGGATTACAGATTCGCGTATTGCGGCTCGACTTTCAGCCTTAGGTTTCTGAGAAGTCTCACGATCCGGAAGCGATTCTCGGACACTCACATTGAATCTATCTCGATCGACAAGAAGGTCCTTGTATACCGGGAAGGAAGCGATAGGCTCCACGACCAGTTCCGTTTTGTCCTCGACAGGCTGACGACATGCCAGAACTGGTTTGCCGTCAAGCCGCACTGTGCAGGTACCACATTTGCCGGTCCTGCACGAGTATGAGAACGTCAGGGTTGGATCCTGTAGGTAAATCTCTTCAAGGACTTCAAGCAGACTCATTGTTTCTCTTCTGGAGACCGTGTAGGTCGCATAATGCGGGGTCTCACCCTCTGACGGATCGTAGCGGAGAACTTTCACACTTAGAGCGAACTTTGTCATCCCTAGCGCCTACTAGCTTGGAGCATCCAGCCGAGCTACGACACCAGTCGAAGTTGTGATCCCGCTGCCGGTCTTGGTTGTAACTGTGTTCTTCATCCAAGCGACATCGTCTTGGGTTGGATACTCGGAGATGTGGTGAGCGCCTCTCGATTCTCGTCGCGTAAGAGCCGCATGCACAATGCACTCAGACACCCCTATCATGGCTTCCAATTCCAAGTAGTCACGCAGCTCGTTGTTCCATCTTAGCCGCTCAGACTCAATGCCTACCTGAGTGATCTCATTCTCTCGAAGCGCTCTCAGAGCTGCGACTGTCTTCTCAAGGTCTCGAGTTGTTCTGATCAGGCTGACGTTCCGCCACATCAGCTCTCGTAGCTTTTCTCTGAGCTGAACCGAACGCATTGGACGCTCGCCTCGATCTAGGAGGTTGGCTATCCGGGTCGTCTCTCTCCTTTCTTGTTCATCTGGAACTGGAACTAGGTCAGATCTTAAGGCATCAGCAGCGGCCTCTTCTCCAGCAATGACACCGAAGACCAGCACGTCCGCGATGCTATTGCCATTGAGTCTATTCGCACCGTGGAGGCCTCCAGCCACTTCGCCGGCGGCGTAGAGATGTGCAATCGAAGTTCGGCAACGCTCGTCGATCTCAACGCCTCCCATGAAGTAGTGCGCGCCGGGAGCTACTTCCACGAGTTCATGTTTGAGATCGACCCCCCAGCGATGGCATATCTCGTACTCTGGGACGTACGGTGTGAAGTCTTTCTCGCTCACCTCTCGCGCGTCCAAATAGACACCTGAGTGGCTTGTTCCGCGTCCTTCCTTGATCTCTGTGAATATCGCGCGTGCCACCAAATCTCTAGTCGTTGACTCAAGTCGACCCGGCTCGTATCGGGTCATGAACCGCTCCATCTGGGCGTTGTAGAGCTTGCTGTACTCAAGCACGCCAAGACCAACTCCCTTTACGGACTCCGGATAGACAACGCAGGCAGGGTAGAACTGTACTTGCTCCATGTTTACAAGTCTGACCCCTGCCTCCAAGGCGAGGACTATCCCATCGCCTGTAGAGTTCCGCGGATTCGTGGTGACAGGATAGAGCTGCCCAATTCCTCCCGTCGCTAGCACAATACTCCTCGCAGCGACTGCAAGAATCGTCCCCGATCTGAAATCCACGCCAATCGCACCAACAGCCGCCCCGTCACGAACAAGTAAACGTGTGACGTGAGTGTATGGTCTCAATCTCACACCAAGCTGCAACATCCTCTTCCATAACACTTTGACGATCTGAAGACCAACCCAGCCAGGAGTCACCCAAAGAAGACGAGGATAGGTATGACCGCCTCCTATGTCAAGGACATACTTCCCAGATGGGTCCTTGTCGAAATAGAGCCCCATTGTCTCCAGCTCTCTGACTCGATCGCCGATCTCCGTGACCATCTTTCGCACGAGGAGCTGGTTGTTGATGAGCTTGCCACCAGCAACTGTGTCTTTGAAGTGGACATCGACTCCGTCACCGCTGGCACTCCAAGGACCAGTTGCGGCCACTGCCGCAGCTTCCACCGTAGCTCCACCCCTCCCGATCAGGGCCTTGTCGATCACGAGAACATCCGCCCCTGCTTGCTTCGCTCTCGATGCCGCTAGAAGTCCTGCTCCGCCTGATCCGATGACAAGGACATCAGCATTGACTCGATGAATCTCCAACGCTGTCTCACCACCTCTGCCGGGCAAGGGTTCTCCTGCAGGCGCGACCCCGGGGGCTCTTGGCTGGATCAGAGGTCATTAATG
Source organism: uncultured Candidatus Bathyarchaeia archaeon (assembly GCA_964559555.1). Lineage (GTDB taxonomy): Archaea > Thermoproteota > Bathyarchaeia > 40CM-2-53-6 > 40CM-2-53-6 > CAVPLU01. Next base: position 6,476 of record CAZLHM010000028.1, read on the forward strand.
TGAGCCTTATTGTGCCGAGCCTCTTCGTGCACTCTATCATACATGTTCAGTGTTCGACTCTTGTCTCGTATGCCAGTGGTGCACGGTTGCCATGCCTAACAAGGCCATGACTCTGAAGCGCCCGGCTTCGGCCCATCTTGTCGGACTAGTGTCGGCCACGTGAACGTGCCAAGAAGGTCGAGGATACTTTTTCGATAGCTGCTACGATGTCATCCAAGTCATCTCGCGTCAGAATAGGCAATGCATCTGTGAGCCAGAACACCTCCCTGTCGACCGCCTCGGCGACCGGAAACACTTGACTGCTGTACTCGAGCCCTTCATAGAGGCTGAATGGATAACGGGTCGTTCCATAGCCGATCTTCTTGTTGAAGAGCTCAGTCTTGGTCAAGAGCGGTGTTGACCTACCTGCGCTGATTGGGATCCCCTCCGCAGTCAAAGCCTTCTCGAACTCCTCCCTGGTGACTCCAAGTGCCTTCGTGTCTATTCTGAGAGCGTAGTAGTAGAACGCATGTTTCGCATACGGAGCCTCGCTTGGCGGGATTATGCCTTCGATATGCTGAAGGTGGTTTGTCAGGTAGTCCGCGTTTCGCCTTCTCGTCTCGACCATGCGACTAAGCTTCTTCAGCTGTTCTCTGCCTATCGCCGCTTGGAATTCGGTCATGCGGTAGTTGTAGCCGATTCCGTAGAATTGGTGGATGTTGCTTGTGGCGTGTGCTCTGTAGAAGTTGTGAATGGAACCCATCTTACGAGCCAGTTCGTCATCGTTTGTTAGGCAGAAGCCGCCTTCGCCGGTGCTCATTATCTTTCCGTCGACTGTGCTGAATGTTCCAATGGTTGCGATTGTTCCAGCATACTTGCTCTTGTATAGGGCTCCGCTTGCTTGAGCCGTATCCTCGATTACCCAGAGACCATGTTTCTGGGCGATCTCGCAGAGCGGATCCATATCGGCGGGGTGCCCTGCTAGGTGGACTACAACGATTCCCTTGGTACACGACGTAATGGCCTTCTCAGCTTGCTCTGGATCCAAGTTGTATGACTTTGAATCTATGTCCGCGAATCTGGGTATCGCGTTCTGATAGAGCGCGACACTCGCACTTGCAAGAAAGGTGTACGGTGTCGTCACGACATCGTCCCTCGGCCCGAGGCCGAGCGCAGCCATGGCTACGTGAAGTGCAGCTGTTCCGTCCGACAGCGCCAGCGCATGCTTCACGCCAAAATGCTTCTCAAGGTCATGTTCATACTGCTCGACGACCGGGCCTCTACGCCAAGTCTTAGACCTCAGGACCTTTGTGACAGCCTTGATTTCTCTATCATCGACAATGGCATGGAATTCCGGGAACTTCTTGCGCCTGATCGACTTTCCTCCTTCCGATGCAAGTTTCTCCACCAAACGTGTTCACCTTGCAGTTCCTGATCTGTATCCTCGTGAACTCACCGCCACCGCCGGCTGCTGGCACTTTGACTTAATAGCTGTAATGGCCCGAGAAGTCATCAAGGCTGAACTCAATTATGACAACGATTGTTGGAGTCTCTGGAAGTCCACGGAAAGGCGGCAACACAGATCAATCTGTGCAGGGGCCTTAGGTCCCGTCCTGATACTTGCAGGACTGAGTTTGTGAGCTTGGGGAATCTCGAGATAGCTGAGCGCGATAGTTGCGACCGGTGCAGGAAGGAAGGATGATGATGCTTCCTTGGCTGGTGCATGATTATGCGACCCTCCTATATGGCAAATTGCCCTCCGAGGACGGCTTCATCTTGGGAAGCCCTGTCCACTACGACACGTTCATCGGCATCATGAAGACCTTCATGGACAGATTCCTTCCTTTCCATGATGACCCGGAATCCGAGAGCGAGCTTAGATGTGCGTTGAGGCTCAAGCCTGCTGGTGCAATCGCGCTGCGTGGGACCAGAAATAACGGGATAGAATTCATTCCATCCACATTCTACAGGTTCTTCCTCTACAATGACATGGTCGCAGTAGGAACAGCCGGCTATCCCGGCACGGCCTCCAATCTGGGAGGGACCGTGCATTCTGATAGCAGGCCGGATGCGGCGACGCGTGATACCTACGGGAGGAATTCTCTCCGAGCGGTGGGAATCAAGGTCTCATCGATCGGCTGAGAGGCTAGCCAAGCGACGAAAGCGACGACATGAGAGCCTCAGTCCATCACTCTAGGGGACCATGCCTTGGCGTATCTCCTCAGCCACAACGGGAAGCGTCTATTCTCGGCGATAAGGTGCAAGAAGTGCTCTCGGCGGTCGAACCAGTTTACCCAAGAGCGTAGACAAGCCTATGGTGAGCGCATAGGGTACAGTCTGAAACAGCTGGAACGGTATCTGAACGACCGTCGCGACTAACCACAATTGCACGGCGTTGAGCGCGCCGAACAGAACGGAAGCAACGAGAACCCACAATGGGTTCCAATTGCCCAAGACTACGAGTGCCAAGGCGATCCAACTCCATTCGCCGCCTACGTTCAGGTTGAAGGAGCGCAGGTCCACTAGAGAGTAGAACGCGCCGCCAACGGACATCAAGGCGGCGCCCAACGTCACCGCGAGATACCTTACCAAGTGAACGCGAACTCTCGACGCATCTGCTGCTCGTGGATTCTCCCCCACGGCTCGAACTATCAGTCCCCACTTTGTTCGGCGGAAGAAGAAGAACGTCAATGCTGGAATGATGAAGAGCGCCATGTACACGTATGGCACTTGACGAAAGAGCACTCCAACGATGGGCAGAGAGTCCAAGATAGGAATCTCGATATGGGGCGTCTGCGGAACCGTGGGCTCGACAAGTGGCGCGCCGATCAGGACACGGTGGAAGAAGTAGGCGACATTCATGCTGTAGAAGGTGATGGCTATACCGGCGATATGTTGCTGGGCACCGAGCGTCACAATTAGGAGCGATAGGAGTAACCCGTACGCTGCGCCGGTCACTGCTGCAAAGATCACTCCATTCACGAACGAATCGGTGAAGTAGGCGCTCATGAACCCCCAAGCTGCACCCGAGATCATTATTCCGAGTATGCCTAGGTTTATGATTCCAGCCTTCTCGGAGAGCGTCTCCCCGAGGGCAGCTAGGATTATGGGAGTCGAGATGATGATCGACGTGCCCAGTACGTTCGCAAGAAGACTCTCGGCACTGCTTCCTTTGAAATCAGGGAACAGCAACCCCACGACCCCAATGATAACAAGGACACCTACGATCAAGATTGGGAGTCTAAGCTGAGACATGCCAATCCTCCGCGAGCTTAGGCTGGCACGTTGAGGCGCAACAGGCCGAGGAACCACGATCTTCGTAGCTGGCAAATTCTGCCGAGGAGGCGTCCTCTTCAAGACGATCCGATAGCCGTTGAAAGTGTTTAGGATCAGGAGAAAGACAAGCGTCTGTGCTTGGATGATGTCGGACAGAAACGACGGAACTCCCGTTGTCCAACTCATTGCGTTGGCGCCATTGATCAGCATGCTGAAGAAGAGTGTCGCGATTGTGACGCCGATCGCGTCCAGCCCTCCTAGCATGGCGGTTGCGAGCGCAACAAGACCGTAATTGGGTCCGACGAACGGTGTCATATAGTGTAAGATTCCCATGACCTCGTTGGCGCCTGCGAAACCAGCAATTCCACCGCTCAGGAAGGCCACCCAGAAGTAGACGCGTGAGACACTGACCCCCTCAAGCGTGGCGACGCGTGGTGAAGTTACCGCGATCACCTTGGTCTTGAAGGGGGTCTTACTGAAAATGAACCATACAAGCGCCAGAATGACGAACGCGACAATAGTCCCCAAATGCAGTCTCGTGCCCGGGATCAGGATCGGATACATCGCGTTGGCCGAGATCTCCTGCGACTGCGGATACGTCGTAAACGGTGAACGCAGTGGACCTGTCAGCAGTCCAGCATTGAGAAGCAGAACAGCGGACCAGATCAAGATCGTCGTCAGCACTTCGTCTTGGTTTCGCTTGACCTTGAGGAACCACGAGATGAGAGCCACGGCCGAGCCCATGAGCCAAGCGCAAACCAAGATGAGTGGCATCAGAACGATCGAGGGGAGATCTCCCAGTTGTACACCAACCACGGCAGCCATGAGACCACCAGCGATGAACTGCCCATGAGGTCCGATGTTCCAGAACCGAGCACGGAAAGCAACCATCACGGCCAGAGCGAGCAGAAGGAGAGGAGCAGCTGTCACTAGCACCTCTGTTGCGTTTTCGAGAGGCCATGTGAACAGGTAGTAGTAGACTTGGATCACATCACCCTTTGCGATCACGATGTAGATCGACGTAGTGGCAAGAGCCAGCACAGCGGCAAAGACCGGTAGCAGGATACGCCAAGCGAATGCAAGCGGTTCCCGCTTCTGTAGGGCGAAGGTGATCATAGCGTCACGCTACCCCGCTTAGCAGTAAGCCGAGCTCTTCGAGAGTCTTTTCTTCGGGCCTGTAGGTTCCAACAATCTTGCCATTCGACATGACGGATATTCGGTCGCAGGCAGCGAGTAGTTCCTTGATGTTTGGTGAGAATATCAGGCTTGTAAGACCTTGCCGTCTCCTCTCGGCTACCTTGTCGAAGAAGAGTTTGGTTCCCATCGGGTCAAGTCCGACCGTGGGGTGCAGAGCGATCAGGAGCTGGCTCTCTCGGCCTAGTATCCTCGCGAGACAGACCCTCTGCAGATTTCCCCCAGACAACGACCCAATTGGCGCCTTCAGCCCCCGACTTACTATGGAGAAGTCACCAATGAGCTCAGTCGCCAACCGTTCCTTGGCTGGCTCATCGACCAACATCCCGTGAAGGTGCGTGAAGACCTGTTCTCTTCCGAGTGTAAGGTTGTCTTCGACGTTGGCCTCAGGAACAAGTCCGTCACGAATGCGATCATCTGACAGCAACGATATGCCAGCTTCTCTCCGTTTCTCGATGCTGAGGTCGGTGACATTCTTCCCGAAGAGCAGAATTAGCCCGTCTTCGGCTCTTCTTGTGCCATGAAGGCATTCGGCCAGCTCCTTCTCCCCGGTTCCCGGGATGGCAGCAACTCCGTGCATCTCACCTTTCAAAACCTCGAGGCTCAGGTTGTGGACTACCAGATTGCCGCGCGAGTCCTTGACTTCAAGTCGTTCGATCTGCAGCGCCCGTTCATCCACTGGACGGAAGCTCTCACGAGCCGCAGCAATCTCGCTCACAGGAACTGCCTCGAACATCGATTTCACAAGTTGCGTGACGTCCAAGCTGCGAGTGCCATGTCTTGAAACGATCCTTCCCGCAGTCATCACGAGAATCTCGTCGGACATATCGATGACTTCGGAGAGATCATGGGATATTGTGAGGACTGTGCAATCCTTCTCTGCGAGCTGCCTCAGCAGCATCTTTACTCTGTCCTTTTGCCGCAAAGGAAGGAATGCCGTTGCCTCGTCCAGAATTAGGATCGGCCTCTTGTGCAGTTCAAGAAAGCCGTCGCAGAGAATGACCGCACGAACTATCTCGAAGACTCGCTGTTGGCTGATCGGGAGATCTTCGATTGTGCTGTCGAGGTCCACTGTCGCGTCTAGTTGTTTCAAGATCTGATCTGCCCGTGGCCTCAGTACAGTTGCGTCGTAGAAGATACTCGGTGTGAGGAGAGCCAAGTGTTCCAGAGGAGTCAGGGCTGGTGCGAGGCTGGGGTGTTGCTCGACCTTGACGACTCCTTCGCTGAGCGCGAGGTGGAAACCAGTCACCAAAATCCTGCCTACATAGATGGAGCCATTGTCTGGCGCATAGAGGCCTGAGATCAGATTAGTCAGCGTGGATTTTCCAGCACCGTTCGGTCCAACCAAGCCATAGACTAAACCGCCGGCTAGGTTGAGGGTTACGTCGTCGACCGCCCTTACGCCGCCAACAAAGGTCTTGGAGACGTTGACCAGTCGAACAGCCGAGCTGTCATCTGCCATGCCCTTCTCCTCAACGCGGAAAGAGATTCCCCACTCTGTCGTAGACGAGAGACAAGAAAAAAGTTGGGGAAGGTAGTTCGAGCCTAGTAGTCAGATTTGGCTGAGGTCTCTACGATCTGTACCCACGTCAGGCCAGAGAGGATCTTGTTCTCCCAGTCCTTGACTGTATTGATGATGTCCTGAGTCAGAGGTGTGGAAGGAGCACCAAACGCATGGAAGTCAGCTAGGTAGGAACCGCCGAACGACATCCAAGAATAGGTTCCCAAGTTATCCGCCTCGAATGTTCCGGCGAGGACACGCTGGACAACCACACGCACAGTAGGCCTCATGTCCCAGACTAGGCTGGTGATGGTAACGTCGGGTGCTCGCTCGTACTGGTCTGCCATGTTGCCGACTACCCATACGGCCTTGCCTGCGCGCTTTGCCTCCATGGCTGCCTCCTCCGCTCCGACTCGTTCAGCGAAGATCACGTCAGCTCCTGAGTCGATCAGGACGCCGGCAAGTCTTTTCGCTGTTGCTGGAGAATACCAAGGTGAGTCACCAGGCGGAATATTGCCCAGCAGGTACACTACCCTAGCCTGAACGTTCGGGTTTGCTGTCTTCGCGCCCAGTATGAATGCATTGACGATCCTACTTACTTCGTTGATCTCCATAGCAGCGACGACGCCGATCTTGTTGGTCTGAGTAATCTTCCCTGCTAAGATGCCAGCGAGGAACGCTGGTTGGTGCAGCCAGTTATCAAAGACTGCGAAGTTCGGCTGGACAGGCAAGAACTCACTGCCAGCAGCGAACGCAACCTTCGGGAAATCCTTGGCGACTCGGCGCGCAATGTCCTCCTTCAGGAACGCGTCAAGGAAGACGATGTCGGCCGTCTGCGCTGCGTCGCGTAGGGCTAGCTCGTACTCTTTGGGATCCACTTTTCTGTCGACGAACTTGTAGTCGATACTGATGCCACGGCCCTTGTACTCTTCGACAACGGCCAAGATCGCGGCATGTATGGCGCCATCCCATGGTTCACTGATGGGTGTCTGGAAGACCGCTCTGACCGTTAGGCTGGTCTTCTGAGGTGGTGCTGCTGTCACAGTCACCGTCTGAGCGGCACCTACCGTTGTTGTAGTGGTTACGACTTCTGGTGGTCGAAGCCAGCCGGCTCCGGCCACTGCCGCGAAGATGATCACTAGGAGAATCAGCACAGCAGTAGCTTGCGAGATTGCGGACCTCTTAGAAGACATTGGTAATTTCATCTCCAATTCGGAGTGAGAGAGGGCTCGGTGTTTCGCATATATAAGAACTCCCGACCGAGTATGGTCACCGAACTCCACGAGAGAAGGTCACATAAACAACTGACCAGCACTAGGCGAGGACTATGATGATGTCGACTTGTCATTCAAGCCTGAGAACGAAGTTGAAGCATCGATCTTTGATCTCTGGAAGGAACTGACACCCACCGGCGCCTTCATCAGCGGTCTGTGCGAATTCGCTGGCCAAATGCTTGTGGCCGATGCTGCTCACCTGGAGAGCTTGCTTCGCAAGTTGGATGCTCTGGAGGCAAAAGCTAATACAAGATCTGAACAGAGGTTTCTGGCTTCTCTCAAAGCCAATGTGAAACTTGCACTGGCTGGCGAGGCACACATCGTGCCTGATCAGGCGATCGAAGGCTTCTTCGGACATCTCATCAAGGAAGGAATCGTCCCAAATCACCTCACATCGCTGGCGAACTACGCCACGAAAGCAATGACAGCATACAAGTTGAGCATGGCTGGCAAATCATGTCCGACCGGTATCAAGATCCTCACCTCGATTAGATGTGCAGGTGTAATTGAGGTTGCGGAAACCATCCAGAAGCAGACTAGGAGCAAGTTCCTACGGTCAGCACTCACCGACTTGGCAAGTGCCGTCAATGAGTATTCCAAGAGCTACGGTGTGAGTGATTTCAAGAATAGTGGCTTCGACGAGATCATCGAGGTCTGTTCGAAAGAAGGGTGCGATCTCGGCAGAAGCGAATACTTTGCTGACGCGCTAACCAACCTTTTCGACTATAGCGAATCGCCGGGAGAGCTTGAGGCCAGAGGTCTCTCGATGCTTAACAGAGAGCTGCCGGATTTCAAGCGTGAGGTTGAGGGACTGGCTGGCAAACTTGGCGTTGAGGGAAGAGCTGAGGTTGTTGCTCACACAATATCGAAGAAGAAGGCTCTGAAAGCGTCACGGGTCGTTGGCTACATCAACGGACTCAAGAAGCACGTTGTCAAAGTCGTCAACGCGAACATAGTGAAGATCAATCCGCACTATCGTACTAGAGTTGTGGAAACGCCAACCTACTTGTCCGGGATGTTCCCATCGGGAGGCGCCATGTCCATGGACTTCCTCACCAAGAAGCCATTCCAAATCTTCATGGCAACCACCGATCCCAGGAGAGCGCCTGACACATCCCCGGCCGAACTTCTGAACCTTCTAGTCCATGAGGAGTACGGGCATTGCCTCCACTCATCGAACTCCGCCCTCTCATTTGGAGCAAAACCCACGCTCACCGAGATGCTCACGTCGATGGCTGGCAACGCAACTTCTGAAGGCATATCATTCCACAGAGAACTGGAGTTCCTATACTACCTGAATGATCTCGAGCAGAGAAAGCCCAGAAGAACAGAACAAGCTTTCGTCAAGTTCCTGACCAGATACGGTGGAGCAGCGGCCATCTTCGAGGAGTACAGATTCTTCACGCATCTCTGGAGAATACTCCGCTTCCTACGTGTAGTTGCGGATGCGCGCATCAACTCCGGGAAGCAGAATCTGATGGAGTTCATTGATTGGGCCAACAAGGAAACTGGGCTGAGCAAGAGTCTCGTCTATCACCAGGTCTTCCCCGCTCACCAAGGGAACGGTCCCGGATACGCCTCCACCTACGCAATATTGGGTGAGAGCGTGGCAAGCATCCAACGAGAGGCTCTCAGAAACGGCAAGAGCCTGCTGGACTTCAACACTTACGCCTGCTCGCTTGGATTCCCAACACGCTCAGTCTTCGAGGAGAAACTACGAGCGTACGCAACCCGCTAGCCAGATTGGGAATGCGCTTCAAGAGCAGATCTCAATGTTAGAGCACAGCCGATCACGAAGATCGTCGTGGCGAGGAAGGTGACCGCGTACCCGAAGCGAAATGAGAGATATCCGGACGCGATCGCGCCTCCGAAAGATGCGATACCGATCAGAGCGCTGTACACACCGAGCAATTCGCCCTGCTTTCCCGCGGCGAGACTTCGAAATAGCAGAACTGACGATGATGTATTGTAGAAAGCGTAGGCTGTTCCGAGCGCAGCAATCGATAGTACACTTCCGACTAGCAAGCGCGAACCCGCCAATGTGAGGAGAGCTATTGCAGTAACCGCCAAGAAACCAAATGTGCGAAGCCACAAAGATGCCAGCGCGACCCGACTTTCACCGAAGCGTGTGCAGGCTCGACCGGTGAACGGGTAGATGATAGCTTGCAGGACGAAGAGCGTCGAGAAGACGGTGAACACGCCTGAATCATCCATCCGTAGACTCTTCAGGAATGGAGTGTACGATGTGAAGAATAGCCCGGATGCCGAATAGAAGAGAAAGAAAGAGAAATACAGCAACGGGAGATGTCTTGTCAATACGCTTCGCATCAGTTTCCAGAACGATCTGATGTCATCCAGTGAAGGAATCGTGATGAATATCATCGACACGGTCCTCAGCTTTGCTACGAGGCTCTCCTGACTGAGAGCGACGATTCTTCGTTCCAGCACAAACTCCGGCTCGACGACATACCTTGCAGCGAGAAGTACTGAGACTCCTGCTAGAGCAGCGCAGAGCAGGAAGTATGCTCTGAGAGGCAGAAACAGCGTCCAAAGAGTGCCGGGTATGACCCCCGCCGCAAGCCCAACGAACGTCAGGGACGAGAACTTCGCAAACGACATTGACAATTCCTTCTTTGATGTGGACTCGATCAGGATGAGATTGACTGCGGGGCTTGCTGCAGTAGAAACAAGAGCATAGCCGACATAGAGTGGTAGCACTGCACCCAAGTCCGCGATGAAGAAACCGGCGACTAAGAGACCGGTGATTCCCAAGTAGCAGTAGGTGATGAACGGTTTTCGCGTGGCTTTCTTGTCCACGGCGATTCCCCACAGGATCGATGACGGAATCAAAGCCAGGCTATACGCGGAGACGATGTTGCTGACATCGATGACGGTTCCACCGAGCTCTAGGATGAAGAGAGGAAGGAGTGTGCTGAACCCGCCTATTGCGGCGTTGATTGGAACAAAGGTCCAAAGCCACTTGTCGTCTCTCTTTCTAGGCGCCTCCAAGATCCGATGCCTTCGAGTCCAAGAAGACAGCCAATCGTGATGAGTTGGTTCAAGTCATCATCGTTGCAGCTGTATTCCTCAGTTTTCGATACTCGCATGTTGGTGGACTATATGTGTCGATCGGGTTCTCACCATTCTCTTGATATCATTCTGCACTGTTAGAGTTGCGAGACGACATTTCTGAATAGGGTGTGGAACTCGGAGGAGAAATGCAGTGCATAAAAGGCGATTGATGTATCTGCTGGCAATCGTTCTGCTTGTCATCGTCATGGTGTCAGTGCTCTATTGGCAACAGAGCGATGTCACATTGCCCTCGCAGACAAGGTTTGATGGGGAACGAGCCTATCGTCATGTCATTGCGCAAATGGCATTTGGTCCTCGCATTGTTGGAACAGAAGGCAATCGCAAGGCAGGTGACTACATCGCCGAGCAGCTTGGGGAAGCCGGCTGGTCCGCCGAGTTTCAAGAGTTCACGTATAGGGGTGTTCCGGTTCGGAACGTGATTGGACGAGCCAACGTGGGGAAGGGCCCCATCATCATCTTGGGCGCTCATTACGATACTCGAGCTTGGGCAGACGAGGATTCAGCTCATCCACGTGACCCAGTTCCGGGAGCCAACGACGGCGGGTCCGGCGTTGCAGTTCTTCTCGAACTCGCACGAGTCCTCAACCTTCGTCTGGTTCAGCACGAGATCTGGCTGGCATTCTTCGATGCAGAAGACAACGGGGATATCAACGGCTGGGAATGGCTCGTCGGCTCGACCTACATGGCAAAGAGCCTGACAGTTCAGCCGCAAGCGATGATTCTCTTGGACATGGTTGGCGATTCTGACCAGCAGATCTACTTCGACGGTAACTCTGACCGACAACTGTCAGAGAAGGTGTGGGCGATCGCCGCACAGCTCGGATACGGTGACCACTTCATCCCTCGTGTGCGTTGGTACATCATAGATGACCATCTCCCGTTTGCAGACCGGGGCATCGCTGCCATCGACATCATAGACTTCGACTACCCATTCTGGCATACAGTCGCGGACACGGACGACAAGGTTAGCGCTGAAAGTCTGGAACGCGTGGGTCATACACTACAAGTGTTCCTAGAGTCCATGAATTGACCTAGCATAGGATGAAGAAGAAAAGGGCCACTCCAGACTAATTCAGCTATTCTTCGAGAGTTGAGATGTCGCCGATCGGGAGTCCGAGCTCTTTCGCTCTAAGGAGTCTCCGCATTATTTTGCCGCTTCTCGTTTTGGGTAGCGAGTCGACTATGTCGATCTCTGCGGGTATCGCGATTGGGCCCATGACTGTCCTCACGTGCTTCTTCATTTCATCGATGATTGTAGGTGATTTCTGATATCCTACACGCAGCAGGACGAAAGCCTTGATGATCTCGCCCTTCAGCGGGTCAGGTTTGCCAATTACGGCTGCTTCTGCCACGGCTGGGAAACTGACGAGTGCGCTTTCGACCTCGGCGGTTCCGATTCGGTAGCCTGAAGTCTTGATCACGTCATCGGATCGACCTTTGACCCAGAAGTATCCGTCGTCGTCTTTGCTCGCTATGTCGCCGGCAACGTACCAGCCCTTGATGGTGTTCCAGTACACCTCGTATCGAGCCGGGTCCTTATGTATCGTCTTCATCATCGCAGGCCAAGGGGTCTTGATTGCCAAGTTGCCGCCCTTGAACGGTGCAAGGATGTTTCCCTCTTTGTCGATGATCTCCGCTATTATGCCGGGGAACGGCTTCGTGGCCGAGCCTGCTTTCAGAGGCAGGCAAGGCAGAGGACTAATCAGGATCATTCCTGTCTCCGTTTGCCACCAAGTGTCCATGATCGGGCATCGTCCGCGACCGATGTTCTTGTGGTACCAGTACCATGCCTCGGGGTTGATTGGTTCGCCGACCGATCCCAGTAGTCTGAGGCTGCTCAGATCATACTTCTTCGGTATCTCTTCGCCAAACCTCATCAGGGCACGTATCGCCGTGGGGGTGCTGTAAAGTACTGTAATCTTCTTGTTCTGAACAATCGACCACCAACGCCCGGGATCGGGAAAGTCGGGAGCACCTTCGTAGAATACTTCTGTTGCGCCGTTGATGAGCGGACCGTAGACAATGTAGCTGTGCCCTGTCACCCATCCTGGATCCGCTGTACACCAGTAGACATCCTTGTCCTTCAGATCAAATATCCATTTCGAGGTGAGATAGAGGCCAACCATGTACCCGCCGTGAGCGTGAACGACCCCCTTCGGCCGCCCAGTTGTTCCGGACGTGTAGAGGAAATACAGTGGATCCTCAGAGGCCATCCGCTCCGTCTCGCACTTGTCGGAAGCCTTGGCCATCAACTCGTCCCAATACAACTCGGGAGCTGGAGGCTGTTCTATGGAGGTCTTGACCCTCCTAACATAGATGACGTTCTTGACCGTCGGGATATCCTTTAGTCCGCTGACGATCTTTGAGAGAGCGAGGACTTTTCCGCGATAGTAGGATCCGTCAGCCGTGACGAGAAGTCTCGCCTCCGCATCCTTGATTCGTTCTTGCAGTGCGCCTGCACTGAACCCTGAATAGACGACGGTGTGGATCGCGCCGATCTTGGCGCACGCTAGCATCGTCACGAACTGTTCAGGAAT
>CAZLHM010000029.1:0-19152 GCA_964559555.1 uncultured Candidatus Bathyarchaeia archaeon
GACCCCTACGCTCTTCATGACCTAACGTGACCTGCTGAATCTTATCTGTTGTGCAACAGATTCGATAAAAACCAGAGAGCCAAGTAAAACTGAGAACTTCTGAGAGTCACCTGAGCGGTGCTCTCGATTCATCGAGAACCTTGTACAGTTCATCGCGCGCAGGCGGCTCAAGCTTCACTCGATTGCCATCGCGCCGGATGAGAGTTCGACCTCTCCCACTCTCGGTCATCTTACCGATCACTTCGGCGCGGATTCGATGGTTCCGCAACGACCCGATAATTCTGCCTGAGTCCTTTGCAGTCGCAGTTATCAGAAGTGCTCCCGAGCTTAGTACTCGGAGGGGGTCGATGCGCAAGGCATCACAGACGGCTTCTGTCTCGTAAGCAATCCTAATCTTTGATTCCTCAACCACTACGCCTGTTCTTGACGCCTCCGCGAGCTCCCACAGACCACAGACGATGCCGCCTTCTGTGGGATCATGCATGGCATGAACGCGGCCCGTGCGAGACGCAATCATCGCCTCTTTGACGACGCTGATTCGTCTCGAGAAAGCCTTCGCACGCTGAATAATATCCGCTCCGAGTATGTCCACGAGCTTCTTCTCCATGTCGTATGCTAGAACCGCCGTCCCCTCGAGCGCAACGCTCTTCGTCAGTATCACGTCGTCGCCGGGTTTGGCCCCTGCAGTCGTGATGTACTTGCCTGACGTTACTTCTCCGATCATTGATCCCACAATGATGGGGCGATCTAATCCCGGCGTGATCTCAGAGTGCCCTCCTGCAACTGTTACCGATATCTCGCGGGCTGCCTCATCCACCTGACGCATTATCTTCTCGAGTGTGCTGGGACTTGCTCGTTCTGGGAGCAGTAGGCAGCAGAGAAACCAGACCGGCTTGGCTCCGCGTGTTGCAACATCATTGGCGCATACGTTGACGGACAACCACCCTGCGTTCTCTTGAGCGCCTGTTATGGGGTCGGTGGTTAGGACAAGCAGCTTTCCTCGGGCCCTAATTATTGCCGCATCCTCGCCCAGGGCAGGGCCGAGCAGGAGTCTCCGGTTCGGCGTCCCGGTGAGCTGGTACACTATCCGAGACAAGAAATCTGGAGGAACCTTTCCCGTCAGAAACGCCTTGTTCGCCACGTTGTCTCTCCTCCTCGCGCCGCACGCAAGTCACCCGACGTGAAGGCATCATCAAATATCATGGTTCCTATCAGGGAGGGACGTGGTCCCAGAGTAATGTGGAAAGCGGGCTCACGCACTCAAGATCGATTTCATCCGCTCAAATGGGCCAGACACGTCATCGCCCGCATATACGAGGATTGCAGAGGCGAGATTTCCGTTTTGCGTTCCGGATCTGACCCAAGGCACGACGAGTCGTTGGATCGCGTTGGCTAGGTCAGATTGATATGCTCGACGAAGCAGTAGCTCGGGTCTAACCAGGTGAGGGCACGACGGGCTGGTCACCTATCAAGAACGCCAAGATCTGGGGACATCTCCTGCAAGAGGTCATCCGCGAGGGCCACTGCATGATGTGCGGCTCTTGTGTGGCCTCGTGTCCGGTGAACGTTCTATATGTCGGCAAGAACGAGGAACCCGCGCTTGTGGGTCCCTGCGCCGCCTGCCAGGTCTGCTATTACAGCTGCCCTCGCTTGGAGCTACCGTTGGACGAGATTGAGCACCAGATACATGGCAGATCTCGAACGCCGGAGGAGGAGATTCTGGGGATCCACAAGGTGATCTACTCTGTCCGAGCAGGAGAGGAGAAGTTCAGGCAGGTGGGGCAGGACGGTGGTACCGCTACTCGGCTTCTTGCTCACGCATTGGAAGTTGGACTCGTCAACGCTTTCGTGACAACCGGGTTCACCAAGTCGAATTCCGTGTTCGTGCTCGGCAGCGGAGTACCGATGAAAGCAGCGCCCATCATTGGGTCCACGACTCAAGACATACTGGCCACGGCAGGCTCGAAGTACACTCATGGCGGTGTTCTTGCTGGGCTCTCTGATGCAGCCGCTTCCTTCCCGAACGGGAGAATTGGATTGGTCGCACTTCCGTGTGAGCTTCAGGGTCTCTGGCGCTTGCGCACATCACTTCAAGGAACCTACAAGTTTGGGGGTTCGGGAATAGTCGGGGGAAGACCGACCCTCGCCATCGGAGTATTCTGTTCAAAGGTTTACTACCATGACAAGTTCGTTGGAGATTTCATCGAAAAGAAGCACGGGGTCGATCCATCCAAGGTCACGAGAAACGCGATCAAGCACGGGAGATACCGCGCCTTCGTCGGTGAAGAGGTCGTTATCGACGTGCCTGTGAAAGAGGTGGATGCATTGGCGGTTGGGTCCTGCAAGTACTGCATCGACTATACGGCCGAACTCTCTGACATCTCAGTCGGCGGAATAGGATCACCAGACGGGTGGAATACTGTGATCGTTCGGACTCAGCTTGGCGAAAGGCTGTTTGAGAGCGCGAGGAGAGCAAACGCAATCGAGGCGCAACCTATCGACGAGTCCTCGTCAGCACGCGAACTGCTCCAGAGGCTGGTAGGCAAGAAGAAACAGAACAACGCGTACTACCTGAGGCGAGGGATACGAAAGGATCGAGTCTCACTAAGAGCAGTCACTCAAGTTCTGCAGCCAAGCCTGATGGCCTGAAGGTTTGCTCCGGCAGGCATCTACTCTAAGACGAACGATCATCACTCTCAAAGGCAGCGTAAGAACCGCGAAGCGTCTAGTCACCTTGGATTGAGAGAACGTGGATCTGATACGTATCACTCCGGTCGCGTTCGAGAGCCTCGGCGTCAGATCAATGTCTACATTCGTGGAAACGCCTGATGTCAAGATTCTCATCGACCCCGGTGTCGCACTTGGGCTCCGTCTTCGTCTTCTTCCTCATCCAGAAGAATACGAGGCTTTGAGAAACTCGCGCCAAATTCTCCGCAAGTATGCGAGAATGGCAGACATCCTGACAGTCTCTCACTATCATCACGATCACTTCACTCCGAGCTTCACCGACACGACGTGGCTGGCAAGCAGCCAACGAGAAGCAGAGAACCTCTATCGAGGGAAGACTCTGATGGTGAAAGATGTCAGATCGTCAGTCAACGTCAGTCAGAGAAGGCGCGGATGGATCTTTCAGAGCTTCTGCCGGAAGATCGAGAGCCAAGTCATTGTTGCCGACGCAAGGGAGTTTCAGTATGGTGACACGAAGGTGCGATTCTCAACCCCCCTTCCGCACGGGGAAGATGCAAGCGAACAGGGATGGGTCTTGGCAACCATCGTGGAACTCCCTCGAGAGAAACTCGTGCACGCCTCTGATATTCAAGGACCCATGTCTGACCGAGCTCTTCGGTTCATTCTGGACGAGCGTCCAACGGCGGTCATCGTTGGAGGTCCACCGAGCTATCTCTCCGGGCTGAGGGTATCAGAGGATTCAATCAAGAAGGGCTTGGAGAATCTCGCCGTGATAGCCAGAGAAATCCCACTCGTGATTGTAGACCACCATTTGTTGAGGGATCAAGGTTCCCTTGGGACGCTCTCTGAGCTTTCTGCTGTCGTCAAATCCTCTGGGCATGAGGTCATGACAGCCGCTGAGCATCTAGGCAAGCCACCTCGCCTCCTCGAGGCGAACCGCAAGGAACTCTATCGAGACAAGCCTCCGTCTCGTAGCTTTGTCAAGTGGACAGAGTTAGACAAAGAAAAACAGCGGAAGATTACACCGCCGCTCGAACGAAAGAGGACAAGAAAAAGCAAGTGAGGCTCGTATTAGGCTCCGACTAGCTTGTCCGCGATCCTGAACCTCTTTCCGCATTGCGGACATGCGAAGTGTTTCACGCGAAGCGCTGGGCCTCTACCGTTCCTAGGTTGCATGTCCCATTCCTTCATTGGTCTGTCGATTTCGAGTCCACATCTCGCACATTTCGTCACTTCGATCACCACTCCATTGATCGGCGGCCTGTGCTGCGCAGGACTCGAGGAGGTCGGGACCTGCGACAGCATTGCCACCGTGGGAGCGTGGTATGCGCCTTTTGGGTATATGAATGTTCCGTTCGTGGTACAGGAGTGCGCCTGCATCAATCGACGTCAGCCGACGAGACTTCTCGCCCAAGTCCGCTCACGTGCCTTTGGACCGCCTTGCGGAGGTGAACTGAGAATTCGGCGAGGTTCGGCAATTAGGGGCCTTACAGCGTCGGAGCTCGGAGACCCGGTCCTCGACGGCGATTGCGAGAATCCGCATTCCCGAGATCGATCTTTGAAGCTCTAGTCGCGTTCTATGACCAGCTTCAGGGAGTGTGTGGAGCATGATATGCAGGGGTCGTAGTTGCGCACGGCCTGTTCGCATTGCCAAGTCAGCTTGTCTTGTGAAAGCCTGAGATTCTTCGAGACGAAATATCGAAGATCGTTCTCAATTGTCTTCTGATTCTGAGAGGTCGGTGGAACGATTTTGGCGTCAAGAATTATGCCGGTGTCGTCTATGCGATAGCGATGGTAGAGGATCCCACGCGGAGCCTCCGTGCACCCACACCCCCTCGAGGCTCGTGGTTGAACCTCAACGGCAGGTTTCTCCGGCATCTCGTACTTGTCGATGATTCGTAGGGCTTCGTCACAAGCGAATACGAGTTCGACGCTGCGAGCGATTATGCTTTGGAACGGATTCCGGCAGTCGCGCCCGAGATCAGCAGAACGAGCAGCCTCCTGTGCCACATGTGGGAGGCGGTCGAAGTTCAGGTTGTACCGCGCGAGCGGACCGACGAAATATGAGCCGCGTACCTTGATTACGGAGTGCAGTGAAGTCGAATGTGGCATGTGTTCTTCGAGGAAATGATTCTCATAATCACGGACTGGAATGTCCAAACCCTTGCTCGAGACTAGCCTCCCTTCATTGAAGGGATATTCTTCTGGGTGGCGAAGCGCGACGAATTCATAGTCCTGTTCGAACTTTGGGAATTTCAGTTTGCCAACCCATTTCGTAGTCTCGATTGAGGCATCTCTTGCCCATTCGAGACGTTTCACAAGCGCTTGAAGTTCAGCCTTCGTCGGGACCTTATAGAACCCTCCAACGCGGACGTTGATTGGGTGTATCTCTCTGCCGCCCAGAAGGGTAACGAGCCCGTTGCCTACCTTCTTCAATTGCAGAGCGCGCTCGACTATCTTTGGGTGATCCTTCGCCATCTGAATCGCGTCCTCATACCCAAGGAAGTCAGGAGCATGCAACAGGTAGACATGCAGTGCATGGCTTTCGATCCATTCACCGCAGTAGATGAGGCGCCGTAGGGCACGAAGTTGACCCTCCACCTTGACCCCAAGAGCTTCTTCCATCGCGTGCACTGCGCTCATCTGGTAGGCGATCGGGCATATACCGCAGATCCGAGCTGCAATGTCAGGGGCTTCAGTGAAACTGCGTCCGCGCAGGAATGCTTCGAATAAGCGTGGAGGCTCGAAGATCTTCAGCTTGACATCTTCGACCTTGTTCTCCTTGACTCTGACGTATATGGCGCCTTCTCCTTCGACGCGAGCGAGGTAGTCGACCTTTATCGTTCTACTTCTCATGGATCTCGCTCTCCCTGCGAAATGCCTCGGCGTAGGCGTTGAATCCGCGAAAAACTCGGACGAGGTCTTGGTCTTTCACGCCGAGTTTGCTCCACCATGCACTCCAAGAACTTGTATTGGGTGTCTCCTTCGGGCCGAAGCACCCGTAGCAACCGCGATGGAATGAAGGGCAGATCGCACCGCATCCGTCCTGCGTCACAGGACCGAGGCATGGCGTACCATGTGCGACCATGACGCATACAATTCCACGTGTCTTGCAGGTGATGCAGACGCTGTGCGGAGGGGTGTTCGGTTTCCGTCCATTCAAGAAGGCGCTTAGCGTCTCTATCAGCTGCTTCTTGCTGATCGGACAGCCTCTCAGCTGGAAGTCCACTTGAACGTGATCGGAGATGGGCGTTGATTTGCCCAACGCTTCGACGTACTCTGGCGAAGCGTAAACGATGGAGATGAATTCCTTCACATCCTTGAAGTTGCGTAGCGCCTGAATTCCTCCGGCCGTAGCGCACGCTCCGATGGTGATCAATAGTTTCGATGCCCGTCGGACTTGCTGAATCCGCGCGTCGTCATGCGGTGTCGTAATGGATCCTTCTACAAGTGAGATGTCGTAGGGCCCTTTCACCATGGCCCTGGAAGCCTCCGGGAAATATGCGATGTCAACTGTGTCTGCTATGCCGAGGAGCTCATCTTCACAGTCGAGTATGCTCAGCTGGCAGCCGTCACATGAGGCGAACTTCCACACCGCAAGCTTTGGTTTCCGTGTACGCGCCACTGTCAGATCTCTCCTTTTGCGAAGAAGGGCTTCACACGGTCGTATCGGAAGACCGGGCCATCCTTGCAGACGAAGTATGGGCCAAATTGGCAGTGACCGCAGAATCCAAATCCACACTTCATGTTGCGTTCCATTGAGATGTAGATGTTTTCATCCTGTACGCCGAGTTTTTGCAGTTCCATTATTGTGAATCGCATCATGACCTCCGGACCGCAGATCATCGCTATAGTGCTGAGGGGATCGAAGCTCGCCTTCGGTATGAGAGTGGTCACGACGCCGACATTTCCACGCCATTCTGCCGGCGCCCTATCGACCGTTATGTCGACATGAAGATCGGAGCTTCTGCGCCATTGCTCCATCTCTTGCCGGTAGAGTAGGTCTGCAGGAGTCCGAGCGCCATAGAGTAGGACAAGCTTGCCGTACTCTTCTTTCTGTGAAAGCAGCTGGTAGACGGATGGTCGAAGCGGCGCCATTCCAATTCCCCCACCTACTATCACGACGTCGCATCCCTTCGTGTCCTCGATGGGCCAACTTGTGCCGAATGGACCACGTATACCGAGTACATCGCCTCGGCGCAGCTTTCGCATGGCCTTCGTGACCGTTCCGACAGCACGGGTTGTGTGAACGAGCCTTCGTGGCTTTGCCGGGTCGCCGCTGATCGAGATCGGAACCTCGCCGGCTCCGAAGACGTATAGCATGTTGAACTGTCCAGGAGCGAAACGTTTCGCCTCGACTCCGCGTCGAGGTTGGAGTTCAAGTGTGAACGTGTCGTGGGTTTCTTTCTGTACGCGTTCGATGTGGTACATGAGTGCAAGCATCGGATCCTTGATCATCGGCTTCTTCTCTCACTCTAGGGACCGGCGTTGTAGACATCCAGAAGTTGCAGCCTCGTTGCTTCAAGCCGCTCCACGATCACGCTCGAGAATCGCTTCAGCAGCTCGTAACCAAGGTCATGGTCTTCTTCAGACTTCATGCGAAGACACTTCCCGTCCAAGGCTATGCCACGCGTGAGCTGGACCGCTCGAGCATCAAAGTGCCAGCGATGGGGTGGGAAGAGCCATGACCAACCTAGGACCTCGCCTTCTCCGATCGTCTGAACCACAATCGCGCCTCTCTCCGCGGCAGGGATCTCCACTGCGACCTTGCCGTGGCGAATCAGGTAGAACTGGTTTGCCTCCTCACCTTGGTGGAAGAGATACTGACCAGGATTGAAGCGCACGTTGGATGCGCACCCGACAAGAATCTTGAGATGCCGCGATTCCAGATCCTTCAGGAACGGATGCGCCGCTAGGATCGGCTCAAGCGTCTCCACAATCATTCCTCCTCACTCACATTACCCCCAGATGACTTGACTCACTTTCTCGAATCACCCGCGCCTCCTCCGTGATGTCAATACCAACCGGACACCACGTGATGCAGCGCCCGCAGCCAACACAGCCCGATACTCCAAACTGATCGATCCACGTGGCAAGTTTGTGGAACATCCACTGTCGATAGCGAGCCTTCGATGAAGAGCGAATGCTCCCTCCATGGATGTAGGAGAAATCCATCGTGAAACAGACATCCATCCTCCGTCGACGCTCAGCTTCCTTTCCAGAGAGATCGCTAAAGTCCTCGACGGTCGTACAGAAGCATGTAGGGCACACCAAAGTGCAGTTCCCGCATGTCAGGCAGCGGGAAGCAACATCATCCAAGCGGGCATGCTCATAGTTCCGATAGAGGAGCCCTTTGATTCCTTGGGTGTTTAACACCCGCTGAATCTTCTGCGCACATCGTCTCACAATCTGCTCCGCAGCCTCTTCCTCACCGTCACGTGCCTCCCGGTGCGTGACATCACCAAGGACTTCTGCACCCAGTGAACTGCCTACTTCCACAACGAAGTAATGTCGTTCCGGACTCAAGACCTCCGTTAGGGCGAGGTCGAACCCAAAGGTTGCTTTGGGGCCCGTATTCATTGACGTGCAAAAGCATGTGCCACCAGGCTGACCGCAGTTGACCGCAACCAAGAAGGCGCTTTCCCGTCTCGACTTGTAAGCCGAGTCCACATATTCCCCTGCCATGAAGATCTTGTCTTGGATCGAGATCGCATGCAGCTCACATGATCTGACACCGAGAAATGCGAATTTGGCTGATTGCTGCTCCTGCGCAAGAAGTTCGAATCCCTTGCCGTTCGTCCTTGCTTTCCACAAGGTCTTCTGGGCCTCGAAAAGAAAACGCTTCCACGAGTGAGCACCCACAACATAACCAAACAGCGCCTCATCGTTGCGTCTTCTGAGACGATACGTAGCGGCATCCTGCTCGTCAGTCCAGCCGACAGGAAGGTCTGCAACGGATCGCAGCTCATCATAGACGATACAGTTGTCTCGAACGGTGGGCCCGATGACTCGATAGCCCCTTCTTCCCAAGGCGTCGAGAAGTTCCTGCAGATGTCGACGCTCGAGGACCGCCTTCTCTCCGACTTGTAAGAGCTGCCCCACCGTTTCGATTGTGCGTCCGCCGGTCACTTCTGACGTTAATGTACCTTGCGGGGCATACAGTCGAGTCCGAATGATTTCTTCATACGGGATAGAATCATATATGCGCCTAATCTGAAAACCGACATGCAATAGCGGTCGAATTGACATGCGCGCTGTGGTCCGTGGCATCGAGCTATTCTACGAAGAGAGCGGGCATGGAGAGACGCTCGTACTGCTGCACAACGGTTTGTCTTGCACAAAGAGCTTCGCTCAACAGGTGCCTGAATTCTCAAGGCACTTCAAAGTCGTAGCATACGATCGATACGGATACGGCGAGTCGACGCACATGACCAATCTCAGAAAGGACTGGCTTGACGCGAGCGTGGATGACCTACGGGCTCTCCTTGATTGTTTGGGAGTCGAGAAGGCTCATCTCTGTGGAATCTGCGCCGGCGGAGCCATTGCGCTACAATTTGCGGCCAAGAATCCGCAGAGAACCAATCGTGTTGCTGTTGCCGGAACATGCTGCTACGGTGAGGAGGACATGTCTCAAAAGGCACCGAGATTCTATCCACCGCCCGATCAGGTGACCGAGGGTTTTGCACACGAGTTGGCAAGATGTCACGGAGAGGATTACTGGAGAGACCTCTATCTGGTCTTCCAACAGGCGATGAAGGAGGAGAACGGATACCCGTTCAAAGGATATGATCTCAGACCGATCCTCCCCGATGTGAAGTCACCAGTGATCGTCATATATGGCGATAGAGACAACCTCTTCGATGTCGAGCAAGCTCTGGTGATGCATAAGCATCTGCAAGACTCGGATCTCTGCGTCATTCCCAATTGCGGTCATCTACCAAACGAGGAGAGACCCGACGACTTCAACAGGGAAACTCTGAGATTCCTGCTTCGGGAGTAATCCAGACGACGCCACATGGCTCACAGTCAATGATGGTTGGCTGAACAAGTGCATCATGACCTCTGTCACCTCAGAGTAGATTCTTCATGAGACGGCTGCATGTGCAGGCACCCATCTCTGGAGGAATTCTCCTCTCGTACACGTGTACGAGTGAATGCAGGCACTGCATGTATGCTTGTTCTCCTAGATGGGGGAGCGACTGGATCTCCCGGGATGACTTGCATCGAGTTCTCGCCCAGCTATCGGGCAGAATACAACCGAGCCCTCTTGGAAGAGACAGGGTCGGAATCAATTGGGGGCTTCACTTCACGGGAGGAGAACCCTTTCTCAACTTCGACCTCCTAGTCGAAGCCGTGCGAATGGCTCACGACGCGAGGATCCCATCCATCTTCGTAGAGACGAACAGCTTCTGGTGCATTGAGGACAGGGAAACGAGACAGAAACTCCTGCAACTGAAAGATGCAGGATTGAACGGAATGCTAGTGAGCGTGAACCCCTTCATACTGGAAAGAGTGCCATTCGAGCGAACCGCCAGAGCGACCAAGATAGCTAGAGAGGTCTTTGTTGACAATGTCATGATCTACCAGCAGCACTTCTACAGTCAATTCTTGAGATTCGGCCTGAAAGGGACTCAGCCGCTCGAGGGATACATAGAGAAGACAGACCCCGGCGACCTGTGCCGAAGAACTGAGCTCCTCCCAATGGGCAGAGCCTGCTACGCGCTTGGTCACCTTTTCCCGAGATACCCAGCCGAGGTGTTCCTCGACGAACCTTGCCTAGAAGAACTCACGCGTGGGTGGCATGTTCATGTCGACAACTACTGCAACTACATGACAGGCTACTGTGGCGGCCTCTCCCTTGGAGATGGAAGAGACATCGATTCAATATGCCGAGGCATCAACTTGGATGAGCGACCCATACTCAACGCGCTCGTCACGAGTCTTAGATTGCTAGTTGAACTCGCCGTGAGAGAATTCGGCTACGAGAAACGAAAGGATGGGTACATCTCAAAATGCCATCTCTGCGTCGACGTGAGAAGACACATCGCACGAGCAACCGACGAGTTCCAAGAGCTGAGACCGAGAGAGTTCTACCTCCACCTAGAATGAGCCGAAACCAGACTTGCTGCAGCATCGTGCTGTAGATCGCTACAGAACGTAGTCCGGCGCTTGAAGTCTGACACAAATGAACCGTAGGTTTCTTCTACCATGAGCGGCTACTTTGGTTGGGTCCTCTGCAATGAAGGAAGGCCGAGCGTATTGTGGAAAGATCCTCCGCGTCGATCTCTCTGAGGGACGGACAGGCGAAGAGCCGCTCAACATGGAGTGGGCTCGTAAGTTCATAGGTGGGAAGGGGCTGGGCATCCGCTACCTGTACGACTTGGTGCCGCCCAAGACGGATCCTTTCTCTCCCGAGAACGTTGTGATACTGATGACGGGGCCGCTGACCGGCACCGTTGCCTCTACCATGTCACGGATGGCAAACATCACCAAGTCGCCACTTACCGGAACGATGAGTGACAGCTACTCTGGCGGCTTCTTCCCTGCAGAGCTCAAATTCTCCGGCTTCGACGGCATCATCATTGCGGGCCGGTCGCCGAAACCTGTGTACCTCTCGATCAGAGACGGACGATCCGAGCTGAGAGACGCGAGCCACCTTTGGGGCAAGGGCACCCTCGAAACCACGGACTTGGTCGTCAAGGAATCAGGGGAGAAACCGAGCCGATACGTAGAAGGTCCAAAGGTTGGCTGCATCGGACCTGCCGGCGAGAACAAGGTGACATACGCCAACGTCACCTACGACAAACACCACTTCGCTGGCAGAGGCGGAACTGGTGCAGTGCTGGGATCGAAGAACCTCAAGGCGATATCTGTTCGAGGAACCAAACAGGCGAAAGCACTCAGCATCAACTCAGAACCAACATTCCTCCAAATGGTCAAGGAGGTCATCAAGAAGGAGATTCGAGAGAATCCAGATGTCGAGTCGACCATCAAGGAAGGAACACCATCAACAGTTAATCTAAGTCAGGGGGCAGGCTTACTGCCAACCAAGAACTTCCAAACCGGTGTTTTCCCACAAGCTGACCAGATAAACACAGACGCACTGTTCAGCAAGATACTCGTGAAGCATACGACGACATGCTTCAGCTGCGCGATCGGATGCCGCAACATCACGAAGGTCAGGGATGGCCCGTATGCAGGCCTTGAGGGTGAAGGTCCTGAGTATGAGACATTGGCAATGTGTGGGTCCAACCTAGGAATTGGCGACATCCGGGTGATAATGAAGTTCAATGAGGAATGCTCGGACATGGGCCTAGACACCATCTCGGCTGGGAATGTTGTCGGGTGGGCGATGGAACTCTTCGAGAGGGGAATCCTCACGAAGAAGGAGACTGGCGGCCTAGAACTGCGTTTTGGGAACTCTGAAGCGGCTGTAGCCCTGCCACGTCTGATATCAATGCGACAAGGTATCGGAGACGTTTTCGCAGAAGGGGTAGTTGGAGCCTCGAAGAAGATCGGCAAGGACTCGGCAAGATACGCGTTACACTGCAAAGGACAGGAATATCCGGCGTACGACCCTCGTGGATCGTTCTCGATGGCTCTCGCCTACGCGACTTCGGACAGAGGAGCAGATCACAATCGAGCCTGGCCAGTCACCTATGACGCATTCGGGAAGCTCGATCCCTTCACAGTTGACGGAAAGGCCGAGCTTGTGCAGACTGACCAGATTCGGACGAGTCTGAAGTGGAGCGCGACAATGTGTGATTTCTTGGCTACGAGCTTCAGCTTGGTCGCAAGACTGCTGAACATGGCTTGTGAGACGAACTACACGGAGGAGAACGTCAGGATCGTCGGAAAGCGCATTTGGACGTTGACTCGGCTCTTCAATCTCAGGGAGGGTTTCTCGAGGAAGGATGACTCGATGCCTCCACGAGTATACCTCGATCCTCTCCCGGATGGCAATCCCAAAGGTAAGGTTGTGTCGCAGAAGGATTTCGAGAGAATGTTGTCCGAATACTACGGGCTTTGGCGATGGGATGAGGAAGGTCGTCCGACACGTGAGGCGTTGCGGGAGCTGGAGCTAGAAGACTTGGCTAGCACATAGAACAGCTGAACCTCGTCGCGCCGCGAGCCCCTCTACCTCGGTGCTCGTACGCAAGACACGAACTGACTACAACCCGGTACGGGAGCAGCCTACCTCTACGTCGGTTCACCTGGGCGGACAGTTCCTTCCATCGAATTCATTTCGACATCAACTTTGACCTCGATGCCTCTGCGCACGCTCCCTGTAACCACGCAGAAATCCTCGAACAGTTCCAAACACCTCTTCGATTTTGAAAGGTCGTCAGCTTTCAGGGTGGGCTGAAGCTTCACTCTCAACGCGGCAATCCTCCATCTTCCTTCCTCGTTTCTTCGAGTGACAGTCTCGACTGACGCCTTCATGTCGCCTACAGTGATCCGAGATTTGCCAAGGCAGAAGATCAGGCTCGAACTGAGGCAATTCGCAACAGCAGCGGACAGGAGGCGGGACGGATTTGGACCCACGCCTCTCCCGACTGGTTCGGGCTCGTCCGTGACGATCTCAGGAATGCTCGGGGCATCGAATTTCACACGGAACTCGTAGTCTTTGACCCTCTCCAAGCGGGTGGTGAAGACGTTCTCCTCAGACACCATGGGTTTCACCATTTCTAGGAGTTTGTCATCTTGGGGTCAATGAATCTCACGGTTCGAGCTCAACAGCAACGGTCAGCAGTATTCGTATGGAAATGGGGCGTGGTGGCTAGTCGGATCGAGGCTGCCTCAACAACGCATAGCTCTGATGGCGCTAGCGATCTATCCCCGGTAGAGATACCTCAGGGGAGTAGGCGCACCTTATCTTGTACTTGAGGACGCAGTCCCGGCACCTGTCTTCGTCGCATAATTGAGTGGTGAGGTACTTCTCTCCACCATCAGGAGCCATTACAACCATTACTCCCTTGGGAATTTCCTTCGCCCTCTCAACGGCGACATGCAGTATGGCACCGGTGCTTGGGCCGCATAGTATGGCCTCTTGCAGCGCGAGGAGGCGAGCCATATCTTCGGCGGTCTGCAGGTTCACATAATGTCGCTCGTCGATCTCCTTGCTCTCGAATATCGAGGGAACATATTGGACTTCTAGGTTCTTCAATCCCTGAATCGGTGTCTTCTTGTCCGGTTCTACCGCGATGATCCTCACATCAGACGAGTATTGTCGGAGGTTCTTAGCGACACCCATCAAGGTCCCTGAGGTGCCGATTCCCCCGACGAAGTGCGTGATTCTTCCCCGCGTGTCCTTCCAGATCTCCTCAGCCGTGGTCTCATAATGCGACACGACGTTGTAGCGGTTCGCAAATTGGTTTGGCATGAAGTATCTGTCAGGGTTCTCCTCGACGATCTTCTTGGCCAAGTCCTCCGCGCCATTCATCCCCTGTGCGCCCGGAGACAACACGATGCGTGCGCCGTAGATCATGAGCATCTTTCTCCGCTCCATAGTCATTGTCTCCGGCATGACCAGAACGAGCTTGTAGCCCTTCACGGCGCAGACGATGGCGAGTCCTATGCCAGTGTTTCCGCTCGTCGGCTCGATCACTATCTTGTCTCTTGTGAGGACACCTTGCGACTCGGCGTAATCGATCATGTATTTTGCGATGCGGTCTTTGACGGAGCCTCCAGGGTTGAACTTCTCGAGCTTCAGGTACATCTCAACATTGGGGTTCGGGTTGATACGGGCTAGTTTGAGCATCGGCGTGTTGCCTATCAGATCCAGCACACTGTCGACGATCATCCGAGAGACACGCTCGTTGAATCTGTGACTTCCAGCTAATACCGTGATAATAAACAATATGATAGCAAAAGTGGAGTGCGCATGTTCTCAATCTTGTTCTGATCATAGAATCGAGCTTGTGCGAGACCTATTATGCCAGCACAATTGAATCATGCTCGTCTCACGACGAACTTCAACATGCACGTGCAAGGGCAAGCTTCAGCTCGACATCGGCCCGGTCTTGGCTACTGTTGCGTGACGCTGCTCTTGCGTCGTTTCACTTTCATAACATAGAGTCTCTCGAAGAAGAGAGCCCGATTATGGATTGGTTCGAACGCCAAATCTGCATGACTCTTCACGAGTTCTTCTGGATTATTGAGAGAGCTGACCAACAGCAGCGCAAGCCCGTCCTCTGTTA
Source organism: uncultured Candidatus Bathyarchaeia archaeon (assembly GCA_964559555.1). GTDB lineage: Archaea > Thermoproteota > Bathyarchaeia > 40CM-2-53-6 > 40CM-2-53-6 > CAVPLU01. Next base: position 14,889 of record CAZLHM010000029.1, read on the forward strand.
AGTGTTCCCTCAGCTGCGCCAGAAATCTGCCGATGACTCTTGTTCCCTGCTCTCCTCCGTCTACCGCTCTATCATCCAGACTCGAAGACGGCAGGTAGGGCGGATTGAACACCACCAGATCGAACATGCCTTGGATTCCTGAAAACAGATCGGAAACAACCAACTTGAGTTCTATTCCTAATCGTTTGGCCACTCGTCTCAATGAGTCGATCGCGCCGTTGTCGATGTCAGCCGCCGTAACGTCTGCAGATCTCCTAGCACAATAGGATGCCAAGATCCCGGAACCTGTTCCCATGTCCAGCACTCGCGATCCTTCGAGTCTTTGCTCGGACAAGGCATCGAGCATTAGGAATGTGTCTTCGCGTGGCTCGTATGCAGGCCCGTCCCGCTCTTGGGCCGCGAGGAATTCCCCGACGAAACCTTCAAGGTCCAGTTTTCGACTGCTTGTCACTTTTTCCTTCACGGCTCTCCCATGAACTGCACAAATTCCTTTAGGCTACGTGGTTTGAGCACGTAGTTGTTGGCTTTCTCGTAGGCGATTGTTGAGTGGGGTCTTGCTCCGTAGTTATGTCCCGGGTAGACCTCAATGTCGTCTGGCAGTTTCATGAGTTTGTTGAAGAGGCTGTCATAGAGTTGCTGGGCACTTCCGCCTGGGAGGTCTACTCTTCCGCATTCGCCGACGAAGAGCGCGTCTCCCGTCATCAGTTTGCCGTTCGCTAACACGCAGATGTGATCGGGAGAATGCCCTGGTGTGTGAATGATCCTGATCCCCACCGAGCCAACACTCAGTGCATCACCATCTTTGACTGCTAGCTGCTTCTCTACCGATGACAACTCATGGGCGACGATCTTTGCACCGGTCTTCTCTGCGAATTCGTCATTCCCACATACATGGTCCGGATGGTGGTGAGTATGGATCGCGTAAATGATTCTCAATCCCTTCTTCTTGGCAACCTCAATGATCTTGTCCACATCCCAAGCTGGATCGATGACTGCGGCGATACCGGTTTTCTCATCACCAATCAGATATGCATAGTTCTGCATGGGTCCCACTGGGATCTGTTCGAATATCGTGCCGCACCAACTCCTGATAGGATGCGAACGGCCGCAGGTCATTCAGAAATGGGTTTCGTCCATCCTGCTATGTTGCGAGTTCGCGCAGTTTCCTCAGGTTTGCTACGTCCGTTGCGCGTTTGTCTATGGGGGTCTCCAGTATCAGAGGGAGTTTGCGGAACTCCTCCGTATGTAGTATGGCCTTGAAGCCATTCTCGCCTATTTGGCCCATGCCAATGTGCTCGTGTCGGTCAAGATGTGACGCAAGCTTGCCCTTCGAATCGTTCGCATGAACGACCCTCATCAAGTCTAACCCGACTGTCCGGCGGAGCTCGTCAATGGTGTTCCCTACAGATCCCGTCTCGCGCAGGTCATATCCTGCGCCAAATGCATGGCAAGTGTCGAAGCAGACCGCCACGCGAGACTTGATCGCGACATGGTCAAGGATTTCGCGGATATCCTCGAAGGATGTTCCCATGCTATTCTTCGTTCCGGCGGTGTTCTCTAGGAGCAGCATTGTGTTCCCTTTGGATGAGTTGAATGCTGTGTCTATTGCCTCGACGAGCCGTTCGAGACCAAGCTCTCTGCCTTTCCCGAGGTGGCTTCCAAGATGAGTCACCAAGTACGGGATTCCGAGCCTCTCGCACCTGTCGAGTTCAGCGGTCAACGTCCTAACGGATCTCTTGTAGAGCGCCTTCTTTGGGCAGGAGAGGTTTGGCAGATATGGCATATGCGCGACAGCAGGCTCGATCAGCGAACTCTTCAACTTCTCTCGGAACTGGTCCACTTCGCTTGAAGCGAGCTTCTTGGATTTCCAGCCGCGTGGGTTTCTTGTGAAGATCTGGAATGTATCGCAGTTCTTCTCTCTTGCTCGGTCAACTGCTTGGTCGATGGATCCTGCGATCGATACGTGCACTCCGCATCTGATTTTAGCTTTCATCGTAGGTGCACCGTGACAGGTTGCCCTGCCTTCTGCGTGTGAGTTGAGAGAAAGGGAAGGTACAAAAAAGGTTGTGGAGTCTTCTCTTCAACAATCGATGTCCTTGTTGGCATTAGTCACGTTTTTTGAGTTTTATCTCGATTGTCGAAACGTTTCTGGTTTGTCCCTCAACGCCAAGTATCTCTGTTCCGATCTGGACATCGGTGATGTCCAGCTTTCCGTCGAAGAAGCGTCTCCTGACAACTTCGACGACATCCACCGCCTTGGAGATGGCTCTCCCACGAGCTTTCACTGCAATGTCCCCGTTGCCCGTGTTGGCCTGCATAACGATAGCTGTCGCATAGGCCATGAGTGGTTTCTTGCCGATCAGGACGGTGTTAGAAGGTACGCCGCTGAGACGACCCGGCGAGGAACGCTCGCTGCCTAGTTTTTCTGTCAAGCACTGTTCACCTCCCGAGCACATGGAACGCGAGACCGGGTGGGCCGCTTGACCGCTTAAAAGAGTTACGTCAACACTTAGACTACGAAGCCACAAATGAGCGCGCTGTGCAAGCTGCACAATGCGCGAGCATCACTAAACACGCGCGGACGATGTTCGAGACGAGACATTATCAGTGCTCATTGCGAAAGACCAATTAGCCAGTTAGAGGTCGCCCTTCGCCTGATGGCCGCCGTAACGTAGAGGAATACCGTTCCGCGGACCTTGGTAGCGTATAGGGCTGTGGACCCTGGAGGCCGGGTTCAAAACGTCGCCCTTGCGATGTGAAAATCCCGGCGGCGGCCCTCAACATAGTTCTGCTTTCGTTTGTCTCTCCAACTCTTCGGGACATTGCGCGGAATGAACGAGATGCTCGCGTAGAAGGTCCGTTTGCCTCGCACAGCCCCTAAGCCTATGGAGGGTGGGGCCGATGTGCCATCCAGAGGCAGCCTACTTGGGCCACTTTCTGTCGAAGTAGATACTCTTGCCGGATGCTGAGATCGGAATTCCCATGACGACGCTCGATCGTGACATGTATCCTAGGCGTTTGGCTGCTGTTCCCGCTCGGTACATGATTCGGTTGTCCACGTTGAGGTCGCTCGCGGTCTTCACGGCGGAGCCGAGGGCTATTCCCAGATCAAGCGCCTTGAAAATACATGTGGGCCCCTGAAAGTCCAAACCAGAAACAGGAGTTGCAGCTTCGAATTCTTTGCAGGTCCCGTGACCGCACGCGCCGCATGAGAGGCCGAAGCTTCTTCTGCCATTCACGCCGACCAGGAGCAGAGCCTCGGAACGTGTGACGTTGTCGGCGTCGCGGTTGAAGCCGTCGAGCTTTCGTTCCTCAGCCATCTTCTGCATCTCCCTTGCAATCTGGTCTTTCTCCTCGCCTGTAACGAGCGTGGTCTCGATGTCATCGACGCCGCCGGATTTCGGAGCCGTGCGGCAGGAGACCATCATGAGTTCGCCGGCACGTAAGACCCCTTGAACTTCCCCTTCCTTACTAGACACGATAGGCATGCGACTCTCCTTCCGACAGTATTGGCTCGTGTCCGTAATGGTTGAACTGTTATGCCTTTTGCTGGAATTCCGTCCCAGGTGAAAGATCGGCCAGTTCACTACGTCTCTACCAATGATGCAAACAGTAGAGCGTTGAAGGCAACCCATAGCGCAACTCCGAAAGGTTAAAAGTGCTTTCACTTCGTATCCGCGTGCAGGGCCGGTAGTTCAGCCTGGTATTCCCAACTCTGGGGCCGAAGAACGTCCGGTTTGCATGACCAATAATGCCAAGAAACCGGAAGGTCGCGGGTCCGAATCCCGCCCGGTCCACCACACTTAGCGCTTGTTCTTCCCGAGTTTTGCCCGTTTCTGGACCAAACGGTTCAGATTTGAGCCCACAGGTTTTTCGGGGCTGCGAGATTTCCTAATGGGTACAAACCCGCACGAGGTTCAAACAGGACGCTTACCTCCATACGGTGGTTCGAATCTCGTCCCTCGGCTTGTCTTGGTCTTTTCGCGAGTTGGCCTACTCTTCTCTGGGTGAATTGTCAGCTTGGCTATCTCGGAACGTAGAGCATCCAAGGATTGTATCATCACCAAATTGGATTTCCCGTCTTCTGGAGTACGTCTCTTGGAGTTCCCGGGAACATTGGAGGGAGGCATCATGTAACCTTGCTTTTGTCCTCTTCACCTCATCCGGGCGGTGTGTTCGGGAAATCACGAGCCTCGAAGGGTTCCCCTCTACATTGGCGGCGGAAGTAGAGAAACGAGCGTTCGCGCACGTGCTCGATTTCTGG
>CAZLHM010000030.1:0-16011 GCA_964559555.1 uncultured Candidatus Bathyarchaeia archaeon
CCCTTTGGGATGACGACCAATCCGCCTGCAACGCGGTCCCCCAGAATGTCTTCAAGCGACTCAGCCATCGCTCCGGAGGCCTTCCCTGCGCCCACCACGTAGACGGAAGCATACTCGCCAAGGTTGACATTCTGACCGTCCACGAAAAGCCCCTTCCGGCGAGTCCTTACATGCTGCCGGATCATTCCGTGTGGATCGGCAGAGGCAAGCGCCGAATCGAGGGCCTCGACCGCAAGCCTTCGGGCTCTTCGGCCGAGGCGATCACGTCCGTTTTCGACGAGTTCCGATTTGTTCAGGATCAAGCCGACTCTAGAACCACAATCCATAGTGCCCTTATGACTCTTGACCACACGCCGCTTGGGAAGTGTCAAGATAAGGGGAGCTGTATGCCGACGCTTCGCTGGAACAGCGGCTCCAAGAAAACGAGGGATTGAGGTCCCGTCTTAGCTCTAGAACCCTTGCGAAGGAGCTGGCGCGCCACCAGATGAGCTCTCGGGTGCCGGAGCGGGAGCTGCCTCAGGGGCAGGTGCCGGGGCGGCCGCTGGCTTCACGGCTCTTCGAGCTTTCTTGACGGCCTTTCGTGCTTTCTTCTTCATCGCTTTCTTGGCTTTCTTCTTCTTTGCCAAAACGAGTTTCACCGTGATAATGTTCCGGCTCTGCAAACCTAATAAGGCTTGCCTAGTCGAAACGCAATCCGGCTAGACTTGTCCTGCAATCGCTTTCTCAAGAGCGCAATCCAACGAAACCAGCTCGCATCGCGATTTCCCAAGAGAATTGGTGGTCCCACAGAACGAGATGGCTCGGACCTCATGGTGAAGACTCGCGTAAATCAGGACCCTTCCTCCAACCCCTGAGATCCTGTTGCGACCAGAGAACCCTAGGGTCGGACAATGGTCTGCAGGAGGCAGCCGTGCGATTGGGTCTGGTGAGGCTCATAAGTCAGGAACATGTCCTTGGCATTGCGGGCGAAAGAAGGTGTCTGAAGAGGTCTCATTCGAGGAGTTCAAGCGCCTCGATATCAGAGTTGGAACCATCGCGAGCGTCGAACGGGTCAGGAGAACGGAGAAGCTGTACAAGATTCTGGTGGACCTAGGGGAGCTTGGCACCCGCCAAACCGTCTCTAGCCTAGTCGGATACTACGAGCCTGACGAGCTGGTTGGAAAGCGAGTTGTGTTCCTCGTCAACCTGAAACAGGCGAAGTTTGCCGGTGAGGTTTCGCAGGGGATGCTACTCGCCGCCGAGGCGGATGGAAAGCTTGCGCTCCTAAGTACGGATCGTGAGATTCAGGTGGGTGCGCGAATAACCTAGGAATGGTTGGCCAGTGTTCTCAAACGTTTTAACTACGACTAGCTAGTGTTGGTGTTTTCTCAGAAAGAGAAGGTGAATCGGACGCCAAGGAAGGGCCCCACGGAACAGGACGTGTTACGCATAGTCATGGATAGGGGGAACGAGGGGATCCTTCAATCCGCCCTGTGGCGGGAGATGAAGGCGGACAGCAGAGAAGGGTCAAGAGCCATCCTACGGCTCGAACGCAAGGGCCTCATAGAAAGGAAACGAGAACTGAACTCTGGCCGGTGGACCTATCGCGTGTTTGCCAAACGCAAGTACTCGAGCATAGACTCCATCGTTGACGTTCCTTGCTCTTTCTGCGACCTTGAGGCCAGATGTAGCCAAGAGGCAGTTGCGAACCCAGCCAAGTGCGAAAGAATGAACCAATGGTTGCTCGTCTCCATTGGTGGACCCACTCCTGGAAGATAGTCTTGTCAAGTCGATGGATTCAGAAACGTCACAAAGATCAGTTCTACAGGCTCGCCAAAGCGAAGGGCTACCGAAGCCGGGCGAGTTACAAGCTCCTTCAAGCCAATAGGAGTTACAGATTCATCAGACCCGGTTGGAACGTCTTGGACTTGGGTGCTGCTCCTGGTGGCTGGCTTCAGATAGCGCGGGAAGCGGTTGGCGAGTCGGGATTCGTTCTCGGAGTGGACAAGCAAGAGATCGAGCCGCTACCTTGGAGCAACGTCGTCACCATCGTGGCGGATATCGAAGACCCGTCTATCACTGGCAAGATTCGGAGAGAGATGCCTAGGCATGTAGATGCCGTACTTTCCGATACTTCACCCGACCTCACCGGCGTATGGGAGTTGGACCAAGCGAGACAGATACACTTGGCAAACCAGTCGCTTGATATCGCAACTCGCGTCTTGCGAAGAGGCGGAAACCTGTTCGTCAAGGCATTCCATGGACGAGATTTTTCGAATTTTAGATCAAGACTGACTCGATGCTTCCGAACGGTCAGAACCGTCAAGCCTCCAGCAAGTAGAAGTGACAGTTCGGAGGTCTACTTGTTGGGACTCAGCTACATCGGGCGGAAGTGCATCGAGTTCTCCGGGGACGAAGTCCGCGAGGATGCTAACGTAGTTCCTTCCTGAATCTCTGAACCAGTAGAGCGGGAAGGGAATCCCTGTTCTCGTAGGTGACTTCGATCACTTCAATTCCAGACCCAGATCTTATCGTTTTGACTATCGGATCTTGCGCCTTTCGATGCACTGTTCCGAGCACCGGCTTTCCACAGTTCAGGGCGGCGTGAACTGCCTCCTTGAACCGCTCGGAAGTAAGCTCCATTGGACCAACTTCATCGATCACGACGAAATCGGCCTCCTTGATTGCAGAGAGTATTGCTTCGGCACCTATCCTGTCTAGATCCTCGCTGTTCACACGATATTTGCCAATTCTCGCGCCAGTGGGTTGGTTGATGTGAGCCAGTACTCCTGCCTTGTTCGAGAGAAGATCACGTATCTCGAAGCCCACTCGTGTTGGTCCAGCCCTCATGTCCGCTGAGGTCATCCCACCTATCTTGACTCCCTGTAGCCTTAGGGTTTCGGCCACTTGTCGCACTACCGTGCTCTTGCCCACTCCAGGAATGCCCGTCAGGAAGACGAGAAGAGCCAAAGGCTTTCAATCCATGTAGCGACAGTTCTACTGGGCACAGTATAACTGGCTTGAGGCGACACGCCTAATCGTCAATGACGCTGTGACGGACATGGGCAGAAGCATAGCCGGGGTCGACGACGCAGGACGGGGGCCGATAATCGGCCCGCTCGTGATCGCCGGAGTGCTGATGGATGAAGATAGCGTCCCAGCGCTCGTGTCCTTGGGTGTGAGAGATTCGAAGCTCCTCACGCCCGAATCGCGGTCTGCCTTGGCGGAGAAGATAAAGCGCCTCGCAATGAAGATCTCGTACGAAGAACTGACACCTTCCGAGATAGACGAGGTCGTCATGAAGGGCAAGAAGCTTCAGAAACTGAACCTGCTGGAGGCGAAGTCGATGGCAAAGGTGATCGCGGACCTTGAGCCGGCTGCGGTCTGGGTTGACGCTTCAGATGTTAAGCCGGAGCGATATGCGCGCCAGATCTTGGACGAGCTTCCTGCGAGTTTGAAGAGAACTGTCCTGATCTCAGAACATAAGGCCGACAGGACGTATCCGATCGTCTCGGCAGCGAGCATAATGGCGAAGGTTAGGCGCGATGGAGCCATATCGAAGCTCCATGGGGAATACGGGGATTTTGGATCTGGGTACGTCACTGATCCCTTGACGATCAAGTTCCTGAAGGAATGGCGGAAGATCCATGCCAGCTACCCTCCGATTGTAAGGAAGTCTTGGAAGACCCTCAAGGAGATAGAGTTGGATCTCGTTCAGTCAAGATTGAGCGAAGAATGATCCTCGTTTCTCGGATGTTCCGAAACCGACAACGAGGAGCGAATGGAATTCCCGAACTAGTTCAGCTATGTGTGGTCGATAGAGATAGATCATTCCTTGACCGTGGAGCCCTCGACTAGGGTCGGTGTCAGTCCATCCAAGCATCTTATTGACAACGAATCGGTCTACATTGTCTCCGAGAACAGTGAAGACAGACTTGCCCAGATCCAATCGTCGCATTATGACGATTGGCAGGCGAATGGTGCTATGCATAGAAGATGGCGTCAGTATTGCCAGCTTTTCAAGGGATTTCTTGTCCAAGACAATCTCGGAGCTGTCTGTTGCCTTGACTGTCGGTGTCTCCTCCTGAAGTAGATGTTCCAGGGTCTTGCGTTCTCTTGGCAGGTGAAGATTCAGACGACGCGTTTCCTCTCTCAGTAAGGCGTCAAGGATCCTGTCTGATGTCAGGGTGTCCACTCGATACAGATATCTATCCCTTGAAACCTTTCAATTATATGGAAACTCACCAGATAGTCGAAACCATCCTCTCGGCCGACAAGAACATCCGATACGTTGGAGTGGTCGGTCCCGGACCAGAGTACAATGTCCTTGAGTCACGCATGAGAGAAGGGGTCAAGTCGCTCACGCCCGACGAGAAAGATAGGGAATTCATTCAGATAATCCCTGAGATCGTGCTTGGATTAGCACAGAAGTTGGAAGATGATTTGGGCAAGATCAGATACTCCTTGTTGTGCTTCGAGAAACTGACTCTGATGCTTTTGAGGATCCCCGAATACGTTGTCGTATTGAGCTTGGAACCAGGAACTTTCGCGAAACCCATCTACGACCGGCTCAAGCCTCTCCTTGGCGTCAAGTGACGGCCAACCTATTATCTGAGGAGAATCTGAAGAACCGACCTATTGAGATTCACTCGCCCTTGTGGCCAAGATCATGGCGTGATCCTTCTCGTAGGGTTCCAGTCGAACTGTATCGATAATCCTGAAGCGTCTCTGTACTAGTATCGATTTCTCCTGTGAGAACACGGAGGCCGGACTCATTGTCACGTCCACGCTCCTCGACTTGAGCGCAATCATTACGCTGCCACGCTCTTTCAGGAACAGGTCGGCGTTGTCTGCGAGAATTCTTGCCTGCTCAGGTTGTGCCACGTCACAGTAGATCACATCGACGGGCGACACCAGAGAGCGATAGGTGCTTGGGTGTCTGGCGTCTGCCAATATTGGAGACATGTTCGGCCTGAAGGAACATACGTTCTCGATGAGTTCGCGCATTGTACGCTGTGCGAATTCCACGCAGAATACGGAGCCATCTTCTCCCACAATGTCGCTTACGTGACTTGCTGTCGTTCCACTGGCGGCGCCCAGGTAGAGTACGTCTCTACCCTCAGCTATGGCGACTTCACTTATCCCTCTCAGTACTGCCGCGGCCAGCTTGCTCCTGTACGCGTCCCAGAGTCTATACTCTCTTCGGTGGAACTTCACGAGTGCCTCTCCATAGACTGTGCGCCCCGGGCTAAGGTTCTTGGTGGCTAGTCGTCGGGATTTGTCTGAGAAGGTTACCCAGTGGATCCCTTCGAATCGTTCGTGGGGGCTAACGTCTTCGGCCCTGATCACGTTTTCTCACGGGAGGCTCCTTGTACTTCTCTTGAATCTCGGAGATCTTCTTCTCCAAGTCTTTGGAGAGCTTGTCGCCGATGAAGTCGCCGCCAAATGCGTCGACCCTCACCGCTATCGCGAGTTTTCCGGAGAGAGCGCGGGCGATCTTGCCTCTCTGCCAGCGCGGCGATTGATGGATTGATTCGTACTGAAAGATCACTCCATGTTTGGGTGGTCTGGCTCCAGTCTTGAGCGACCGGAACAGGGCCTTCTCCGCTCCGAGCACTTGCATCGTGCTCGCGGGCATCTTCGCGAGGTTCTCGAGCCCCCCGGCGATCGACATCAGTCGCGCAATCAAGAGCGGTCCCAATAGTGAAGTCGCATTCGGAGCGGCCTGCTTCATCACGGCGTCGACATACGTTTCCGCTTTCTCGCGATATCTGAAGAGATCCAGTGTGTCCTTGCAGAGTGATCGTAGCCACTCTAGGTCCTCTTCTGGAAAGCTCGCGCCCATTGATTTGCGTGCAGATGATGCGATCTGTTGGATCTTGTCCTTGGGGATGCCTTCCTTTTCGAGGTTCTCCTCGGTGAAATTGGCCCGCGATCCAAGATCTGCGACGAGGCGTGCATACGTATCGTGCTTGTCAACGAGACGGTCAAGTTCGGGGAAGTGCAGTCCGTACCATTCGCGTATCCTCCCTGAGAATAGGTTGACTGTCTTGTCGATGTCATCTATTGCGCGTACAGCCTGAACCCCGTAAAGGTCACGCTTCGCGGCGGCAGCAGTGACTGCGACCCGTGCAAGTTCCAGACTCACTTGACGAACGAATCTCTGATACTCGTCGAGTTCACGAATTGGCCTGACATCGAGCTTCTGCTGTTTCAGCCACTTTGATCTACCCTTCCAGTCAGTGGCAAGCCTCTCGCGGAACTGCGTAATCGCAGCAGCTCCTGCTTCCACTCTCGCGGTTGTTCCTTCCACTGCCCTCAGCGCCTTGGCGAGGGCGTCCGTCTCCGTGACCAGAGTTTCGAAGCCGGCCTTGCGAGCCGTGAGAACAACCTCCTTCAATTCCGGTATGGCGTTCCCGGATTGAAGTTGTCGCAGCTTCTCGGCGGCTTCGCTGGCTTTCCTGCTGAAGAAGACTCGCTCAACGGTTGAGCCGTCCTTGTCCACGGCGAAGAGCCCGCCCGGGCTCTCAACGATGTAGATCTCCATGAATCCTCACGCTCCGATTACCTGCCCAGTCGATTGATTACTTGCCATACGATCTAGGTTGTGTTGAGATAAAGCCTTACTGAGACAAAGCGGCTACAGGGATAATACTCTAGGGCCAACGTGCCTTCATCTCAATCAGTGGATTGGTGTGTGTCATTGCAGGAACTCGTGACAGAGGTTGCCGGATTGAAGCTTCGGAATCCCACCATGCTCGCCTCAGGCATCCTTGGTGTGTCCGGTGAGACTCTGAGACGCGTAGTCGAAGCCGGGGCGGGCGCAGTTATCACAAAATCGTCGAGCCTGAAGCCGCGTGAAGGAAATCCGGGACCAACAATTGTCGAGGTTCCAGTCGGACTGCTCAACGCAATAGGGCTGGCAAGCCCAAGCATCTCCATGATGAAGGGGGAGATCAGTGAGGCAAAGAAGTCAGGAGTACCGGTCATAGCGAGCCTCTTTGGTTTCTCTATCTCAGACTACTCGAAGTCTGCACACATAGCGGCGGATCTCGGTTCTGACGCAATCGAGCTGAACGTCTCATGTCCTCACGTGTCCGGCGTAGCCGAGATAGGACAAGATCCAGTACTCGTCGGCAAGATAACACGCAGCGTCAAGAAGGCAATCGACATTCCAGTATTCGTGAAACTCACTCCTAACCTCGCAAGCATTGTGGCGATAGGCAGGAGTGCCGAGAAAGCAGGGGCGGACGCAATCACCGCCATCAACACTGTAAGGGCAATGGCAATCGACATACACGTCCGAATGCCAGTACTTGCAGCTAAGATCGGCGGTCTATCCGGTCCAGCCATCAAACCCATCGCAGTTCGATGCGTTTACGAACTGTACGAGAGGCTGAAGCTTCCAATCGTGGGCGTCGGTGGAATCACTGGGTGGGAGGATGCCGTCGAGTTTCTCCTCGCTGGGGCATGCGCTGTTCAGATAGGCACCGCAATTCTCCACAAGGACTTGATGGTCTTCTCGGAGGTCGTTGGAGGCATCTCGAAGTACATCAGTGACAACGGATTTACACGTGTCGACGAGATCGTTGGTCTCGCCCACTCGAAATCGGCTTAGGCAGAAAATCCTTCGACTTGTGGACAATTTTGCCCCCGACAATCGTTGCCAGTACTCTGATCTTGGGGATCTCATCTGACGGCACCTTCATAGGATCGCGGTCGAGAATGACGAGGTCTGCTATCTTTCCTTTCTGTATGGTCCCTTTGACGTTCTCCTCGCTTGTCGCGTACGCGGCGTTTTTCGTGAACATCTGCACAGCGGTATGGGGGTCAACAGATTGGCCGTATCCACTCGAAGTGGATAGAACGGCGGCGTAGATCCCTTCGAGTGGATCGATTGGTTCCACCGGGCAATCGGAACCACCCACGACAGGTGCGCCGGACTGTATCAACGACTCGAGCGGGTACACGAGCCTAGCGCGCTCCTGTCCGACACGAGCCGGAACCCACGAGTCCGATACTATGAAGTGAGGTTGAACAGAGACGACAGGTCTCTCGTGGCTAATCCTCTCTATCAGCTCGTGATTCAGCACTGACACGTGCTCGATTCTGTGCCTGAGTCTGCGTGATTTCGGAACCGTCATATTCGCGTTTTCGATAGCCGTAAGGGCCATCGAGATCGCTCGGTCTCCGATTGCGTGGATCGCGACTTGCAGTCCATCACGTGCTGCTGATTCCACCATCGCATTCAGCTCATCTTGAGGGTGGATGAGAACACCGGACGTGTCTGGTGCGTCAGAATATGGCTTGTCAAGCGCTGCTGTTCTCGCTCCCAGCGAACCATCTGTGAAGATTTTGACAGCTTGCAGTCTCAGCATCTCATCCCCAAATCCGGATGAGATTCCCATCTCGTGAGCCGACGACAACCATTGGTTCGGGACCAAGATGTACATTCGAATCATGAGCTCTCCTGCTTGGTTCATTGCATGCAGGACTCGGACGTGTTGGGGATCGTCGACAACGCAATGAATCGATGTCAGGCCCGCTGCGACTGCCTCACGCATTGCCAAGGATAAGGCGCCGCGAACTTCCTCGTCACTTCGATTAGGTATCACGGAAAACACAAGGTTCATGGCGTTCTCTCGTAGGACGCCCGTAGGTTCGCCTGTTTCATCGCCCCGGTCGATGACCCCCCCTCTAGGGGGGGTGGTCCCGGCGTCAATGTTTGCGAGTCTTAGTGCGAGGCTGTTCACGACACAAATGTGTCCGCATACTCGAGTGATACAGACCGGCCTATCCGGCGCCGCTACGTCTAGGTCGAATCGGTTCGGGTATCTTCTCTCCTTCAGTCTCTCTTGATCCCATCCGTGCCCCAACACCCATCCTTGACGCGTCACCTTCTGAGCATGCTCTCTGAGGATTTCTTGGATCTGCGTGATCGAGCCGGCCTCCCTGAGGTTTGCATCGGAGAGCTCGAGGCCATAGCCCACGAGATGCGTGTGGCAGTCGACAAAACCAGGAAGAACCACTGCCCCATCAAGATTCCATACTGGCGTTCCTCTTCGCAACGTGGGAATGATCTCTCGATTCGTACCGATTGCGGCTATGCGGCCACTCTCAATCAGCAACGCCTCAGTTCGAGGGTGGCGTCTGTCCAGAGTTATCACTCGAGCGTTCAGAAATGCAGCTTCCACACGGTCGGACGTTTCCGCGCTAGTCTTCTTCGCCCTCGTCGCTCTCTTCGTCGTGGCTCTTCGCAGAGAAGATCTCCACGTACTTCTCCGGCCACTCAATCTTCCCACCGCACATGTCGCAGTAGATGGCATTCAGAAAAAGCTCACGTTCACAATTCTCGCAGAAGAAACGTTTCTGTTGCTGCTCAGGCTCCGCCAAGGTTGTCATATGCTCCACTTATCCTGCTACCCTAGTGGAGGTCGCATAAGATACCTTATGGATTCTACACACCGATCAACCAAAAAAGCAACCCGACGCTACCCAGGTCTAGCAGGGTTTCGTCAAAACATGCTGGGGGCGGAAGCCTTTCATTCTCGTCGCCAGCGTGGGTCGAGTGCATGGTGACGAGGAGGGCAGGAGGTGCCGGTCCGATCAAACGAGAATGGCCGGTCCAAGGATGCACCAGCCGGGTTGTCCATGATCGGCCGGATTCTGCTCTCTCTGGATTCAGTTTCAGGCTCAAAAAGCATGCGGGTCGCAGCTTATACGTTCGGCATCCTGTTCTTTCTGACGATCGTGTTCGTTCCTCCCGTCTTTGGAATTCTACTCGGTTGGCCTAAGATCCTCGAGATGTTGGCATACCCTGACCTAATGGCGAGAGCGTGGTCGGCAATTGCTGCCTCATTCGCCATTGCAGTCACAGTCTCTCTCATAGACTTGGCAGCTGCGTTGCCATTGGCTTGGTTTATCGTAAGAAGTAGATCCGCTTGGGTTAGCACAATCGACACGCTTGCCAACATCCCTTTCATAGTCCCCACCGTCGCGCTCGGCTACTCTGTCCTCACATTCTGGGGTGGTCCCAAGGGGATCGGTTCTCTTTTCGGTCCTCAATTCGTCTTCTCTCCCGGGTGGCAGATGATTGTGCTGTTGCACTTTGCATTCTCGTATCCGGTGATCGTCCGAGTGATGGTTGGCGCGCTCCAGAGCTACAAGGAGGTCTACGAGACAGCTGCGCGAACCCTGGGAGCACCCGCCTTTACCGCAGCAAGAACCGTGTCGCTCCCATTGCTGAAGCCCTCCGTCGTTGCAGCATTCCTCTTGGCATTCGCTCGTTCTCTGTCAGAAACGGGCGCCACAGTCATGGTTGCCGGTGTCTTCGAGAATGGTCCAGTCTTCATTCGGAATGCTCGTGTAGCGGGACAAGAAAGCCCTCTCATGTTCGTCAGCTTCGTACTCATCATAGCTTCGAGTCTCGTCTTCATCGGGATCCGTATGTTCGCACCAAGGACGCGTTTCCCCATTTCGACTGTCTGGCCGACGATCGAAAGGCGGCTCAGTTCAAGCCGTGCCATCTGGTCTAGAAATCTCGTCGTGTTCTTGGTCTTCGTCTTCTTTGTAATTGTCCCGTCCCTTTTCGTTGTATTGCCGGGGATCGACGCCGTCACTGATGGAACCTTGCAGTTGGCAGTCTCGGGAAGCGATATCTGGTCGAACTACTGGCAGGCGGTTGGGCTATCATACCTGATCGCTCTCCTTGCCACCTGCCTCAATGTTCTAACCGGACTACCAGTCTCAATTCTGATTGCACGGGCGCGTGCAGGCAGACTTGTCGCTGGAATACTGGACACACTTGTCAATATCCCCATCGTGGTTCCGTCAATTGCGCTCGGTGTCTCGATTGGGATCTTCTGGGGAGGAGTCACATACATCTCGGAGTTCTGGCTGCTGGTCTTCGCCCACGCGAGTATCACATACACGTACTTCGTCAGATCGATGATCGCAGCCGTAGAGAGCATACCAACTGAGCTCGAAGATGTCGCGCGGACCTTGGGCGCAAGACCCCTCACCGTATTCAGAAGGTTAACGATCCCACTGTCAAAGTACTCGTTGTTAGCCGGGGCGATAATGGCTTTCACCCGGAGCGTCGATGAGACCGGGGCGACTTTGGCTGTGGCGAAGAAACTCACGACGGCGCCTGTCCTGATGGTCGACTGGGTGCGGGGCACAATTCCCGCTTCCTCAAGCGCGATCGGACTCGGCCTGGGTATTCTTGTGCTGACCTCCTTCGTCTCTCTCCTAGTCCTGACAATCGCTACGAGGAAGATGTGACACCAATGCCAGCGGTCAGGCTTGCGGATGTCTCGAAGTCGTTTGCGAGAGTCAAAGCGGTAGATCACGTGAGCTTGCAGATCAACAACGGAGAGTACGTTTGCATTCTAGGACCGACAGGAAGCGGGAAGACAACGCTTCTTCGCCTCATCGCCGGTTTGACGTCTCCAACAGACGGGAACGTTGAATTCGACAACAGAGTCGTCACCGGAATACGCGCTGAAGACCGAAATGCCGTGTATGTGCCACAACAGTACGCATTGTTCCCTCACATGACCGTCAGGGAGAATGTGGCCTTCGGTCCGCTGGCACGTGGCTTCAGTCGAGAAGAGTCTCTGCGATTGGCTGACGAGATGTTGAGCCTCGTTAGGCTCGCTCACAGGGCAGGCTCACTTCCTCACGAGCTTAGTGGCGGCATGCAGCAGAGAGTAGCGCTCGCTCGAGGACTTGCTGGCCGGTCTCCGCTGCTTCTGCTAGACGAGCCGCTGGGCGCCCTCGACGCTCGACTGCGAGTGATGCTTCGCTATGAGCTAAGGAAACTAGCGAAGGAACTCGCGGTCACAGTTGTTCACGTGACTCACGATCAGCAAGAAGCAATGTCGATCGCGGACAGGATTGCGGTACTCAGAGACGGCAGGATAGAACAGTTCGGTCGCTCTTCCGAGATCTACACGGCACCTGATTCTCCGTTCCTAGCGAACTTCGTTGGCGGAGCGAATTTCCTC
Organism: uncultured Candidatus Bathyarchaeia archaeon; assembly: GCA_964559555.1. Taxonomy (GTDB): domain Archaea; phylum Thermoproteota; class Bathyarchaeia; order 40CM-2-53-6; family 40CM-2-53-6; genus CAVPLU01. The sequence continues at coordinate 11,988 of CAZLHM010000030.1, forward strand.
GAGGGAACGGTCGTGCAGAAGGGTCCGGAGAGGATGTTAGTGGAGGTGGCTGAGGGGTTCTCGTTGGCTGCCCGCACATCTGACTATCAAGTTGGTGAGGCTGTCGTTGCATCTTTCCGACAGGAAAGGACATCCGTCCTTACGAGTGCGAATCTGGAGGAGAACGTGGTTCCCGGAAGACTTGTTTCGACAAGTCTGCTTGGCGTTTTCTTGAGATGCTCGATAGATTTGGGGAGACCTGCTACGGTCGTCGCGAAAGTACCTTTGCGCGAAGCTTTGGATCAGAGACTCCCGGACCTTATTGGAGAACTTGTCTACGTACACGCCGGGCCGGATTCGGTCAGCGTATTCAAGAGACCACGAAGAGCTCTGGCCGTGGAGCTGGAGGCCATCTAGTTGCCGGACATGAGAGTCATCGGTCTCTCGAAGGGGTTCCGAGACGTACTCGCGCTGCAGGATGTCTCCCTTGACATGAACGATGGGGAGTATGTTTCGATCATAGGGCCAAGTGGATGCGGCAAGTCGACTCTGCTGAAGTGTATTGCTGGCATCATCAAACAGGACTCCGGGGAGATATTCATTGGCGACAGAGAGGTCACCAGCTTACCTCCTGAAGATCGACAACTAGGGTACATGTTCCAAGAGATCGCTCTGTTTCCACACATGTCGGTTCTCCAGAACGTTGGGTACGGGCCACGTGTTCGGGGAAAGGACCGCAGATCCTCCCGTGAATTTGTCGGCCAGATCATGGAGATGGCGAGACTGGCAGTCGGCTCTGAGACCTATCCAGACGAACTGAGTGGAGGGGCAAGCCAAAAGGCAGCGCTCGCAAGAGCTATCGCGGCAGAGCCCGAACTTATGCTCCTTGACGAACCGCTAGGTGCACTGGACGCACATGTGCGAGCAGCGCTGAGGTACGAGTTGAGGAGGCTCGTGAAGGAGCTGCAGCTGACGGCCATCCATGTTACACACGACCAAGAGGAGGCGATGTCAATCTCAGATCGGCTTGTAATAATGAAGGCGGGCCGCATCGTGGAAGTGGGAACGCCATTAGAGCTATATCTCACTCCGAAACGGTTGTTCACAGCCAACTTTCTAGGTGAAGCCAACTTCTTCCAAGCAACTGTGAAGGATTGCACCGCGTATCAGGTCACGGCATCCGTGAATGGTTGGACACTCAACTTCGCAGGATCGGGTTATGCGAGTGGAGAGCGAGTCGTCCTCGCAGCGCGGCCGGAGTCTGTGATTCTGACTCCGGCAGACAGACAGGCCAGTCAGGAATGGATCGGAACTGTTAGGGACCGTATGCTACTGGGCGATTGCATACGCATGGAAATAGGCATGAACAATAACCTCACGGTAATCGCCCAAACACCAAACCGAGGATTATTAGGGATGGTTGATCGAGGAGAGACGGTTAGGATCGACTTTTCTGTAGGAAGCATCCTATCCTATCGGTGGCCTGCTGAAGGCCTTGACGCTGAATTGGCATTAGAATGACTGTTGTGAGGATGAGAGTGTGAAAGCTACTTTCGAGAGTTGGTTTGCGGCTAGAACAAGGGCGCGAGCAATCGAGATGATTCTGCAAGCCACGAAGATGCTTGTGCCTTCCGTGGAGGAGCTGATCGCTTGCATAAAGAACGCAAGTGCTGGGAAGAAGGATGAGCTAGAGAGCGCGTTCACGAGGCTGCATCAGGTTGAGAGGGAAGGAGACAGCCTACGCAGACTAATCATCGTGGAAGTCGCACGCGGCAACCTCCCAATCGATGAGAGGCGGAGCTTCATGAGGCTTGCGAGGCAAGTCGACTGGGTCGCAGATTGGTGCCTCGAAGCAGGACGCCTCGTTCGTCTTACGCCGATGGAGAAGGTGCCAGAAGACCTTCGTGTCAACACATTTGAGACGTGCAAGGTTCTGAAAGACTGCGTCTTGGAGGTTCAGCGATCCATCGAGCTGCTGACGGACAGAAAGGTGGAGGAAGCCTTGGACGCGGCAGACAAGGTCGAACGGTTGGAGGAAGAAGCAGACGATCTCTATCGGAAGAGCCGAGCACTCATCAGTGAAATCTCAGGAACCGAGCTGACCGTTGGACAAGTCGTGCTGCTGGCTGAGTTCTTGGACGCGATCGAGAACATTGCCGACAGATGCGAGGACGTCTGTGACCAAGCGAGAGTGATAGCTGTCAGCGTCAGCACCTAGTGAACTTCACGAGGCAATTCGTCAGCACCCATTGAAGTAGAATGGTGCACAAGACAGCAGTCGAGTCGATCCTTCAAGTCGTTTCATTATTTACTCTCTAGACCACTGTCTGCGTTCTCCGAGATTTCTTTGAGAAGCAAGAGCTTATTACCGCATGAGGTTCTACGCGTTAAGCTTTCAATGGTGCACGGTCATGGTCAAAGTAGAAGTTGACTACAACAAATGCAATGGCGATTCGATATGTGTTGATGTGTGTCCTGTCGCGGTGTTCGAACTTCAAGAAGTGAAGGGCTACGACGGAAAGAAGTCCGTAGTCGTCAACAACGACGCCTGCATTGTCTGCAGAGCTTGCGAGGTTCAATGCCCAACACAGGCGATCGTCGTAACTGAGTGAATTTCCCCCACGCAATCCACCATTCGTGAATAGGATCAGACCCCTCTCCGGACACCAATAGAATGTTGTGTCCGTGGTTATCGCAAATCTCCTATCTTGCATTCAACGATATGGCCTCAAGTATCGACCCTCAATGGGACACCAGAGCCAACCTCGGACAAGCCACAGAGGAACCCGATGTTTGCTGCAGTAGTAGTAGCCTCTGTATGCAAAGACGTTGGGATATCGACTTGTCGTTGTAGCGACGGCGAGGCCTCCAGCAGCAGCCGCTGTTCCAGCCCCGAGCGCGACGACTGCAAGACCCCACCCGGTCGCTGCGGTGTAGGTTGACGCAACATGTTGCTGTGAGGTACTTTGCGTCCAAGTCGTGTTTGTTTCTGGCCAGCCCTCAGGGCTGGTTACGCTACTGGGCGTGTTTATGGAGTCAAAGAACAAGATCGCGGAAAACGAATCGCTCTCGTTCTGCCATTGACGGACTAGCCCGATCGAAAGGGACTCCCCGGCGGCGACAAGAATCTCAGGTGCCTCTATCGCGACCCGATACTCTGTTGCCGCATTCGAGTCGACGACCGGCGTAAACGAGTGGCTGATACGTGTCCAGTCACCCGATTCCTGATAGATGCGCAACTGTGCATTGAACTGCGTTGACCCCTCACTCATGGCTATCCAAAGGCTTAGGATCCACGTGCCGGCAGAAAACGTCCAGTCGCTCGTGAAGGCTTCAGTCTTCCACACCTGTTCCGGTTCGATCAGTTCGAGAAAGCTCGGAATCGCCTTCGACGGCATCCTCTCGTCTAGCCTGGAACCATCATGGAGATAGAACGCATTGCTGGACTGAGTCCACGCCAAGGGCATCAGTGCTAGAAGGACTAAGATGAGGATTGAGGTTTCTAGTGACGTGGACCTCAATGGATCTTCAACAAATGCCCACAATTCGCGAGATTAACAGTTCTCGACTCCTCTGCGGCAACTTCAGCGAAGAATCAAGGCAGGAAAGCAAATTGCGGCGGCCAATGAACGCACCCGCCTCCAAGCTGCTATCTGTAAGTCACTCGAGCTCAGCTGCGCAAGGGCAGCCGGTTCGAAAGCGTTAAGGTCTCGTACAGATACTCATACTTCGAGGCAAAAATGAGAGCGCGAATGCTCGCTGCCTCGATCCTTCTGGCGGCGCTCCTTGTCTGTGCAAATCCAGCGGCAGCTCAAGAGACTTGGACCAAGTACGCTGGAAATCCAGTCCTTGACAAAGGCCCACCCGGCGCTTGGGATAGTGTACGCGTCTGGGATCCGTCCGTCCTCTTCGACGGCTCCACATACAAGATGTGGTATACAGGGACTGACACTGGAACCGCTCCAACAACACGTCAAGTTGGATATGCAACATCCTCCGACGGCTTATCGTGGACCAAGCACGCCAGCAACCCGGTGCTCCAAAG
>CAZLHM010000030.1:16111-18292 GCA_964559555.1 uncultured Candidatus Bathyarchaeia archaeon
GGCAGCGTAGCAGATCCAACGGTCCTCTTCGACGGGTTCACCTACCGTATGTGGTTTTCCGGCGGTTCGGGCACCGAGACCTTAGACGGGATTGGCTACGCAACGTCGACTAACGGGGTCACGTGGACCAAGTATTCCGGCAACCCAGTGTTGGGACCTGGCTCATTAGGTGCTTGGGACGACACCGAGCTATTCGGCCCAACTGTGCTCTTCAGAGGTAACCGCTACCAGATGTGGTATGCGGGACTCGGAACATACATGACGATCGGTTACGCGTCCTCGACAGTACCTCCACTCGCGTGGCAGGCAGCCAAAAGACTCACCAATAACGCGGGCTTCTCTGCCCATCCTTCCGTTGCTGTGAGCGGCAACAACGTGTACGTGGTCTGGGACGATGACACGTACGGTGCGAACAAGGAGATACTCTTCAAGCGTAGCACAGATGGCGGCGCAACATGGGGCGTCATTCAACGCTTAACCAACAACGCAGGCGTATCACAGCATCCATCAGTCGCCACAAGCGGGAGCAACGTGTACATAATCTGGCAGGACGACTCCCCAGGCAACAATGAGATATTCTTCAAACGCAGCACCACCAACGGAACTGGATGGGAGGCCGCTCGACGCCTAACCACCAACGCTGGCTCATCCGAGCTTCCAACCATCGCCGCAAGCGGCGACAGCATCTACGTAGCGTGGATGGACGACACGTACGGCGGCAACCTTGAGATACTCTTCAAACGCAGCACGGACAATGGCACAACATGGGAGGCCGTTCAACGCTTGACCAGCAACGCTGGGCAATCGCAGTTACCTTCCATTGCTGCGAGAGACGACAAGGTATACGTTGCTTGGCAAGACGACACGTATGGCGGAAACCCTGAGATTCTCTTCAAACGCAGCCTTGATGGGGGTGCGACATGGAAGGCCATTCAACGGTTAACTAGTAACGCTGGCTCATCCGTTTCTCCTTCTGTTGCTGCGAGCGGCAACAACGTCTACGTAGTCTGGAACGATGACACGTACGGCGGAAACAACGAGATACTGTTCAAGCGCAGCACGAACAACGGTGCGGCATGGGAGGCTATTCAACGGCTAACTAGTAACGCTGGCTCATCCGTCTCTCCTTGCATCACTGCGAGCGGCAGCAACGTGTACGTAGCTTGGCAAGACAACACCTACGGTGCGAACATGGAGATCCTCTTCAAACGCAGCTTAGATAGTGGCGCGACATGGGATGCCATTCAACGCTTGACTAACAACGCGGGGCAATCGCAATCACCTTCTATCGCAGCGAGCGGCAACAATGTGTACCTAGCCTGGCGAGACAACTCGCCCGGCAACGATGAGATATTCTTCAGAAGGGGAACAGCCTAGGCGTACTCTAGTTGCATCTTGTTTAACTCATAGCCGAATAGGCATTCGCAGCTATCGAGTCAGATCCTTAATCGACCACGTGCAAGACCTCTGCTGTAGCTTCCACGGTCAGCTCTTCCGTCCATAGATGAGCATCCACGCAAAACCGCCCTTGATCTTCCAATCTCCGAATCTGGTCTCGGAAAGAACTGGCTCGATTTCAGCAGGCGTGTAGCTGGAAAGAACTGAGCCTGAAGGTTCGTTCGACCGTCGCATGGGAGACGGTACGACAAAGGTCTGGGCAAAGAGAAGGATCCAGTAGAACAAGCGACGCGTGTCCCTCCTCGCGTCCAAGATCAGGAATCGGCCTCCGGGCTTGAGCACCCGCTGAATCTCTCGAAAAGCTTCGCCCGCGTCGGCCCAGTGATGGAGAGACAGGGTGCTAACCACGAAATCAAGGCTGTCGTCTTCAAAGGGCAGGCCTTGAATATCGCCCTGCTGAAATCTGACTCTCTGTCCGTAGCTGGCGCCTACATAATCTCTAGTTGCGAGACCTACCATTTCCTCGGAAATGTCCACCCCGATGACATTGAGATCGGGAAAGGCCTCTGCCATCTCACCAACGAGATATCCGGGACCGCAGCCGACATCAGCGAGTGTTCCCGCTGGACTCAGCTTTGTCAATTCATTTAGAAACATCTTCCTCACTAGTTTGAACTGTGGCCAGCGGCTAACACGACCGTACGCTTCTGCAGCTGCTGCATCTTCAATTCCCTCAACATTCACCTTTCGAGGAACTCTCATTCTGGTCAGGCCAAACCCGGC
>CAZLHM010000031.1:0-3834 GCA_964559555.1 uncultured Candidatus Bathyarchaeia archaeon
AGCAAGCAGTAGGTCTCAGCGCCTTCGACATTGGACTTGTCAATTCCGGCGTTCAAACACACAATTCCCTGACGCGCTTCGACAAGGACTATGCCTGGCGCGACTTTGATGATGCGTTTTGACTCGTCTAGAACGAGTTGGACGAGTCGAGGATCCTTCCCGGACTTCCGAGCGATCCTGATAGCGCGAAGCGAGGGTTCAACATTCCCAAGTTTGACGATTCGACCTTCCGATTTTGAGATGATCTTGTGGCCGATGACAATGATGTCACCCTCGGCAATTCTGATGCCATTCGATCGGACGCTCGATAGGATTAGCGAAGCCAAGTCGTCGCCGCGTCTAATCAGAGGAAAGCCTCGCAGACCAATGATCCTCACAAAACTTCCCACGTTGATCACAAACCACTAGAGAGCCGTTCCGGGTCGTTCAAGGCTTGGGTAATTTCCTTTTGGTGGCTTTCTGTGGGTAGATTCGTTGGCAAGTACCGTTCGATGCTGATTCTCTTGTCTGCTATGAATGGTATTGGCTGTCTTGCGAGGTCAGAAGGGAATTGGCTATCAGTTTTTGATTCGTTCTTCTCTTGACCTGAGGGTGGCGCTCCAGCGAGCTCCCCAGCTGCATTGTATTGGCGGACTATCGTCTCCCAGCCAATAAGAGCCCGAGGAACAGCCCCAGTAGGAGAGCTCCCAAGAGCCGGGTCTCCTCGCCGACCGGTACGAACCTGGTGCCTTCTTTGGTGATCTCGATAACCCCGACTGGGTTTGCTCCAACGCCGCCCCCGCCACCTCCGCTTACTGCGCCCTCCGTCTGGGTCTCGCCGTTCTTTCCTGCGCCGAACCCAGCCCCGAACCCGTATGCGACCCTCGCGACTGGGATGATCGTCTTGCCCTCTGCTTTAATGGGTTCGCCGTAGACCGTCTTGACGCTGGCGCTCGCTTGAAGGCGGTCGATTATTGATTTAGAGTACTGCTCGATACTCAAGGCCAATCGCTTAATCTGGGTTGCCTCGGACAGAAAACGTTTGCTCAGTCCGTTGTCTAGCCGTTCAGATTCTCTCGACTGTTCGCTCGTTTCGAACGTTACCTGAGTGCCTCTTTTCCAGTGATTCGGTTTTCTGCTTTACGCACGGAGCCAGCTGGGGTTCCTGAGTCTCGCGTGAAAGTTCACAGACACCAGTGGTCTTGCAGCAACATCATCTCATCGACGGACGCCGTTCGGCACGTTCAATTGTTGAGTAGGCGCCGGATAGGGCAGGAAGTCTAGCACACGCGATAATTCTCTCGAAGAACTCTGGGAAACACTTTGTTATTCGACTCAGAAGGTGTTGCGCGAGTTCGTTTCTCAGTCTGTCATAGCTTAAATAAAGACCATTGATACTTGCGGAGGATTCGGCGGGTAGCAGTCTTGGCGTTTGACTTTTCGATGCCATTTGTCTTCGGTGTGAGCGGTCTAGCGCTCGCGTTCTCAGCATGGCTTGTACTTTGGATCCTCAGACAGGACGCCGGAAGCGAGAGGATGCAAGAGATCTCCGAAGCAATAAGAACAGGCGCCGAAGCATATCTGAGCAGGCAGTATCGAACCATTAGCATCATTGCAGTCGTGTTCGCCATCATACTTGCGATTGGAATCAGTGATCCAGCCAATCCCTGGTTAGGTGTTGAGACTGCGGGAGGGTTCTTGCTTGGTGCAGTCTGCTCAAACCTCGCCGGCTACGTCGCCATGTACATCTCGGTGCGGTCAAATGTACGGACGGCAAGTGCAGTTCTTTCGGGGCTAGATCGAGCGCTGAAGATCGCCTTTAGAGGTGGCATGGTTTTCGGCCTTGCCGTCGTCTGCATGAGCCTTCTGGGTATCTCAGCCCTCTACATCATATTAGGCGATCCGAGACTCTCCGTTGGCTTCGGATTCGGAGCGAGCTTCGCAGCTCTCTTCGCACAGCTTGGGGGCGGGATCTACACCAAAGCAGCAGACATGAGTGCCGACCTAGTAGGAAAGGTGGAGGAGGGGATTCCAGAAGACGATCCGAGGAATCCCGCAGTCGTTGCGGACCTCGTGGGCGACAATGTCGGCGACATCGCTGGCAGGGGTGCAGATCTCTTCGAGTCGATAACTGGCGAGAACATTGGTGCGATGATCCTCGGTTACGGGCTCGTTCTTTCTCTAGGTTACAGTAGCAATTGGATCGTGTTTCCGGTTGTGGCTCGAGCGTTTGGGCTGATAGCAGCTATTGTGGGTATGTTCTTCGTCTATGCAAGGAAAGACGATGACCCCTTCAAGCCCCTGGCCAGGGGTCTGATAGCCACCGCGATCATCGCCGCAGCCGCGTTCTACTTCCTGACCGATTACATGCTAAACGCGCCGAACATGTTCTATGCTGCGCTTGTCGGAATCATCGCAGCCGTTCTCGTCGCATACATCACAGACTACTACACATCGTACAGGAGACGATCCGTACAAGATATTGCGAAAGCGGCAGAAAGTGGCCCTGCACCTGACATCGCAACAGGCCTTTCAGTGGGCATGGAATCATCGGGGTTGTTCATTCTCGTGATAGGCGGTGCGATTCTGATTTCATTTGCACTCGGAGGCGGAATCGACGCCTTGGCTGGACGCGGAACGCCCGCCCAAGTTCAGCTGGGAATCTACGCCACGGCCATCGCAACAATGGGAATGCTGTCGGTGACGCCGATGATCCTCGCAATGGACGGGTTCGGCCCGATCACCGACAACGCCGGCGGAATTGTGGAGATGTCTGGTATCCCCGAAGAGGCGCGGACCGTCTCTGACAAGATGGATGCGGCGGGCAACACTACGAAGGCATTGACAAAAGGATACGGAGTCGCATCAGCGGCTCTCTCCGCCTTTCTGCTCTTCTCCGCATTCTTGGAAGTGGCTGCTCTGAAAGGAGTCGATCTTGCAAAACCCGAGGTCTTTGTCGGAGGCTTTGTCGGTGCAATGTTGATCTTTCTTTTCAGCGCCCTTGCCATACGAGCGGTAGGGCGCACGTCGGCTGAGATGATCAAAGAAGTGAGAAGACAATTCCGGGAAATCCCGGGCATTATGCAGGGGACGGCAAAACCAGATTACTCGAAGTGTATAGACATCTCGACGAAGTCTGCGCTGAAGAACATGGTCGCACCGAGCCTCTTGATTGTCATAGCCCCGATCATCGTTGGCTTGGTCCTCGGTTCAGAGGCGGTTGGAGCGCTCTTGATGATCGGGACGGTAGCTGGCGTATTGGTCGCGTTGTTCATGAACAACGGTGGAGCTGCTCTAGACAACGCCAAGAAGTTCATCGAAGCCGGAAATCTCGGAGGAAAGGGATCCTCCGCCCACGCTGCGGCCGTGATAGGCGACACACTGGGCGATCCGCTGAAGGACACGGCAGGACCATCTCTCCACGTCGTCGTGAAGCTGCTGAACACGATCACTCTGTCAATGGCGCCTCTCTTCATCCTCTATGCATTGCTGGGTTAGATGCGGCCCCAACCTGATCAAATCTTTAATTCGACCTCTGCACGCGAAGTTGAAGTGGTTCCAATGAGTGATGAGCAGGAACGGCCAGTCACAGGTATCCTATACCAGTGTATCAGCTGCGGAGAGAAGCTGACTCTGGACCAACTGGCCATGACACCGGAGATAAAGTGCCCCTTCTGCGGCTACAGGGTTCTAAGGAAGATCAGACCTCCCGTCGTGAAGCGCGTCAAGGCGAGATAGGCAAGACGGCAATCTCGTCATAGACAACTTCTCACGTAACCTCGGAACCGCGTATCGCTCGAACAGGCTCAGTAAGCTCAGTACAAAGAGGAAGCCGCATTTGGTCCAGCTCGTTCC
>CAZLHM010000031.1:3934-16577 GCA_964559555.1 uncultured Candidatus Bathyarchaeia archaeon
TCGGAATGCTCGATCTACAACGCACGACCACTGATCTGCAGGTTCTATCCGTTCTTCTTGGAGAGGCTAGAAGGGGGCCAACTGAGAATTGGGTTCGACGGTGCATGCTCTGGAGTCGGAAAGGGAAAGTTCCGAAACGAGGGGTTCTTCCGTGAGCTAGTTCGACTCGCGAGAAGAGAACTTACTCCGGAATGGACTAGTCTCGCAGAGGATGAACAAAGCTCCTGCTAGTGACGGCGATTCTACACTAGGCTTAAGTTACCTCCGGAAATCAGTGACCCTGCAGACGAAGCACGGGGATGTCATTGACGAAACCCGACAAGTACGAGCTAGTTGCCGAACTGGCGAGGCGTAGGGGGTTCTTTTGGCCGTCCTTCGAGATCTACGGTGGTGTTGGTGGCTTCCTCGATCTAGGTCCTCACGGAACTGTCATGAAGAGACGAATCATAGAGAAATGGCTTGACACGTTCGTCAGGAAGCACGGCTTCGTCGAGATCTCAACACCGGTCATTACCCCTGAGCGCGTGTTTCAAGCATCAGGACACGTGGCACACTTCAAGGACTCAATGGTAGAATGCTTGACCTGTAAGCGAAGATACAAGGCTGACCATCTCCTCAAGGAGGCTGCGAACCTCCAAGCAGAGGGATTCTCACTCACTGAGATCGAACAAGCGATCAATGAGAGACTGATAAGATGCATAGAATGTGGCGGTCCGCTGTCAAAGCCAAGCTACTTCTCGACGATGTTCGGAACAACCATCGGGCCCTATAGTGAGTCGATCGCATACGCGCGGCCCGAAGCAGCTCAAGGGATGTTCGTCGACTTCAAACGCGTCTATGAAGTCCTCAGGGAGAAGATGCCGATCGCGATTGCACAAGTCGGACCTGCCTTGAGAAACGAGATCTCACCCCGCCAAGGCCCGATTCGCCTGAGGGAATTCACGATCATGGAGTTCGAGTTCTTCTACGATCCCGAGGTCCCCGCGTGCCCCTACATCAAGGAGGTTGCCGATGACATAATCCGAATACTCCCGCTCAGGCTTCGCGAGAAGGGGATCGAAGAACCAGTCTTGGTCACGGTGAGAGAGATCCTAGAGGAGAAGTATGTCCTATCCGAATGGTCCGCCTATTTCATGGCATTGTCACAACGATTCATGTTGGATCTCGGAATACCTGCTGCGAGCCAGCGATTTCACGAAAAGTCGCCAAACGAACGGGCTCATTACTCTTCTCAGACCTATGATCATGAGGTCTGGCTCGAGAGATGGGGGTGGGTCGAGATAGCAGGTCATGCAAACCGATCGAACCATGATCTTTCGGGGCATATCAATGAATCAGGCTCGGACCTTAAGGTGTTCAAGAAGTATGACACACCACTGATCCGAAAAGTGAGGACCATTAGGCCTGTTGACTCCACGCTCGGCCCAACCTTCAAGGCTGACGCAGCCAAGGTGAAAAGACTACTGAACGAAGCGAAATGCGAAGAAGTGGAGAAGTCAATCCGAGAGAAAGGTTTCTACTCGGCGGGCGAATTCAAGATATTTCCCGAACATGTGAAATTCGATTGGACGGAGGTCAAGGAATCAGGGCGAAGGTTCATTCCGGAGGTGATTGAGCCAAGTTTCGGAGCTGAGCGCCTACTATACGCGATCCTCGAGTACGCCTATACGAAAGTGGAGGATAGAGTTGTCTTGAACATCCCGATCGATCTTGTGCCAGTGCAGGTTTCGGTCTTTCCTCTCATGGCAAAAGATGGTCTTGACGAAAAAGCCCGAGAGGTCTGTGAGAGCTTGCGGCTCGCGGGATTCGACGTTGAATACGACGAGAGCGGCACTATTGGAAGAAGATACTCTCGGGCTGATGAGATAGGTGTCCCGATCGCCGTCACGGTTGATTACGACATATTCAAGGACGATACTGTGACTCTCCGAGATCGCGCCACTTGGAAGCAGGTGAGAACACCAGTAGGTTTGCTCTCGGACACGCTGAAGGCGTACTTCAGCAAATCGCGTATCTTCTCCGACCTAGGCGTCCCCGTATCAGGAGAAGAATCCTCATAGCCCGACCAGACTCGGATTTCGTTGCCAAGACGACCATTGCTGAATCTACACTGTTCTCGTGATTGTGACAGTGACCTTTAATTGAGCGTCACGGGACTACTCAACAAGTAGCGAAACGAAGTGTAAGTCGATGACATTCCCCATCGAGACTGAAGCTACAATAAAGAGGCGCATATTGGAAGTCTGCCAAAGCCAGGCTCGAACAATCGTTGAGATTGTGCGTGAGCTTGCTTTGATGGTTGACAGCGTCGCCGACAGGAAAGGCAAGGCGACGAAGGAACACTACGCAGGCATGCTGAAGCTCATAGAAGAGAACGACAAGTTGAGAACGACTCTCCTAGAAGAGGTTGCTTCTGTCGGCTCTCTGCTCATCAGTCGGGAGGATTTTCTGCTACTGATGTTTCGCATGAGCTCGATCGCCGATTATGCGGAGGCGCTTGGATTTAGACTCATGGGAGCAACGGAGAGGAATTGGAAGCTCGATAAGAGACACATCGAGAGATTGTCCAAGATCCTGTCAATGGTTCTCACTGAGGTCACAAGGATGAAGGAGACGCTTCACTCGTTGAGCTTTGATCGAGACAAGGCGGTGGAGCTGTCGAGAGTAGTAGAGGAATTGGAGCGCAAGATAGATACCGATTCAAGAAATCTCGAGTTCGAGATCCTATCGGGAAAACTCTCAGTGAATGAGGTCCTGTTGTTGCGAGACATGGCTGAGCGAGCTGAAAGGATCGCTGATCTCGGAGTCGAGGTCGTGGATCTCATAAGAGTACTCGCGCTGACTGCGTAGAAGGCTCACAGTTGGATCGCAAGATAGTCGCCGAGCTCGTAGGGACGAGACTCATCGTGTGGAGACCCGAGCATGGCGTCGCCATCTACAGACAGGGTTTCTTTGGAAAACCAGTCGGCATCCCAAAACCGAAGCCGAACGAGGACTTCTCCGCCCCTCTTGTTCTTGACATAATGGAGGGGCTCTTTCTTCAGGAGAAGGGCAGGATCAAGATAGTGGATCCAGCGACAGGGAAACCGGTCACTCGATCTCGTCTGATGAAGCTCGCATCCGTGACATACAAGGAGTTTGAGCTCGGATACTCAGTGTACAGGGACCTTCGGAAACGTGGACTGATAGTGACTCCTGGAATTCGGTTTGGGTCAGACTTCGCGGTGTACGAGCATGGTCCGGGCATAGATCATGCTCCCTTCATAGTCACCGGGAGGACGGAAAGGGACACGATGGGGCCGTTCGAGATTGTGCTCGCCGGACGGCTCGCCACAACTGTCAGAAAGCAGTTCACAATAGCGGTTCCACGTGAGAAAGGCAAAATGGACTATCTGGTCTTCCGTTGGTTTAAGGCCTGAAACACGGCGATGAGCCGACGAATATGAATGGGCTTCTCTGATATGAACGGATTATGAGGCAAGTGAAAGGTGGGCCCATACATTGACGCAAATAATCATGCTTTTCTGGCTATGGGGAGACTTCGAAAGCCTCTAGATCATCATGTTCTAGTCAAGCGAGCATGTGCTCGTCATCACTAATCGTCAGAAGACCCCATGCAGTGACTAGAGGACCTCGATCAAATCTTAAATCACATCCAACCGAATCTAGAGTCACCGCACACGGTGCCATTGCGATAGCAAAGCCATTGGAGCCCGCAGCCACATGCGACCGACGAAGCTGCTAGTCGTCTTTCTAGTCAGTCTTTTCGCCGTGTCTTTGTTCTTGCCGGCCGTCCAATCTCTTCCGCCTCTGGAGAACAACGTGGTGTTCCCGGCAGGCACGTTCGTCATTCCGATGGATGAGAAGCAAGCTGAAAGGATCCTTGTTTTCGGTTTTGTTCACGCCTTGTTGAGGACGCCCAATCCAATTCAGATCTTCAGAGTCATCGAACCACCCAACGTGACCCTCTCTACGAACGTTACTGCGACGCCGAAGATCTTCACCGGCGGCCCCTTCCTAGTGTTTCCCAGCGATGCTTCCAAAATATCTCAGATCAAGAACAGCGCTGAATTCAGGCACGTGACCGTTGGAACACTCACCACACAGCATGTGCTCAACAATATCTTCAGGGTGAGAGATCCGACAAAGATCTTGGTTGTGAAAGGGCTCTGGGGGAGGACAGACATAACCCTCAACGCGATGAAGATCCCCTACAACATCACCACTCACGATGATGTCGCAGCAAACCCAAACATGATCTTCAGCTACTCGCTAATTGTGGTTGACTGCTACGGATGGTATGGCAATATTCCGTCTCAGCTTGCAGCGAACTTGAGAAATCATGTCTTCGCTGGAAACGAAGTAATCTTCACCGACATCGCGATGCTGGACATGAACGCGACGTTTCCGGGATACGTGAATCTGTGGGGCCCTCAACCGACAGACAGAATCGCCAACAGCTACGTGTACAACCCGCCCAAGAAATACGGTTCGACCGACCGGTTTGTCCCCGAGTTTCCAAGCCAAGGCTACCTCCCTCCACCAAAACCCAACGAAGCCAAGTTCTATGCAGAGAGGCAAGGGTATGTCGTATCATCAATTCCCTCGGGACGGATCAATGATGTCCGGATCCTTGCTGACTCGTGGAATCTTGGATCCACAGGAACCAAGTATGGTATCTTGGCGTTCTATTTCCAGTATGGAGACGGCATCGTCGAAGGTTTGGCAGTGCATCCGCAGCAGCAGACAAAAGCTTTGGTGGGTGAGAAAGGATACTATGCCGTCCATCAGCTGTATGGGAACAAGTTTGTGCACGGTCCTCCTCCAAAGGCGTACACACTGAGTGCCAGCCCGCCCTCAAGGTCCACCCCTCAAGGAACATCTACAAGTTTCACGGTTACGATCAAGTCCTTTGGATCATTCAACTCTCCGGTCACGCTGAGCGTAACCGGGTTGCCATCCGGAGCAACACACACATTCAACCCTCCCGCACCTCAGCCTCCAGCTGGAGGAAACGCAAATTCAACTCTCACGATCAACGTTCCATTGACAACCCCACTTGGAAGCTATCCCCTGAACATCACAGGGCGTGATCCCTCGACTCCACCGATCGTCAAATGGGCTCTTGTCACCCTGAACGTGACTATCGCGCCGGCCGATTTTGCGATCTCTGTCAATCCCAACTTACTCACAATCAACACCACCGAGTCCAAAACCGCCATCGTGACCGTTACCTCGATCGGAATGTTCAATCAGAACGTCACGCTCAACGCCACGGGCTTACCCTCCGACGTGACTGCAACCTTTGCACCTCCAGCCCCGAGACCGCCCGCCGGCGGAACTGCAAGTTCGGTTATGAGAATCAACGTCGGAGCGAACGCACAGAACGGCACTTATCATCTCACGATAACTGGCACAAACGGGACGGCTACAAGAACCACGCCGTTCACCCTCATCATCGTCAAGAAACCTGTACCAGGCCTCCCACTGCTTACCATGCTGCTCATCATTGGGCTTGCACTGTTCGGAGTTGTTCTGAGTCTCCTAGCCTATGCTGCCTCGTCTCGAAGGCGAGGGCGCCCTGCTCCTGCGCCAATCGTGACTGGAGTACGGCCCGCTAGGCCTTCGAGAATGTACGTTGTCCCTACTGCTGCGCAACGAGTGCGGTGTGCACGTTGCGGAAGACCGATTGCTCTCCAAGCTGCCTATTGTCCGTTCTGTGGTCAGAGGCGTGGCGCCGGTGTTGCCAGCACAGCCACCGGACCAGTCTCGGTTGCTAGAATCGGGTATGGAGGTAGGAGAGCTGTCTGGGCATTCGCGTTGGCCTTGGTGTCAGCGATCTTGATTCTGCTGAACGCCGCAGCGTTGTTGTCACCAAGTTTCTGGGGACCGCCGATTAATTGGTCCGGGATTTTCTGGTGGCTTGGAGGTTCATCGGGTCTCGGGCAGTCAATCGCGGTTCTGATAGGTCTCGTCGCAGGATTCACGGTGATGACTGGAGGGATCATGATGCTGATGAGGAGAGGTGCGATTGGGGCCTCAGTCGCCCTCCCCTTTGCAGCGTTAAGCCTCATAGTCGGGGGCGGTTTCCTTGCTGGCGCAGTACTCGGAATTGTCGCGGGCATTCTTGGAGCAGTCGGAAGGTAACTGTCTCATCGTCATGCGACACGGTCCCAACCGAATTCGAAGTCACTGCTCTGATAAGCACACAATATAAGCAAAAAATGCAATTCGTCGGGAACAATTGGGCCTTACACTGTCTCATTGTTGAGTCTAGTCTGCAAATCGTGAAAACGCCACGCATCGCTCGTTAACGTATACGTGCACGTGTGCTGTCGGTTTCTTCATGGTTTTCCGGACAGGAGACGTGCCGCATCATGATCCAAGCAATAAGTCATCAGACGACACTCTATGGTTGCAGACGGTAGAATCTCGATGGAATCATTCGAATACTATCGCGACGCCAGTGGTTTCTGGCGTGTCAAGAATGTGAAGAGGCGCCGTCGATCCACCATCTGAGTCTAGAATTGCAGTCCATTGACTGAGTTCATGCGTGAATCTCGACCACATCCTTGTCGAGCAGCACATGATCGACACCTACGCGTTCACCCGAATAGCTGACGCTTCGACCCCAGACGCGAGCGTATTTGAACCTGTCAAAGAGTTCACTATGTATTTGCCGGCTCAGGTTCCCTACCGTGGTTCCTTGCCTGACGACGAATGGCTCAGGTGACGGGCTCGAGGAATTCGGTTCCTTAGTGTAGACCCGAATGATCTTCAACAGCTCAAACACTTTCCTACCGATCTCCCCTAGACCTGACTTGGTCATGCAAGAAACGACGATGAGCGGGATACTCGAACCCGTTCTGTCAAGTAGCCTTCCCAAGTGTTCAGTGGCACTAGGCAAGTCTACCTTGTTGGCCACGACTATTGTGGGCTTGAAGGTGAGATTCGTCTCTAGGATCACGTCCTCGATATCGTCTAAGGAGACGCTTCCAGTGGTTCGAATTATCGCGTTCCTCATCCCGTAGCTCTCTAGAAGTGAGGTCACATGCGTTCGAGTGCATCCAACCAGGTCACCCGCTGTGACAAGCTGGACACCTCCACTGCGGGTCTTCTGAATCGTGATATTCGATTCCATCTTCGTTACGCTCACTTGCATGCGAAGAAGTTCGATCAGAATGCGATCAAGTTGCACAACAGGGTCAGCTCCGAGGTCGAGAACGATGATTAGGCCCTCACAATTCCTCAGAACCCTCATTGAACCCTCTTGAAGCACGAATCTGCCATCCTCGCTAGGAACCAGAGCTGGAACCTCGATCAACTGAAACTGAAGATCCTCAAACTGAAGCATCCCGGGGATCATATCCTTCGTTGCATATGGATAGTCAGCCACTACTGGCTTTGCAGCTGTGAGAGCACGCAGCAGACTACTGCGTCCACTCTTTGTCATACCCAGGACCGCGATCTGGGCAGCCCCAGTTTTCTGTATCGTTCGTTCTGTGAGTCGGCCCACTGATCGTCCATGCTTGGTTTGTACCTCAGTTCTGAGCTGGGCGATCTTACGTTTTGTCTGAGCACGGAGGCGTTCATTGCCTTTGTGTTTCGGAATCGAAGACAGAAACTCCTGCAGCGCGGTGAGTTTCTCTTTGTTGTTTCGTGCCTGCTGTGCTTTGTTCCATTTTGCCTTTGCTTCAGCTGTCAGGTTTGCTGGCAATGGGCGTCTAGTGAACACTCTGGTATGGATTGGGAAAAACCTTGGCAAAACCGCATCGAGATGATGGATGTCAGGCGAGAATCAATTCCCGGCCGGCTAGCGTTTCGGGAATTGTGAGCATCTTTAAATACGTTCCCGCTGCTAACCCCTCGTCAACAAGTCAAGGAGCATTAGGGTCCCATAATGGCGGAAGTCTGCTCGACGTGCGGTCTCCCCAAGGATCTTTGCGTCTGCGGCACCATCAGCATGGAACAACAGCTTGTGAAGGTTCGCCTCGAGACACGAAAGTGGGGAAAACCCACTACGGTCATTGAAGGCGTCGATGCCAAGAGTGTAGATCTCGGCCAGTTGGCAGGCAAGCTCAAGAGCTACTGTGCGTGTGGTGGAACGGCTAAAGACAACCAAATCCTGCTTCAGGGCGACCACCGCGACAAGGTTCGCAAGGTCCTAGTCCAGTACGGCTTTCCCGAGTCTAGTATCGAGGTACACTAGATCGATACTTCGGCGACGCAACATGCGGCGATTCATCGAGGTAGTTAAGTCCCTGAAGCGTCGCAGCAAGTCCACAATAGCATGTCCTCGGTGCGGAAGCTTCTCCATCTCAAAGTCGACCGGAATGGACGGCTGGATGCTACCACCTCTCTACTTGTGTAATGAATGCGGCTATGCCGGAAGGCTGATCTTAGAGGTCGACAAAGACAACTTGGGCAAGCAAGATCACTCATGGGACATCGACACGCCAGGCTGAAGCACTATGTCATGTTTCGTCGGCGCCTGAGTCATCCAAGAATGGACTGACAAACAACTGAATGGCATTTCGGAAAAGAAAAGGGGACGATAACGGACTGCCCGTCTATACGTTGAGTTTCAGCGATTCCTTGAGGCCCTTGTACCTGTTGCGGACCGTGACCTCGGTCACATTTGCGACTTCCGCGATCTCCTTCTGCGTCTTCTTCTCTTGCTCGAGCACGCAGGCCACGTAGAGCGCTGCGGCGGCTAGACCCATCGGATCTTTTCCAGCTACTATGCCCTTCTTTCTCGCTTCGTTGATGATGTCCATGGCCCGCCGCTGGGTTGGCATGCTGATGTTGACCTTTGTCGCTATTTTCGAGACACACTTGACAGGATCTTCGACCGGCATTCTGAGGTCGAGTTCTCTGACGAGGAGTCGATAGCAGCGAGCGACATCTTTCTTGCGTATGCGGGTCGCAGCTGCGAGGTCCTTGAGAGTTCTCGGTGTTTCGGAGAGTCTGCATGCGGCGTAGAGAGAGGCGGCAGAGATCGCTGCGATCGATCTTCCTCTCACAAGACCGCTCTCAAGGGCCTTGCGATATATCACCGCAGCTCTCTCTTTGATTGGGTTTGGAATATGGAGCTTGTCGGTCAGTCTGTCAAGGTCTGCCATCGCCTGGGCAAGGTTCCGATCCGCAGACGAGTGGACGCGTGTTCTGATTTGCCATTTACGAAGCCTGAGCATCTCGAGCCGCGTTGCTAGTGGCAACTGCCGCCCGTACGCGTCCCTGTTCACTCTATCGATTACAGTCGACAGACCTTTATCGTGTATGGAAAAGGAGGTCGGGAGTCCTACACGACCCCGTTCATCTCTCTCCTCCTTCGTGAAAGCGCGCCACTCAGGTCCACGATTGATGGCATGTTCACTCAAAACGAGGCCGCAATTGTGACAGATAACCTCGCCCAAGTCAAAGTCCTCGACGAGGTCGCTGCTCCCACATTCTGGGCAGTTCGTTATCTTTCCTATCTTCTTGGTCGTTGCGGCCATCTCTTCTTCACCCTACATAGTAGGTTCTGCCTGCGCCATCAGTCGCCAAAACGTACCTTCACAACGCATTCCGGAACGGAAGGCGGCCATCTGGTGGAAGGCACTAGTAGCTTCTACAAGTGCTATTTAAGCCTTGTCCAAAAAGGGGATATAGGGCTCCACTTGAAGGCCCCGGAGAGCGTGCCTATCGGGCGAAACATGATTATTGCGATTTCTGCGGCTAGATCCCAGCCCCGCGGCAGACAGAAGGCAGGAATTCTGTCCTAAATGCAATTCTCAGATCGCTCTTGACAACGAATCCGCAATTGGTACTGGCAGTATCGAGTGATGACGTTGACGGCGAGTTTCGGTCGAGTGCCGTTTTGGTGAGGCAGGTTTTTCACTAGATCCTGAGGTTGTAGCGGACGGGCATCGCAGTTGACACGAGACGATGAGATAATCACTGCAATCAAGAAGGTCGAGCCCAGCGTAGTCAACATAAACACGGTTCGCTTCGAACGAGATGCGTTTCTACATGTTCATCCGGCAAGAGGATTGGGTTCCGGTTTCATAATCAACGGCCAAGGTTACATTCTCACCAACCATCACATCACAGAGGGCTCTCGCGAGATGGAGGTCGCGCTGACAGACGGCAGAGCCTTCGAAGGGAAACTTGTCGGCGCTGACCCCGCAAATGATCTTGCAGTCACAAAGATCGACGCAAGCGATCTGCCTGTTGCTGGGATGGGCGATTCGGATGAACTTAGAGTGGGGCAGACGGTCATCGCGATTGGGAATCCGTTTGGCCTCGGCGGCGGGCCATCGGTGACGGTCGGAGTTGTGAGCGCACTCAATCGTCACATCCTCGCGGAGAGAGTCTACGAGAACTTGATTCAGACAGACGCGTCCATCAATCCCGGAAACAGCGGCGGCCCACTGCTGGATTTGGCTGGAAAGGTCGTTGGGATCAATACGGCAAATATCCCATGGGCGCAGGGAATCGGGTTCGCGATCCCGATCAACACGGCCAAGACTGTGCTGGACGATATTGTCAGATATGGAAGAGTCACGCGACCTTGGCTAGGCGTAATCGGAGTAGAAGTGACGCAAGAGCTCGTTCGTAGATTCAACCTGTCCGTTGACGCAGGTGTATTTGTAATGCGGATCATTCCAGAGAGTCCAGCTGAACGATCGCGACTCCAAGCTGGAGATGTCCTAGTGGCGATCAATGACAAGGAGGTCGATTCAATGGAAGCACTCCAAAGAGATATACGCACTAGGAAGGCCGGCGATACGGTATCACTCCTCGTGGTGAGAGGGCAAGAAGAGGGAAGAGTCCGAGTCACGCTATAGCTGCTACCTGCCGCTACGTTCCGGTTTCGTAGTCGCGCATGTATCGATCTTGATCCCTTGTGAGTGTGTCGATCCTCATCCCCATAGTCTCGAGTTTCGTCTCGGCAATCTCTCTTTCGAACTCTTCAGGAACTGGGTAGATGCCCGGCTGCAAATCCCTACCCTTCTCGCACAAGTAGACGAGGGATAGGAACTGGGTGGCGAAACTCATGTCCATCACCTCGGATGGGTGACCCTCCGCGGCTCCCAGATTGACAAGTCTACCTTCAGCGAGCAAGTAGAGTCTTCTGCCGTTTCGTAGCGTATACTCCATGTTGTTTGGTCTGATCTCTCGCTTCTTCCTTGCCAAACCTTCTAGGTCCTTCACTGATACCTCGACGTTGAAGTGGCCTGTATTGCAGAGTATCGCTCCGTCTTTCATGCGCCTCAGATGCTTAGCCGTAATGACGTCTTTGCATCCGGTGGCGGTGACGAAGATATCTCCTACAGAGGCTGCTTCGGCCATCGGCATGACCCGAAAGCCATCCATGGCAGCTGTAAGCGCGTTTAGGGGATCAACTTCGCACACAACGACATTGGCTCCCATTCCACGTGCTCGCCTTGAGAGTCCTCGTCCGCAATGTCCGTAACCAGCCACCACGAAATTCTTGCCGGTCAGCAGCACGTTTGTAGCTCTCAGTATTCCGTCCAATGATGATTGGCCGGTGCCATAGATATTGTCGAAGTCCGACTTGACCTTGGCATCGTTGACCGCTATTATCGGATACTTCAGCCTGCCCTGCTCCGCCATCGCTCGTAGGCGATGGACTCCTGTCGTGGTCTCCTCGGTTCCTCCGATAACCCTGCTAACCTGCTCTTTTCTTTCTTTGTGAAGTGTGAACACCAAATCGGCTCCATCGTCGAGAGTGACCTGGGGCTTCGCATCCAGCACTTGGCGGACGCACCAGTAGTACTCCGACGTGGAAAGGCCCCGCCAAGCGTAGACGGAGACTCCCTCCTTCGCCAAAGCGGCTGCCACGTCATCTTGGGTGGAGAGGGGATTACAGCCACACCACACAGCTTCTCCTCCGGCACCTCGGATCGCTCTGACCAAGACTGCAGTCTCCTTGGTAACGTGAAGACAGCCACCGATCCGCACTCCTCTCAAAGGTCGATTCTTCGACGCTCTTCGCCTGAGCGCCATTAACACAGGCATGTGGGCCTCTGCCCATTCTATCTTGAGCGACCCTTCTTCCGCAAGAGCAGGGTTCTTGATCTTAGAAGACATGATGTGAAGTATCGATGACTGAGCACTTAAGCCTTGGAAGAAGCATTAGAGACAACATGGACACGGCACCTCTCATGCCATTATCCGAGAGCCCTAACAGGAACAGGAAGGACTCCCTACACGTGATCCGATGGCTACTGGAACCGAGCCAACCAAGCATTCGCTACCTGACGCTCACTGAACTGTTGCAACACAGCCCAACAAGCCGCCAGGTCGCTGCCACCCGAAAGAGGATCATGCTCGAAGGCTGGGTGCCTAGACTCCTGAGAACCCAACAAGAGAGCGCTTATTGGGTCAACCCGCGATCGTGTTATTTGCCGAAGTACGTCGCTACAGTATGGCACTTGCAGCTTCTCGCAGTTCTGCATGCAGATGGTTCCGACACTCGGATCAGAAATTCGTGCGAGCGATTCCTTCGAATGCACACAATGCCAGACGGCGGTTTCTCCTGTGCGAGTTCCTCGTATCACGGCAAACGGTCCGAGGAGTGTTTGACAGGACGCA
This sequence comes from uncultured Candidatus Bathyarchaeia archaeon, assembly GCA_964559555.1. Classification (GTDB taxonomy): domain Archaea; phylum Thermoproteota; class Bathyarchaeia; order 40CM-2-53-6; family 40CM-2-53-6; genus CAVPLU01. The sequence continues at coordinate 16,535 of CAZLHM010000031.1, forward strand.
TGACGGCGGCGCTTGTCCGATTCGGATATTCCCGAGACGAGCG
>CAZLHM010000031.1:16677-18165 GCA_964559555.1 uncultured Candidatus Bathyarchaeia archaeon
CCAGACTATGCGATGCCCTTGACGTAGTCGAATCCAAGATGGCGCGTGGTGGTCTATGGTTGCTTGACAGAGTGCCAAGGGGATGGTCAAGAGAGGACGCGAGCCAAAGAACCATTCAGCTCGAGAAGGCGGGGCGACCAAGCAAGTGGATCACGCTGCAGTCACTCATAGTGCTATCGCATACGAGGCGAACTGAGAGGGCCCTGCGACTCTGGCACCCGCTTCTCTCCGGCATCGAGGTTGCTAGGGGTTCTCGCGTTTGACTGCGGGGCTAGGTCACAAATAGGCGAGTTTGCTTCAGATGATGCGGGAGCGGAGGCAAGCTGATGTTCGAAGCTATGCTGACGGGAGAGCAACGCGCGCTGCAAGAAGGGGTTCGAGAATTCGTACGGCGAGTCCCAAGGCGTTTGATCCTAGACATGGACGCTGACCGAGTACAGTATCCTCGTGACTTTGTGCGCGAGGCGGGTCAAAGAAAGCTGTTGGGCTTGCGTTTCCCGAGGGAATACGGCGGGAGAGGTCTGAAGTGGGAGGACGAGATCATTGCGATCGAAGAAGTGGGGATTCTGGGTACGTCGCTTGCCTGCGCCTACGTCATGCCAAGCATAGTTGGTGAGGCCTTGGATTTATTCGGCACCCATGAACAGAAGAAACGATGGCTTGTTCCTCTCCTGACCGGAGAGAAGATCGCAGCCGAGGCTCTCACCGAACCTCGAGGAGGCTCAGACTTTTTTGGCACGACAACTGAGGCGCGGCGAGACCGCGACCGTTACATCTTGCGCGGTCAGAAACGCTTCATTGTGGGTGCTGCCAACGCGGATTTCTTTCTAGTGTACGCACGTACGGACGCGCACGCACCACCACACAAGGGGATCAGCGCGTTCGTTGTTGAGCGAGGACAAGGGGTTGAGGCAGAATATCTGTACGCTCTGCTCGGAACGAGAGGCGGTGGGACAGGGCGCTTAGTGCTCCACGACGTCACGGTGCCTGCCGAGAATCTGATTGGAGCGGAGAACGGAGCCGCCGAGATCTTCTATCGAATGATGATCCCCGAGCGAATGACAAGCGCTGCCGGAGCGATTGGCATGGGGCGGGCCGCACTAGAAGTGGCGGTCCGCTATTCCGATCGACGCAAGGCGTTCAGAGAGAAGATCCGCCGATTCCAAGCGGTCAGCTTCAAGATTGCGGACTCAATCACGGCGTTGGACGCCGCGCGAGGCCTGGCGTATGCTGCCGCTCGCAGCGTGGATGCAGGCGACAACCCCGGTCGCTCGAGGCGCCTAGTCTCCGAGGCGAAGAAGTTCGCGACTGATGCAGCATGGCAGGTCATTAACGATTGCATGCAGATCTTAGGTGGAATCGGCTACACGAATGTCTACCCGATTGAGCGGCTCCTACGAGACGCGCGCCTGATCATGATCTGGACTGGCACGAATGAGGTCATGGACCTGATAATCCAACACGAGTACTACGACGAGATCCTTTCTG
>CAZLHM010000032.1:0-18077 GCA_964559555.1 uncultured Candidatus Bathyarchaeia archaeon
CACTCAGGAGAAGCCATCGCTGAACAGCTCAAGAAGGTCGGAATCGCCATTGAGGTAGTTCCGACCGACGACTCAGCGATGTATCCGAGGCTATACGACCGAGACTATGGCATTGAGGAGATGAGCTACGGATACGCGGCGTATCCCCAACACATGTACTACAGATTCCACTCAAGCCAAGATTGCGCTGAGTGCGGTCAAGACTGGAGTTTTAGGAACGCAACGGTTGACGCCGTCATTGATGAGATGCTCAGGACAACAGACAAAGAAGAAGCACGTGCTCTGATGTGGAAAGTAGAGCAGATGGCTGCTGAGAATGTACCATACGTTCCGTTGTTCCTCGCTGACGAATACCACGCATTCAGGAAAGAATGGACTGGCTACACGGTCATGCCTGCTGGTCCGATATCATATCTCAACTGGCTTACTATGCCAAACATCTATTCGACCGCTGGGAAGAAGGACTTTGTTATCGCCTTCAACAACGAGCCCGAAACATTCAGCCCAATGGCCGCAGGAACCGGCCGATCACTATTCTACTCTCAGAACGTCTATGACACGCTACTAGCCTACGATGACAAACTCGTTCCGATCCCTTGGATGACCATAGGACTGCCTGAGATGTCCTCAGATGGAAAGACGATTACCTTCCACCTCAAGCCGGGTCTGAAATGGCATGACGGACAACCGCTGACCGCAAGGGATGTCATATTCACATTCGAGTACACCGTTGCTCAAGAAGCAACTGGGGCAAACGCCGCTGATATCATAAAGTCCTTCGACTCTGGAGAAGCGCCAGATGATCTCACGGCTGTGATACACCTCAAGGAGCCGTACGTCTGGGCTGATGAGGCTTTTGGCACACACTACATAATCCCTGAACACATCTGGAAGAATCTCAAGTATGATTGGGAGCAGCCGCTGGTACAGACAAACCCGAATGTGGCGATTGGTTCGGGCCCGTTCATGTTCAGTACTTGGGTACCTGGAGAATACGTCAAACTGGTGAAGAATCCTAGCTGGTGGATGACAGGACATCCCCTCATAGATTCGTTGATATTCAGAAAGATAGACACAGAATCGGCCAGAATACTCGCGATGCAGAAGGGAGAAGTCGACACGGAACGATACTCAGTGGAACCAGCCTTCGTTGAGCAGGCCAAAGCCAGCCCTGAATTGACTGTCACGCACACGGTGGACCAGTGGGACTACATCATCGCTTTCAACAACAAGTCTCCTCCGTTTGATGACATCTGGGTCAGAAGAGCGATCGCCCACGCGATTGACAAGGAGGAGGTCGTGAAACGAGGAGCCCTAGGCTTCGGAACAGTCACAACGAGCTACTGCCCGGAGGCCTTCTACCCATTCTGGCACAACCCCAACGTCCTCACCTACCCCTACAACCCAGAGATGGCCAACAAGATACTGGACGACCAAGGATACTTGGACATCGATGGGGACGGCATTAGAGAGCTCAAGAGCTTCGTCGCGCAATGGCAGGCCGAGCAGCAGCAGAGAGAGCAACAGCAACAGGCACTGATGACTCAGTACTATGCAATTGCGGCTATCGTCGTGATAGTTGTCGTCGCCGGACTCTACTTCGTCTACCGTAGAAGGAAAAAGGCTTAACACACAATCCCCTCCCTCTCTTTCTTTGAAAGCAATTGGTAATGAGAGACTACTTGATCAAGCGAGGAGCATCAGCCCTCATAACCCTCGCTCTTGCGATCGTCCTCAACTTCTTCCTGTTCAGGATCATGCCCGGCGACCCCACGAGAACCGTCGTTGGTGATTTCAGGGTTACTCCTGAAATCAAACAGGCGCTCATCCACCAGTTTGGTCTCGACCAGCCGCTGTGGGTTCAGTTCCTCCTGTATGTGCAGAACCTCTTCGTAGGGAATCTCGGCGTCTCGTTTCAGTATCGAGGAACGCCGGTTGCCAGCATAATCTTCGGTAGGAGACTGTTCAATACCTTCATACTGATGGGCTCCTCGATTGGCGTAGCCCTCATCATCGGCATAATCGTCGGAACAATAGCCGCTTGGAAGCGGGAATCCAGATTCGACATAGTCACTGTAATCTTCTCTCTCGTGACATACTCGATGCCTGTCTTCTGGCTCGGCATGATGATCATTCTTATATTCGGCTACTATCTTGACGCCATCCCCATAGCCGGCACAATTACAGTTGGAATGACGTACTCAAACGTCTTCGAGTACGCTGCCGATTATCTTCATCACATGACCGGACCCTTCGTGACTCTAACCGTGTCCTTCGTTGGATTCTACTTCTTGATCATGCGTGATTCGATTCTTGACGTGTTTACTGAGGATTACATGCTGACTGCCAAGGCGAAAGGGCTCAGCAACAGTAAGATCCTGTTCAGACACGCTATGAGGAATGCAACGCTACCTATGGTCTCTCTAATCGCTGTCGAGGTCACGTATCTTTTCGGGGGCGCAACAATGACCGAGACGGTCTTTTCATGGTATGGTATCGGACGATTGATCTACGAAGCGGTCGTAATGGCAGATTACCCTGTACTTCAGGGTATATTCGTCGTCATGTCAATTCTGGTGATTTCAGCGAACTTCTGCGCGGATATTGTGTACGCGTTTCTGGATCCAAGGATTCGATACTAGAGATGAGAACCTTGAGAGCACAAGCCACAACGACAGTTCAGATCAAGGAGGATCGGTTCTGGGTATACAGACGCAAGATCAGCGATTTCTGGAGGCTATACAAAAGAAGTAGACTCGGAAAGATCGGTCTCACAATCGTTCTGGCTTTTATGTTCATTGCCATCGCTGCGCCATGGATAGCGCCGTACGACCCATTTTCCTTCGTGGGTGATCCTTTCCTCAAACCCTCTTCCGCCCATGTCCTCGGGACAGATCAGGTCGGTCGGGACATCCTTAGTCGAGTGATCTTCGGAACAAGGATCTCACTTCTCGTGGGGCTCGTCGCCAGCGCGATGACGATATGTCTGGGCTCGCTCATTGGTCTAGTCTCAGGATACTTGGGCGGACGGGTAGACAATCTACTGATGAGAATTACCGACCTGTTCATCATTCTTCCTGCGTTGCCGCTCATGCTCATCATGGCATCGATACTGGGCAAAGGAATAATGAACATCATCATCGTCATCGCAGTGATAGGCTGGACTGCGACCGCGAGAATGGTCAGATCCCAGACCATGTCGCTGAAGGAGCGACCCTTCACCGAAGCTTCCAGAGCGATAGGATCAACGGATCTACACACGATCGCCCGACACATCGTCCCGAATGTTTTCCCTCTCGTCTTCGCGAATGGCATGATAGCAATCGTTGACGCCATCCTCTCCGAAGCCGGTTTGAGCTTCTTAGGATTCGGTGATCCCTCAAGCCCTAGCTGGGGCATGGTACTCTACTTCGCGGATAGAGCTGGATCAACGGTCAACGGATACTGGTGGTACATCGTCCCACCTGGCATCTGCATAATGCTTCTCGTAATGGGATTCGCGTTCATCAGTTACAGTACTGACCAGATCCTCAACCCAAGACTGAGGAGGAGGTAGGTGCGCTTTGCATGTCATGGAAGTAAGGGATCTTACAACCCACTTCTTCATGCACGAAGCTGTAGCGCGAGCGGTGGAGAATGTCAGCTTCACCCTCAAGAAGGGCGAGACACTGGGCCTCGCAGGTGAGTCCGGGTGTGGAAAGACCACAACGGCTCTGTCCATAATGAGGCTGCTTCCGCCAGGTGGAAGGATCCTCAACGGTGAGATAGTCGTCGACGGAGAAGACCTCGTGAAGAAGAACGACCTCGAGATGAAAGCGATCAGATGGAGGAAGATCTCGATCGTCTTTCAGGGTGCGATGAACGCACTGAATCCTGTTCTTCGCGTTGGCGAACAGGTCGCGGAGGCTATCGTTGAGAAGGAGAAGGTGAGCAAGGCGAATGCTCTTCGCAGGGCAAGATCACTGTTCGAACTCGTAGGCTTGGACAGCTCTCGAGTTTCCGACTATCCACACGAGTTCAGCGGCGGCATGAGGCAGAGAGTGATGATCGCGATGGCCCTCGCCTGCAACCCAAGCATCGTCATCGCAGATGAACCCGTAACCGCACTAGACGTGGTCGTCCAGAGTAGAATACTGGAACTCCTCAAAGAGCTACAGAGGAAGCTCAGCCTATCAGTCATCCTGATCACTCATGATCTTTCTGTGATAGCTGAAACCTGCGACAGAGTTGCGATAATGTACGCGGGAAGAATCGCAGAGCTCGGAAACGTCGTCAATGTATACAAGGACTCATGGCACCCGTATACAGAAGCACTAATCACGGCTTTTCCAAGTATAGCCGGAAAGAGGAGACGTTTCCTGTCAATACCAGGGGATCCTCCTGACCTTACCTCACCACCACCCGGCTGTAGATTTCACCCTCGATGCCAATGGCAAGATGAACTATGCCGAACTCAGGATCCAGACTACCGTAGCGTGGCTCCCGATCACTACGTCGCATGTCATCACAGCGACAAATTCCGAGAGAGCGTCAGGGAGAGATAGCGCAATGCAGGACGAATCACTACTTCGTGTCCAGGATCTGTCTGTTTGGTTTCCGGCTCGGAGAGGGGTCTCGGGCATCTTCACGAGAAAGCTAGAATGGATTCGCGCTGTGGAGGATGTCTCGTTCAGCGTACGCAAGGGTGAGGTCATGTGTCTCGCTGGTGAGAGCGGCAGCGGGAAAACGACGACTGCTCGTGCAGTGCTTGCTCTCATAGGTGCCAGATCAGGCAGCGTCGAGTTTGCGGGCATGAACATCCTCGCGCTGTCGAAGACGGAGCTGAGGAAGCTTCGATGCAAGATGCAGATCATATTTCAAGATCCGTACGAATCAATCGATCCGAGAATGAGCATTCTAGAGGTCCTGACAGAGCCTCTTGAAGTCAACAGGGTTGCCCGAGCGCGTCGCGAGCGAGAGGACAGGGCTTACAAAGCGTTGGAAGACGTGAGGCTGCTCCCCCCACGCGAATTCGCCAGAAGATTTCCTCACGAACTCAGCGGTGGTCAGCGACAACGCGTCGCAATAGCACGTGCACTTGTCCTAGACCCCGAGCTCATCGTCGCCGACGAGCCTGTATCAATGTTGGATGCGTCCATCAGAGTTCAAATTCTCAATCTGATTCTAGACCTGCGGGAAGAGTACAACCTCACTTTCCTCTATATCACGCACGATCTTGCCCAGGCCAGATACATAGGCACTGATATCGTGATCATGTATTTGGGGAAGATGATGGAAAGCGGGCCCGTAGAGGATGTCGTCACCAAACCTATCCACCCGTATACAAGAGCGCTAATCTCGAACGTTCCAGTTCCAGATCCGACGATCAAACATGACAGAATCGCCGTGAAGGGCGAAACACCCAGTGCACTGGACATACCCTCGGGATGCAGATTTCACCCTAGATGCCCCCACGCAGAGGAGATCTGCAAGAAGGTGGAACCGCGTTTCGCTCGAGTTGACAGTGAACGTTACTCCGCGTGTCACTTCAATGAGCGATGGACTGCCAAGTGACTTGTCAGACGCGCCAAATGCGTTAGCACGGAACAAGATGCCGAAAGATCGTGTGCGCAGGCCCCGAACTCTTATCTTGCGTTGGCCAGTCATGTGACATGAAGTTCCTTGTCTGATGCCAAGAATGTCAAGTTCTCTTCTGAGGACCTCAAAGCGACAATTAGATTGTTGCAGGACCTAATCAGAATCGACACTACTAACCCTCCAGGTAACGAAGGCAAGGCCGCTGAATACCTGAAAGGGTTCTTCGACAGCAACGGCATCGACTGTGAAACGATAGGTCACTCAGGAAGAGAGAATGCCGTGGCGAAGCTTAGAGGACTGAAGGAAAGACCTAGACTGCTGTTCCTGTCTCACACGGATGTTGTACCTGTCGCTGATGTAGGTGTGTGGACGTATCCTCCATTCTCTGGTGAGATCGCGGGTAACTGGATCTATGGTCGGGGAGCCTGGGACGACAAGTTCGACGTGGCCGTCCAAGCGATGAGCTTGGTGCTCTTGAAGCGTCAGAACGTGAAACTCGACGGATCCCTATTGTACGCCTCTGTTGCTGATGAGGAGGTTTCAGGATCCGGGGCCGCATGGCTGACCAAGACCGTACCTGACAAGGTATCCGCCGAGTATGTCGTCGGAGAGGGCGGAGAACCCCCAGTTCGATTGGGAAGTCAAAAGGTGTACACGATAACCGTTGGCGAGAAAGGCCTTGCATGGTTCAAACTCACAGCGCGAGGCAAGGCTGGACACGGCTCCATTCCAACGCTCGCAAGAAATGCAAGCGTGATGATGGCGAAAGCGTTCGTCAACCTCTCAAGTTACAAGACAAAGATCACAATCATCGACGAGGTCTCTGAGGCAATCAAAGCCGCCATCCTAGGGTTCTTCGGAGAAGACAAAGGCTCGAAGATGTTGGACGCCTATCTGAACGAGGAGGGAGTCGACATACTAATCGACGCAATGGCATCGGTTGACAAAGAACTGGCTGAAACCTTGAGATCGCTCACTAGGATGACGATTTCCCCCAATGTAATCAAGGGCGGAACAGAAACCAACGTCATACCTGGCACGTGTGAGGGAAGAGTCGACACTAGGCTCTTGCCCGGACAAGATCGTGACTACGCAAGCGAAGTTGTTAGGGAGTGCGTCCAAGGGCTCGACATAGACGTTGAGATGCCAGACTACACTCGTGCATCAATTTCGCCGACGGACACCCGCTTCTACAACATTCTGCACGAGACGATCGACGAGTTGGCATCAGGTTGCTCTACGATGCCTCGGCTGAGTACAGGTATGAGTGATAGCCGATTCTGGAGGGCCATAGGTTCAGTAGTGTACGGTTTTGTACCCATGTCGCCAGACATCAGCTTGGCTGATGTCCTACCAGGCGTTCACGGTCCCAACGAGCGCATGAATATTGAAAGCTTGCAGTTTGCGAGCCAGTTCCTCTGCAAGGTTGCTATGAAAGTCCTCTCGTAGGATCTTGCATTGACCCGACGGGTGTCGCGTTGCTGACGTTGTCATTCGTGTCAAACACCTGCTAGGTAGGTCTCGATCTCCCTCTCCACGTTGTCTGCTGTGATGAAGATCGGAACGTTCTCCATCCCAGTAGCTATGTAGCTTGATAGTAGCCATCTTCCAGGTGAGAATTCGAGCGTCTTCTCAAGAATGCTCGGATCTATCGTGAATGTGCTGCTCACCAACCCTCGGTCATATTGCCTTGGCAGTGTGCCTACGAAGTAGGTGTGGAGTTGTTGAAGAGCGTTCGTGTTGAGATATGCGATTCTCTGCGTCGCTATGCATCCTCCGAGGCCATACTTGCGGCCCTGTCTTAGCAGAGTCTCCACAGCTTCCGTGCATGCACGATCGATGCCACGAGTCTCAGATGGCGCTGGCGCAAATTCCTGTGCTTCATCGAATACGAACAGGACCCACGGCTTGACCTTGAATCTCCGTTTCCTGTTCCAGAGCGTCTCAGAGGTCAAATCGATCGCGAGTTGCTTGATGGTAGCCGGATCAGAAATGGAAAGCGAGATGAGGCGTGTTGGTCCTTCGAGTAGATCATGGATCTTCTCTGTCGTGAGTCCAGGTCTTCCCTTCTCCCCGGCTCCACGACGAATCGCATCCAGTAGTTCGAGACGGGAAGTTGCCCAACCGTATACGTTGCTCTTCTCGCTCACGTTGAACTTCTCAACGGCGCTCCGTGCAGCAGAATCTAGAAACGCGACGAACTCCTCATCGATCTCATCTGGCTCGTCTCTGCCCGCCTTCGTCATATGTTCGGCGACGGAGGATCTGATCGCCTCCAACGCCTCACGATAGACTTCTTTGGAACCGCTCTCGCCGATCATCGAGTTGATTGAGCCAAGGATGTCTGAGTATCGTGGCATCGCGAAACGCGGCCTGATATAGCGATCCACTTTCCGTTGCTCCATGATGCTACGGAATGCAGCGATCGGGCGCTCGTCTTTTTCGAATTCCCGTGGCTTTACGAGGGAGTCGTACATCTGATGTGCGTCCTTCACGGTATCCTCCAGTACTATCTTGGAGGCGATCTTCTTGTCCGCAAATACGTCCATGAGTAGGAATGGGTATTCCATTGAGATGTCGAAGATGACGACTTTCGTGTCCATTGTGTGGTAGATCAAACGACGGAGAATATTTGAGAGCAGGTTTGATTTTCCGCCGCCGGTGAATGAGAAGACGCCGAAGTGGTAGCGCAGTAAGTTCTCGAAGTTCACGTAGATTGGAACCCTTGTCTCCTCAGACTCGAACATCTTTATGATACCGAGGCGCGGATCTTGCCGCGCTGCCTCAGAGGTCTTGAGTTTCTTCCAGTCCACTCCTATCTCCTCGAGGATCTTCCTGTTGTACATTTGATGGATCATATTCTGGTTGAGGACGAAAGCGTGTTCTCCGACAACCGGGTATGAGAACCCCTTGATGAAGCTCGGCTCACCGTCCTCTCCGATCACAAGATCGTAGTTGATCGGAATGGACTGGATCTGGATCATCATGGTCGATTTGTCATCGGAATCCCAGTCGCGGACGGATTGCTGGATTATCTCGAACTGCATCGGATAGTAACTCTGATCGGACAAGCCACGCAGCCCAAAATGCTCAGGGCGAATGCTGGCGATCTCTGAAAGGGTGAATCGCTCGCCCGTCGTTGCGCCTGCTCGGAAATTCCTCACACCAACGATCATGCCTTCCTCAACAAGACGCATGATGTCTCTCTGATACTCCGCCTTGATGTTGCATTCGTAGCGAGCGGTTGTGCTGATTTGCGTTGTCTCGGGTGTGGGTCCATAGCGGGGACGGACGTTCGCAAGTCGAGCCTTGAACCTCTCCTCGAAGTTCGTGAAGTATCGTCTATGGTCCTCTTCTCGTAGATTCAAACTCGGCCCTCCTTTCTCTAAACGTGCTCATATAGAAGACGAAATCTCGTAGCTCCCGTTTCGTCATGATCCAATCCCTCGTGGTTTCAACGATTCTCCTGAATTCTCTTGCATGCCACTTTGCCACGTTATCAGCGATGAAGAGAGGAATGTTGTGACCGAAAGCCTCCGGTATGGCCCTACTCGTCATGGCATTCAGCAAGGTCATCACGAGGTTCTGGACCTCATTCTTTACGTGTCTATTGGCGAACAGCAGAGGTCTCACCTTCTCCTCCGCGCCCGCATACTCGTGCGACAGTCCACATAGAACCTCTGAGGAAAGATCGAACTGAGGATATACCAGACGATCCATAAGGAGCACATTACTTCGCAGCTTGCTATCTTGTTCTGCTTGAGCCAGCTGGATGTACGATTTCAGGAATAGACGCTCAGGACCCACCCTATTCTGAACGGCACCACTCACGAAGCCATCTCTGCTCGGCTTCTCGTCCTTTCGCAGCTCCGGAACCATTGTCTTGAAGGCTGTATCGTATTCGACAAGCGCCCACGGGACTGTCAGTTTCTCTGAATTGTGGACTGACGCTGATTGAAGGAGCATCCTATCGGTGTTGGGAATATTCTCAAGCGTCTCGTTTTGAAGATCGAGCTTCCACATTCGCTCACGGCTGCAGATGCGAACCAATTGTCGTCGGAAATCTCTGGCTGCGGTATCTTTGGTCAGGCCGATGAGAAGGACGCCCCGTTTCCAACTCTCCTCGATCATCATGTTCAGGCAGAAGAGGGTCAGGAATGCGATGTCAACGGTGGTCAGCCACGTCGGCCGGCCGCCTTTTGTTATCATCATTGGATTCGGTCTCTCCGTCAACGGCCTCTCAAGGAAGAGACGCTCTCCAATGCTAGACGTGAGCCTCTTGATGCGATCCCACACACCGACTAGTTGCTTCTCCAGAGCGTATTTTGAACCAAAGAACTCCACATACTCAGCGCGTTCAAGATCATCGAGGATTCTCTTGGCTCTACGTCTTGCATCATCTGAATCCAGTTCAATCCCCTTGCAGATCTCGTCAAACGTGAGTGGACCATCAGATTCGAGCTCGTACAGGATTCTGGGCCTGAGGTAGTCTCCTCTGGGTGGAGGGAGATCCAACTCTTTGTTGATGAATCTATGGCGACAGTAGACCATGTCCTCCATCCGTATCGGCCGGCCGTCGAACTCAAAACCGCAGAGTCCGGATTTCTCCTTGAGTTTTCTGCCCATCGCCGTGTCGCTGATCAGGGCTGAGTGTTCTCCGGAGAGAGTGCGGTCCATGAGTAGGATTCGAACATCCTCGTCGGCGATGAGCTTGTAGGCCAAGTAGAACTCGGAGAACGCCATTATCCAATCCGCGATTCTTGAGTTGTCGAATACAGCCTCGTCGTCCAGCGGCTTCTTACCGTCGAGCCGGTCAATGTTCGGTTCGATCTCAGGTACCTCGTTGACGTATACCGGAACGCAACTCGATATGCCTCGACCACCCTCAAGCAGCTTGTCACTGTACTCGACAGTCGGTGCATTGTCTCGATGGAAACTGACCCATCCAGACGCTACGTATGCTCCGCCGAAGAAGATGATTAAGTCGAACATCGTACGGGCGTATTCAGTTCCGTCAACAGCCCCAAACCTCACCCTGTGTGAACCGAACAGCTTCAAGGCGGACTGATAGGCCTGTGACGGGTCGAACTCTTGGATGATTAGTTCTGAGAGGAGTTTCTCGTAGACCTCACCTGCTGATGAGAAGCGCCTGTTGTAATCAGAGATCCTGTCAAGTGCCCCGGCTTTCAGAAAGTCTCCCGCACGTCTGATCTGGTTGCTGAGGAAGGATGATTCCAATTCCGAAAGCCTGGGCGTCAGTCCACTACACATCCGTGTTATCTTCGCTGGAAGATGATACGGTAACTGGGAGAGACTTCGCCCAAGCCCGTATTTAACAAAGCGTCACGAGTGAAACTACTACTCCAATCCAACAAACAACGGCTTTTCATTGACACGTCAGAACGGGTCGCCTTGAGTGCGACGACGAGAAAACTTCGCCTCACTCTCTCCTAGACAACCATTTGATGTCTAGAGGCGCCTTGGACATTCGTACGACTGCTCCATCACATTTGAGCAACTCACTGAGAATATGCCGGGAATACGCGTTCGACGATAGGTGTCCTCCTTGTGCTCTTCTTTGCGCACACACAATCAGGGTTCTACTTGAGGCAAAAGAAAGGCCTCACCGGAGATGCTACTTCGCGTTGGCTATTCTACTGATCCTATCCGACCTGCTTTCCGCTTTTCTCGTCGTTGTTCACCAACGAGCGAAACGAAGCCAACCGATGTAGGAAGAGAGCGGTCTGACCAGTAGGGGAAGTCAGGAGCAGGGGAGGAGCTATTCTATGTGCGCGGGTCTCTTCGCCTGCAAGCACACAAAACTACTCTTTTTCAGCTATCTCTTACAGCTTGAGTCTTCCTATGCGATCCTTAAGAATCTGGTACTTCTTGATGAAGTTGTGCGCCTCATCTCTGACGTAGTTCTCTATTCTACCGTACTTCTCATCTAGATACCATTTTGCGACCATGCTTCCACTTCTCTTGCCGAGATGACGCTGGTAATTCCTAAACTCTCCTCGGTTCTTGATTACGAGTATGGGTTTGATGTCTATGACAGGTTTTGTCCTCAAGAAGTCAATATCTAGACCCAAACGAAAATGTCTGTTGAGTCTGTGAAGCAGGCAAATCAAATCATATCCATACAAGTTCACTCCTATAGGGACAAAGTCGAAATCACCTCGACCGAGAAAAAGTGGCTTGAACGCATTGAGCAATGCCTTTTCAGATCCAAGACTCCATTCCGTCAGAATCTTGAGATCACCTCGTGGTCGACCATCAATGGTGGAGAGTTCCTGGAATTGGATGGTGATTATCTTATCTGTCGCCGGGTCCGGCTTTTCCCGTGGCGAGTAAGTCTCAAGATCGAAGTAGTACTCTACCAAGGCTACTGCCACCTCTTCCAAGCCATTCTCACGAAACGAGCACTTCCATTTGGCAGAGGGTAGATAGAAGTCGCTCTTCCCAGTATTGTGGGTGCAGCCGTCTTCAACCGTTTCTTGAGAATCTGTTTCCAAGGTTCAAGCTCATTCTTCATGGATCTTAACAGTCTCTCTGTGTCGGGTCTTGAACGCATCAACTTCATCGATTTCTCCAGATCTAGTGCGATGTCCACTGCTTTTCGGTCAAGTCGACCGGTTTGAACTAGCCAGTCCCGCCACTTGTCACGTGCACTAAACGCCTGTCCCTCGTCGAGGGAGAAGGTGGCTCGTCGGATACTCTCTGGCAGAAGTGAGCGAGCATACCTCACTTGATATTCCGCATCCAAGTTGTATCCGCTTTCTACTACGCCTTCGGAGAGAATCAGCGGCGGGGGAGGTAGAGGCTCCATGTTCCCCTCAGGTAGGGCTACCTTCAACCTTCGATGAGGACAGTCTTGGCCGCAATCTGTCGTGGGTGCCAGACCTTTGAATCCAAGTTCCTTAGCTTTCCATACATCTTGAATCAGATCCAAGTCTGGTACGAAGGTTTTCGTGACTAGGGAGTGTCGCCCAAGTCTTGGGTAGACAAGCAAAGTCTCAGCAGCACTTTGAATTAGCGTGGGAGAAACGGCCGGTATCTCCTCTTCGAAGCGCTTTCCGAGAAGATAGACACCGAATCGCTCTGCAACGCCATTGTAGAAATTGGCTTGGAACACGTCTGAAGAGCCTTCGCTCGTCGTCTCTTTCACTTCCACCATTATTGGACGTTTCCTTCTCGTTGAGAATGCGATGAAATCGGGCTGTACTGTGCACGCTAAATCGGGGTGCCGTCCTTCACCCTTTCCAATTATCCTGATTTTGCCGTACTGCTCCTGCAGAGTCTCGCGTATCTCCTTCATGCCTCTAAGAGAATCGGCGACGATTCGCTTGAGATGCAGACTAGCATTGACTTGCGGAAATCTTCGAACAATACGATTTATGATTTCTCTATCTTGGAGATTCTGTACCCCGAGCGTCATGAGCTGTTCTCCAATCATACCGATCAACGCGGGCTCAACGGAACGCACAAGATGCGCTTCCGGTAGTCCCCGGGTATATCTATAGGCCTTGTAGGCTTTCACTGCTACAATCTTTGGGCATCTCTGGTGATCATAGAAGTCGTCGCGAGAAACCGTGTAGATGGAAGTCATCCGCTCTTCAACCGTCGCGACGGATCCTTCACCTTCCAAGAGAAAAAGAATTGGCCTTGTCTGCGATCTACGCTGAAACAGTGAACTTCTCTCAAGCGCATTCCACGCGGACATACACGTCCCCCCTCGGCCTTCCACATGGACACCAAAAAAGGCCACCACGCAATGTCCCCCCTGCACTTCATGCCGGCGTGCAGATCTGGACTCATGTTTTGTGTCTACTATTCGTCATGCAGCCCTCAGGATTGAGGGCTCGGAGAGGAAGTGAGGTTTTCGTCGTCTGGACAGGTCATGCGCGGCGACGATGGTCGGCTCGCGCGGGCACCCAGATTTTTACCGTCATGCGGAGGGTGTTGGAAGAGTGGTTTCTTGAGGTTGCATAAGTGCGGTCGATTCGAGGATTCAAAGCTTAAACGATCCAGTCGTCCTGATAGCTCACGACCTCTTCATGTCGACTCAGACGACCTACGATGTCGCGGCGTTGTGGGAGATACTTGTCGAGACTGTTCACGCGCTCTCTATGTACAAGTATCACAAACACTACGTCGAGAGGTCCATCCTTCCCGAGAAACCTCAGATCTCTGCAAAGGAGATGGCCTTGCTCATGGGGATCCCGCTCGGCGAGGCTATCGTGATCCTAGAGGAATTGAAACCGACTTCGAAGGTCAAACCCGAAATGACACCCGGAGTGAAGCCCTCGCCCAAGAGTCTGCTTGACTATACGAGCAAGTGATCAATCCAGCCAAGGGTTCACACTCTTGTCCGGCGTTGTGCTGATTTCGACGGCCGAGTTCGCCCTGAAGAGTCCGCCAGTACGCCGACTTCTGCTTCGTCTACTCAAGCGCCACATCAGGTTCAGACTCAAACAGATAGGAGTGACCGAATCAAAGATCACATCAGCCGGCGGATTCCTTGTAGTGGGCAATGTAGGAGAGACTGATCATGCAGCGAGAAACCTTGCGCGCATCTTCGGTGTCGCTCATGCGGACGCTTGTGAGTTAGTGAATGTGGATATCGATGACATCATCAGGTGCGTGTCGAGCCTAGCAGAGACGAAGATGACCCCCGGAGAAACGTTTGCAGTGAGGGCACGCAAGTTCGAACCCTCTCGAGTGAAGGGCAAGGAGATCGAAATCCACGCCGGTACGGAGATACTCTCACGATTCCAGAAGAGAGTAAGAGTCAACCTAAGCAGCCCGGATCGAACCTTCCGAGTGTTCTACGGTCTCAATGTGGCTTTTGTTTCTGCGACAAGATTTGATGGCCCAGGTGGGTTGCCAGTTGGTTCGCAGGGGATGCTCCTTGGGCTTGCAACCGACTCATCGCATAGCCTACTGTCGTTCTATCTTCTGATGAAAAGGGGAGCCATGGTCTGGCCAGTCATTCCAGACATCCGGTATGCTCTAGGTGAGACTTCTGTTGAAGCGGTACTAAATGGTCTTAGAACCTTGGCTCCATTTGTTCCCAAGAAAGGTTTCTCAGCACATCTGATCAAGCTCGATGAAGATCCGTTGAAACAGTTGGACGGACTGAGTGATCCTCTCAGGCGGGTATTCTCAATACGATTGACGTTCCGAGCGATCGCTCATCTGGTTCATGCTAGAAAAGCGCTTGGGCTAGTGACAGGAGAGCGGCTTGCGAGTGATGGCTTGGAGTCTCTGAAGGGCCTTTCGATTGCCGGTGACTTCAAGTTTCCAGTCTATCGACCTCTGCTCACGATGGATGAGCAGACTCTGAGCCTCCACCTCCGAGAGCTCAATCTTGTGAGGCCAAAAGAGAAGGCCGTACCTACTCACGGTCTCTCAAGGGCTCTAGACGACACCTCGTTGATGAAGCTGAGAGAGCTAGAAGAGCGTCTCCGATTCGAGCAATTGGCGCAGAGGATCGCAGCCGGCTCTACGAAGATCCCGATCTAGACGCGAGATATACTATCTCCCGAGTTGCCAACTCGACAGCTTCCTGGCCAGTGATGGCTTGGATCAGGTTCTGCGTGTTTCGTGGCGGTGAGGAGAGCAGTCTATTGGTGGCATCTAGAAGTCGTTCCTTGGAGATCTCTCTCTGAGGAAGGAGTTCAGCTACTCCGATCGCAGATGCTCGCAAAGCATTGCCATATTGCTCGGTGTGGTCGGGGATGGGTATGAGTATCATCGGCTTGCCAAGGGCTATGGACTTCATTATTGTTCCATGACCCGCTCGGCACATCACAACGTCAGAGGCTCTCAGTAGCTCGTTCTGATTTTCCACCCAATCGTACACAGTTAGGTTTCCATCTCGCGCAGGCGCTGACACGCCGTTCGGCTCTCCGCGAGACAATACGACTTGATACTCATCTGGGAACTGGCTCAGGAACTGTGAAAGTAAACCCGAAAGTACATTTCTCTCGACCTTTGGACCGCTGACAGCTGCGTAGATCAGGGGTTTTCGAGAGTCGAAAAAAAGTGATGCTTTTAAAACATCTTGTGGTCGAGGATCGGAGTCATCGATCTCAACAATTGGTCCGATGAGTTTCGTTTTCTTCTGGTAGCGTCTCGGGATTGTAAGATTGCTTGCGGAGATCGTGTAGGGAGGAGGAAAATCCGGTATCAGTATCAGGTTACTCCTAGCCCAAACCCCCCCTAGAAAAGTTCTGAAGAGCATCCAGAATATGTTCGCGATCAGGAAGAAGAATCTGTCAACTGGGCTCAGGGCTCGAGCCGAGGGTTTCCTCACCATCTCCACTCGGAATTGGTTCATGATGAGTGCTACAGGCACACCGAGCAGCTTGGCTGCTACAAGCGAGGAAGCCCTCGTATCAGATAGAACAACATCGGGCCTGAAACGTTTGATGTTCCTTATCTCCGCGGTCAGCTGCTGAAGAAACCTTCTCACGCCAAGAGAGAAACCGCTTGTTGTTGCTGTCAGTTTGAAGTCCACGGTTCCGTCCTCTTTCACCTTGAATCCCATGGGAACAGTAGGAAGCCTCGGTAGTCTTCTCTTCCGAGCATAGTCAAGGCCGTCGAGGTACGTGGAATAGACCACATCATTTCCTTCACGAGTTAGCGCTTCACCGATGGGCTCGCATCTTGTGACGTGACCGAGACCGATGCCGCAGGGAGCAATGTAGACTCTCAAAGGTAGTCGCTCTACAGTTTCTTGAGGCGTACTTCGCCGTTTGGCTGCAGCTCTTCGAATATGATGGCCTGAAACTTCTCCACCTGCGTGTTCTCGTCCAGCCAAGTGTCAGGCGGAAGCCCTGCCTTGAGGCAGCAATTGCTGAGGAACTCCTCGGCATCCCATTCCCATTCCGGTGCGACCTGAGGAAGCAGGAGTCCACGACGAGCACCTCGTCCAATTATCAGTCCATCTTTGCCGATCTGGATCTCCTTCGCCCGCTGACCGGGCTCTCTGGCTGCAAGGTGCTCGGGAACCGTCAACACGCTTACTTCGACTACAATTCTATCCCTGAACTCTGACAATTCCACCGGATTGAACCGCGGATCACTCGTCGCCGCTTCTATGGCAGAGTGTATGGTTGCGACGGCGAGTGGTTCAGTTGGCAGTGGGTAACCGATACAGCCTCTCAGCTCTCGAGTGGGCTTTGCTGAGTTCAGGGTCACGAATACGCCTGATCTCTCAAGTAGATGGTTCGGCGTTTCTTTGGGAGGATCGATTGTTCTTTCTCTCGAAAGATACTCAGTGATCGCAGTTCTGGCGAGGCTGACAAGGAAACGACCGTCGCTGATCGAAAATGGCTCAGCCATCCGTTGTCAGTCTCCTCTTGCCTGCTTCATTCTGGCTTGGATCTTCCTCGCTTTTTCCAGCCAGGCACTGATGTTCCCCCAGTGGCTGCCTTGCCAGTAGACTTTCCCGCACTCTGGGTTTGTGCACGTCCAGAATTCGTCGAACACATTAAAGGTTGTCGCGGGCACTTTCCTCTCTACTTCATGCTTGCTGACCAATGTGAGCGAGGAACCGCAGGTGGGGCATCTGGATTGAACAGTGTCCACCGAGAGATCGAGCTTGAACCTATTTGCGAGGCTTGCCAGCCTCTCAGCTTCCGTTCGGCCCTTCACGAGATAGGCCTCCGCTCCTCTGGCAGTCGCAAAACGGAAAAGTGCTACGTCTGAAGTCAGCAGCACCCTGTTCTCTCCTAGGGCTGTGGATACAAGGTCTTTGTCCTGAACGTCGTTCAGGTAGAGTGCATCGTGTCCCATCATTCGCAACCATCTAGTCAGTTTGCCGAGCATCCCGTCAAGGACGAACCTCATGATCTCCCTCCGTTAACTATGACTCTCCCTTGATTCTTCTCAACGATCTCTCCACGGTCACATGCGATACGTCCAGAGATGATGGTCATCACTGGTCGGCCTACACATTCAACTCCGTCGAACGGCGAGAAGTGTGCTTTGGAAAGGAACTGTGATGAATCTATTCTGAATCGTTCCTTTGGATCAACGAGGATGACATCCCCATCCATTCCACGTTCGAGGCGCCCCTTTCCTCGGAGCCCGAAGATCCTCGCTGGATTTTCGGCTAGAAGACGCACAAGTCGCGACAATGAGATCTCCCCCATGTAGGCTCGCGTCAACAGCAATGGCAGTGTTGTCTCGAGTCCAGGGATCCCCGGCCTCACTGCCCATATGTCGCTTGAGGTCTTCTCCTCTATGGCATGGGGCGCGTGGTCGCTTGCCACTACATCGACATGTCCCCTAACGATTGACTTCCAAAGCCCTCTGCGATCGTTGGATCCCCTAAGAGGGGGCACCATGAGGGCGAGTCCACGCAAGCGTTTCAGGTCTTCGTGACTGAGAAACGCGTGATGCGGGGTCCCTTCACAAGTCGCGTCTATGCCTTTCCTCCGTGCCCTGTGGATTTCTGAGAGGGCACGCCGTGTGCTCAAGTGGCAGACATG
>CAZLHM010000033.1:0-6821 GCA_964559555.1 uncultured Candidatus Bathyarchaeia archaeon
GGACTTCAAAGCCTTCATCAAGTAATATCTGGATCGTGTCGGTGATCTCGAGCTCCTTCCTCCACGAAGGTCGAAGCTTTTGAATCGCATCGAAGACCTGCTTCCTGAATAGGTATACGCCCACGAGTGCGAGATCGCTCGGAGGGTTCTTTGGCTTCTCCACAAGCCTCACGAGTTTGCCATTGCGCATGTCTGCGACTCCGAAATCCCCAGGGTTACGCACGTGACACAGTGCGATCTCAGCCGCCGCTCGGCAACCCCTGAAGTCGTCAACAATCTCCCGAATTCCGCCTTCCAAGATGTTGTCTGCCAAGTAAACGACGAAAGGTTCCTCTCCGGCGAATTCCTCGGCTAGTCCGACTGCGTGTGCAATTCCTCTCGGCTCGCCTTGGTGAACATATGTCACGTCGACCCCGAACCTCGAGCCGTCTCCGTAGTATTCGACAACCTTCTCGGGCGCCAAGGATCCGAGGACGATCGCGATCTCCGTTATGCCAGCCTCTCTTAGGGCTTCGAGCGCGTAGAGGGACATCGGTTTGTTCGCGATGGGTATCAGCTGCTTCGGTCCAGTGTGTGTGAGCGGTCTGAGTCGTGTTCCCGCCCCCCCGTGGAGTATCAGTCCCTTCATGGTTGATGCTCAGCCATCTCTTTCAGTCCGCTATCAACGTCGAACATTCCTATGCCCAATTCCTCCCTGGCCCTCTCTACTCCGAGTGATGAATCCCTCGGTCTCCGTGCAACCCACCCCAATTTAGTCATCTTCACAGGCACAATCGAGGCTGCATCCAAACCGAATGTCTTCGCGACCTTGACCGCAAAGCCGTAGCGGCTGATCCTTTCACTCCCTGCCACATGAAGGATCCCATTGCTCTTCCGGTCGATGGCAGCCCGGATCGCGTTTGCCAGATTCCTTGCAGATGTCGGCGAGCTGATGTGATCTTCTGCAACCTTGATCGTCTCACTTCGACGCAGTCTCTCCAGAGTCCATGTTACAAAGTTGCGCTTTGCATTGTGCCATCCATACAGTACAGCAGTCCTGACAATCAGAGAATCAGACAAGATCGCTGCCACAATTCGTTCGGCTTCGAGTTTGGTTTGGCCGTAGAAATTGACAGGATCAGGTGTGTCGGTCTCGACGTAGTTGCCGACTTCACCGTTGAAGACGTAGTCCGTTGATACTAGGATCATCCTAGCTCGGGCATTCACACAAGCCTTCGCCACGTTTGCTGTCCCATCGACGTTCACCTTCCATGCGAGATTCCTGTCGGTCTCACAGGCATCCACGTTCGTGTTCGCTGCCGCGTGAACGACCACACCAGGCCCGACATGTTTGAGTAATTCCTCAACTTGGTGCTTCCGAGTGATGTCGACGGAAAGTCCCTTCTCCTGGCGGGATGCGTGCCGGGAGATACTGGTGACTTCATAGTCATCCTTCAGAACGTCAACGAGGTACCCGCCCAGTAGACCAGTACCCCCGGTCACGATGATACTCTGTTTCGGCGTCCCCAGCGCACCAATATCCGTGAGATAGTCATAAGCGATAATAAACTTGAGCCGAAGCATTCTGGTGGTCGGGGGTTCACATGCATTGATCGACGGAGTCGTCATTCGACAGCTCAGGCAACTGGTTGACGAGCGGGGATGGCTAGTCGAACTGATGAGATCTGATTGGGATCTCTTCGAGAAGTTCGGGCAGGTCTACGTGACTACAGTCTACCCCGGAGTTGTCAAGGCTTGGCACTATCACAAGAAACAGACAGACAACATGGCTTGCATCAAGGGCTTGCTGAAACTGACACTCTACGATTCGCGTAAGTCGTCAGCAACATACAAAGAGATTAGCGAGATATTCATGGGTGATCGAAATCCACTTCTCGTGAAGATTCCCACCCTCGTCTATCACGGCTTCAAGGCTCTTGGTGAAGACACAGCTTTCGTGATAAACATCCCGACGGAGTTGTATAATTACGAGAAACCCGACGAGTTTAGGCTTCCTCCAGATACCACACAGATCGAATACGATTGGGGGCTTGCTCCGGGTCTGAAGCATGGATAAAAGAGCGAATAAGCTGGGCGGATCGCATCTTTCGGCGCCATGCCGTTGAAGCAAGAACGATGTGAGACTTTGCAGCGCATTCTTGTCACGGGAGGGGCCGGCTTCATTGGAAGCAACTTCGTACGGCATGTGATGAATCATACAAAATACAGTGTCATTAACCTAGACAAACTCACGTACGCCGGCAACATCAATAACATTAGAGACATGCGAGACGGGAGACGTCACAAGTTCGTGAGAGGTGACATACGGAACAGGAAAGTCGTTCGGTCTTTGGCCAAGAAGGTGGACACCGTCGTCAATTTTGCGGCAGAGTCACATGTTGACCGAAGCATCCGAGATTCACAGGTCTTCTTTGAAACGAATGTCCTCGGAACGCACACGTTGCTCGACGCGTGCCGCGAGTTCGACTTGAGGTTCCAGCAGATCAGCACGGACGAGGTGTACGGAAGCCGCGAGCGAGGGTCGTGCAAAGAAACTGATGTGCTTCACCCCTCGAATCCTTATTCGGCCAGCAAGGCTGCTGCGGATCTCTTGGTCAACGCATACCACACGACGTACGGGCTCCATGTCACCGTGACGCGGAGCACGAACAATTATGGTCCTAACCAGCATCCGGAGAAGTTCATACCCAGACTCATCACCAATGCACTCAGAAAGAAGCCTGCCCCCATCTACGGATCTGGAATGAACGTTAGAGACTGGATATTCGTGGACGACAACTGTCGGGCGATTCGCTTGATTCTCGAGAAGGGAGCAACAGGCGAAGTCTACAACATCGCGGGACGAAATCAGAAACGAAACATCGATGTGGCTAGGGAGATCCTCCGTCGCCTCTCGATTCCAATGACAATGATCCGGTTTGTGGCTGATCGGCCGGGCCATGATTTCCGCTACTCTCTCAATTGCGAGAAGATCCGCCAACTCGGTTGGAAGCCTCGGGTGGCATTTGAGGAAGGACTGCAAGTGACGATCGATTGGTACGCTTCGAACAGATGGTGGTGGAGCACGCTCGTCGAGTAGATTCCTAGTCCATGCAGACGAGACCATGCAATCATGACATTATTGACATGAGGCAAGACCGGTTTCCTTGCTTGATCCCCACCTAACCTGTGTGCGAATAGTTTGCGGCATTGGTGTCAAGGCTGAGCTTGGCGTGTTGATGATGGTGAACGCGTTCATGAGGCTAATGGCTTTATCAAATCCGAACCGAGTCTTCGGCGGTTGCGCTTCACAGTCGCTTCTAGATTCGTTGGCGCGGAAACTTGGCATCAAGAAGAACCTTGGCAATGTTACTGATCGCGATCTTTGCCATCTCGCTGGCACAAGGCCTTGCCACAAGCGCGGTCACGACGACTGAAGACCTGTCAGCGTTCAACTTCGTGCCTCCGATGCCTCAATTCTCAAGCGAGTCCTCGTCGCTCAACTTCACGATTCCCTATCCTGTGCCTCGACCAAGCCCGGTTTCCGGAGAGATAACGGTGCTCGTCATCGCAGTTGAATTCCTCGACCAGAATCACACTCTCACAATCGAGCAGATCACAGAACACACAATCACTCGATTGAACGATTACTTCGGTCGAGTGTCCTACAATGCGGCGTCGATCACCGGCAAAGTCGTGGGCTGGGTCAGACTTCCATTCAGGATGTCGCGTTACGGAACAGACAACGGTCCTTTCATTGATGATCAAGACGGCGATTCTTACCCCGATAGTTGGCAGTTGCTCAAGGATGCCGCTCCAATTGTCGCCGGCGAAGTTGACCTAACCGCCTACCAACACGTCCTTGTTCTCCATGCCGGATTCGGGCAGGAATCAAGCAGAGTACCAAGTGACATCTGGTCGGTCACATACTTGCATTGGACGGTGGTGACCAAGGAGCGAACCTTTGAGACGTTCGCGATCGTTCCAGAGTTCGAGGCTCGCGGACTGGGGACATTGGGGGTCAATGCACACGAGTTCGGTCACCTGCTCGGCCTACCTGACCTATACAGCACCACTGTTGAGCAGGTCGGTCCCTGGGATCTGATGGCGAGAGGAGCATGGAATGGAAACCCGGCTGGATCGAGCCCGGCGGAGATGCTCGCATGGGACAGGATATTCCTTGGATGGATATCGGGGAGCCGCATCCTGAACGTCACAAAGAACAACAGAGTCAACGCGACAGTAGATGCAATCGAGTTACCCTCATCAAGTCTACAGGCAGTCAGGGTTCAGGCGTCAACCGGAGACACTAAGCACTACTACCTTGTCGAAGTTCGACAGAAGATTGGATACGATGCCGCACTCCCCTCAAGTGGCGTGCTAATCACATACATCGACGAGACCAAGTCTACTCCTGTGAAGGTCATCGACGCCGTCCAGACGACATCTTCTCTCATCGACGCGCCTTTCCAAGTCGGTCAGAAATACCTAGACAGCGAGAACAGCATCGTGATCTCTGTCGTGAGCACGGACGGGTCCTCTTTCTCGGTCATTGTTGACACTTCGAGCCCGAGCCCGGACGTGGCGGTCGAGAGTCTCACGGTAAATCCACCCATTGTTCATCCCAACGAGACCGCGTCGCTGATGGTGCGAATTGCCAACGAAGGAACGCTGAAGGCAAATGGATTTCTAGTCAACATCTTCGTGAATGAGACCATCTTCGCAGCTCGCAGGATCTCACTCAATTCCGGGCAAGCCCAAGAAATCCTGTTGTCTTGGACGCCGAAGACAGCTGGCGCATATGTATTCAAAGTCATCGCCGATGCTGGCAATTCAATCCCTGAGAACGATGAGGAGAATAACCTTAAGATCCTACGTGTCGTGGTCGGGTACACGCTGACATTGGAGATCAGACCGCCAGATGCTGGAGGAGATGTCGAATGGTGGATCAACATCAACGGTGTAAACGAGACTTACGTGGGAATCGGAGAGTTCCAAATAGGCATAGTGCAAGGTTCCAATACGGTTCAGATCCAGCCCGTGATCTACGTGAACCCGAGCTCGAGATGTGTCTTCCGGCAGTGGGGTGACGGAGTCGTTTCGAATCCTCGCACCATCGAGGTATCATCTGATGTAGCTCTCTCAACAGACTTCAGTCTTCAGTACCTCTTGACGCTTGATCCCAGCGGGGGAATTACGAGCCCAAGCGGGTGGTACGATTCCGGAGCGGTCGTCACACTCACGGCGACATCGCCTTCCAACATTGTCGAGAAACAGTCGCGGCTTCTCTTCTCGAGCTGGTCAGGGGACGTCCAGTCGGAGTCATCCACCGTCTCGATAAACATGACGCGACCATACAACGTTACGGCAAATTGGAGGATCCAATACTATCTGCAAGTAGTCTCACCCTTCTCCGTTTCGGGGGAAGGATGGTATGATGCGAACGCTCAAGCCGCGATCTCGCTAACCTCCCCATTGACGACAGACAATGGAACCAGACGAGTCTTCGTGGAGTGGTCCGGTGACGTGTCAGGAAAAGACGCAAGCCAACAGCTCGTCATGACCGGCCCCAAAGTGGCGTCAGCAATCTGGGCGACGGAGTACGAGTTGAATGTAGAATCAGAATACGGTCATGTCAACGGATCAGGATGGTACGTGGATAACTCCGAGGCCGCATTCGCGGTTGACACGTCGACGATCGACGAAGGAAATGGCACCCGGCGGACTTTCTCGGGATGGTCTGGAGACTTCACCGGAACAGATTTCCAGAGCACCGTCCTAATGGATGCACCAAAGACAGTTAGGGCTACTTGGGGAACCCAGTACGAAGTCGAGTTCGTGGTGCGTGGCTTGCGAAACGAAACATCGGTCACGCTAGTCGTAGATGACGAGTCCTACGAGATCACGGTTCCAGACAGAGTCACGATGTGGGTTGATGCGGGATCATCGCTTTCGTTCTCAACCAACACGACGATCACGGAAGCTTTTCGCCGATATGTGCTTACTGACTGGAAGAACAGTACCGGAGGCGCCGTCGAGTCACCACAGGATGTCATGCAGCCAGAGAAGTATACGGCTGTCTACAAGGAGCTCTCGCTGTTTCCCTGCATAATCGCGACGGCCACATTCGGATCGGAGAAAGCTGAGGAAGTCCAGTACCTACGGGGATTCAGAGATCAACTTGTCCTTTCCACGCGAGCGGGTAAGGCTTTCATGAGCGTCTTCAACTTGTGGTACTACTCCTTCAGTCCACAAGTGGCCAACTTCATCGCAAATCACGACTCCGCTAGAACGCCCCTCAGAATCAGCATCTATCCACTGATCAGCATCCTCGGATTCTCGTCCGTGATCCATACCTCGTTGGCGTATTCGCCCGAGTTGGCAATAGTCGCTGCAGGTTTTGTGGCAAGTGCCTTGATCGGACTGGTCTACCTGACCTTCGTTGACATCTGCATTGTCCGGTTCCTGCCCAAGAGAGGGATCCGACCTGTCCATGTTCTGAAGGTCTTCGGTGTCTCATGCCTATTTGCTCTCGTCATGGTCCTGACGGGAGAGACAATGAGCTCTTTCGAATTGCTTCAGGTCGGAACATCATTCCTCGTATTGAGCACGTTCTTGCTGATACCCCTGCTCTTCTCTCTTGGATTCTTGAATCTATGCAAGCGCACGAGGGACTTCATAAGATCGAAGTCCTCGTTCTGATCGAGCATACGAGACTAATCCTTACGTAGACTGTAGTGCATGTCAACAGATCGGGATCGGAAAACCTTCCGATATCTTCAGCGCGCAGCTATGTTCCCGTAATGCCGCAAAAACGACGAACCAAGAAACATGCGAATGCT
>CAZLHM010000033.1:6921-17498 GCA_964559555.1 uncultured Candidatus Bathyarchaeia archaeon
TGCTCTTGAGCATTTGTGAAGAAACGGAGAGGAGTAACAACTGGCTACTACTGAGGCCCAAGGGTAGTGGGCCCAAGCTGTCAAGATCATCAGAATCCTCCAGATATGCGGCCCCCGCAGCAACTGTGAACGCTCTCACTTCTGACAGACCTGAAGCATAACCGGTCTTCTCGGCGGTAGCGTACCATGTATATGTGCCCTCAGTTGGGCAGAATTTGAACTTCGCCTTCCCCTTGCTGTTCGTCGTTCTGGTAGACACCAGACTATCGTCGACGTAGAACTTGACTGTCGCACCTGCCACAACACTGCCAGAGCTTGTGACCTTCACGACAAGTTTCACGGGGCAGGGCAGGGACGCGCCATCAGACGGACGGCGCATAGAAGTTAGCAGCCCTCGTATTGCATATCGTGCGGCGCCGATTATCATCGCATTTGTCTTATCAGTGGCAACAGCCAGACCGACGCCAATTTCTCCACCGGTTCCCTCATATGCGCCCTCTGCGAACCCCAGATTCGATGTCTGGATCTTGGGGAGAAGCTTGTTCAAGAGAGTCTGAGTGTACGATGTATGGTAAAGGGCATGGTATCCGAAGGCGCCCTTGGAGGTCACGATCGGCGTGTATGGATTGCCTTCCGAGTCGGTTGGAGGGTGGAGTTGCCAAGTTTCACCCGTGTTCTTGACAACCCATTCGTAAACGTAGTAGGGGTCGTTGTCATTGGCAGACTCACTCCAAGACGTTAGTATGCCGAGCGCGTTGTATCTTCCTTCCATCGCCATGTAGGTTCGGTATGCGTAGTCTCGGAACCTGGAATCCATCGTCCACTCGAAGAGTCCTAAGAGGAAGGGCTCGGCTGTAGTCAGAATGCGCGCAAGGCTTTGCCCGTAGACATCGACATGAGGGCTGGCGAGAGCCTCCTCCAGTGTCTGTCTGGATGCTTCGACTGGAAATCCAAACTCCTCGAAACCGAAGAGATCGTAGTACCTATACCAGTCGTGGCTGGCAATCAGACGTCCCTGCACGTCGTAGAAGTTGGCCATGTATCCGGGCCGGAGGCGTTCAACGATCGCGTCAACCCGAGTTGCGAGCAAGGGATAGCTCTGCTTGACAAGATAAAGTGAGACAAGTAGTCGACCGGCATCACCAGGAGGCGATGAACCTCCAACGCCGGCCACGTAAGGATCCTTGGCATCCCACTTGTAGCTCCACGATGGGAGACCATCTTCGGCGCGAAGAGGACGCAACTCCAGGAACCTCAAGACCTTGTCGAGCCTGTCGGACGCACCCCACGAACCAGACTGCGAGACTACCCCAAGATCACACGCATGAAGGATCGCAATGATGTAAGTTGCCAGATCCCAATCCGTGACAAAACCCCAATACTGGTTCGCTCTGTTCAGGCCGGTTGTAGGGTGAACTCCCGCGCTCGTGCTAGGCGTGAAATACTTCCAAGCTGTGTAAGCCCAGCCGAGCCAGTCGTCTGCCGCAAGTGGCTGATGCTCAGCTACGAGCAGGCTTCCCGTAAGCAGGATCATCAAGACAAGCGATCCTGAAAGCAACCGCCTCAAGCTGCGTTCTTCCTAGGTTTCTAGGTCATGATTCAGATATCATAAAGGCTTCTATGCGAAGCCGTGGCGGTTCTCATTCGAGTCCAACCGAGTGTCTGACTGCCACCACTGAAGCCCGTAGCATCTGCCTATGGAGCAGAATCGCCGCAGTTGCCAGCAACGCGAACGAGATGAGATACCAGAGGTCTCCGAGGAAAGCGTGCTTATGGTAGCCGAAGTATGCAATGGTGAACGAGAACCATGATGCCAGCACTGCGAGAGTGGCGATGCCAGTGGCCGTCTCGAATATCTTCAGACGTCCCTTGAGGTCCAATATGCTTACGAGCCCACACACGGCCAGTGACGACGCGACGAGAGTCATCATCACCATGTCCTCTGGCACGCTCAATGGAATACCGTAGTAGAACTGTCCAACCGCTAAGAGGGCGCCTTGTGGAAGCGTCAAAGCTAGTCCGATAGCAAGTGCGACAAACCTAGGCGATGAGACCCGCCGTACGTAGGAGTAGGCAATGAGGACTGGAATGACCCAGAGATAGTACTGCTCGTAGATTCTGAAGAAAATGAGATAGTAGACGAGAAGCCACGCGGCAAAGAACCTGAGTACCAACTCGACTCTTATGATGTCGCAGGTACCGCGCGCGCTCCTAGCGTACGCGAAGGTGATCCCTACCGTGAGGGCCACCAGCGCATACGTCAGAAGCGACGGGTCTATGTTCAAGCCAAGGAACGTAACGTAGCTCATATAGGACGCTCCAGCAACGTGTGGTAGGTTTGACCCGAACCCTGCTCTTCCTCTGAAGAATTGCAGTAGCGTCTCTGGGATTTCTTCGACGGGCCTTGCAATAAAGAGTGGTAAATACAGAAGACTGGAGATGAGTAGAGTCAGTGCCACAACTGCGAAGATCACGTACGGATTTCTCTTGCGAAAAGACTCGATGGACAATGGGATAAGACCAATGAAGCCGAACCCTTTCGTAAGACCCGACATCACATAAGACAACGCGGAGAGCAGTGGCCTCTCTCTCATCCAGAAGTAGATTCCGGCGAAGAACAATGCTATCGCGATGCTGTCGCACATGCCCCAGACGCTTGAGAGGTAGATTGCCAATGGGTTCAGAAAGTACATCAACCCAAACGTGAATCCTTCGGATCGGTTCACTCCAGCTGAGCGAAGTCTCTCGAAGATCCTAGAGAGAGCGTATAGAACAACCAAGTCCGACAGGATGAATGGTGTCTTGATGAAGACTGATTCAAGCATCCCCGGCACGTGAGAGGAGAAAGCAACGTCCTGAAACCTGAGGACTCTGAGAAGAGCGTATGGCGAGTAGCTTAGAAGAAGAGAATAGTATGTGAAGGGCAAGGGAAATAGCGCGACCTCGACGACGCCAGATTCGTAGAATAGTCTCATTGACTGTGTCCAGACCTGCACGTCGTACTGATGCCCTGTGAACGGAGCTAAAGCAAACCTGACGAGAATTCCGTAACAGAGCGCTGCTCTTTCCAGTATCCACCGATGTCTACTGAGTGGTTGTCGCAGCCCAAGCGACAATGTGGATAGGAGAATCGTCGGAACTATGATGACTGCGATTCCCACCCCGGTCGTTGCCGCTGCGAGTTCCGCATTGCTGGGAATGATGCGCGATGCGTTGTGATCCGTCCACAACATCAGTTCGATTGATTTCAGCCTGAAGGTCAGAGATCCCGTGGGTGCGATTCCCTTCTTTGAAATCAAGACTGAGAAGTCGCTCATGACTGGTTTGAGAACCAGCATCTCTTCGGAGAACTGGATCTCTCGTTCGGCAATCGCATCGAGTCTGTACACGTCAGAGAATGACTCTCGGTGGGAGATCAGTACTGGACCTTCAGCGTTCACGAAAAACGCCGAGTCTCTGCTCGACAAGAGCAACATCTGATACTGGAATTCTGATTCGGATGCGAGCGTGTATGTTATGGAGACCCAGTTGACTCTCCAAGAGCCAGTAGGAAGATGCTCACGAGGCAAAGAAATGATTGCGGCAAAGACCTCACAGCCGGCAGCAACATGCGCGTCTTGTCCGTCAACGCGTTCGAGGTTTGGGGTTTCCGCGGAGAAACTGATGCTCGCGATGCAGAGGGACTTCTCTGGAGTGTTTTCCAGTGAGTACGGTTTGTCAAGTACGAACTGAATTCGTGTTAAGAGAGGCACAGGTTCCCCTGTTGCTTCTTTGCTGAACTCCTTCAGGTCCACTACGCGAGTCTCCCATCTTGATTCTCCCCTCAGATCATCGAGGGGCGAGGATTCCCACCACACGTTATGCTTCGCACCGAAGGAATCCCTTCCAACGAACCTGATGTGGTAGATCGCTCCAGACGAAACACTGACATTTACCCTAAAGATTGGGAAGTCAAAGGTGCGAACCTCCAGTCGCCTGTAGATCTCCACGTACTGAGGCGTTGTCGAATCATCGAACTTCCCGCTAAGACATAGAATCCCATTCTCGACCTGAGTGGAGCCGTGGATGTTCTTCTCAAACTCTACCCAGTTCTCCAGATCTGATGAGAAATCGCCGAGGCGAAAACCCGCTTGGGCCTCGAAGTCGTACGTTGCGACGCGGGTCTCAACGCTCGAAGCGGGGATTTTCATGTGCGCATACGTCTTATGTGCGATGGTGCCTCTAAGGCCTAAACTCAAGACAGACAGAACGACTACGATCACTGCTATGACTTGCACTTGTCTTGTTCCAAAAGTCAGTCCTCTTGACATGAGGGTCACAGGGCTAGAAAGCTGATTGCTCGCATGCTACTCGCGAAGTCACAGCACATCATGCGAGCACCTTCCTCCCGGAACACAGATGTAGGATCATTCAAAGAGTTTCGCTCTCATCTCGTTGACAAAGCGGGCAGAACTCAGGCGTTCAACAACTGTTCGGTTGCCATTTGTAACGATCTTCTTTCTCAGAGCGTCGTCTGAAACGAGCGTCTTGATGGCATTCGATAGCTCCATTGGATCGGATTCATCGACGCAGATGACATCGACTCGATCGCGCAGAACTTCAGATACGCCACTCGATCTCGATATGATCGGAGCTGCCCCATGTATGAGGGCTTCAAGAGGTATGAGACCGAAGGGTTGGCGTTTCGGAATGGATATGACAACCAATGAGCGCAAATACAGCCCAGCGATGTTTTCATTTGGTAACTCTCTTCGCCACAAGATCCTATCGGCGATGCCGAACACCTTTGCGCGTCTCAGCAATTGGTCTCCTTTGTGGTCAGTTCCACCCGTGAAGACCGCTAGGAATGGGAAATTGAGCTCTCTGAGAGCCCCAAGGCAAGTTTCCGGGTTCCTCCAAGCTTGCACGCCCCGCGGAATGAAAAGAATCGGGATTCCCTCTTTGACATAACTCGATATCATCTTCGGGACACGCGTGTGAGAAGAGACGCATTGTGCACTAACTCCTGGATATATCACTTGCATGTCAGACTCGGAGATGCCGTAGACCTCGGAATTGGCACGCCTTGTCAGTCTGCTGTTGGCGATTATCTTGTCGCTTCCTCTGACTGCCTCAATGTCGGCCTTCGCGTAGACGGCTGACATTGTCCGATAGAACGTCCTCAGACCTAGGGGCAGGGCGTTCACGCCTACCGCGTCGTGGAGCACCATTGGAGCCTCGTGAAGATAATGAACGATCATAGCGTGATGTTTCACTCCATACTTCTCACCGATTATGCTGGCCGGAAAGCTCGATGTGAGAATGACATCAACATCGGCCTCAATCAATGAAGAGAACGCGTGTGCGATTCTTGGCACGCTCAACCAGAAACTCAGGCTACCGGGTGCAATCCGTCCTAGCTCGGCAAGTGATACGAACTTGTTTCGACAGAGTTCGGTCCTCCAGACATCGTGGCATAGTCCTGTCACCAATTGCACTCGCGTTTCGTTGTCAGCGAGCCCGACTGCGAGATCGGTTATGAGTCTCTCGGCGCCTCCGATGAAGTGCATGCTCGGATGGACTATGGCCACTGTTCTCATGAGGATCGAAATCGCTCCTTCACGGGTTCAACGAATCTTCCTTGCACTCAGCAGGATTCCACCTCTCATACTGGGAATTGCCCAGACAAGCAACCGGTATGAGATGCGGACGGCCATCCGGGTCTTCTGAGCCTTCATACTCCACCAATCCTGAAACCTGACTTTCTCAACTCGACAACCGTGTGACCTCAGCTCAGCTTCCAGTTCTCGGAGAGTAAATTCGCGGGCGTGAGCCGGAGCGTCTGCAAGGGGGTTCCTACCCATTAGCGGCATCACCCGGGCAGCAAGTCGACTCGCGTTTGGCGTAGTGATGACCAAACTGCCATCCTGCTTCAGGACCCTTCTCACTTCCGTAATCAAGTGATCGAGTTCAGGAAGGTGCTCGATCAATTCGCAGAGCAGGACAAGATCGAAGGTCGAGGCATCAAACGGCAATCTCTCCGATGTCGCATCACAATACTTGAATTCGATGCCGTTTCGTGAGTAACGAGGTTTCCATCTCTCCATTTCAGGTCGGCTCACATCAATGCCGTTTACACTGCAACCATAGAGTCTCCGCAGAACAATTGCCAAGAATCCTTGGCCCACCCCAACATCCAGCACAATTGTGGTTGGAAGCAACGGACCGACAAAATTCGCCGTATCGGCGAAGCGTATATTGTGAAATTCATAGTAGCTCTCGTCATCAGGATCTTGAAGCTCGTCCTGCAGGAGAAGACGAACAACTCTAGGAGTGATCATTGGAGTTTTGGCAGGCATGTTCCGTGATACTCCGTGAAAGGCCCAGTTCCCAAGGACTCTCTCCGTGACCCTAAGACGCCCTCTGGATTGCCAAACACATTTATGACCGCACCCGATGCGGCTCCAAGGTTGAGGAACAAACCGAGTTTCACGAACTCGAAGCGGACCTTCACCGGCGAGATTGGACTGAGTGATACCATTGGGATTCCTTCTGAGCCACCAGTAGGACATCATCGGCTGGAAGAATGATCCTCAAATAGATTACTGATTGAATGGAGAAACCCGTCTTTGTCAACAATCGCTTGGCGTCCTCCAGACTGTACCTTCTTACGTCCGGAATGAAGACTCTCCCTGCGTAGAGTCGAGACAGAAGAGGAGACGAGATCAAGAGATCTCTAATGATCCAAACGGGACTTTTCGTATTGGGCGTCGAAAGAAGAAGCACCCCCTCATCTCCTAAGACTCGCCTGATCTCTTTCAACATCTTTTCTGGATGCCTGAGATGTTCTATGACCTCTAGGCATGTCACGACGGTGAAAGAGCCGTCCTCAAAAGGAAAGGGTTCCGCTTCGAGGTTGACCTGTAGCACTTTCAACCCCCTTCTAATACAGATATCAACGTTCTCACCGTAGTCAAGACCAATTCCCCTTCCCATCAAGAGAAGGAAGAATCCGCTGCTGCACCCAACATCGAGCGGAGCGCCTCCCTTCTGATCCAGAATCGACTGAACGATTGCAGCAACTCGGAACCACCTCTTGAAGTGTCGCCTCACGTGGATTCGATCAGCTCTATCCATTCTGTAGCAACCTCGAAGTACATCTAGAAATTCGTTTGCCGTGCATGCTCTTACCAAATGAGCTCTACTCCGTGCAATCTTGGTCGGACAAGTGAGAGAGCCGCCCCTGTCGTCGAACGAAGCTCACGGCAAGGCGGAAGACTACTACACAGAGCACCGCCACAACTGCAGATGCATACAAGTCAACGGGTACTGAGCTGATGTGTTCCCCATAGAAGTGGTGGAGGTCCCCAAGGTAGGGGACGTTGCCGGTCGGTGTGAGTATTCGATCTCCATATTCTTGTTGCCACAGGTTGTCCACGTCGAATCGCATGCTAGTGTCGATGAGATTGTCTTGGTCCTCACCGAATCTGGATCTGGAGAAGTCGATGGAACGATTCCCTATGAGGTAGAGGTCGTCCTGCTGGACCGAGTAGCGAAGTGCGGAAACGACCTGCCCTCCGATCCTTGCAATTCTGACACGACTGTTCATTAGCCATTCGACGTTCCCTCCTGCAGTGTCCGGGAATGCAAGTGAGTTGCTACTTCTATAGGTGAAGTAGTACTCGGGAGTCTCTTCGAAGAACGATCGGAACACCGTCGTGAAGCTTTCCGCAGTGATAACCTGGAATGTTCTGTAGACCCAGCTGTAGGCCTCGACAAAGTACCGGAGTACGGAGGGATCGTTAACTTTGAACAGCCAGTCCAGTTCCAAGAAGAATGGTGTGAAAAACGGGTAGTTCGAACTCACGTACTTGAACTCCTCAACGTCCACACCGTTTAGGAATAGATCCATCACGTGATTATTGTCGAAATGATAACGATTCGTGAGCGCTATCGCGAACGGCTGAATTACTAACAGGCTCGACTCGGATTGGTTTTCCGCAGGAATAAGGGAATGCCGCCTCGACGCGTAGTAGGGAAGGGCGTGGCCGCCTCGCAGTGACATGAAGTCCATGTTCACCTGATCCCAGATGTTGCCGATAGCGAACGATGCGCCATACCGATCACGTGCATAGTTGGCAGTGTACGTGTCCACCTGAAACGAGAAGAAGCCGCTTGGCAGTCTTCCCGTGACAGTCCTCAGCGCTTCAAGCCACACATCGATGGGACCTATCCTATCGCTGGGAGGTAGCCTCTGCATGTAGCTCAGCTCCGGTATCATGCTAATGCCAAGAGGTTTCAGCTTCTGATACAGCAAAGCGATCTTGTCAGATTCCAGTTCTCGATAGACAATCGTGACGTTGTATGCGCCCACCTGCTGCAACAGTTGAGCTTGCTGGTCGATGAGTCGGGTGGACACCGTGAAGACCGTGATAGCATATCTAGGAAAACTCGTCTCCAACGCACTCCCGCAAACCTGCTCACTATGCGTCACTTGAAGGTTTGTCAGCGAGAGAGAGGCGACAGCCTCTGCCGAGGAAAATGTGAGAATCAAGCCAAGGACCGCGACATAGAGGAGAATAGCTTGGGGCGTCCCTCGACCCAATTCTCATCCACTTGCTCTCTCTTGAGTACTGAAGCTCGAACTCAAGTAACGGTTTCGGTGCCTCTCATGAGGAACCATGAATACACTTCGAACGCGCCGAGTTTACTTCGACAAGAGTTCTCTGACAGCTAGTCGAACAGAGTCTACGCTGTTGTGTCTTGGCTTCCACCCTTTCGACTTCAGCCGAGTCGTGTCTAGGAGCATGTTCTTCACATCACCGACCCAGCCTCTTCCACCATCCACTCCACCGGTGAACTCGAAACACACATTGTCCAGTCCCATCTCGTGTGTGACTATTTCGGCTATCCCAGCTACCTCTAATTGATCGGTCGAACCAACATTGAGGACTTCACCTTGCGTCGTTATTTCAGATGCAGTGAGGGTGGCTGAGATGCAGTCCTCAACGTGGAGGTATGATTTCTTCTGATGTCCGTCCCCGAGTATCTCAAGTCGTCTTGAATTCGCCTTGAGCTTCTTGACGAAGTCACTTATCACGCCGTGCTCTGATCGAGGCCCGACGATGTTGGCGAGTCGGAGAACGATCGCGGTCTTGTGGTAGGTTCGGCAGTAGGCTGTGATGAGTGCTTCCGAACCAAGCTTTGAGGCTCCATAGACCGAGATCGGCTCCATAGGAGCATAGTCTTCTGGTGTGGGGACGACTTTGGCATCGCCATATACGGTTGAAGTGGAAGCGAAGACGATCCTGTTCACATCGCTCTTCCTGATGGCTTCAAGCAGAACGTGCGTTGCGTATATGTTCTCACGGAAGGAAGTCGCTGGATCAGCGAGGCTGAGTCGCACCTCGGGATTTGCCGCGAAGTGATAGACAACATCAGCTTCCGAAACGGCCTTCCTCACGTCGCGCGAGTTCTTGCAGTCTCCTAGAATGAACTTGATCTTCTTCGACTTCAAGGCGTCTCGAATGTTCTGTCTCTTTCCAGATGAGAGATTGTCTAGCACGGTGACATTCTCGCCGAGAGCGACGAGGGCGTCGCATAGGTGGCTACCCAAGAAGCCTGCCCCGCCGGTGACAAGTGCTCTAGAAAACAGCATCACCTCCGAAGTGGCTATCCTCCCGTTTCAGTCGCGTTTTGAGTCCAAACACGTGACCTTCAGCCCAGTTCATTTCCTGTTCCAGCAGTTGCGGATTTGTGCGTCTGCGTGCAAGCTTGCTACGGGTCGAAGGGCCTAATCACCCTTTGCGGCGTCATTGACTCGCCGAAAGAGCAATCATGACGTGAAGCTCAGGACGTGACTGAAGCCTCACTCTGGCTCTCCAATCCCTATCAGCAGCTCGGGCCGAGACCCCGCATCTTTTCCGACCAATTGGTGTGGAAAGTGGCTTTCGCTTGCTGGATATGGCTGCATACGGAATGTGCTTCCTAGGGGAAGGGCCAGATGTTAGCGAACTTCAGTATCATCCTCACACTCAGGATCAATATCGTGACTCCGACAAGCACGCCAAGTACCCTCTGTGGAAGCCTCTTACAGGCATACGCGGCGACAGGAGCGCATATGGCTCCTCCGATCAAGAGGCCCAGAACTACGAACCAGTTGAAGTTCTCCCAGCCGATGAGGAGAAGGAACGTGATTGCCTCAGACGTGGTTACGAAGAACTCCGCGAAGTTCACCGATCCGATGGCTCTGTTCGGTATCACCTTGGTTGAGACCAAGGTCGTAGTGGTGACCGGTCCCCAACCTCCTCCGCCGATGGCGTCTGTGAATCCTGCTACACAACCGAGCGGGATCAGCATACTGGATGGGAGCCTCTCTGTTCGAAAGTGCACTACATTCCTCAGCCCGAACCTGTAGAGGATGAGGAACGCCATCGTCAGCAAGATGAGGCCTACAATGACGCTGAGGGGCTTTCCTGGGATGCTTGTGCAGACGTAGGCACCCACGGCTCCCCCGATGACTCCAGGGATTATCAAACGTAAGGCAATGCTGCGATCAACATTGCCGAGCCTCAAGTGAGAGCTTCCAGAGACTAGCG
>CAZLHM010000034.1:0-17386 GCA_964559555.1 uncultured Candidatus Bathyarchaeia archaeon
TGTGCAGCGGGAAGACGTTGAACAAGGTTTAGGCGCCGGGGGACGTGAATTGCTTATAGGCGGCTTTCATCAATTCACCGCTGGGGGTGTCTGTGGTTTGGCATTGAAACTGAGAGATGTCAGGACAGAGATAATACGGGAGGACGATGGGTCGTATGCTGTCGCGTGTTCAGCTCTCGGCGTCTACTCAGTCGGCAGGACCCTCAAGGAAGCCAAAAGGAATTTCCGGGATGCTCTCGATCTGCACCTCTCCGTTCTGCGGAAGAAGGCGAGAAGGGAGCTTGCGACGGTCGTAGCCCGCTGATCCATCAGGGCGAGCAGTTGACTCGTCTACGGCCGATGGACGGTAGGGAACTGGTTAGGATCCTCTGTAACAAGTTCGGTTTCGTCAAGGTTAGGCAGAAAGGCAGTCACGTGACGTTGCAGCGGAACGGAACGTTCGTCACTGTTCCAGTGAAAGAGATACGTGTTGGTCTATTGAATAGGATCCTGAGAGACTGCAACATATCAAGAGACGAATTTCTCGCGTACGTTTGAGCAAGCTAGGATAGAAAGCGCCGGGGGTGGGATTTGAACCCCCCGTAGTTCCTGTGCTTGGCCCGGTGAACACGGGGTGTTCGCCTGTTTCTCTAGTCCCTTCAGAGGCATCGTTGCTGCACAAACAGACCACTAGACGGACAAATGGTCATTCTTACACTAGTGCTTTGGGGGCCAGAGTTGGCCGAAGTTGCCAGTCCTGAAAGCTCAATCTAATTGGCAAACGTGAGCGAGAAGCAAGTGTTACAGTGTTCTAGTGCCTGTTCTCAGCTTGAAACTTGGGATGGTTATACCTACCAGCTCGTTCTCTCTGAACCGGTAGATGACATCATTTACCTCCTCGCTATCATCCGCCGGTTGAGGTTTGCCGAAGCTTATGTAGAGCACGTCAGCTTCTCCGTCGTAGCTGATGTCCAGCTCCTTATCTTTCGAGATACTGACGGCGATCACTTCTTTCGCCATATCACCCCACCCTTGATCATGTTCGCCGCGGCGGAACCAATGCGCGCCGCAGTGATAAACGCGTCCTCTGGGCTGACTTCACGGTAGACAACGACGGCGTATCTTGCTCCCATGGGAAGGGATGATCCTACTATCGATGTCCCTCAGAGATCCCGCAACTGGTCCGCGTTATCAGCCGATAATAGAGTCACGTAGCTAGCAAGACAGACAAGCGCCCAGGTAATCGTCGGACCGAAGATTCAAGGTAGCAAACCGGGATGAGCTTGGCTTCGGTGATGGTTCATAGGTTAGTGCCAAAACGTGATGGCTTCTTGGTCAGTCACGGCGTTCGGTCTGCAAAACGGGGCCAGCTTCGGTGAGCTTGACGGTTTTTCCTCGCTTGAGGAGTTCAAGGCATTCGTCGATCCATTTCTCGAGCATTGTCCTGGCCTTCTGGGGATCCCGAGGATGCATGTCGATGTAGACCACTCTTGCAAGTTCTTGGAGCTCAGGTCGCAGGCTGAGGAAATCTGAGTCGAAGGTGAGAATGATCTCGCCGGTTTCCTTAGCGATGTCTACCAAGTCGC
Source organism: uncultured Candidatus Bathyarchaeia archaeon (assembly GCA_964559555.1). Classification (GTDB taxonomy): domain Archaea; phylum Thermoproteota; class Bathyarchaeia; order 40CM-2-53-6; family 40CM-2-53-6; genus CAVPLU01. The sequence goes on from CAZLHM010000034.1 coordinate 1,566, forward strand.
TGTTTCTCAACCCAGGTCCTCGGATTTCTGTTGTCATCCTGATCTCGAAGCCTCTCTTCCTCAGGACATCAGCGAGACTACGCGGAACATTCTCGTCCAAGAGGAAGCTGGTCAAACTCTAGGCTTCCAGAGCCTTGACTTTCTCGTACGCTACCGCCTCGTGGACTCTTCTTGCAAAGCGCAAGACCTCTACTACATCATCACGGTTCAGATGTGGATATTCGGAGACGATCTCGTCTACCGAGTATCCTGACTGGACCATTTCTAGGATCAGCTCGACGGGGATCCTGGTTCCTTTCATGACGGGTTTGCCGCCGAGGATCTCGCGGTTCGATTCAATCAACATGTCCGTGCACAGAGGCCGGTAGGGTCACTGCGTCCTTTAAACGGTGTCCTAGCGCTCTGCCGTAGGTTGCCGTAGCATCTTTCAGCCGACAGCGCTGATTGAGACAGCGAAGGTTGGGCCGTCGCAGATGACGGTTGAGTCGAAGATTCAGGCGCCGGGGGAGGCATTTGAACCCCCCGTACTTCTTGTGCTTGGCCCGGCGAACACAGGGTGTTCGCCAGTGCTTCTAGGCTCTTGGGAGTCATCATCGCTACACAAACAGACCACTAGAGACACAAATGCCCATTCCTACACTAATGCTTTGGAGGCCAAGAAATCGGGCGCATGTCCAGAGTGCGGCGCACCCGTCAGTCCTTGGGGTGCCAACTTCTGTTCACAATGCGCAGCGCCATTGAAGGAGGAGAAAGATGTTGACCCGCAGACTTTGGTTAGTGCAGACTGCTTCAGGCGCACAAGAGTCCGATGATAGGATCCTCGAGTCAGAACTCGCACTGTCCACCCGGATATGGTAGAAAGGCTTGTCTAGACAGCAGACCCGAAGGACCACAGGACGAATTGGGCAGGGTTACGCGTGGTGACTGGTGAATCAGCAGTCGAGCCCGAACGCGTCTGGTACCCCTCCGTTGAAGACATAATCGACGCGAACATCACTGTCTTAGATGTCGGGTCAGACAGACATCCTCACAGACTCCTGCTTAGGCCTGAGGCCATACAGAGCGTCATCGATCAAATGATCGAACTCGAACGCAAGGGCTTGACATATCAAGCCGCATGGCTCATGAAGGAGCTGGTGAACCTTCACCCGTTTGATGGAGCAAACCATCGAACCGCATATCTGGTGGCGAAGATTTTTCTCAGACGGAATGGCAGAAGCTTCAGGGTCACCCATCTGGATGACGCATACCTTTTTATCAGCCAGCTCGAGACCAAGACTGTTGAACAGATCCAAGAGTGGATTGAACGTGGAGAAAGCGAAGGGTCCTAACGCCGAGTTACTCAGAGAACTCGCGCTTGAGGATCATGAACTTATGATAATGCTTGCCACAAACGGCAAGTCCAGATCTCCAACGCCCCACTAGCTGACTCCAAACGAATCCACGCGTTAGAGTCCGCAATGATTCTGCCCCTCTCTTGGAAAGCGGACACTGCAGAAGTGATCCCAGCTTCGAGACGATCCCGCTCTCTTTCACCTAGATAGCCGTTCCTACCCGCCGGAGTCGTAGAGCATGGAGACCAATGCTCTGTCTCTGCTGTAAGTGACAGCCTTCACGAGTTCGGAGACTTCCGCTTCTGTCAGAACCTCTTCGGGCAACAGGTTGTGATTCTTTTAGCCAGCGGTCTCAATCCATTTGACCTCAAGCGGATAGTCCGCGTCGCTTGGATCCTTGAGCCAGCGGTAGAACCGTTTGGTCATGACCTTGAAGAGACCCTTCGTCTCTTCAGCGAGGTCAAACCGCCCATGTAGCAGGACTACTTTCTCGAAATCCTTCTCTAGCATGTCTGCAAGTTTCCTGAGTTTCTGGACGTATCGGATTCGCCTAGCCATGCCGACTTGTTGAGTCTCCAGATAATCAAGGAACTTCAGGATCTTCAGACGGTTGTGGAGGTTGACATTCTACTTCTCGCGCAGTTTCCTAAGGGCAAGCTGTATTCTGTGTAGATAATTGTGGACGAAATCGAATCCGGTTTTCAATCTACTGTTGCGTCGTCGGTTTCGTGCTTACAAGGGGAGGGCTTTGAACCTAGGGTTAAGCGCCGGGGGTGGGATTTGAACCCACGATCCTCACCAAAACCTTCGATTTCCTAATCTTCGGCGAACTTTATCGTCTTAGGCACTTCGGGCTCTTCGTACCAGCTCATTCTCGCGCCAATTAGGCTCCTAAGCTTCCATCCCGATGATTTAGGGGCTATTTCAATTGTGCCCTTAAGAACGCCTATTCGTTCTTTGGCGATCTTCCTCTGCAAATCCTTTAGATCGATTTGCTCAAGATATCCGGCAGTCTTTGCTAGGTCTTGTGTGAAGGTCTTGTAGACTCCCCAATCGTCCGAGCATACGTCGGCTATGTAGTTCTTGTTTATTGTATCTTGGGCATCTGAGTCGCCGAGTTCATGGTCCACCAACATGCACACGATGTCTTTGTAATCTCTATCCTCAATTTCGACAACTTGAAGCTTCGTCATCAAGAGATCAGATAATGATATGGAGAAGCCCTCTACCTGCAGTCTGTTGCGGAAATCGAACTTGTGACACATCTCGAAGAAATCAAGGAACACGTCCCTTCTGGCATGGGTATTGGGTTGAAAAAACATCAGCCTCCTATTTCCATGAAGGGCGTTGAACGTCTCTGCCTGGTCATAGGATAGGCCGGCGAAGACCTTCCTTATTGCCGTCGAATCCTTTGACAACCCAAAGAGATCTATGTCCGCTATGTGTCTAGCGAGAGGAGGCTGACTGGCACTCGGGCAGTGATACCTGATAGCTACGCCTCCGAGAACGCGAAGAATCACACCCCGCCTCGTCGCCTCCGTAACCAGCGACTTAGCTTCCTCAAGCAGGTCTTCAGCCGAACCCATTGCTCTGGTCTACCTCTTTGCAGAGTCACCTCTGACGCATGGATTGAAAGAAAAGGTGGGGGTTTATTCCGGCGGAAGTTCTTTGAAGGCTAGGTCGATGTCGATCCCTTGTCTCTTTCGGTAGGCCCGCATAGCGTAGAAGTAAATGATGCCGAATACGTATATGGCCACGATCACTGCGAGCGATGGGTAGTAGAGAGCCCCTAAGCCGGGGTTTGTGAAGAAGTAATACAGGACAGACAGGAGGAGCACCAAATAGATGAAGCCGCAAATCGATATGAATGGGATTGGTCCAAGCCTGTACTTGCTGACTGCTGAAGCTTCGTAGACGGGTTTGACTCTCTTTCTGAAAGGCAGAACTATCGCAGCAATCGCGGTGAGCATGAACGTCGTAAGTATTTGCGGGATCATCGCCGAGAAGCTCACGAGAATAGCCGGGGTGAAGAATGCATATATGAATAGGACGATCTCGCCGCCGGCCGCGAAGAATATGATGCCTTTGACTGGGGTTCGGAAGCGTTCGCTTACATGCCCGAAGAACGATGGAGCAATTCTGTCGAAGGCCCAAGCGAGGGCTATTCGTGACTGTGGCATTATCGAGTAGATTGCATACATGAAGTTCCAGCAGACAAAGCCCCAACTAATCAAGAAAATGATGATGGGGCTCTGAGTTAACACTGCGGCGAACAGATGAAACATCGGGTAGAAGGGTATCGTGTATGGGGCCATAACGTTCCCGCCCAAGTAGTCCACGCTAGCTAGGAATTCCTGGCCGACGTTAGCCTGCAAGAAGAAGTTGGTGATAAACCAGAAGATGCCGCAGAGTAGAAGTCCCCCCGGCACGCCTATCATGACGCTACGGTGTACTTTCTTGGTCTCCCCGGCAATGTATGTAGCGAGATATGGATAGCCTAGTCCCCAGAAGGCCACTGGCATAAGAATGAGCGTTGCGCCTAGTGAAGGTGTAATCGAAATCCCGTCCGCCGTCGCTTTGCTGATTATCTGATCAAAAGTTGCTGATCCGTATTTGGCGCTGAATGCATTCCAGCCTGCTACGAAGTCTGCACGAGAAGTGGCAGCCATCAAACCCCATACTATCAGGAACATGAGGACACCGAAAGCAAACATGATCATTTGCAGTCTCAGATAGGGCCTCAGTCCCCAGATGAGTACCAAAGACGAAAAGACTATCGTGAATGTTCCTACGGCGAAGATACCTAGACCTGAAGAAACGAAATCTCCTGCGGCTGTCCACCCCATGGTATAGCAGAGCATCGATAGGGCTGGGCTTGCAACATATGCGGAGAGCGTGGCACACCAGATGAAGTTGACACAGACCCAGCCCAAGCTTGAAAGAAAGCCAAGCAAAGGATGGAGGATTCTACTATTGAATATGAAGTCCCCGCCCGACCTAGGCATCACGGATGCTAGGAAAGCCCATGCTAGAGAGCCGAATACCATTGGAATCAGTACGATGGCGATGCCGGAGTAGAGATCACCGCCAGGGGCATAGTAGGGCCCCCAGAGGAAAAGCCACATTGCACTCAGTCCCCAACTCATATTTAGAGACGCGAAAGCGAGAATGTCTAGAGTTCCTGCCTCTCTGACGAGTCCGGTTGCTTCCCTGAGGAATACTTTGCTCATTTTCTTAGTCTCCCTCAGTCTACCAAGGTCGCTGCCGAACCGAATTTAAGCGTTTACAAGAAAGTGCTGTGTTGCATGACTGGGCATACTTGCCTGCAAGGTTGCGTTTGATGCATCTGCTTGTTGGCATGGGCGTGGTTGAATGGCTGATATTCTCTGTGAGAGACGTATGCATTGATTGTTGATTGGCTGCTAGAGATTGGAGACGTGTCAACGAGGGCCTCGTGAAGCGTGGCAAGATCCTCCTCGACCTGCGTATCCTTGAGCGTTGGGATTCTGAGCTGGACGTGATGAACCGCGGAAAGGAGGGCGGGCGTTTCGTGTATCCTGAGGTCTTCGTTAGGCTTCTAGGTTACGTGCATCTACTCTTCCACCTACCCTACAGGCAGACGGAAGGCTTCCTTAAGGCGTTAAGACGATTCGACTCACGAATCCACGTGCCCGACTATTCAACGATCGATAGAAGCGTCAACCGGTTGAACGTGAAGATGGATACCGAAGATTACGGTGACGATCTGGTGATAGCAGTGGACGCGTCAGGCATCAAGGTCTCAAACCGAGGCGACTGGATGCGACGCAAATGGAGGACGCGACGCGGATACCTGAAAATCCACATTGGGGTTGACGTGAAACAGAAGCGAATTCTCGCGTTGGAAGTGACCGACGAGAAGGTGGGCGATGAACGGATGCTCCAACCGCTCGTCGAGGAAGCCTGCAGGAAGGGCAAGATCGCGAAGACGATAGGCGACGGAGCACACGACACGAAAATCAACTTCCGCTACCTAGACGCGAACGGGATCGAGCCCGTCATCAAGGTAAGAAAGGACGCATCCAGCAAGGCAGGCAGATGCGTACCCCGCAGGCTTGTGGCTCAGGAGTATCTCCGCGACCCTGAAGGTTGGAAACGGAGACACGGCTATGGGCAACGCTGGATGGTTGAGTCCGCCTTCTCATCTTTGAAGCGAACATTTGGAGAATACGTCTCAGCCAAGACGATGCATAACATGGCTAACGAGATCGTCCTCAAAGCCTCACTATACAACGTCCTCACACGACTAACCGTAAACCCGTAACATGAGGCAAAGCCGCACAAGGAAAGAACCCCTCAAAACCGAGTCATGCAACATGGCACAAGAAAGTAGGGCAAGAAAGGATCCCCGTATCGTCAGGGCCATGAGGAATGATTAGATCGCGCGGCGTTTCATCATCATGTTGATGGCATCGTCCAAACGCACTTCCGTGTCGGAGGGAAGAGGCTCAGGCGTGTGTTCTCGTAACAACTTGTCGACTACTTCGGCTGCGTTATTGGCTGAGTCTCGAGATCCCTTCGCCTTCCAAGTCTCGATGCTTTGTCTGTCTACGACTGATCGGGGCAGGAACTGTTCCTTTCGGACCCATTCGAGTGTGTGCCTCAGGTTCAGATAGTGGCCTCCAGGGCCTACTTTCTTGATCGCGTCGTGAGCGGTGGTCTCCTCGTTCCTGCTTCTTGATGGAAGTGCTTTCACCTTTCTGATCGTAGACCTGCATACATGCCGCTCCGAACAAACTAGTCGGAGGTTCTCCGAGGCTAGCACGAGAATGGCTTCAGATAAGGAACGAGTGAAGATTGATGGCCTCTGCTGGAAGGATACCACCGAATGGGCAATCTCTCGTCTGAAGCTACATGACCTGATTACCGCCAAAGCGAAGGATAATTGCCGATGCAGGGAGAAGGTTCCTCCATGACGCCGCCCACAGATGGCAAGACTTGGACTCTGAAGATGTCGGTCGTCGTTGGTTGTGTGTGGGGTAGGCTCGTGCGCACACAAGTTCTACAGCCGACGTTCCAATGGTCCGACTTGGACGTCTATTACAAGTCTAATCTAACCTTGTTGGGTGTACACTCGGAAGTAAACGTCCTTAGCCGAACAGATTGTATGTCTTTCTTTAGTTTCGCTCCCGAGTTTGTATCAAGCTTATGAATAGTTCCCAACAAATCATCTGTCGGTCAGATTTGGGAGTCCCCGCTTCACTTCGAAGCTACGTACCACGAGTCTTCGACATAATCGATCAATCGTTTGATGAGGAAGTCAAGTTCCTCCAACGCCTCGTCCAATTCCCGACAGTAAACCCTCCGGGACAATACAGGGAGATAGCAGACTTTCTTGATTCATTCGCTAGAAGACAGGGGCTGAACGCAGAAACTTTCAGGACGCCAATCGATGTTTGCAAATCGGCTGGGATCGCCTCAGACGAACCGCGACTCAGCGTAAAATTCACGGTGGGGAGAAGGGGCGTTAAGCCCCGTGTACTCTTGCTCGCCCACCTTGATACCGTGCCGGTCGGTGATGTTTTCTCGTGGAAGCATGACCCATTCAAGGGTGAAGTTGATGATGGAAAGATTTACGGGCGCGGGGCCTGCGATTGCAAAGGCCGGATTGCAGCGTACGTTTATGTCATGCTAGCGTTGAAAAAAGCTATCCAGGACCTGCCTTCGGAGATCACGGTTGCCGCTATGGCTGATGAGGAAATCGGAGGCGGAACAGGCACAGAATACCTCCTCAAGAACGGCTGGCTTGATTGCGATTACTGCATTGGTGAGGGTTACACTCGGCAGGTGTTCAATGGGTTCAAGGGGTTGCTTTGGCTCCGCATTTCAATAACCGGCAAGTCTGCCCATGGGGCCGCGCCGCACTTGGGGAAGAGTGCTGTTGAGCCCTTTGCCGATCTTTTCAGAGATCTCAACGAATACCAGGGAAAGCTACGCTCCCTAGATGAAAAGGCGGACACCACAATGAATGTTGGCATAGTTAATGCAGGTTCGAAGATTAATATGGTTCCGGACTCAGCTTCGGTTGAGATTGATTTCAGGGTTGGAAGAAGCTGCGAGGTTGACCAAGTGGTCAGCGATGTTTCCTCAATCCTGAGCCGACTCAAGCAATCTCACAGTGAGCGTTCGTTCAACCTTGAAGTCTTGACGCGAAGTGAACCTGTCGAACTCAACGCTGAACACGCGTTGGTGAAGAATGTGCACTCAGCCGTGGAAGAAGTCACCAACTTAAGAATTCCCGTGAAGTTGTGGTTTGCTCATTCGGATACGATACATTTCTTGAGTAGTGGGATTCCGGCTGTCAATTATGGCGTGGGCACTCCCGAGGTTCCACACACTACTGACGAATGGGTCAGTTTCGAAGACCTTAGGCTGTCGACGAAGGCTCTCGCACTGTCACTGATCAAAATCATGGAAGGGTCAGAGCATGTTGACTGGTAGACAACAGAAGACTCGGGGAAAGATTACGCTCCGACGGGCTACGCAGATTTCCGACTACAGAGATTGCGAGCAAGCACAAAGAGATGCTTGGCAGACAGATTCGCAGTCTGATATCGTCCCCCTTCACATCTTGCGGCCGTTTTCCGAGAAAGGCGGATTGGTCATCAACGCCTATGACGAGGACGAGCGAATCGTAGGCACGAGCATCGGTTTTCTCGCCCAGCACCATGGAAAACCGATCTTCTATTCTCACATGACCGGGGTCGTCCCAGATTGCCAGAGCAAGAATGTTGGCTGGGCTCTGAAGTTGGAACAGCGCGAGTACGCCTTGGAGCAGGGTTTTGACCTGATTTGTTGGACCTACGACCCGATGCAGAGTGTAAACAGCAGATTCAACCTTAGGAAGCTCGGTGCGATAGCTAGAACCTACTACGAGAACTACTATGGTGACATGACGGATGGGCTGAACAAGGGGCTTGCAAGCGACAGGTTTCTAGCCGAATGGTGGATACGTAGCCCGCGAGTCAAGAAAAGGGTCGAGCCAACTCTGCCGAGGAGCAAGGAAAGCGTTGCTGGGTTGAAGGTCGTTAATGAGACGACAATGGAAAGGCGTGTCCTGCTTCCCGCGGGTAGGGTAGACCTTCACGTGCGGGATGAAACAGTGCTAGTTGAGATTCCATACGAATATGATGCTGTGCGCACGGTTGACCCTGCCTTCCTGCTAGATTGGAGAAAACAAACAAGAACAGCGTACAACCATTACTTTGGCCTAGGCTACATCGCTACAGAATCAATCGTCGTTGATTCCGAGATTCCTCGGAGTTATGTCAAGCTTGAGCGGAGGTCTCTGGAACGGGTTCTACAAGATTAGGTCCAGTCGATTGCTTAGAGCTTAGAACGATACGACTCCCCCTTGTCGCCCCGTTTGAAACGAGTTTCGGGATTGAGACCGTCAAGGAAGCGGTCTTGGTTATTCTGCGGAAGGAGGACGTTGTGGCATACGGGGAATGTGTCGCGTCAAGCGGGCCTTGGTACAGCGAGGAAACTATTACGTCGGCCAAGTTCGTAATCAAAGAGTTTCTCGCGCCTCTTCTTCTCAGGGACGACTTGGAAGGCCCAGCTCATTTCATCGAACTGAGCCAGGAGATAAAGGGCAACAACATGGCTGTGGCGGCCGTAGAAATGGCACTCTGGGACCTTCAAGGGAAGCTCGAAGGAAAATCGCTCTCGCAACTCATCGGTGGGACCAAGAAAGAGGTGGCTGTGGGTGTGAGCGTCGGAATTCAACCATCCATCGACAAACTACTCCAAGTTGTCTCATCGTACCTCAACGAGGGCTACTCAAGGATTAAGATCAAGATCAAGCCGGGTTACGATGTCGAACCCACCAGGGCAATCCGAAAGATGTTTCCACGCGTTCCACTGCAAGTGGACGCGAACGCATCCTACACGCTCACAGATGCGAAGACCCTGAAGGAGCTCGACACGTTTGACCTGCTCCTAATCGAGCAGCCGCTAGCACATGACGACATCATCGACCATTCGAAGTTGCAGAGACAGCTCTCAACGCCCATCTGCTTGGACGAGAGCATTCACACGCCAGAGGACGCCAGAAAAGCTATCGAGATAGATGCGTGCAGGGTGATTAACATCAAGCCCGGCAGAGTTCGGGGATTGCAAGGGTCCAAGCAGATTCATGATTTCTGCGTTGGACGAAAGGTTCCGGTTTGGTGTGGCGGGATGCTGGAGACTGGAATTGGGAGATCCTTCAACGTGGCATTAGCTTCACTTCCAGGCTTCACGTTGCCCGGAGACACCTCGGCTAGCAGACGCTACTTCAGACTGGACATCATAACCAAAGAGTTCGAGCTAACAAAGGATGGGACGCTGGCGGTTCCAAACGGGCCGGGGATTGGCGTCGAAGTTCATGAAGAACGTTTGAATTCTTCCACGACTTGCAAGGAGATTCTAACGACCGCCCAGATACATGAAGTTGGACAGTAGTATTCAGCGCTTCATCCCGGTTATCGAATGATTGGATGTGATTGAGCGGCTCTTTTCGCTAAACATAACCAGGTGTAAGTGGATTATCGTAGCTATTGCCGCTGTCGATGGAAAGTCATTGCGCAAGGCAAAGGCGACTGTGACGTGTGCTCACGCGCTTGCCATGTGGCGATTCCTGAACTGAACCTTGTACCCTAATGAGCGGTAGTATGGTTGATGCTCGGTACCCTTGTTTCTCCATCCAATAGGGCGAAGGACACTATTTCGCCCAGTGGAAAGGAACCTAGTGGGTGGAGCTGTAAGCGCCGGGGGTGGGATTTGAACCCACGAGGCCCAAAGGACCATCGGCTTAGCAAGCCGACGCCTTACCTGGCTACCCAACACGCTTCGGAGGCGTATTTCTAGGCAACCCCGGCACACGACCAAGCCTCAGCGGAGACGCAGACTCATATCTCTTCCTAAAGGCATCGCCGCTCATCTGTGTAGAGAGGTTTGCCTTCTAGAATGGAAGTGTGTGGTTCCGACTAGTTCTACGTTCATCGGCGAACGATCGTCAGCTCTTCAGGTAGTCTTGTAAGATCTTTAGGCCGTCCGTGTCGTTGATCTGGTAGACCACGTCCTCTGTCGCAAGGTCTTTCGTGATCTTCGCGACGGGATCGACGCCGAGGCTTGACTTCAACCTCTTCCACCCGTGCGGATGCTTCGTAACGACGAGGGTTGTGCCATCCCAGATCATCTCGGCGAGGCTGCGGGGAAGCCTCGACGCGAACGAGCCTGACTTCGCGACGGTGTAGCCTAGGCTCGCTGACGCCTTCAGAAGCCTATCAATGTCGACCGGGTCTCTCAGGACGACCCAGAGCTCCTTCCCAGATGAGAACCGGACCACATCGACATCCTTGACGCCAGACAGAGGCCTGAGTTCCGCGGCGAGCGATTCCGGATCTAGGATCATGACCGTTCGAGAGAATTCAACGAGAAGAAAAGGGTTTCCGAGACGCGTGGGCGGCGTCGGGCTATGCCTTCATCCACGCCCTTGGAGACGTGAACTGGCTCGCCATCTCCTTGTTCGCGTCATGGAAGGTCCTCGCCAGCTCGCGTGCGATGTCTCGGTCGAGTCCGTTCTGGAGTAGTTCATCTTCGAACGCGTTTGTGGCTCGCCGGATCTGCCTCTTCATCTCCAGCGGTAACCAAGCGAGGTGGGGGAGCATCTTCGCGATCTGGTAGCCGCCTCGCATGACAGCCCTGATCCCTCCCATCTTCAGTCCCTACCTTAAGATGGCTCTTGGGCGGCGCTAGTCTTCCTTTTCGAGTTCGCGCTTGATCTTCTCCCGTATGGCCTTCTCGAAATCTTCGTCCCGGTCGAACTTGCGTGCGTGCTTGACCACGTCGCCGAACTTGCTGAAGATGCTCACGTACTCCTGTGTCATCCTCAGAGCGACATCATCTGGGAGTCCGCCAGCCTTCAGTTCGCTGTAGTACGTCGCCGCTGCCTTCGCCATGTTTCGCGCCGACTCCTCAGAGAAGACGGCGTTGACGAGGCCTTTGATGAGTCCTGGCACTTTGTCCGAGACGACGGAGAGGATCTCCGCGACCTCTTCTGGGCTGTCGTGTCTGCGTTTCTTATCATCGTCCATTTCCATTCACCTCGTTCCATTCAACGCCTCTAAGGCGAGCGTGGTCACTGTTGATAGGTATTCTGTGCAGAAGTGATCAGCCAATTGGTCACTCGACGAGCGTGTAGACAGTTCCGCGGCCCCTCTCCATGCGGAGGATTCCCTCCTTCACGAGTCTGGCGAGTCGGGATCTCACGATCCTACGCGACGCGTGTCCCCTCGCTTCTCTGATCGCACGCTCGATCTGAGAAGTGTTCTCCGGGCCACTCAACGCCAGCGTCTGTATGATCAGACGCGACAACTCATCCTTCTCCACCGAGCGGCGATGGAGATACTTCCTGGCGGCTGAGAGTCTATCGAGGGCGCGGATCGGCTCCTTCACGAGCAGCACCCCTGCCCGTAGGCTGCTGACGGTTGAGGCGAGTTCCGGATGCTCAAGCGAGTCTGAGAGTATGCTCTCGATCATCTCGAGTCTTCTCATGATCGTGTCGAGCTTCTTGTCGAGCTCCTTGATCTTCTCGTCTGAAGCCTCAGGCAACACGACCACGACATGACTCGCCGCACATGCCGGCTGGGCTACGGTTCTTCCTCGATGCGAATACTTCTTGCGACTTTCACTTCTGGGCGGAAGATACCGCGCACGGAACAGTACTTCTGCTCTGAGAGTTCTATCGCTCGTTTGACGGCGGATTCCTTGAGCTTCCGTCCGCGCACAACATAATCCACGTGTACGCTCTCATAGTACCGCGGATCCTTCTTCCTCCTCGTGCCTGTGATGTTCATCTCGAGATTGGTGACCTCTTGCCTTTGGCGTTTCAGGATCCAGATTATGTCCATGCCTCCGCATCCTCCAAGCGCCGTCAGCACGAGCTTGATCGGCCTGAATCCTCGCCCCTCGCCCCCACCCTCAGGATCAGCATCCATCACGAGCGAGTCACCCTCTTCCGTGGTGGCGGCGAAGCGCATCCCACCCTGCCATCTGACGTTCACCAACTCCTCCATCCTCCCCGCCGAGAGCAATCACGTGAGCGTTAGTGTTCGGGAATACAAATCCTTACCCCGCGAGAGCCTAGACTCGATTCGGACGAGTCGCATTAGGACGCCCGGAGGGGATTTATTCTCGGGAGTCGATCTAAGAAACGGCCGCCTCTAGAGGTTGAGGATTCGTGTTTGAATACCGCGGTTTGAAGATTAGCTGGCTCGGCCACGATAGCTTCAAGATCACAGACGCCAAGACGATCTACATAGACCCGTACCAGATCAAAGCGAGTGGAGAGGCGGACATCCTACTCATCACGCATGAGCATTTCGATCACTGCAGCCTCGGAGCCATCAAGAAGATAGTCTCCTCAAAGACGACGATAGTCACAACCGCGCTCGTGAAGCGTCAGCTGTCAGGCATCAAGGTGAAGGAGATACGTGCCGCCAAACCACACGAGAAGATCCTCGTCGACGATGTGTCGATCGAAACCGTCCCCGCACACAACGTGAACAAGTTCAGGTCACCCGGAGAACCGTTCCACAGCAAGCAAGAAGAGATGTTGGGATTCATCCTCACGATCGACGGGGTGAGGATCTACCATGCGGGCGATTCCGATCTGATCCCAGAGATGGAAGGCCTCAACGTCGATGTCGCATGCCTTCCAGTGAGCGGCACATACGTGATGACCGCTGAAGAGGCTGCGGAAGCAGCGAGACGAATCAGACCCAAAGTCGCCATTCCGATGCACTACGGCTCGATCGTTGGCACCGAACGCGACGCCGAGAGATTCAAGAAGCTCGCAACCTGCGAGGTCCAGATACTCGCCAAGGAATAACTCAGCGCTTCCACATTCCGCACGACGGGAATAAGCCTAAATTGGCGTTTCCATCATGCAGGCGGCTCGAACAGGAGCAGCAAGCCTTGTCTTGGACGGATGAACGCTCGAAGGTCTTAGGGGACCTCAAGCGAATCGAACCGACCGATCGGCTGTCACTCTATTCAGGTCTGATCAGGTTCAACTCGGCACTCTTCGAGAGCGTGCGAGGGTGGGACAGCTGGCTCAGAAACCCCGCATTCATGGACACTTTCTCACAAGAGGAACTCGGCGAGATATTCAAGAACTTCCGCGAGGTCACGATGAAGTTCCTTGAGGAGGACATCAAATGGACCGGCAAGAAGGAGCAGAGTCCTCCGAAGACTGCGCGAGCGGAGAGAGACGAGACAGAGAGACGCTACGCGTAGGCTGACGGGTGCGATGCGGATTGAGCTGTGCGCCGTTCGTCCAGACCCCAGTCGAAGTCGCAAAGAAGATGATTCAGCTGGCAGACCTGACGAGTGGGGAAGTACTGTATGACCTCGGCGCAGGAGATGGCAGGCTCGTGATATTGACGGTGCAAGAGACGGGCGCTTCAGCGATTGGCGTGGAGATGAGAGACGACCTTGTCGAGAGAGCGCGTTCGGAGATCAAGAAGCTGAACCTCGAACGCAAAGCCAGAATGATCCATGGCGACCTGTTCAATGTGGATCTCAAGGAGGCTGATGCCGTGACGCTCTACCTGACCACCAGCGGAAACGAACGCCTCAGACCAAAGCTCGAACTCGAACTGAAGAGAGGCGCGAAGGTCATCTCACACGACTTCAAGATAGGCAACTGGAAGCCTTCGCTCGTCTACAACGAACTACTCGGCCACACAATCTACGCCTACAAGATCGGCGAACAAATCTAAGCTCACACCTTCTCCTGTATACATGGGGTTCCGGTGCGTTCATCGAAAGGCGCTTGGGATCGTTGTCGTGCTCGTCACGCCTCTCCCAGCACCCCACCTCTACCATGTTTGTCGTAAACCACAAAGCATGAGATCGTAGCAGGGCAGCCGTCAGAACACCTCTTGAACTCCTAGACGATGCACTACGCTGCCAACGCAGCACCAATGTGGGACTCGGATGCTCCTGACCGAGGCTGACATAGATCTCGTCATACTTCTCTGAGTTCATGGTGTTCCAGAGTTTCCAGATTCTTTTCTCGAAGGCTTTGAGCGAGTTGAGGTGTAAGAGGAGCGTCGCTAGGCGGTACCTTTTCCTCTGCTCCAATTACTCCTTGAGCAGTCACGAAGACTACGTCACATCTCTTCGGGAAGATTCCTCTACGTTGCATCGACCCGAGCGGCGAGGATAAGGTCCCTGACATGTCTCCAGCGTTGGTAGAGGGTTCGTGTCAGGACGCTGCCCCTGAGCCCATGAGAGAATTATCAAGTACATCCAACTCACTCCTCAGCACACTATCCATGTTCACACAAGTTTGGCTTGGCTCGGTTCCGGTTTCTTCGAGTACGAGTTTGAGGACCTCATCAAACTCGTCAACCTCACGATTCTTGCTGGGAGAGTGAAGAATGCGAAACCTATCTCGATGCTGCTGATAGGTGACACTGAGACTGGTAAGACGCAGATCCTTGAGGTATTCATGAATCTCAAGTCGATCATCTGGGCGAATGATCTATCGGCAAAGATCATCGTGGATGAAGTTGCTCCGCTAGCGGAGAAGGGGAAGGCGCACATTCTGATACCTGATCTGCTCAAGGTTCTGAGTCATCAAAAAGTAGTAGCAAGGAACACGGTCACGATGCTGAACTCAATAATGGAGGAAGGCTTGAAGAACGTGATGTTCTAGACCCTACAGAGCCAAGGCGACATGCTAGGAGACCTCCTAGCAGGTGCTTGAGGAACGGTGAGGTGACACTCAGCGGGTCAGGAATTTGACGAGCGGTGTGTCATCATCCACGTTCGCTCGCCTTGCTTGCCCCGCGCTCATTCGTCAACTCGGCGCGTTCTTCAGGTTCTGTGCCTCCCGCGAAAGTGTCCGCCCGCGGAGTGTCTGATGCGTTTCCCAATATTGAGGCCCATTTTGAAATCCAAGATGAGTGATTGACACAATAATGACAATTTCGAGGTATTTCAACGTCACAATAGCAATCCGGAGAGCGAACGACCAGATCTTTTGTGCTTAGGAGCGTTCTCGGCTAGTATGCATGGTTAAATATTCCGGAAATGCGAAATCATTGTTGCGTGCCGTAAGATGACCGCGCGTGGAGTTCTACTAGTAGTGCTGTTGGTTGCCTCGGTGCTCTCCGCCTCGATCTTTTGGTCGCCAAGGCCAATCGTGCAAGCCGCCGCTCTCGTTGTGACCTTCAGCCAAGCGTTTGGCACGCCTGGAGTTGCGATAGATGTCACGGCGACTGGAGCGACCGTGGCGGACGGAACGCTCTGCTCGATAACCGGCACACCTGTCACCAGCGCTCTGGCGATCGCCAGCGGAGGAACCGTGCGTGGAACGTTCAAGGTCGCGGATGTGGCTGGCGGCGTAGGAGGCGCGGCATACACGGTCACGGTCAGTTGTCCTTCGGGCGGCCC
>CAZLHM010000035.1:0-16986 GCA_964559555.1 uncultured Candidatus Bathyarchaeia archaeon
CTCGAAGCTGACGCTGATTCATGTGGTCATCCTTCCGACTGTTGTCGGACCTGGCCTGATGACTCCTACGGTCGCACTTCCCTCGTTCATCGACCCGAAACCATTCGAGGAGGCCGGACGGATGCTTCTTCAGAAGGCCAAAGAGATCGCGCACAAGAACGGTGTCGATCCAGACACTAAATTGGCGAGAACACTAGGCAATCCCGCACAAGAGATCCTAGAAGGCGCGGAAAGCGGAAAGTTCGACCTGATAGTCATCGGCGCGAAAGGTCACAGTCTCATCAGGAACATGACCGTGGGAACTGTCTGCGACACGGTCGTACACAACGCGCTCTGTCCCGTGCTCGTGCTGCACCACGGGCCATAAGCATCTGCAATCTTCAGAAGTGCTCACAGGGGCTGTCATGACCAGGGAATGCCGGGATCAGCTGCGACTTTCTTGCTCGTGCGGATCTTGTCGCCACATATCTAACCAATTACGTAGTTGTTGAGTGGTTCGCACTTCGGAGCCAGAAAGGGCTTCGGTACGGCTAGTTGTCCTCGCACATCATGTTTGATCAAGTCGGCCTATTCTTGCATCCGCCTACCGTTTTGACCTGCCTAGATGTTCCAGTGATGACGGCGTGTTCTCTATGAGGTCTGTCGCTGTTCTGATGTGGACGAGTTCAGTCCCACGAAGTATTGAGATTCGCCTCGATTCTGTGCTAAGTCATCAAGCTCGACGCCTTTGGTGGACTTGTCACGGAGACAGCGCCGAGGCTGCCTGAGACAGTATCTGCCCCGAAGTTGGACATGAGGGCGGCGTGCATCTTTATTTATAGCCTAAGATATATCTCACCATAGATCTCGATGCGTGACCTCGAGACTGGCATTCTGGAGCTTCTCCGTAGAGACGCGGTTACGCCGGACGAGGTTGCTGAGCGGCTCGGCATCTCGTGGGCAACGGCCAACGGGCACCTTCTCAAGCTTGTGGGAGAGGGCAAGGCGGTTCTTGTGAGGAAGGGCCGAGTCAATATATATCAAGCGAAGGGCTCCTCGACACAGACGTTCCGAGTTCCGAATTGGATCAAGCCGCTGCCTCTTGAAGTGCTCTCAGACGAGTTGGCGCAATACTTCTCAAAGACCGCGACTGCGGCTGAGATGATAGAGAAGGAACGCAGGAAGGCTTGAACGTCGGATTCGATTCAAACGTCTTAGTCGCGTCCGTCAAGAAACTCGGAGAACCATATCACGACTCCGCCATCGAACTTGCACGCAGAGTATCGCGAGCAGACGTGTCAAGCCTTGCGTCGGCATTAGTCCTGATTGAAGTCCCTGGCGCTTTGGTTTCAACCAAGATGCCGATAGAGAAGATCTACCAAGTGGCGATATCGCTTCAGGTAAATTTCAATCTCAAGATCATGGAGCTCGAAGCCTATGTGGACCGAGCGAGAGACCTCATGTTCGAATTCCGTGAGCTGAAGGCCAAGTGGCAAATCGGGTCCGCCGACTTCCACCATGTAGCAACCTCCATTCAGGAAGGCTGCGATTTCTTTGTTACAACGGATAAGAAGCACTTGCTGAGGTCCGAGTGCAGAAAGCATTTCGAGAAACACATTAGAGTCGTCAACCCAGACGAGGCTCTAGAAGCGCTGTAAGAGCAGAGAGATTCGATTGAACCTCCGACTGGGCGGGTTCGATCCCGACCGCGCCCGCCATTTATGCTCGGTTTACCGGATGCCTCTTAAACCGAAGGCTGATAGTTGACGCACCCATTGGCAAGAAGATACGATACTCCCTTTTCGCATCTCCAGTCACATAGCCAGCGCATAGTTGAAGTTCACATAACTGTGGTACGTTGCCTTACCTGACAGCATGTGGTGATCGGAGTAGTCAGTTCCGATCATCAGAACTTGAAGAGGACTCTCTCGAAATCAATCTGCGTCTTCGAACATCCTGCCCCATCACAAGCGGGGTATGTTGCTTTGTCCTTTTTTCGGTGGGAGAATGCATGCCGCTAAGCGCTTCAACCTTCATCCCGTCTGACCATAGTCTTATCTCCTGTCACAGAGGAGACTGTGGATTCAAGACTGAAGAGAGCGTGGATGAGGATTGGTGCATGGCATCCTGCTGCCAGTTGACGGCTCGAAATACATGGAAAGAAATGTCGGTTACGCATGCGATTTGGCAAGGAAGCTCGGTTCCGAATTGACCATGATCCATGTCGTGACACTGCCGAGTCCCTCGCTGGTCGAGCCGGAGGCGATAGACTTGGCACCACTGGAACAGGCCGGTTTGAACGTACTCGAGAAAGCAAAGGAGATCGCCGAGAGCAAGGGAGCAGCCGTCAGGACAAAGCTGGAGACGACTCAAGGGAACCCGGCTCAGAGAATCTTGGAAGTCGCCGAATCCGGACGATACGATTTGATCACACTCGGTGCGAAAGGTCACAGTCTAATAAGGAACCTGACCGTGGGAAGCGTCTGCGATACAGTCGTACGCAACGCTCCGTGTCCGGTTCTCGTAATACACTGACAGCGCAGTACAGGATCGTTCCCTCTACCTTCGCAGCCACTAAGCCACGAGGTTGACCGGCACACAACAATATGGCTCAGTCGGTGTCCTCACGTTTCGTGCGTTGTCGCAAGGCCAGGATCCATCCGAGAGCTCCATCAGCTCTTTCCGTGTCATCGCCGTCATCCAAATGACCCTCTGCGGACGGGCAAAGAGCAACAGTTTGTCGTTGGTGCTTGGTTAGATCTCGGGCATGATCGTAGTCGGCGGCCCAATGTTCTTCATCGTGAACACGTAGACCGAGTTCCAAACGTGCAAAGCAACGCAGTGCATCAATCCTTCACCCTTCTGAACATTATCCAGAAGGCCATTGTGTAGGCTGTGTAGAAAGCTGCCGTCGAGAATGGCGGTGCGTCGATCCAGATTCTGTCAATCATGTAACCTCCGACAGGCTGCCCAAAAGAGTTGGGCAAATTCCAGAACAACTGAGAGATACCAGACGCCGTCGCACGTTCATTCTCCCTCACCAGACGCATCAGAAGGCTCTCTATCAGTGGAACATTCATGTTGATGGCTGCCTGACGTGCCACGAACAGAGGTGACGAACTCAGGAAGTCTGGCGCAAGAGGTATCAATGCCAGTAACGGAACCGAGATTCCTGTGGTTATGACAATCCCGCGGACTCTGCCTATTCGGGAAGCCACCCTTGGAGCTCCAAGGAACGCGAGCGCCGCAACGAGATTCGAGACAGACTGTAGTGTGCCAAAGGGTCCACTATCTACTCCGAACTTCTTCCAGAAGTATACGGGGAAAAGAGGGATAGTGAGACCTGCTCCGAATCCGATGAAGATGTTGACGAGCATAAACTTAGCAATGACCCCACGAGACTCAAGGCTAAACTTGGCTCTTCCCTTCCGTTCACTTCTGACCTCGTGAACGAACAAGATGGGGAGTCCAGCGAGCAAGGTGACAAGACCACCTAAACCCATTGTAACCTGCAGAGCAAACAGACGTTCCAGACTGAGAGATTCGGTAAATATCGCGGGAAGCCAGCCCGTTGTGGAACCCAGTGAGGAAGCGAATGTGCTGAGGAAATAGGAGTAGCTGAAGATGGTCGTCATCTTCTGTTCGTGGACAGAACCTGCAAGGAGCGCGCCAGCGGACGCGAACGTCAATGCTCCGCCAAAGCCTGCGATGGCTGATCCTCCAATCACCGCTGGCAGTGAAGGACTTGAGGCCATCACAAACATACCAATGCCCATGATTGCAAAGCCAATCAGGTTGAACCTCTTGCGTCCGGATGCGTCAGAGAGAATCCCTGCCGGGATTATGAACACGGTCATCACTATGCCGAAGACGGCGTTGACGATGCCTATCCATGTCGCGTCGTAGCCAGCCGACAGCAAGTAGAAAGGCTGTATGATGAAGTAGAATGCATAGGCTACGCCTCCGATGAAAGATGATGTGAGCAGCAGCTTCGAATCTCGGCCTATTCCCTCAAACGCCCGGGATATCTGCAAGGTCTTCATGTTCTCGTCCCTGTTTCGCTGGCTCGCCAGCCAAGCCCGACTCCGCCGCTTTCTGCCAACCCTCTCCGTGACACGACCCGGAGGCATTAAAGCATGGAGGGAATGTTCGTGTCTCAGAAGTCGTCGGGGATCCCTTACTTGAGAATCGGAGACGGAGATGAAGCGTGACGACAGGTCGATCCTCCAAAAGGCTTGCCTACTAGGCTGCTGTTCCAGAAGACGAGATAAGTTGGCATGGCGAGAGACACCCAGAGGTTTGGGAAGGAGTATCTAGCTCACATGTGCGCCTTGGAGATGGCAACAAACATCGACCGCGACGAGTGGGGTCGTTTCGTTTCCGATCATCCTCGCGGTTCAGTCTTCCAAACACCCGAGATGTACGATGTCTACGCTGCCGCCGAATACCACGAACCAATGATTCTAGGAGCACTCGAGGATGGCAAGCTGAAGGGTGTTCTTCTGTCAGTCCTGAGCAGATACGGTGGTAGAGTCAGATCTGCGTTCTCGAGCCGATCCACCGTGTACGGAGGGCCACTAGTTGCGAATGACGATCAAAAGATTTCCACCCTGCTCATAGCCTCTCACGATAGCCACGTCCAAGGAAGGGCGCTCTTCTCACAAGCCAGAAACATCCACGACCCGGAGCCAGTCTTGGCTCCGTATAGATCGTGCGGGTATACGTACAATGATCATCTGAACTACTTGGTAGATCTGTCGCGCGGTGAGGATGCAGTTTTCTCACGATTTCAATCAAAGAAGAGGCAGGTGATAAGGAGATCAATACGCGAGGGTATGACCACACGAGTCGGCGACAAGGCCGATCTTGGAGTCTTTTATCAGATGCTCATGGAGATCTTCCACCAGAAAGCGAGACTGCCGCTTCCTCGGATCAGTTTCTTCGAATCGATCTTCGAGATCCTTGTGCCTAGGAATCTTGCCCAGCTGTTCATCTGTGAGAAGGAGTCCGTGCCGATGGCAGGAACGCTCTGCCTAACATATCGTGATACAATTCACTCATTCTACAACGGATCGTTTAGGGAACATCTTCGCCATTACCCCAACGACTCGCTGCATTGGGAGATCATGCGATGGGGTATTCTGCACGGCTACAGTCTCTTCGACTTCGGGGGAGGCGGGGCGCCTCATGAGAAATTTGGGGTCCGAGACTTCAAGAAACAGTTTGGGGGACGCGAAGTTAATTTCGGTTGGTTTACAAAGGTTTTTTCTCCTGTCAGACTGGCGCTCGCAAGGATTGCCTTCGAGGCGCAACGCCGGCTAGCCTCATGAGGACTACGCTCTGACACCTGTTTTCGCATTAGCCTAGTTCGACGCGTCACTGCCTTGTGATCGCTGTTGAACGTATCGCGTGCGTGGTCTCTCATGGGCCGGCGACGCGTCGCGTGTCCCCACACTGACGTAAATGTACCTCACAGACAATCGAGTCATGCCTAGTTGCTATTTGGGGAGACAGCGATCAGATCGGTAGCGGATTTCTCTATGAGCCTCCTTCAATGCATGAACGACACGCTCGAGTTCAGTCATAGTCAAGTCTTGGTTCACAGGTAGATTCAGGACAGATCTCGATGTCGACCAAGATGCAGGAAACTCCTTGGCATTGATGATCCTAGGCAGACGCCAGTGAACGGTCGCAATGATTCCTCTCCGTTTGAGAAGTCTCGCCAAGCGGTTTCTCATCCTACCCACACGGACCGGGAACGTGAGTAGAGCCGATTCGTCTGAGAGGGACGGGAATATCGCAGGAAACGGGCACTCATCCAAGTAGAATCTGCAGTTCTCCGCTCGTCTCTTGGTGACCTCCCACAGATCCATCTTCGCAAGCATCTGCCTTGAAAGGCCAGACATAGGGTGAAGGGAGGTGCGACGATACAGGAAGGGCTGTGGAAAGGCTCGTGATAGACCTAGATAGAGAGTGTTCAGCACTAGACTCTCGTGAGAAGCGCAGGCTCCTCTCATGAGAAGCATTCCCGCACCGCTGATGGTTGTCATGTATCCTGGCGTTCTGGCAGTGACAGGCCTGTACTCGTCCTCTGCATGATGCAGTAGATCGCTCCTGTTGACCATTAGGAGGCCCCCGTCAGGTAGTGGCAGAGGCTTTCGAAGCGAGAAGATTGCCATGTCCCCCACACCGCCAAGGTTGGAAGATCCGGGGAGAACGGCGGCGCAATCTTCAACCAGCCGAACCCCTTTCGCTCTGCAAAGTCGTGCGAGCTGCTCAATGGGTTGCGGATAACCTTCGTAGTGGATGACAAGAATCGCATCGGCTCCCCGGTCAATTCGTTCTTCCAGACGCTCGAAGTTGACCTGCAGATCCTCTCTCACTTCATAGAACTCGAATTCCACGCCGCTTTCGATGATCGGTCTCAGAACCGAAGAAGGGAGATATGCTGGAACAAGGATCTTCCTTAACCCATGCCGCAGAAGCACCAGAATGCCAAGCATGATCGCCTCCCTCCCAAGCATGGTTGGAAAGACATTTGATCTCCGAATCCAGCTCGGGGACATCTGTCCTCGTTTCAGGATAGACATGGTGAACGACGGACGGTGGTCGACCAGTCTCTCCATGTGCCTATAACTCTCTTCACGGATCAAACGGGACTCGCGTTTCGCGTGCTTGTTTAATCTTGCAGCTCGAGGGGGCATCCCGCTCCGCACACTGAAAGTTCGGGGCACATGTCACAGTCTTCTGGCGCGTACTTACGTTCCCTAAGTTGCTTAGCGCGTGGATGATTCCAGATCGTATGCCAATCTGTGGTCAGGAGCTTGCCGAGGCTTTCAAAGTAGCTTTGGCATGGATAGACATCACCCGCTGGGCCGATACACATGTTCATGCCGCAGGCCGTGCAGCTCTTCACTCCTAGTCCAATACTGACCGGGTCTAGTTCGCAATAGCGTGTAGGCGTGTACCATAGAAATCTCATCCCCAACTGCGATGCTCTCTCCTGTATTCTAGGGAGGAGGCCCTTCAGTTCGTCTGGTTCCAGTCCGTATTCCTTCGCGAAAGCTGGTCCTCTGCCAGAGTGTATTAGGCCGTTACAGCCGAAGGCCTTGATGCCCATGGAGTGGATGAGATCAAGCGTTTCGAGCGAGTCCGAGGCGTTGAGCCTAGTTAGGGTTGTGTTAGTTGTCGTGTAGATCGTGGTTGGGATCAGGTTTCTGATTCCTTCGATGGTCTCCTTCCAGCTGCCTTGGGATCCTGTCATCTGGTCGTGGATGGCCGGATCGCTCGATTCCAGAGTGACCTGCGCGAAATCGAGGCCGGATCTCTCCAACACAAGTACGAGTTCTCTATCCTTGAGCTTGCGGCCGTTGGTCACGAGGCCGGTAACGATCCCGAGTTTCTGTGCGTGTCCAACTAGCTTGGGCAAGTCTTCGCGCAGAGTGGGTTCCCCGCCTGTGAATGTCGCGATGAATATGCCCAAACTCTTCATTCTGTCTAGGACTCTTCTCCAGCTGTCGGTGTCCATCTCCTCTGTCTCGTGAGGTCCTCCAGTGTAGCAGTGGAGGCAGCCATTCTGGCATCGGAAGGTCAAGGCGAGGTCCATTCTCAGCGGAGCCGAGAGTTCTTGGGTGAAAGGCTCGACTCTGTCGACGCCGAGATAGGATATCGGGCAGACCTCTTCAGTCTGTGCTAATGTACTGACTGCGTAGATCAGCTTCTCGTGGTCTTTTGTCGCAGTTTCTTTGTCGACTCTGTATCTACCGCGTATCTGCTTGATGGCTTCCTCGGTCCGCATCCCTAGCATGAAGTAGTATGCGTGGGCGGCTGCGGTCTCGTTCAGATACAGGACGGTGTTCGCATTTATGGCGAGAACGCCTTTGCCGTCAGGCTCGATTCGAAGCTGAAGTGCCATTCGTTTGAATTGGTCTCGTCCCCTGTAGGAGTAGAGACCAGGCGCAACGGTCTCCCTCTTCAACCAAGGAGGTAGCCGAATTCCTCCGGAGCTCCGACTCTTCATCCAACTCCACCTCCGCTAGCACACGCACATGCGCATGACACACATGCACAGACACACGCGCATGAGACGCACGCGCAAGCACAACTGGCTTTGTGATGAACCGGCTTCCTAGAAAGGTCACTGGAGGGCGGCGGAAGAGGTAGTATAGAGTTCGTGAACTTCTCCAAGTTCGCGACAACATTACCAGCCGTCTTCTCCAAAGAGGTGGCGATGTTGTTTGCGAAGTCCGCTCCCGGGATCTGTGGGGGTGGGCGCCCTGAGGTTGTAGCAGGATGATATGTGGGGTTAGGGTAGTACTGCGTGTACCCGTACCAGTACCACCACCAGAACGGCTGTGGTTCGAAGTGAACCGTTCTGAACGTTGTTTCGGTTCTTGACCTGAAGTTGTCGTCTAGCATGAGCCAGAGGAGGTTCTCATCGAACATCTTCGAAGCTAGATCCGGAGTGCCCGCTTTCTCAACATGTTCCCAAGCCGTTTGAACGGTCTTCTTGTAGAACGTGATTGTGTCCGCTCTGCAGTATCCTTTCATCGAGTTCTCAACTGAGGACCGAAGAAGCATGAAGGCGTCCGCCAGTGCTTTCTCGTTGAGGGCTCCATCCGGCACAATGGCGCGGAGGAATTCGTGCTCATAGTATCTGAGCTCGGTTGGCGCGGGTCTTGTCGCGTCATTCTTGAATCCCTCCATGACCTGCAACTTCACACTCGGCCGGGATGAGCTTACCCAAATAGCACGTTTCAGAAGAAGACCGTAAAGCATCATCACGATGACTTTGACCGGTGGAACACCCAGGAGATAGGATGCTTCGACGGCAGTGAGACCCCGCCTGATCCCTAGAGTCTCCATCAGCATCTTCGGGTCCAGATAATCCCTCCGAGCAAGCTTCTTCGCTGCAATGATCAGCACCACCACAACAGCAAGAAATGCCAAGAAGCCCGCAATTGCAATGGCTCCCAAGAAATAGTCGATCGGTTCTGCTGTCTCGGTGGTCTCATAGTGCTGCACGTAGCTCGCTGGGAACGACACGCCAACTTGGAACCTCGTGTTTGGAGCAACTTCCTTTCTTTCCCAGTAGACGACCAAGCTTCCGCCTTCATCGGCGTCCACGTAGGCATTGTCCCAGTCGGGCGTTACCTTGATCTGGTCCTTCGAGATTCCGGCCGGGAGGATCACAAGGACTCTCAGATCGTTGATTCCGACACTCCAGACAGTCGGTATGAATTGTAGTCCAACGTTGCCTGGGTTCATCTCATCCTCCCAGATCATGTGTCCAACATTCGTAGTCGCTGTGAACTCAGCGCTCTGTGCGTCCGTCAGCGGTTCATGCAGGTAGACTCTCACCTTGTATTCTGATCCCTGCGTCGCGTCCTCAAGCTTCAGCTGGTGTCCTTCGCTATCGAACGCGTCACCTAGCGTGAAGTCATCGACCGGTTGATCGAAGAGCACGTAGCTGATCTTGCCCTTGTCACAGACGATCTGTATCGTATACTGAAGATCGATCGTTCCGTCTTGGTTGATCCAGATCTTGACCCATTGCTTCTCCAAGTGATACTGAATCTCATCCGCGTTTGTGGCCTGCGTGAATGTGCATGCCAAGAACAGACTCAACAGTAAGAGAGCGCATAGGACCATGCGGGCTTTCTGGCGCTTCGTTACCACTTGGGTTCCTCTGAGACTTCGAATTCACTCCCGCAATATGGGCACTTGATCGATGGGGCGCCGAGCTTCAACTGCATCTTCGAGGGATCCAAAGTGGCCGTACAATTCGGGCACTTCAAGGGTTCCAACCTCAGGCTTCCCGGAGTCTGGATCTCATATTTGACGGCAGCTTGCTGTGCTCCGGCTCTCCATGTTAGCATGGCGATTGCCAGACCAACGAGCGTCAGTGTCGCACCAACAAGAAGGCGCGAGATGGCGTACGCAGAAGCCATTAGGAAAATGGCCCCTAAGAATATGAGAACTGCGGACGCAAGATAGCCTACGATCTTGGCCAAACCCAAACATACCAACCTTCCAGATCGATCATAGCGAAATGCCGGTGGTTATCTACTTGTTCCTGCTCCTTCCTCGGAGTTTCTTTTCGAGAGTAGAAAGAGAGAGAACAGAGTTCGGTAACAACACTAGCACTAACGCACCGACAGTGGAAATGATCAACGCGGCCGCCATCATTTCCACGCTCAGCATCTCACTTACTCTAGGGATTCCGAATATTGTCGCGAGCGTATTCGGTATTGCAATGACGAACGTTATCCAAGTCAGAATCAACATCACCCACGTCAAGCCTGCGAGGCGCCGATTCAGTTTCTCGTTTGACGCTGTCAGCTGAACCATCGCGGTTATCATGCGATCCTCATGCCGTTCGATCCTGAGCAGCTCTTTCAACAGCCTTTCTTCGTGGGAGTCCTCGCTCATTTCGCAAGCTTCCTCTCGAGCACACACACGAGGGCGGTCCTGAGTAGAAATCTCTTTTCTTCGACGATGCAAGTCGCTCTATTTCAGGTGCTCCCAACCCGTCGGCTTCACACAGATTCGTTCTCCATCATGCAGAAGTACTACTCTTCCTCTGTCATTTGTGACTCGTCCAACTATTCTGAGAGATCTCGCAGCACTCAACGCTCTCGTGACGGCTTTCCTTTTCAGACATACGACGAGTTCGAACTCCTCTCCACCATACAGAGCGAGGTCAACTGGATTGAGGTGATTCATGCGGGCATAGTCAAGGGCCGTTTTTGAGATCGGTAGCTTTTCCAGCTCGATGCCGACCGAGCTTGCATGTGCAATCTCGTGGAGGGTCCAAGCCAAGCCATCACTGGAGTCCATCGACGCGGTGAGTGCTCGTATCTCTGCGAGCGCGAGGCCTTCTTTGAGACGTGCCCTTGGCGTATACACGTTAGCGAGCAATACCTTCCTCATGGCGGCCGGGACTTCAATTCGAGACGACAGCAGTTTCAGGCCTGCAGAAGTGTTGCCGAAATCTCCAGTGACTGCGACTAGGTCGCCGGGTGCCGCGCTGCTTCTTCGCACAATCTCAGTTCTCTTGGCGGTTCCGAATACGTGGCAGTCGATCACTAGGTCGTCACATTCATTCGTGTCTCCGCCGATCACATATGCCTCGTACTCACGCGCTCCATGATCCAGCCCCGTCGCGATCTCTTCGACATCCTTACCAGTCGTCGAACGTGGAAGACCAAGCGAGACCATTACAGCGATTGGTTTGGCTCCCTTCGAGGCTAGATCGCTGACGTTCATCACAACCGCTTTTCTCGCAGCCTGCTTCAGCGTCATGCCGGCTGGAACGTCTGTGCGTCGAACGAGCATGTCGCACTTGAGAATGGCAAGTCTTCCACCTCCGATGTCGACTGCGGAGACGTCGTCGCCGAACGGTATCGGCATGCGGGGCATCTTGTGCAGCTTTCTGATTATTTGCTCGATGATCTTGCGCTCGCCAAGTGGATGCGCCCGAGTCATCTTCAGAACCACCCTTTAGGAGATGGTCGCTCGGGATTTTGAATTCTTGGATGCCTTCGCCTCGGTCGTAGGCTCTCTTTGGTTGATTCGCCGCGACAACTAGGGAAGGAAAGGAAAGGTGGAGCCTCGGGCGGGCTTCGATCCCGCGACCTCCCGCTTACGAGGCGGGTGCTCTTGGCTGACTGTAGCATCTACCAACTGAGCTACCGAGGCACATCAAGCCGTAAACGACAGTAACCCCTCTTTAAGGTCTACCCGCCTCGGAAGTATTTCCGGCTCCACTTCTCTACCTCACAAGCATACGCTACGTCGATGGTCTCTCCCTAGTGCCTTGTGGCTCCGTGACAATAAGAGCGACAAGTGCCACCGTCACAAAAATCAGCCCTCCGAACAGATTGAGTGAACATTCCAAACCCTGGGCTCACCGCGAAGAGAGCGCTCCCCAACAAGAAGAGCGAAGGAGTCAACTGCTTTCTCAAACGTGCCAAGGCACTCACTCCCTCATGGACCGATAATGTCTCATCTGGGATCTCGCCTAGTAGAGGACAAGTGGCGCTCAGATTCTTTCGTTCTTTCGCGTGTGACGTGAGAAGAAGCAGTAGCACAAGTGTACTACCCCATGCTGATCGATCGGTAAGAGCTCTTTTCATTCCAGCGTATGTGGCAAGTTGCCTGCTTGTTTTCGCCTTAGAAACTCCTGCCTGATCTTCTCGATCTCTGACGCAAGATCTAACGGGTCGCTCCCGCTTGGCGTAGTGCCCGGCGTTGCCTTGCCTGCAAGCGTTCTCAGGATCTTTCGCTCCAGGACGATTGCAGGTGAGCCCATGTGGGCCTTGAGCGCTTGATCCAAGAGATCGGGTCTTCGCGGCAGGTCCTTGATCTCAAGCGATGTGTGCCTTTTCACGGCTTCAATGAGAGCTTGGCCGGCGATATTGCCTAGGACAACCGTGAAGACTTCGGTCACCGCGTCGCAAACGAGAGTGTCAAACGTCTGCTCCGCGCTTGAAGAAGCCCCTCTGGCAGCAACCAACTCCACCGGCGTAATCCCTCTCTTAGGCTGGGAGTGGGCGCTGGAGCGACAAAGTAAGGTCCTGCCACTCTCCACGTCCAACGGAGCCGCCTGTGCTCTTAAAGATTTACACAGCTATGCCAAAGATACCGTAAATTATAAAATGCCCCCTCCCTGAAATAGACACGCAGGTGCAATAGCTTGAAAGGCAATCCTGTCGGACCAGGTATATGGGATTAGACCTAGTGCCGAGGTAGTTCAAACTCGACGTCACAGGAGTACCCGTTGATTGGTTACGGGAGTCTTCATATCTAGAGATGAGGAAGCTAAAAGGAGAGTAGGAGCGATGGCAACCTCTGGGCCTCTCGAGGCATTGTCCGTAGAAGATCGGCTGCGGCTTATGGGCAGGTTCATGTATGCTCTCGACGAGACCAACATACGCATTATCCGTCTAATGCACAGGTTGGGTCCGCGCAATCTTCTCGAAGTTGCAAGGGCTGCGGGGTTGCCTCCAACGAGCGCCTATGACCGAGCGAGAAAGCTCGAGGAGAAGTTCGGGGTTCTCGCGAGAGCAAGTCTCGACCACTCCAAACTAGCCCTCAGAAAATGCATCACGCTCGCCGAGTCTACGCCAGGAATGGAGGAGTTCGTGACCGAAGCTCTGGCGGTTCCAAACTACTGGAAGACCATCGTGAGATGTGAAGGTGGATTCACTCACTATGCACTCCACGCGATTCCAGACAACCGTGCAGACGAGTTTGAGACATACGTGTCTCAGGTCCAAAGAGCAGGGTTGCTTCGTAGAAGCGAGACAATCTGGGTCTCGGACTACTACTACCTGTTCCCGAACTTCGAACTCTATGACCCGGCGAACCGAGCTTGGTCGTTCGAGTGGGAAGACTGGAGCGAGGCGATCAAGGACAAGAGGCATCCGAAGGCGATCTGTGACCCGACGGAGTACACGAACCACGCTGACAGAACTGACTTGCTCATCCTCTCGCAGTTCGAGATGAACGCACGGGTGAGATTCTCCCAAATCTCGAAGTTCCTAGGGATTACACTTCAAGCTGTCAAGCACAGATATGACAACAGGATTGTCCCACGCGGTCTCATCAGGGATTTCCTGATCAACGTGCTGCCTTATCCGCCTGAGCTGTCGGATCTGTATGAGCTTCTCATCACCTTTGAGGACGAGGAAGGAATGAATGCCTTCTTTGGTGCGTCTGAGAAGATGTTTCCGATTCAACGTGTCATGAAGGTCCTCGGAGAAAACAAGCTCAGCCTGAGAACGTACTCACCGCGGAGCGAGACTGAACGGCTTTTTGGCGTGATATCCAATTTGGCGAGATCCGGACTAATAAGCGACTATTCGGCTGTCAGAATTAGACCGGAGGCGCAGACTGGGCAGACCATCTCGCCCGAGCTCTTTGACAACAAGCTCGGATGGAGATACGAGTTGTCGCAGCATCTTGCGGCGCTCGATGCGATCGTGGAACACGCAAAGGTCAACGTGTAGCAAGTCGGAACCGCAAGCCTTCGGTGCGCTGGATTCTTCACGGCGTGTGGAGATGAGTTTTAATCACCCACACGGTCACTAGCTTCGAAAATCAACCGGAGAGATGGCTAGGATCCTCAGTGAGGGATGCCAGGGCGCGGTGGGCAAAGAGCGATGAGGCAGCTAACGCACAACGGCATATTGTTCCCCAAATACGAGCCGAGAGGCTTCAGGATCACTATTGAAGGCAAAAACGTTGCTCTGAACCCGCAACAGGAGGAGATGGCCGTCGCGTGGGTCAACAAGCTCGGTACCGACTATGCGGAGGATTCCGTATTCATCAGCAACTTCTTCGCCGACTTCTGCAAGGCGCTGGGTCTGATCAAGTCGCTCGGCCCTGACGCCTTCGACTTCTCTGAGATCGCAAAGTACGTTGAAGATGAGAAGACGAAGAAGCTCGCCATGAGCAAGGAGGAGAAGAAACAGCTAGCCGCCGAGCGGAAGGCGATCAGAGAAGCGAACAGAGTGAAGTTTGGGCGCGCGATCGTGGATGGAGAGGAGGTCGACCTCGGGAACTACATGGCAGAACCATCCTGTATTTTCATGGGCCGCGGCAAGCATCCCCTCAGGGGCAGATGGAAGCAGGGCCCATCTGAGGAAGACATCGTCTTGAACCTCTCACCCGACGCACCTAGACCTCTTGGCAGATGGAAGGAGATCGTCTGGCAACCCGAGTTCATGTGGATCGCCAAATGGGATGACAAGCTCCGAGGCGAAGAGAAGTACGTCTGGCTGGCAGACTCATCCTCGGTGAAGCAGGAACGAGAGATAGAGAAGTATGACAAGGCAAGGGCGCTCGACCGCAAGATCGACGAGCTGAGGGCACACATAACCGCCAACTTGACAGCGCCAGACATGAAGCGGCGGAAGATTGCGACGGTATCCTACTTGATTGATGCCCTGAAGTTCAGAGTTGGCGACGAGAAAGACAAGGACGAGACAGACACGATCGGCGCCACAACACTGAGACCGGAACACATCAAGATCCGCGACAATGGACGGGTCGTATTCGACTTTCTTGGAAAGGACTCCGTACGTTTCTTCAAAGAGGTCGAACTACACGCGCAAGTGGTGGACAATATCAGGGAATTCATGACAAACGCGAATTCATCGATCTTCCAAGGTGTCCGATCCGACAACGTAAGGGAGTTCCTAAGCGAAGTTGTCTTTGGACTCTCTGCGAAAGCCTTCAGGACCTATCACGCCTCCAAGACCGTCGACCAGTACCTGAAGAGTGCCAAGGTCAGCAAGAACGATCCAGACTACATCAAGAAGAATGTCGCGACGCTTGCCAACCTTGAGGCAGCGATAATGTGCAATCACAAGCGAAAGCTCCCCAAGACGTGGGAGAGTTCGCTGGGCAAGAAGATGGAACGGCTCAAGATGCTCCAAGCCAAGAAGACCAAGAAGTCGCTCCAATCGGTCAAAGCATTGAAGATCAAAATAAAGACGATGAAATTGACGCGCAACTACAACTTGGGGACATCTCTCAAGAGCTACGTCGACCCCCGCTTGTACTATCGTTGGGGGAGACGAGTCGAGTTCGACTGGAAGCTGTACTACCCGAAGACGCTGCAACGGAAATTCTCTTGGATAGAGAAGACTCAGTAGCTCTGCGTGCGACTCCTCTCGTTGCTTGCTTCTGGAGTGGAGTAAGGTCAGTACATGACTTCTCCGCCATTGACATGTATAGTCTGGCCGGTGATGAAGCTGGCTCGTTCTGACGCGAGGAAGACTGCTGCATGTGCTATGTCCTCGGGTTCACCCATTCGTCGGAGCGGAATCAGTTCTAGCGCTTTCTTCTTCTCCTCGACGGTCGCGGTGGCTGTCATGTCTGTTTCAATCCATCCTGGTGCGATCGCGTTTACGGTGATGTTGTACGGCGCGAGTTCGAGTGCGAGGGATTTCGTCAGGCCGACCACGGCTGACTTTGACGCTCCATAATGCGCTTCATGATCAGTTCCGGTGAACGCGATGATCGAGGAGATGTTGATGATGCGGCCCCACTTGTTCTCTCTCATCTCTGGGCTGAACATCCTGCTACATAGGAATACCCCACCGATGTTGACACCTAGTACGCGTCTCCATTCTGTCTCATCTATCTCCCAGGATTTGAGGTGATGATGCACGCCGGCGTTGTTCACTAGAACCTGAACTCCTCCAAATTCCTTCAAGACTTGCTTGCGCATTGCTTCGATTTGATCTGTTCTGGACACATCGGCCTTAATGGCTAGACCCCTCCGCCCTATTGTCTCGATTGCGTGGGCAACTTCCTCGGCCTTCTCCTCGGATTGGTTGAAGTTGACAACAACATCTGCGCCCTCTCTAGCCAACTCAATTGCGATCGCCCTTCCGATCCCCCTAGACGCACCGGTGACTAGTGCGATCTTGTTTGCGAGCAGCACTCCGCAGTACCTGCCTTGCCTGAAGAATCGCCAGTGTTTGATTATATCTCTTCGACATGTGCGAGTCTGTATTGAGGAGGCATCGCGGCAACGATTAAATCAGCGCAAAATAATCATGGACCCACGATGCGGGGGTCGCCCAGCCAGGTCAAAGGCGCAGGACTGAGGCTCCTGTCCCGTAGGGGTTCGAGATCCGGAAGAGCAAAGTCCGGACGAAAGGGTTCAAATCCCTCCCCCCGCACCATTGGAAATGTTCTGACTGTTTCTTTTCTGAATTGTGAGGGACTAGTTGTCTCATTCTGCTTGAAGGCTTGAGTGTACTGTTCGTTGTAGTCGGTTTATCTTTCTTTCGAGTAGTTCATCGCGTTGGCCGTGATATTCCTCTTGGCGTTTGAGTACATGATAGATAGAGACGAGCATCTTGCGCGCCACGGCGGTGATAGCTTTCTGATGCCCACGCCTAGATGCAACGCGGAGATAGAATGGTCTCAGCTTTGGGTCGAAGCGTGACGCGTTCTGTGCGGCTTCGATGAGGATCCAGCGGATGTACT
>CAZLHM010000036.1:0-10272 GCA_964559555.1 uncultured Candidatus Bathyarchaeia archaeon
TCAACGAGCTCGGGGGAGATCAGGACCTTATGTTTCTGATGGTCTACAGACGCTCCTGCTTCCGCCAATCCATCAAGGCTTCTGCCATGGTGAATCACGATTCCAGTATCTCGCAGAATCTGAAGCGAAGCATTGTGAATCTTCTGCAGGTCATCCTTGGACAGTATCCGAAGCATTCCCATGCTCGTGATGCCTCACAGCGGTCTTCATCTAGCCATGAGCTTTCGTGCGTTCGCGACGCCAGTAAACGCATCGGCCGCATACGAGTCCGCTCCAATCTCCCTTGCCCACGTTCCTGTAACGACGGCGCCCCCTATCATTACCTTCACCTGATCTCTCAGTCCAGTCTCGACTAGGGCATCTATGACCTTCTTCTGCTCGAGCAAGGTTGGTGTCATGAGGGCGGAGAGACCGAGAATGTCAGCTTTCGCTTCTCTTGTGTTGCCCACGAAAGTCTGAGGCTTCACGTCTACACCGAGATCGGTCACCTCGAATCCTGCGACTCTTAGCATCACGGACACGATGTTCTTGCCTATGTCGTGGATGTCCCCGGCCACAGTCCCGATGAGAAATCTCCCGAGAGTAATCATCTGTTTCTTTTGACCCAAAAGCTGGGGTTCCAGCATGTGCATGGCAGCTTTCATGGCCTCCGCTGCGCGCATGAGGTCGAACAGGAATAGTTCTCCCTTGCCAAATCGTTCTCCAACGACGCCTATCCCTTTGCTTAGGCCGTCGTTGAATACTGTAGCTGGGTCAATTCCTTGTGTCAGCGCTTCTCTCGTGAGGTGGGCCGTCTTGTCTCTGTCGCCGTCGATCAGGGTCTCAGAGATCTGTTTCAGTATATCCACTTCGGCTCACTTTGAGTGGTTCTAGCCTAAACCCCAAGACCATTTGACGGACATCGATTGTGTTAGCATGAAGGCGGCCTGCTTGACTGCTCAGATTCGATTCTATGTCCTTCGCTTCACGAGAACTTGGGGGTTCACGGGGTGTTTCGGAGTCTGGCCGGTCAGTATTCTCTCTGCTTCTAGCGAGGCAAGTTCCTGAAGTCTTGTCGATGATTGCTCAGAGTACCAGCCAATGTGCGGTGTCACTATCACATTATCAAGCGCCAATATTGGATCGCTAAGATCCGGCGGTTCTTTTGCTAGAACATCGAGACCGGCTCCTGCTATGTTGTGGTTGCGGAGTGAAGCGGCTAGTGCAACCTGATCGATTACTCCACCTCTAGATGTGTTGACGAGAATCGCGGAGTTCTTCATCAGCGCGAGTTGCTTTTCGCCTATGAGGCGCCTCGTCTCTTTTGTGAGCGGTACGTGAATTGTGACTACGTCTGAGATCATCAGTAGCTGCTCCAATCCGAGCGCCTCGACCCCTAGGTTCTCAATTGTCTCCAAGGGAATGTGGGGATCGTAGGCGACCATTTCCATGTTGAATGCAATTAGCCTCTTTGCGACCTGTCTCCCGATGTTACCGAATCCTATTATGCCAACGGTCTTGCCATCCAAGGCATGGATGGGTCTGAACTTTTTCCAATTCCACTCACCGTCACGTGTAGAGGGAATGATCTCATGGATCTTGCGGGATAGTGCCAAGATCAGGGCAACGGCATGATCGGCAACCTCCGAGGTCATGAAGTCGGGGACATTGCAGACGACAATCCCTTTCTCCGTTGCCGCGTCCGCGTCTATGTTGTCGTACCCAATTCCATACTCAACTATGCCCTTAGCTCTCCTAAGACTCGAGATGACTTCTCGCGTGATTGGTGAAGCATCGCACAATATGACATCCGCGTCTCGTGCGACATCAATTACTTCCGACTCGTTCGAGCATTTGAACTTCCTAACGTCGACACCGAGCTTGCCAAGTATGGCTTGTTCTACATCGCTAGTCTCGAACGCACTGTCCGCAATTACGGCAAGAAACCGCTGAGTCAAGTAAGATGCACCAAAGACGAGTCTGTGTTTCATAGGCGGATTTAATGATTCGCCAGCCGGGTTCTCATGAACGAGATCCACGACATATTGACCGAGGACACGGAGTCGACTTCTGACAGCCGAAAAATCATAAATAGAATCGAGCAAGCCAACAAGCGACGAATGCGCCATGAGACGAAAAGAGAAGCTGTTGATGATTCCCGGCCCGAGCGAACTCTCGGCTGAAGTCATCAACACGATGGCACGGCCGCTACCCGCGCACTACATGGATGACTGGGTGAAGATGTACCGGGAGACAATCGATCTTACACGCAAAGTCTTCCGCACCGCGAATGACGCATTCATCATAACAGGGTCAGGATCGGCTGGTATGGAAGCGGCATGCGCATCGATAATCGAACCCGGAGACAAGGTCATAGCAGATATCACTGGTCCGGACGTCTTTGAGCCATTTGTTTCAGCGCAAGGCGCCCGAGTCATCCCGTTGGAAGTTCCAGCCGGCACTGCGATCGAACCAGAGAATATTCGCAAGCTGATCAAGAAGGAGGGCGACATCAAAGCCGTCGCGGTCTTCCACAATGTGACATCGACAGGTGTCACAAATCCAATCGAACAGATAGGGGAGATCACGAATGAGAATGACGTGCTTCTACTCGTCGATGCCATCTCCTCTGTAGGCGGCATACGATTAGAAGTCGACAAATGGCACGTGGACATCTGCTGCGGAGCGACTCAGAAGGCGTTCTCGGTTCCGCCAGGCCTTGCATTGGTTACGGTAAGCCCGAGAGCTTGGTCAGCGGTCAAGGCGAGGCGGGTCCCGGTTCACAGCGAGTACTTGAATCTGGAACGCTACAAGGAGGCGGCATCGGAACCTCAAGGCTCTTGGCATCCTACACCCGACACATGCAACACGCTCCATGTCAGAGCGCTCCTGCAGTCACTCAGGGACCTAGTGGCGGAGGGTCTCGAGAATGCATGGAACAGACATGCGAAGATCGGAGAGGCCGTGAGACAGGGGCTCAAATCAATGGGGCTTGAACTCCTCGTCAAGAACCCCGCACATGCATCGAACACAGTCACCTCAGCCCTATGGCCAAAAGGCTACAACTACGAGAGATTCTGGCGCGCCATGTATGACGACTACAATGTAATGATCGGAAACCCACCAGTAGAAGGACACTATCCGGGCTGGTTCAGGATCGGACACATGGGCACAACCGCAAACATAGACTACGTCATCCCCACGCTCGCCTACGTGGAGATGTCCCTCGCAAAGGCTGGACTACCAATCGAGCCAGGACGGGGATTGGCTGGGGCGCAGAGGGTCCTCTTCGACTGGACAGTGCGTTCCCGCTAGTCCGTGACGCGAATCGCCGAAGTCTCGTCTTCCAGACTCATCAGGGCCTACTCCCTCGGCAGTGTTCTCTCGAACTCGTTGAGCTTGGCATGAATCTGAGGCGCCTCGGGGCACCGGGCCGCGGTTGGTTCAATATCATTGAGACCGTGCCCGGTGATCTCACATGCCACCACCTCATCTGCATCAATGGCTCCATCGCGAAAGAGTTTGATGACGCCGGCTAGAGACACGGCACCAGTAGGTTCAGCGAAGATTCCTTCCTTTCTCGCAAGCAAAGTCTGTGCCTCAACGATCTCACTATCGCTCACAGTCTCTGCCAACCCTTTCGTTTCTTGAACTGCTTGGTAGGCTCCATCAAGATCCAAGGGGAACGAGTCCGTAATCCCAGACGCGATGGTCCTAGGATTCTCCCAAGTTCTAACGGCCTCAGGTCCGCGCCCAGCCTTGACCACCGATGCGAATGGAGCACAGCCCTCACTCTGAACTGCAACAAGACGCGGCTTACGATCAACAAAGCCGATCTTCAATAGGTCCCTGAAGCCTTTCCAGTGACCAGTGAAGCAAGCTCCAGAACCCATGGGCAAGACGAAGTAGTCTGGGCATTGCCAGCCTAGAGCTTCACATACTTCGTAGGCCGCTGTCTTTGTACCTTCGAGGGTGTATGGGTTTGCCTTCGAGTTTGTTGTCACGTTGATCCAGCCATACTTCTTTCCGGCCTGCTCGGCTAATGATATGCAGTTGTCCACAGGACCGAGAACCTTGGTGATCCTTCCTCCGAAGATGTCTATCCTCACGAGCTTACCCACGCTCGTCTCAGGCGGCACGAACACGTAGCAAGGAATTCCAGCGAGCGTGGAGTATGCGCAGGCGGATGCGGCCGCATTGCCCGATGAGGCGATCACGAGACCTGAAGCCCCGGCTTCAAGAGCCTTGCTTACGGAGACTGTGGCACACCGATCCTTGAAAGACCCCGTAGGGTTTTCTGTTTCGTTCTTTATGTAGAGATTCTTCAGCCCCACAGCCTTACCGAGTCGTTCGGTCCTTACCAGTCTCGTCCCACCCTCACCGAGGGTGACCCTCGTGTCCTTTTGGAGCGGTAGAAGCTCGGAGTACTTCCAGACACTAGGCTCCCTTGACTCCAGAGTCCCTGGTGAGATGGTCTCTGCGATTGCTTCGTAGTCATACTCTATGTCGAGGCGAGCGCCACATTTCGAACATGTACACGGAGCACCCTCCGGATACTCGGTCCCACAACCGTGGCATCTTATGCGCCAGAGAGAACGCATCAGCGATCCTCCTTCGACTTGCCAAGCGAATTGATCCTTGAAATTACGTATTCCGCCCGCGGTACGTGTGGGCGACTCGCATCTTTCATCCTGAGATGGGTAGGAAGCTCTTCACGCTCTTCTCGTCAACTACGAGTAGTATGCATCGCAGAATGCCTTCGGTGTACTCGCTTCCCGGGTTGATGCAGAAGGTTCGACCTAGTTGGAACGTGCCTCTTGATTCGTGTATGTGCCCATGCATGCCAGCTAGGGGTTGGTACTTGTCGATGGCTCTTCTAACGGCTAGGCTACCGACGTTCTCCATGACAACTTGGCCCCCGGAAACTACGGGTTTGAGGTTGGCGTCGAGTTTCGGAGCCACGTCCAAGCTCGTCCCGTGTGGTGGGCAGTGGAAGTTGAAGACGCAATTGGGCATGTTCTTCACTTGTGAAGCCATAGCCTCGATCTTCTTCTCCAGGTCCTCTTCCGGTATATCACGAGGACACTTCCATGGCGTGATGTTGCTGTAGCCGGTACTGATCATCTCATGATTCTCATCCAGTTGAATGACCTTGCCTTCAGGATTGATGACGTAGTCCGACTGGTTCATGGCTTGGTCTATGATGAGTTGATCATCGTTGCCCGGCATCACGTAGCATCTTATTCCGGTGCCCCTCAGACGTTCCTCGGCTGCTTTGACCCACCTCTCACACGTCTCAACCATCAGCTTCGTGAAGAGCTCATCGATCTTGTGGCTGTCTGATTTGAGCTCCTGTACAACTTCCGTCGTCGTCCGGTATGGATAGAAGCCTGACGTGCGTATCTTCTTCTCTAGCATGTCGACTTCCTCTTTGGACTTCGCGTTGAACTTGGTTCCCATGAATTCGGCTGTGTAGCTTCGGTCTGGTTGTTCTACTAGCGGTATGATCATCTTGCCCGTTACGTCGCCGCCCATAACAATCGTATCGGCCTTGTGAATCTTGCCGGCGTTGACCCACTTCAGGAACACGGGTTCCGAACCGTGGGCATCGGTTGCGAAGAGGATC
Source organism: uncultured Candidatus Bathyarchaeia archaeon (assembly GCA_964559555.1). GTDB lineage: Archaea > Thermoproteota > Bathyarchaeia > 40CM-2-53-6 > 40CM-2-53-6 > CAVPLU01. Next base: position 5,606 of record CAZLHM010000036.1, read on the forward strand.
TTGAACAACTTTCCCATGAGTTGATGCACTCGCGAGTCTATCTGATCACTTCTTCAACGTCTCGATACCATTTCTTCTTGGTACCGACACGAGCCCTCATCTTCCAACCGGTTGTCTTCGGTTCTTTCTCGATCCATTCGAGGAGTCTGTCCACCTTGACACCTACATCCGTGCGATCGTCTTCGGGAAGAGATGACCCAGCGTACTCTTTGACCTTGGCAAGGTTCATTGTCACGGTATAGTAGAAACTCCAATCCTTGGATAGCAGCTTCCCAATGTATTCCGCATTCACGGTCTCACGGTCCGTGTTTCCGATCTCGTGCTCTCGCAGCAGGACAAGAGTATCGATCTTGTCCTTCTCGTTCAGCTGGATGATCTGCATCTTTTCGAGCAAGAAGTCGGCCAGCGTGATTGTGGGCGAGTCTAGTTCGAGCCTACCCTTGAAATCAATCGTATGGCACATGTCCAGTTTGTCGAAGAAGATGTCCGCCATGCGACGATTTGCGGCGTCGCTATATTGTTGCCGGGTCATACCGAAGTAAGCGTTGAATCTGTCATCCGAGGCGTAACCAAGCTCAAGGAAGAGTGGTCTGATTCTCGGATTGAACGTGGTGTAGGTCATGAAGTCCATGTCTGTGAGTTCACGTTTCAATCCGGTGTGTAGATGCATGAACTTCGGACAGTGCTTCCTAATCACGGTGGCGCCCATGACTCTGATTATGATCCCTTTCTCTTGCGCCCTGTTGACTATCCGTGTCGCCTCATCAGCGAAATCAGTCGCAATGTCTTGTGTCACCTTGCGTACTCCCTGAGTGAGCGTATCTCATCAGGTGCAGCGAGAGGCAGTAAAAAGGTTTGAGAGCGATTCCACCCGAGGTCCTTGAGACCCGGTTACTTCCGTTTCTTCGGTCCCATTCCATAGTATGACAGGATCTTTTCCTTGAACATGTCGACGGTTCGCATCGGATCGTAGCCCCAGTCCCCGAAGAGGAAGTGGTTCATGCCGACTTTTCTGTACCTTTCGATCAGTTCGATGAATTGTTCAGGTTTTGAGAGCAAGCAGGTCTTCTCGAGTATGAAATCGTCTGTTAGCTGAGCTGTGGAGGCCTCGATCTTTCTAGGGTCCCGCTCGTTGAAGTTCTCAGGTATCAGGGAGCCGGCGCTAAGGCGATACTTGGCGACAAGTTTCTTGAGGTTGCCGTAACCGCCGTCGATGTAGACGCATTTCTCGATTCTCGTAGGGTCTTTGCCGGTTGACTTGGCGGCTTCCATGAATACTGGAAAGACATTGTCTCGGAGGTGTTCTGGCGATCCAGAGGTCATCAGATGATCTGCGTGAAGCCCCCCAATCTGCGCGGACTTTGGGCCAAAAGCCGACCAGTAGATGGGGATGCCTTTCTTCGGCTTATCGTAGCAGAAGACTCCTTTGACGTTGAAGTATTTCCCTTCGAAATCAAAGTAGTCTCCCTCGGACCAGTATTTCCTCATCAGTTGGATTGCTTCCGCGAGGGTTTCTGCTCTTTCTCTCCAGGCTGGCCAGCGAGTGATGAAGGGGGCTTCGTTGATCGCTTCACCAGTGCCTACGCCAAGAATCACCCTTCCCGGAAAGAGTCTTTCCATTGTCGCGAAGGCTTGGGCAACGACCAAGGGGTGATACTTGAACATTGGCACCGTGATGTCGCTGCCGACGGGGATTGCTCGAGTTTGGGCTGCTGCTACCGCAAGCCAGATCCATGCTTGAGGGGAATGGGCATGGGTGTGGAACCACGGGAGGAAGTGATCTCCAAACCAAGCAATGTCGAAACCCGCACGCTCTGCTCTGCGTGCTACTTCGATCGAGTATGCCGGCTCAAACCACGCTCCAACAGGTCCGACATCATAGCTTATCTTGAACCGCAATGCGACCACTATGCTGCTTCGATGGTCGCGTTGACATGAAAAACCTAGACAAGTACTGTACTTTCAGTAAGTAGCAAAGGCATGACACACGTTTTATGCTCAACGCAGCCTTACCCGATCATTACCCGTTAGAACGGAGGAAAAATGTTTGAGCGAAACTTTTGCAAGAAGAGCCTCAGGGCTAGTTCGAAGTCTAGGCTGGTGGGACAGCTTCGGCATCGGATTCGGCGGAGTTGTCCTCGGCGTCGCAATGACTTCCTTCTACTACGCTTTCCCCGCCACTCTGCCACACGCAGACCTGGTGGGCGGGCTTATCGCACTTCTGATTGTGCTAGTGCCATACCTGACAGTCTACACGCAGCTGGCATTCGCGATGCCTCGGTCGGGAGGGGACTATGTATACATCAGCAGAATTGCTCACCCGGCCATCGGGTTCATGCAGAGCTGGCTTGCGGTCTTCATCGTAACCCTAAACCTTCCCATCTTCTCCGACATGGTCACCAGCTGGCTGCTGCCTAGTCTCCTAACAGACCTTGGATACGGAAGCGCAGCCGCGGCCTTGTCCGATGTCACAGTGCGCGTTGTCGTCGACAGCCTAATCATGATCGTCGCCACACTAATGATCATAATTCCACTCAAGACCTACGCAAAGATACAGACGATACTCATCATTCTCGCGCTCATCTCCCCATTCGTAATGCTTGGAGCACTCCTGATCGGACACGATACCTTCGTTTCGATGTGGAATGCGGTCTCACCGATCAGCTACAATGCCGTCATAGAAACCGCCAAGCAGGGTGGCTACGTCACCCCGCAACCCGACGTAACGCAAACGATCATGGCGGCACCAATACTCGGTCTCTATATCCTGACAATCTGGCCCGTACACGTTGCAGGTGAACTCAAGAATGTTCGTAAGAGCATCTTTGCTGGTTTGTTCGGCGCGGTGATGTTCAGTTGGGTCGTATTCACAATTGGAGTTCCGATATACTTTGGCACGGTCGGGTTCGACTTTGCTAACTCGCTGATAGCGATTGGTGATCAGTCACCCGTCAGCCCACCGCTTCTAAACAGCCTCATCGGATACGTGTATCAGAACCCTGCGCTCTCAGCTGCAATAGACATCGGCCTCATAGCCGGCGCGCTCGTGGTCATCCCTCAGTCGATACTCGTCGTCACCAGGTGGGTCTTCGCTTGGGCGTTCGACAGAGTCGCACCAATGAAACTCGCTGAAGTCCACAAGAAGTACTTCACCCCGTACGTGACAGCGATTGTCGTGTGGATCGCAGGGGAGTTCCTGCTGATCGTAGTGCTCTACACAGGCCTACTAGGAATACTGCTCAACGCTGCACTCGGCTCGGCAATGTCATTTGTGCCCGCTCTGCTGGCAGGAATGATTCTACCATGGCGGCGCAAGCAGATCTTCGATGCGGCACCTTCATTCACACGAATGAAAGCCGGCGGCATTCCACTGATCGCGATCAGCGGCGCTATTTCTGGATTCGGTCTTATTGCGTACATGCTGTTGCTCCTTGCGAATCCACAACTCGGATTCCCAGTGACCCCAGTATCCGGTGGATTCATGGTCGGCTACTGGATTCTGGGAATAATCCTCTATTACATCGCAAAAGCTTACCGGAAGACACAAGGAATCGACATCGGAGCTGCCTTCAGAGAGATCCCACCGGAATAGCCCGTTCCCATCTTCTTCTTTTTTTGCCGGGTCACACCGGAGGTGCTCTCTCAGTGGCCATCTAGGATGAGCTTGTTGGTCAAGCGTCAGATGTTCGTGTACAGAATAACGTTGTTGGAGCTTAACGCCTGAGAAGACGTCGCCCATCTAGGTTGACTGGTAAGCGTTGCTATCGATAGGCTCTGATGATCTTGCCTAGAGTCTTCAGGGTTCTTTCCTGTCTCTTAGGAGATAGCAGATCGGCTACAGCAAAGTGTCTGACTCCGGCTCTTGCGAGTTCCTCGATCTTCTTCGTTACCTCATGGGTCTCTCCGATCGCCATTGTTCGGTAGACGAAGTCATCCGGGGTTCCATCTGCTGCATCCATGATCTTTGCGATGTGATCTCCGGTGACCAGCAGATTCTGATAGTGTTCAGACTTGACATCAACCCTATGACCAAGGCTCGCCAACACAGTCCTCTCCATGAGAAGCACTGCCTTGGCGGTAAGCATGGCGGCTTTCTTCTCTCTCGTGTTGCGCGGAAAAGCAATCAGAAGATGCGAAATGGGCACTATCTTTGCCGCGGAGCGTCCAACCGACTCTGCAACTTCCTTGATAATCGACCAACGCTTCTTGAAGGTCTCCTCCGTATTGAACCATGCGAACCAGCCGTCGCCGTACCGACCGACAACTTCCAATGCCTTCTTCGAAGAGAATGCTCCGACATAGATTGGAGGATGCGGTCTCTGTCTGGGCGGCTGGCTCAGAAAAGCCTCCCTTAGTTGATAGAATTGTCCAACAAAATTGAGGAGCTCTTGGCGGGAGCTTGCCCACAGTGCCCGGATTACTCTGATGGTCTCCTCTAATCTCGCCAGTCGCGTTCTAGGCGGTTCCCAAGGAAGGCCAAACGGTACTATGTTCATTGCCTCTCCTGCTCCTATGCCAAGGATTGCTCGTCCGCGCGAAATGACATCCAGAGAGGCAACCATCTGCGCGGTTCGTGCCGGGTGGTTTCGTTGTGTATCAGTGACCGCTGAACCCAACCGTATCCTCTTAGTGTGGCCAGCAACGGCAGATAGAACAGTCCAAGGTTC
>CAZLHM010000036.1:10372-16423 GCA_964559555.1 uncultured Candidatus Bathyarchaeia archaeon
CCAACCGTATCCTCTTAGTGTGGCCAGCAACGGCAGATAGAACAGTCCAAGGTTCGAGTCTGTCTCCATCGAAGTCGACGAAATGATCCCCCAGCCACAATGCATCGAAGCCGTACTTCTCTGCAAGTATGCCATATCGGAACGCGGAAAGTGCATCAACTCCAGTCTCAGCATACCCAAACGTGAGACGAGGCATGCTCGGGAAACGAGGTGTCGCAATAATGAGCCTTTGGGTGGAGGCATGGATGCCTTCGAGGATTCCGTTGCCCAAGGACTGTCGTCAAGTTGTAATGGCATGGCAATCGAAAATGCTAAGCATGCAGCTGAGCCGAACTCCAATGGTTTCAATTGGACCTAGTAATATCCGAGGGAACCGTGATGGACGGAACTGGCGGTCCACGGTTCAAGGCGGATGTTGGAGTCGAGAATGGCAAGATCGCCAGAATCGGGAAAGTGAGACCTATCACTGGAGCAAGGAAGATCGACGCCCGAGGGCTCATCGTTGCTCCCGGATTCATTGACATCCACACGCACTCCGACTTTGCCCTACTGATGAACAGAAAAGCTGAGAGCGCCGTGAGGCAGGGCGTTACAACCTCTCTGCTGGGCGCGTGCGGAAGGACGTGCGCTCCACTGAGAAGAGAAACCAAGGAATTCCTATTGAAGGATATCATAGCATACGATCCTCGCCTACCGATAACGTGGGAGACTCTTGATGAATACCTTCAGGAGTTCGAGAAGGGAGGCATAGCTCAGAATATCGCAGTACTTGTCGGACACAACGCAGTCAGAATATCAGTCATGGGCTACGAGGCAAGGAAGCCAACCGAGAACGAACTTGAGGAAATGAGACAACTTGTCCGCGAGTGCATGGACGCCGGCGCTGTTGGGCTGTCGACCGGTCTCGCGTATCCGCCCGGCTCTTTTGCTGACATGGAAGAGATCGTCGAGCTGTGCAAGATCGTCAGAAAATATGGGGGCATCTACTCGTCCCATCTCAGAGGAGCGGACGGAGACTTCCTTGCCGGCGTTCAAGAAGCCCTCTGCATAGGAGACAAGGCTGGACTGCCAATTCACATGGGGCACCTATGCGGCTTCTTCGGAAACGAGGACACTAGACATGCTCTTGAGATGATCGAAGATGCGAGAAGTCGAAGTATGGATGTAACCTGTGACCTCTACCCGTACCTGGCTGGCGCGAATCCGCTGGCGGCATTTCTCCCGCAGTCGATCTTCACCTACGATTCGAGGGATCTCGTCGACGAGATTCGAGACCCGGACAAGCGAAAGCGGCTTGCCGAAGATGTGCGTCGATCAGAGGTGGGATCATTCTGGCTTACGCGGGCTGAAACGCTCAAGGGAATCACCCTCTATGATTGTCGAGCCAACAGAGCATTCAAGGGAAAATCGCTCGCACAGATCGCGAACATGAAGCACATGGATCCCGTGGAGTCGGTTCTGGAGATCCTCGCGGACGAAAGTTCTGACATGTACAGTACAGGCGTGATCGTTGAGTGGATGGCGGAGAAAGACAACTTTGCCGTTTTCAAGAAACCCTTCCACATAGTGGGCTCAGATGGTATTGCGCTTGCTCCTTACGGAGACCTTGCGTCATTCAAATTTCATCCGCGAGCATATGGAGCTTTCCCTAAAGTCCTCGGAAGATACGTGAGGGAACGCGGGGTTCTCACACTCGAAGAAGCCGTTCGGAAAATGACATCGTTGCCGGCTCAGCGCATGGGTCTCAAGGATCGAGGGGTGATAAGACAGGGGATGTGGGCTGATCTTGTCGTGTTCAACCACGAGCGGATACTCGATAAGAGCACTTACGAAGAACCGGCCCTCTATCCTGAAGGGATCGAGTATGTGATAATAAACGGTGAAATGGTGATCGAAAGAGGCGAGCACACAGGTCGCCTGCCAGGGAGGGTCCTGAGACACAAAGTGACTTGAGTGATCATGATTTGTCGTGACCATAATGAGAGACACTCATCGTCCCGTACTCCGCAAATCGAATATGCAATGCCTCGGAAGTCATGAAGCCTGATCGCCATGACGACTGAACAGGAAATCTTGGATGAACTGGGGAAGATCCGCGAAGCTTTTACACCCAAACCTCCAGCTCCACCATCAAGGGGGCTCTGAGCCGAGTTCTGGGGCTCACCGTCGGCTTCATCATGGGACTCTACATAAACAAGGTCGTGTCCGCACTAGTTGGAGACATCATATGCCCATCCCCGGCGCCTTCATACCGGGCGGAGACTGGAGAGAAGCTGTCATCACCTTACCCTTACAGCAGGGAATGAGCCTTGCAGTCGGCGGCTTCGGCGTCGTAATTGATTTCCTAATCGTCTCAGTCGTTATCTTCCTAATAGCGAGGTATGCACGTAGGATGGGCCTCAAGTAGGCTCGGCGGCTGGCCAGAGAACGACCCGCCTTCTACAGTGGTCCCAATCCAGTCAACAATTCTTCGGTTTCCCTGACTAGCTATGTCATGACCGCGTACTGCGGGTATTTCAGATCCTGATCTGCGATAGCAGATCTGAGCCTTAGGGTGAACCGCAAAGCCTTGCACGGAACGAGTCCTAGGAACATCGCAACAATATCTCCGAGACCAATGGGGCGTACCGATGACCGGCAAAAATCACCCATGACAGTTGTCATCGCTCCCTAGGGCCAGACCTCCCGGCCTAACGCTTCTCTCGCTGATTTCTAAGTCATGCCACGCCGGGCGATCTTTCATCGGCAGGAGCTAGGGGTGTAACACTTATGCCAGTCCGCCCAAGCTGCTGAAAATGGATACTGAGTCCAGCCTGTGATGAACGCGATGGAGATCCCGATTGAGCGGCTCGACAAGAAGATGACAGAGATCATCTCAGACCGGGAGGGCTCGTATCGTAGGGATTTCCAAGCAGCTGTCGAGCGTGTGATGAAATCAGTCCGGTCAGTCGAAAAGGCGGCCCAGAACCTCGCGCAGGCAACAGAACGGGCGTGGGGAAGCATCACGAGGCCGGCTATGCAGCACGGGCTCAGACTATCAGATCAAGTTCTCCAAGCTTGTCACTCGCTGACAACGGAAGGGCAGCCAGTATCGTATGTCGAACTGAAGCGGTTTGAGGAAAGATCTGTCCAAGCCATCAAGTTGAGTGTGGGCGCCTTCAACAAGTACATTAGAAGCGTAGTCAGGTCGACTAAGTCAGAGAGCTCCGTCCTAGAAGGTTCTATTGCATCTCTAAGTGGAAGTGTGAATCATCTCTCTCAAGTCCTCGAGAGATCGAAGCTCGAACATCTCCACCTATTGGCAGATGATGTGCACAGACTTGCGCAAAGCGCCGGCCAGTTGGGTCTCAAGATCAACGAGGTCCAAGAGGCGAGAAGCGCTCTCACGGAGCTGCAAGCACGGGAGGTGCGGCTCGAAGAAGATCTTTCATCACTGAGCCGGGATGAGAAGCTTAGCGAACTGGATCGAATAGAGAGCCAGCTCAAACAACAGGAGGATGAGATCCTAGCAGTGCTTGAGCCTCTCTCGAAACCGCTTCGCAAGGCCGAGAGGCCCGATGTCAGTCTTCCAGCTGACTTGGACAAAGCCACGCTCGGCAGGCTTGTCGAAAATCCTCTAGTGACCTTGTTGGAGACACCTGTCGCCCAATTGCGTGAACTGCTGGGCTCGCTCTTTCAGTCGATTGAACGGGAAACACTTCCTCTTGATCAGAGAAGAAGACGGAAGTCGATCGAAGCGATCGAAAAGCTTCTGAAAGGAGAGCTAGAGCGGTTCCGAGAGAATCACGGCATTCTGTTGGCAAACCGTCAGGAGACCACAAGACAACTCAGGGCATCTGGCATCTATGAACAGTGGCTCACCCTCAGAGGACGACTTGACAGGGTCCGAGCCGAGGTCACTCGCAAATCCCACTTGATCGTCGACTTAGAATCTCAAGAGAGACATCTTCGGGCTCAGCTCGTTGCCCAAAAAGCGAAGATAGAATCGGCGCTGAAAGAAGTTGTACATGAACAAGTGTCTATTGTGGTTTCGTAGGGTGCGATCGACACGAGATAAAAATGATACTGACTTACCTATGATCACATCCCGAGCAAGAGACAATCAAGGGAGAGACTGACTCTCGCTGATGAAACGCGCAACCGGCGTTTCTAATGCGATGTCTTGAAATCTCTATCAACCTGCTCCTCAAAGTCGCGTTCGAAAGGAGCTGACAATTCGCTTCTCTCGAGTGCCTTCATTTGGTTGTTCGAAAAAATCAAACCACGCGTAGAAGAAAAAGGCTTGTCTCCGAGGCAACGATGGCCTGTTTCACAGACAGCAAGAAAGGCGCTCCAAAGGAGTGCGTACATCTATCACTTCTTCTTCTTGGCCTTCTTTTTCTTAGGCACTCGATGTCACCTGTCCCACATAATAGCACGTGCGAGAGGAAAAGAGTTTCGATACAGGTGTTTTCACGTTCCTCTCGCGACTCTCACCGTGACTACTAGCCACTCAGGAGAGAGCGCGCAAGTAGGAATATGTTGCTCTTGTGTTCACGAATTCGTCGTATGGAGTAGGCCCACCAGCTCTTTCCGAATGGGATGTACTCGCTCACTCGATAACCTCTCTGAACGAGTTCAAGTTTCTTCTTGTCTCTGATTCCCATCAGCATCTCATACTCGAAATCCGCGTGATGAACGTTGCTCAGACGACTGGCTTCCTCGATCAACTTCTCATCATGCGTCGCAATTGCGAATCCTCTTCCGTACTCGAACATCATTCGCATCAGTTTAGAGAAGTTGGTGTCGATGCGTTTCTTATCCTTGTAGGCGATCTCTGGATTCTCATTGTATGCGCCCTTGCAGAGTCTGATCGCCCCCTCAGCTTTCAAGATTGGAACGACATCTTCCTCACTTCTCTTCAAGTACGCTTGTATAGCGAGACCGACATTGTCAAACTTCTTTCGAGACTCGAGAAAAGATTCGATCGTGTCAGTAGTGTATGTTGAACTCTCCATGTCCATCCACACGAATATTCCAAACCCCTTGGCGATCTGAACAATCTTGGCCAGATTGTCTCTGAAGAGCTGCCTATCGATGGAAAGACCAAGTTGGGTCGGCTTAACCGAGATGCCACCCTTGATCCTGCGCTCGTGAAGCCCCTTGAGCATCTCAACGTACTCTGTTGTAGCGGCATGAGCTTCCTCTGCAACAGTCAAATCCTCTCCGAGAAAGTTGATGATTCCACGCACATCATGCGTGTTCGATTCCGCTGCTCTCGCAAAGGCGTCCTCACGTGTCTCACCTGCTATCCAACGTTTGGCGATCCGCAGCAGCAGACCGCTCCACAGTCCAGCCAAGTCTGTCGCCGTTCACGACCGGATTGACACTGTATAAAATGATTTCACGGCAAGCCTACTCAGGCATTCTTCTATCGATTCTTGCGTCAAGGTCAGAGAATCATGCTCGCCACGTTGGCAACGGATGCAGTCGCTACCGCCGAGAGATCAAAAAGGGCATAATACTCTGATCGCGCCAATTCTCGTTTCGAACTCCGAGGACGCAAGTGATGGACTAGATGTCGCACAAACCATCGCACGTCAGAGTTGTTGCATTAGGAGACAGCCTGACAGTTGGCTTCCAATCCTACGGGCTCCTAGGAGTTGAAGAGTCGTCCGCTCCCTATACAGATTATCTGGTGGAGCAGGCACGGAAGGAGTTCACAGCGGATGTCGTCTCTCTGGAAGTTCTTAACAAGGGGATCGTCGGAGAGCTGACTGAGCAGATGCTCTCTCGCTTCGACTCCGATGTTATTCGAGCTTCGCCAAAAATCGTGATAATTCTTGGTGGTTCAAACGATCTAGGTTGGGGTCTGTCGGTCGAAGAGGTTTTCTCAAATCTTCGTGAAATGTATGAGTTGTCACTAAGAAATGGGATAACTTCAATCGCATGCACTGTGCCCTCGATACTCGACTATGATGACGGGATTCCGCCGAGGATCACGCTGAACAGGCTAATACAGGAGTACTGCTGGAAGACGCATGTACGTTGTGCGGATCTGTTCACTGCCAC